>CAWFFC010000007.1:0-116981 GCA_963815035.1 uncultured Gemmataceae bacterium
AGTTGGTGGAAAATTTGGTAGGGTTGGGGTGGTTGTCCTTGGACCAGGAATTTTCACCGCTCGGAGTGGCATCATGGCTGAATCGTTGACCCCCGAACAACACGCCCTCGCTGACCGCATTGAATCGGCCCTCGCTCAGGCCACCGCCGCCGAAGTGCGG
Source organism: uncultured Gemmataceae bacterium (assembly GCA_963815035.1). Lineage (GTDB taxonomy): Bacteria > Planctomycetota > Planctomycetia > Gemmatales > Gemmataceae > JBGQCZ01. The sequence continues at coordinate 161 of CAWFFC010000007.1, forward strand.
CAAATCGCTGAATTGCTCGCCCGCAAATCGTATGGCGAACTGCTCGGCCAAACCGAGTTTGAAGTTCGCGACTTGGTGCACCGCATCGGTGCCAAGGCCGTGGAAACCGCTCTGATCGAGCGGAAAAAAGGGGCTACATCGGCAGCAGCGCCGGCTGTCCGCACTGCCGCGAAGCCGCCAAATTCCAACGCTGGCAAGCGAAAACCGTCGTGAGCTTGCTCGGGGAGATTCGCCTGGAGCGGGCCTATTACTACTGTCCGCATTGCCACGCGGGCCACTATCCGGCCAACGCGGCGTTGCGGTTGATCGCTTCGGACCAGACGCCCGGTGCCGAGCAGGTAATAGCCTTGAGCGGGACGCTGGACAGTTTTGCCACGGCGGCGACCAAGGCGTTGCGACTCTTGACGGGGTTGCGGCTGTCGGAGTCGACGGTGGAACGCACCACCGAAGCGGTCGGTCAACGCCTGGGAGCGGCGTTGGAAGCCGGGCAGACCGTGGGCGGACCGACGCCGTGGCATTGGCATCAGGATGCGGAGGGAAAGACCTGCGCGTATGTGTCGGCGGATGCGACCGGGGTCGGCCAGCAAGGAGCCAAAGGAGCAAAGGCCGACGGACGCATGGCCAACGTGGTAATGATCTACAATCCGGTGCCGGAGGAGAAAGAGCGTTGGTCCAATCCGCAGGCCAAGCGTCGTCCGCCGTGGGAAGCCCGCTATCTAGCGGGCTTGGCATCGGTGCCGCAGCAACTGGAGCAGTTGCGTCGAGTGGGAGCCCAAGTGGGGATGAAGGCGGCGCAGCGTTGGATCGCCCTGTGCGACGGCGGAGCCGGGCTGGAAGAGGCGATTCGCGTGAATTTTCCGCTGGTGGAGGTGGTGATTTTGGATTTTTGGCATGCCGCCGAGCACGTGCATGAGTTCGCCCAACGGTGGCAACTCGGCGACGAAGGCCGGAAGCTGGGTGAGACCTGGTGCCAGGAAATGAAAAGCAGCGGTGGGGAGGCGTTGCTGAGCCGGCTACGGAGTCTTCCAATCGGCCGTCGCAACGCGGCGGTGCGGGAGGCGCACCGGAAGCTGGTGAATTACATCGAAAACCACCTACACCGGATGGATTATCCAGCGTATGTGAGCAAAGGCTGGCAGATCGGCTCGGGGCCGGTGGAAGCCGCCTGCAAAGGAGTGATCGGTCAGCGTCTGAAAGGTCCGGGCATGCGTTGGAGCGAAGCGGGCGCCGACGCGGTCTGCCATCTGCGGGCGTTGCTGTGCAGCGCCAACGATCAATGGGGTGCTTTTTGGAATGTCGTCGTCTGAACCCACGACCACTGGTTTACCAACACAAGTGACGCTTACCCACGTCGGGCGCAGCTTCGCCTCTGTGTCTGTTCGCTTGGGCGTCGTCGGTGGGCGAGCGACGAGTCTTATCCGCGGATTAGCAGATTTTCACAGATTAAATTCAAATTCAAATCATTGGAATTTTGCGTCGCCGGGTCTTGCTTTGGCTTCACGCGGCCGGCGATTTCGAATTCAGGAAACCACGAAACACACCAAAAACGCAAAAAAGGGCTCGCGAGGCCCGAGTCTTTACGCCGAAGGCGTTACATAACGTAGCCCAGGGTCGCGAGCTTGCGAGCGCACCCTGGGTAGCGAGCGTGCAATCTGGTCGGGCGGTTCGGCTTCGCCGAACCGCGTCCAAATCCCCATGCACAGGTTTCCCAGGGTGCGCTGCGCGGCCCTGGGCTTTGAGATGTAACGCCTTCGGCGTAAGAATAATTCGTGTCAGTTCAGTTTTCCGCTTTCCTCGGGCGGCGGCGCGGGCGCGGCCGCAGTGGCACGCCGAGCCGCCGAGACACGCGCTTGACCCGGCGCTCCGAGCCAATTGCCGGCCCGATGCTACTGACTGAGGCAACGCCGCCTGTTCCTGTTCGGTTGACAATCAAGGCAGTTGGCGGGTCGATGACGAGCCACGATCGACGCGGATGCACCATCGGCCTTGAACTTGGCGGGCAAGAGCGGCGTGAATTCGAGCCGCCAAGGCGACAAAATCATCGTCGCGAGTTGCCGACAGAATGCCGGAATGGTCGGCGCCTTGGCGATGAAGTGTTTCAAAATGACGGCGATTGTGAGTGACGATGGCTCGCCCGAGCGAATGAGCGCGGGCGAGGATAATGGGATCGGGCGTCGCGCGGAGTCCCTCGTCTTGCGCAGTCAGAACGTCGTGCCCAAGCCGACGAAGTTCCGCAATGACGGGCAAGGGGAATTTCTCGTCGGCGTAGAGAAGCATTCGCGATCACTCCACGAATTGTCCATCGCCTTCCTCATTGTCGTGGATCGCGCGATCGATTTCGTCGGGGTGTTCGCGGGCGTAATTCCAGGCGGCGTCGAGATCCGCCGAGTTCAAGCTTGGAAACGCTTCGAGAATGCGGGGGTCGGATAGGCCGAGGCGGCGATATCCGACAAGAACCCACACGGGAATGCGGTGTCCGCGGACGCAGGCGTCGCCGCCGCAAACGCCAGGAGTCTTCGTAATTCGTTCAATCGTGGCAGCCATGACTTGAGCCTCAGTTGAGTCTCGCGCTTGCACTATATCAAAACGGGCATGCCCCACCACGTTGCGGATTCTCTGGGGATTTTCTCTCGTTCCAGGCTCTGACTGGAACGCGTTGTCGCATCTGCGCTTCTGTGTCGGTTCGCTTCGGCGTCGTCGGTGGCCGAGCGAAGAGTGTTGTCAGCGGGTTGCGTAGATTTCACAGAGTAAGTTCAAATGCAAATCATTGCAACTCGTGGCGTGCCATGTCATTTCGACTGGTCTGCGTCGGCGCGGCTTTGCAGTTGCAATCGCGAAATCCGATCGGGCGGTTCGGCGAAGCCGAATCGGTCCAATGTTCAAATAAACGCACGCCCGGGGTGCGCTGGCAAGCTCGCGGCCCCGGTCTCCGGGATGAAACTCCTTCGGCGTAAGAACCGCCAAGTGCGTCATGTCACGCGGTTGTAACTGGCGACGTAATAATTTGCTCTTCTTGGTCAGGTTGCCGGGACATTCGGTTGCTGTAGCGGTGGCCTCCGGCCGCCGCGCGTTTGGCGGCCGGAGACCGCTACGAGAATTGGAAATCGGCTCTAGGCGAAGGCGCGGCGGCCCGAGGCCACCGCTACGGGAAATCGAAGTCTGCCACCCGCCATTGGTGCCGCCAAGCGGCGCGATATAACGGTGGGGAGAACTTCCTCTAAAATCGGAGAACACTGATGACGAAGGCATTGCTATCACTGAGCCTGCTGTTGGTGGTCGCCGGGACTCTGCGGGCCGACGACGCGGACAAAGACCTGAAGAAGCTGGTCGGCACGTGGCAGGAGGTCTCAAACACATCGGACGGCAAGGAGAGGCCGGCCGCCGACGTCAAGTCCGCGACGGTCGTCATTCACGCGGATGGCACGTGGGAGGCTTTGAAGGACGGCACGGTGTACCTGAAGGGCTCGGTCAAGCTCGACCCGTCGAAGAAGCCGCGCGCGGCGGAGTGGACGGTCGAGGGCTTCGACATGCCGGCGCTGGGCATCTACGAAGTGAAGGGCGACACCTGGAAGCACTGCTTCGCGCTGGGCAAGCGGCCGAGCGAATTCGGCTCCAAGGAAGGCAGCGGCGTCACCTACATCGTGCTCAAGCGGGTGAAGAAGTGATGTCGGCGGGCGGGCGAATCGTGGTGACTTGCAGCCTTCTGTTTTCGGCGATAACACTTGATCATGACCGCCGCGAAAAAACTGAACGTGGTCTCCGTTGCGGACTACCTGAACGGTGAGTTAATCTCCCCGATCAAGCATGAGTATCTCGGCGGCGTCATTTACGCCATGGCGGGAGCGCGTAACGCGCACAACCTGATCGCAAGCAATACGCTGGTTGCAATGGGCGGTCGCCTTCGCGGCAAGCGATGCCGGGCATTCAATTCGGATACCAAGGTCCGAGTCCAGCTTCCCAATCAGATTCGATTTTACTATCTGGATGGCATGGTCGTCTGCCGGCCCAACCCCGCGGATGATTCGTATCAGGATGAGCCGGTCGTCCTTGCCGAAGTGCTGTCGCGCCGGACACGCCGCATCGACGAGGGCGAGAAGAAAGACGCGTATCTGACCATTCCCTCGTTGGCCGTTTACCTGCTCATCGAACAGGACGAACCCGCCGCGGTGGTTTACCGCCGCACGGCGGAGGGCTTTGTTCGGGAGGTTTATCAAGGCCTCGACGCGGTCGTATCCCTGCCCGAAGTCGCCATCGACCTGCCGCTCGCCGAAGTTTACGAGGGCGTCGAGTTCATTTCCGAACCGGACGACGAGCAGTGAGCCGGCGACCACGTTGTCTAAACCGTCTAGACAAGCGGCCGAGCGAAGTTGCTTTGAGTAAAAGAATCAATGAGGAAGGCAGGAACACAGGGAAAAATAGCAGCTCTATTGTCCCTGTCTGCCTGCCTTCCTCAATGTCTTAGAGCCTCTTAATCCGACGGACCAAAACCATTCTGAACGGTGATGCTGGGTCGGGCACAGACCAGATTCGGGTCCACCGGGGCCGGCGGATGTCGCTCGGAGCACTTCACGCAATAGGGAGTATTCGGCAATAGCTCGAGACGTTCCTTCGGAATTTCCGCACCGCAGTCGATGCATTTCATGGTTTGTTCCCAGTTAGCGAGCCAAGGGGCGGTCAATTGAATCGCGCCAATGCGTCGTGATCGATCCCGCACTGCTATCTTATGCGCGTTTCTTCGCGGGTGCGACAACTCTTGCCCTTGTTCCCACGATCCTCCTTGGGAACAACATTAAGACTCAACCCCAGCGAACCCGGCCGACGAGAATTTTTCCCTGCTTGACAAGATCACTCGGTTAAGATATCCGCCCGACACAATAATATCGGGAACACAGCGATGAGAACGACGGTCCTGCTCGTGGTCGCGCTATTGAGCGGATGCCGGATTCTGACCGAAGAGATTCCGGGTTCGAGTCCTTTCGTTTCTAATCAATACGATTCGGCCGCGGTCGGTCAGTTTTCCGATCCTGGCCAAGCGCTGCAGGATTACCAGGACGTGATGAATCAACGGAAAGATTACCTTCAGAACGTTCAAAACGGCACCATTCCAATCACCTATCCCATCAAACGCTGACGGACTCGTGGCTGTCGGCCGGTCCTCGAATTCCCGGCGCGTCAAGATGCCCAACTCCGGGGCTTCGCGTCAATGATCAACGCCGGCCCGCATCTAACGCTTGGGTTTGCCTAACACGTCGGCAACATTCCAAACCTTGATGTTTTCCGCGCCGACGAGGAGCACTGCTGAACAGTTTGGTCGAAATCTGCGGCGCAAGGAGCCCTGCTCCATGGAGCCACGAAACAAACCAGAGATACGAAAATAGAGTCGAAGAGGAACGTTCATCGTTTCCAAACCGGCGTGCTCCGCTTCGAAGACTCCGCGCCGCGGTTAAACGAACTCGCGCGGAGCGAGATGGCTACATTCTGCGTCATGTCACACGATCGTAACGCGCGTGTCGCTAGTAAATCGCCGCGGCGGGCTTGCTCGTTTTGAAGATGGGAGGCGAGGCAATGGTTGTCTCGGCTCAATCGATCCAAACGCGAGCGAGGTTATCATGAAAACGATTTGCGCGGTACTCCTGTTGTTTTCGACGGTCCCGGCCCTGCAGGCTTGTGCGTTTCCCAAGGCGGAGCACCTAAAGATCCGGCAGGACGGGAACGACGTGGTGGTTTCGACGAGCGTGACGTCGGGCGGGCCGGGGATCATGGTAATGAAGAGCTACGAGATTGACGGGCAGAAGGTGACCTTGAAGTACTGCCTGGTTCAGAGCGCGGAGAACGCCCGGCTGCAATCCCTGTCGACGATCCACATCGAATGGCGAATCAAGGGCGTGCGGCTCGCGGATGTGACTTTCAAGGTGCAGGGCCGGAAATTGAATTTCGAGCAGTCGGAATTGGATCAATTGCGCGAACAACTCAATAAGCAGTTCCGCCCACGGCGGCGATGCGGAATTGCGCCGCGTGTGAATGAACAAAAAGAGTCGGGCAGGTTGATAATGCCGGCCCGACTTGAGTTTGGGCTCATCTCGCGGAGCGAGATGGCTACTTCTTCTTCTCCGCCAGCGCGGCTTGCGCCGCTGCGAGCCTCGCCACGGGGACGCGGAACGGAGAGCAACTGACGTAGTCCAGGCCGATCTGGTGGCAGAAGATGACGCTGTCCGGGTCGCCGCCGTGTTCGCCGCAGATGCCGATCTTGAGGTTCGGGCGTGTCGTTCGGCCCTTTTCCACGCCCATCTTCATCAGCTCGCCGACGCCGGCCTGATCGATCGTCGCGAACGGGTCGGCGGCGATGATGTCGGCCTTCTTCGGGTCGGTGTAGGCCGAGATGAACGGGCCGTAGTCGTCGCGGCTGATGCCGAGCGTGGTCTGCGTCAGGTCGTTGGTGCCGAAGCTGAAGAACTCGGCGGACTTGGCGATCTCGTCGGCGGCCACGCAGGCGCGCGGCACTTCGATCATCGTGCCGACGAGGTATTCGACCTTCGTGCCCTTCTCCTGCGAAGACCTTGTCCGCCGTGTCGCGGACGATTTTTTCCTGGTTCTGCAATTCCTTCACGAAGCCGACCAGCGGAATCATCACTTCGGGATGAACTTCGACGCCTTCCTTCTTGCACCTGCACGGCGGCCTCGAAGATGGCCCGGGCCTGCATGGCGGTGATTTCCGGATAGACGATGCCCAGCCGGCAACCGCGATGGCCGAGCATCGGGTTGGATTCGTGCAGTTCCTCGACGCGGCGGCCGATCGCCTCGACGCTGACTTGCCGAGTATCTTGGCCAGTTCGTCCTGGCCGAGCCTGGTCCTGCGGCAGGAACTCGTGCAACGGCGGATCGAGCAGGCGGATGGTCACCGGCCGGCCGGCCATCGCCCGGAAGAGGCCGGCGAAATCGTCGCGCTGGAAGGGCAGCATCTTCGCCAACGCCGCCTCGCGCGTCGGCCGTGTCCTCGGCCATGATCATTTCGCGCATCTCGGAGATGTGATCGAAGAACATGTGCTCGGTGCGGCACAGGCCGATGCCCTCGGCGCCGAAGGCGATCGCCTCGGCGGCCTGGTCGGGCAGGTCGGCGTTGGTGCGAACCCGCAGCTTGCGATGCTTCTCGGCCCAGTCCATCACCTGCTGATAACGGCGATAGGTGTCCGATTTCTCCGGCGGCGAGCTCCTTCTTGATGAGCACCTGGACGACCTCGCTGGGCTTGGTGGAGATGGAGCCGGCGAAGACCTCGCCGGTGAAGCCGTCGATGCTGATGTCGTCGCCTTCCTTCAGTATCTTGCCTTTGACGAGTGACGGTGCCGTGCTCGTTGTCGATGTCCAGCTCGCCGGCGCCGACGATGCAGACCTTGCCCATCTGCCGGCTGACGAGTGCCGCGTGGGAACTGACGCCGCCGACGGCCGTGAGGATGCCGAGGGCCGCCTTCATGCCGCGCAGATCCTCCGGCGTCGTTTCTTTGCGGACGAGGATCAGCGCCGCGGCGGGGTTGGCCTGCTTGATCGCCTCGGCTTTTTGCGGCGAGCAGACGATCTTGCCGGTGGCCGCGCCGGGGCCGGCGGGAATGCCCTTGGTGAGCAGCTTGTCCGATCGTGGCCGCGGTCTTCTTCGCCTCGATGTCGAAGAGCGGCTGAAGCAATTGGCTCAGGTCGCCGGCCGGGATGTATTTCGGCGAAATCGCCTCGTCCTTGCGTGATCAGCCTTCTCGGCGACCAGATCGGTGGCCACGCGGACCGCGGCAAAGCCGGTCCGCTTGGCGTTGCGCGTCTGCAGCATGTAGAGCTTGTTGCGCGAGATCGTGAACTCGATGTCCTGCATGTTGCGATAATGCTTTTCGAGCTTGTTGGCCGACATCGACCAGTTCCTTGTAAGCGGCGGGCATGTCCTTGCCGAGCGTCTCCTCGATGCGTTTGGTCGGGCGCGAGCCGTTGACCACGTCCTCGCCCTGGGCGTTGATGAGATAATCGCCGCAGATGCCCGGCGTGCCGAGCGAGCCGTCGCGGGTGAGGGCGACGCCGGTGGCGCAATCGTCGCCGAGGTTGCCGAAGACCATCGCCATGACGTTGCAGGCGGTGCCCCACTCGTCGGGGATGCCGTACTGCCGGCGATAGACGCAGGCGCGATCGTTCATCCACGAGCCGAAGACGGCGCCGATGGCGCTCCAGATTTGATCGTTGGGATTGGTCGGGAAAATCCTCGCCGGTGTACTTGCTGGATCGCCTCCTTCGACTGTTGAATGATCGATCTTCAGAGATTCGACATTCAGTTCGTTGTCGAGCTTGACGCCCTGTTTGCTTCTTGGCTTCTTCGAGGATGTGGTCGAACGGTTCTTCTTTGTGGCCCTTGAGGCCCATGACGACTTCGCCGTACATGAGCAGCAGTCGGCGATAGGAATCGAGGGCGAAGCGTTCGTTGCCGGACTTCTTGGTGAGGGCCTGGACGGTGTCGTCGTTGAGGCCGATGTTGAGGACCGTGTCCATCATGCCCGGCATCGAGTCGCGGCCGCCGGAGCGGCAGGAGAGGAGCAAGCGGGTTGGTGGTGTCGCCGAACTTCATGCCCATGCTCTTTTCGACCATGCGCATGGCCTTCGTCGACCTGGCCCTTGAGTTCGGGCGGATATTGGCGGCCGTGGGCATAGAAATAGGTGCAGACGTCGGTGGAGAGCGTGAAGCCGGCGGGAACGGGGAGGCCGATCATGGTCATCTCGGCGAGGTTGGCGCCCTTGCCGCCCAGCAGGGGTTTCATGTCGGTCCGGCCATCCGCTTTGCCGTCGCCGAAAATAGTAAACGTACTTGTGGCTCATCGCGTCTCGTTCCTGGGTTACGGGAAAATTCGTGAACCAGGAAAGTTTTACGAATGAGACGGCGATGCGGCCAAAACTTTGGTTTTAGAAGTGACCTGGGAGCCGTGATGAAGACAAACGCTACCTGCCGCCGCGCAAATGCAAACCAAGTGCGGTGCGGCCGACCCGACCCCCCCGGGTCGGCCGCGTGTGCTGCGGTCATTGCCAAAGCTTCAATAGCATGCGTGATCGTCGCATTGGCTGGCTGCCTCGTCAGCGTCGCCATCGCGGACGAGAAAACCGAGCACTTCGACAAGGACCCCGGCTGGGACCGGCACAACAATCGCGCAGCGACGCCGCAGAAGCGAACCGTGAAGCAAGATTTCGGCTTTAGCAAGACCGCCCATGCCGGCGGCAAGCCGGGAGAGATCGGCGGGTTCATTACCGCGGCCGCCGAGCCGGCTTACTATGCGAGGCGATTGGATCAGAAATCGCTCAATGACCCGCTCTCCGCGTCGGGAAAGCTGATCTGCGCCGGGCGGAAATTCCACGTGCTGCTCGGTTTCTTCAATTCGAAAACAGTCAACGAATGGCGAACGGCGAATAGCATTTCCATCCGGCTTCAGGGGCGCGGCGACGTGTTCTTTGCCTATGTCGAATATGCGACGTCGCGCTGGCGGGCGGGCGGCGACACGCCAGGCGGATTCGCCACGATTCGCGATCCCAAACGAGGCCGCATGACCCTTCGCGGCTTTCGCATCGGCGAACAATACGACTGGAGCGTGAAGTATGATCCCGCCGGCGACAAGGGAAATGGCCAAATCACCGTGACGATTGGAAACGAAACTTCCATTTGCAATATCAGCCCCGGTCACCGGGCCGACGCGGCGACCTTCGATCGCTTTGGCTTGATGCCCGTGCTCAAAAGCGCCGATGACGGCGGCGAGGTCTGGTTCGACGATGTAGCCATCAATGGCGAGCGCGACGATTTCAACCGCGATCCCGGCTGGGAAGGCAAGAACAATCGTAAGACCCACGAGACGACCGACATTCGCCCGCAATTTGATTTTGGCTATTCGCCGACGCACTTCGCCGGCGGGCTCGCGAAAGGCGAGTTGGGCGGATTGGTCTTTCGCGGAGACTGCCGCTACCCGGCGCGCATGGGCTGCTACGGCGATCGACTTGAAACGTTGACCCTGGACAAGCCGCTGCGCAGCCTCCGGCAAGATCGCGCTTCGCCGCGGCGTCAGCGACAGTACGACGCTGCTGGGCTTTTATCATTCGGAAGACAGCATGCATTCGAACCCGTCGCAAGAATCGGGTTGGCCCAAGTGTTTCCTCGGCATCGCGGTGGAAGGGCCGAGCCGCGAGGGCTTTCTGGCTTACCCGGCCTATCGCAATCGGGACAAAGGCCAGGGGAATGCCAAAGGCGACGACCTGCCGCACATCCTGCCTGATGGCTCGTCGCACAATTGGTCGCTTGCGTACGATCCCGACGCGAAGGAAGGTCGCGGGCAAATCGTCGTGAAATTCGATGGCAAGCAGGTGATGCTGGACTTCGCCCGTGGCCATCGCCAAACCGGCGCGCGATTCGACCGATTTGGATTGATCACCACCTGGATCGACGGGAACGGGCAACGAGTCTATTTCGATGATTTGAAGTACACGACCAAGCAATGAGCGGAATTTCTTTCGATTGGTGTCGTCTTCATGGTGATGGACGCGCGGCGATTGGCCGAACTGATCGATTTTCACGCGTCGGCGCTGGTGCTGTACGCCCGGCAATGGTGCGCCGCGCCGAGGATGTGGTGCAGGAGGCGTTTTGCAGACTGGCCGCATCGCCGACTTGGCCCGATGACCAGGCGGCGTGGCTGTTTCGCGTGGTCCGCAACGCCGCGATCGACGCCGGGCGATCGGAACGCCGACGATCGCAGCGCGAAGCGTCGGTCGCGAAGCCGGTGCGCTGGTTCCTTGAGCCGGCAATCGAGGGGCTGGATGCCGACGTCGCGATTGCGGCTCTGGAAGAGTTACCCGCGGAACGGCGCGAGGTGATTGTCGCCCGACTGTGGGGCGGCGTGACCTTTGAGCAGTTTGGCCAAATCGCCGGTTGCTCGGCGAGCACGGCTCATCGGCGATTCGAAGCCGGCATCGAGCAATTGCGAAAGAAACTGGGTGCCCCATGCCCGGAAACGAAATGACTCCCGACCCGGTATTTGACAAACTGGCGCAATTCTCGCCGAGCGGCGGCGGGCTCGATCGCGATGCGATCCTGTTCGCCGCGGGGCGAGCGGCTGCTCGTTCCCGGCGGGTTTGGCCGGCGCTCACCGCAATCCTCGCGTTCACGCAGGCGATCACACTCGCGTTGTTGCTGATGCCGAGTTCGCCGGACGCGACACCGATTCAAAACAGACATAAGCAACCACCAGCCCCAGTGATCGAGCCGTCGCCGGATTCGGCGCCCGACAACATTCTTCAAGTCCGGTCCGATCTTGAGCATTGGCCCAAGGAGACGCCGGTGAACGATCCGGTTTCATCCGGGCCGACGTGGACCGTTCTTTCCGCCAAGGGCTTTTCGTTCGACTGATTTCCGTTTCACTTTTGATTAAAGGAGGTTCGCCGTGCGCGAGCGTGGATCGTTGTTTGCCTTTTTGGTTGCGATTTCGTTTGTGGTCCCGTCTTTTGCCGACGACAACAAGCCGACCGAGACGGTCATTCGCTTGTCGGTCAGTCCGGTGGGGCCGCAGCAGCCGGCGCTGAAGTATCACTTGCTTCCGGAACTCCAGGAATTGCAACCGGGCAATTTGGTGCTGGCGCTATACAAGTGCACGATGGAGCAGAACCACCTTTATTACGACAAGGAAGCGGTTACTGAACGCGATAAGTACCTATCCTGTCCGCTGGCGGAGTTGAAGGGCAAACATTTGACGAATTACGGCGGCGGCAGCACTCGCCAGGCCGACTACGCCGCGCGGCTGGAAACGGTCGGTTGGGAATTGCTTCCGAAGATCCGGGCCGACGGCGTAAATACGCTCTTGCCGGATATTCAGGGCGTTCGCATGGTCGCCAATGCGTTGAAGGTCCGTTTCCGGGCGCAGGTCGCGGAGGGCGACTTCGCGAGCGCAGTGGAATCGGCGAAGACGATCTTTGCCATCGCCGAAAGTTTGAATGAGCATCCCACCTTAATCGGCGACCTGGTCGGTTTGGCAATCGCGAATATCGGCATCGGACCGCTGGAGGAAATGATCGGCCAGCCGGGATGCCCGAACCTTTATTGGCCATTGACCAATCTTCCGTCGCCATTTATGGACATGCGCAAGGGCCTTGGCGGCGAACGGATCTGGATTTACGCGGAGTTCCCCGGCCTGTTCGACGACTCGACGCCGAAGTCGCCCGAACAAATGGCTCGCCACACCGCGAAGATGAACAAATTCATCAAGGAACTAATGGGCTTCGAGGGGGCCCGCGACAAGAAACCCGATCCATTCGACGGTGAAAAAGATTTCGATTCGTGGCTGAAAAAACGGACATCGAACGAGGACGCGATTCGCCAGATGCGTGCCGGCCTCAAGAAAGCCGGCCTGCCGGCGGACAACGTCGATCGCATGCCGCCGGTCCAAGTTGTCCTGCTCAATGAGTTCCAGCGCTTTCGAGCCGCCCAGGACGAAAGCTTCAAATGGTTCACGTTGCCCTACTGGCAGGCGGAGGCCGGCTTGAGCAAAATGGAGACGCCCAAGATCCTGTTCGGCGAGTTCTTGTCCGCGACCAATAGAGTTCGCAGGCGCAGGCGCGAGCCGATCAGCGCTTCGCGTTGCTTCGACATGTCGAGGCGATCCGGGCCTACGCCGCGGCGCACGACGGCAAGCTGCCCGAGTCGCTCGACAAGATCGATCTGCCGCTGCCGGTCGATCCGGTAACCGGGAAGGGGTTCCATTACGAACTGAGGGATGGAAGCGCAACGCTGCACGGCACGCCGCCGGTGGGCCGCGAAAAAGACGCGGCATGGAACCTTCGCTACGAGATTACCATTCGGAAGTAAGCACTCAAAACATTGATTTCGCGATTCCAAGGCGATAGAGTGGGTCACAACACCCGCTGACTACGCCCTGGAATCTGCGTTTTTGTATCAAGTATGTGCGCGATGGAGTGTGCCAACACGATTCAAGCGACTCAAAGCGAACGAGATGCGAAAGAAGATTGTTTTCGTCACGATTACGGCCGGATTGCTCACGATCGTAGGGGTTGCGCTGGCGTTATTGCGCAACTCGGACCGCCGTCGAGCACTGCGTCGACTGCAGGAACTCAACGCCGTCATTGAGGAAGGCGACGAAGACGACGAGTCGCCTGTAAAGGGCCTGTCGATCAGATTCCAGGGATCAAAGCAACTAGCCGACGATGATCTTCAGCACCTCGTAGTTTTCAAGCACCTGGAAGGCCTCGATCTCACGAACACAGGGGTCACCGATGCTGGCATGAAGCATATCGCAAAACTTAAGAACCTGAAGGATCTGAGCCTGTCGAATACTCGCGTGACAGATCAAGGGCTTGAGGAGCTTAGTAAGCTCGTCAATTTGCGATTGTTGGGTCTCGACAACGACGCCATAACCGATGGTGGTTTACGACAGTTGTCAAACATGGCAGACCTCGAAATCCTTGGCTTGAATGGGACGAAGGTAACCGACACAGGATTACAGCATTTGGTAGGATTGCACCGGCTTCGAGAAATAAGCCTTATGGACACAGCGGTCGACGACGACGGTCTCAAAACGTTAACTGAATGTCAACAGATTGAAGACTTGTGGCTCAAAGGTCCGCGCATCACCGACGATGGAATTCGAGAGCTTGTTCGCTTGAAGCACCTCAAAACGGTCGCACTATCGTTCACTGGTTTGACGGATGCAGGCTTGAAGCAACTTGCAAAACACCGAGGCTTCCGCCGAATGTTTCTCGATGGAACGGCGATCACCGATGATGGATTGAAAGCGTTGGTTGACCAGCCAGAACTCTTCTATTTGGGAGTTACCCAAACTCGAATCACCGGGGCAGGCATTGCGGAATTCAAGAAGCAAAGGCCGGATTGCCAAGTTCACCATTGACACTTGCCCGATGAGACGACTCCCCAAAAGATTCAAGAAATGACTCAAGACTCGCAGCCGATTGCCGATTTCTGAACATTTCGGCGGCCCACCCCGCTAAAATAGCGTTTATGTCATCGACGCTCGAAATCCCGATTTACGAACAGTCGCTTCGCGGGCCGCTCGATCACGCCCTTCGGGAGGCAAGCATGCATTTCGAGGAAAAAAGCGCGGTTCATCAAACTTTGCGAAAGATCGTTCGGCGATTAGACCAATTGGGCGTGCCGTATGCAATCGCCGGCGCGATGGCGATGTTTCAACATGGTTATCGCCGATTTACTGATACTCTCGAATTGATTGTGACACTGAAAGGGCTCGCCGATATCCACCGGCAACTCGAAGGGGCCGGTTATTTGCCTCCATTCACCGGTAGCAAGCAATTGCGCGACTCCGAGACCGGCGTACGCATCGAGTTCCTCGTTGCCGGCCAATATCCGCGCGACGGCAAGCCGAAGCCCGTGGCGTTCCCCGATCCCACGGTTGCGAATGTCGAGGTCGGCGGCGTTCGCTTCCTGCCGCTCAAGGACTTGGTGGAACTCAAGCTCTCTTCCGGCATGAGCAATCCCGGCCGCTTGAAGGACCTCGCCGATGTTCAGGAAATGATTCGCGTGTTGAATTTGCCCGCCGATTTCGGCGAGCAACTGGATCCATCGGTTCGCGAAGAATATCGACGGCTATGGAATGCCGTTCAAAATAACCCTTCGTCTGAATAAGCTACTGCCTGACGCCTCTTCGATTCAGAAACGCGTTCGTCATCTCCGGAGGCCGAAATGCGCTTGGCCCTTTTCGCGATTATCTTCCAATCGGGGTTCGGCGCAGTCAATCTCATCGCGACCGAACCACAGCAATTCGACATCCTCATTCGCGGCGGGATGGTTTACGATGGCTCGGGCAAGCCGCCACACAAGGCCGATGTCGCGATTCGCGGCGACCGGATCGTCGCCATCGGCGATCTTTCCAACGCGACCGCGAAGACGATCATTGATGCCAAGGGGCTCGCGGTTGCGCCAGGCTTCATCAATATGCTGAGTTGGTCGTGCGACTCGCTGATCGCCGACGGCTGCGGGCAGAGCGAGATTCGCGAGGGCGTGACCACCGAGGTGATGGGCGAGGGCTGGTCGTGGGGCCCGCTCAACGACGCCATCAAGAAGCGAATGAAATCGGAACAGATCGACATCAAATACGACATCGAGTGGAACCGCCTCAGCGATTATTTAATGTTCTTGCAACGCAAGGGCGTATCGCAAAACGTGGCGTCATTTGTCGGCGCGACGACGGTGCGCGAATTTGTTCTTGGCCAGGAAAACAAGAAACCGACGCCCGCCGAGCTCGAACGGATGCGCCGGCTGGTTGAAATCGAAATGCGTTCCGGGGCGCTGGGCGTCTCGACGGCTCTGGAATATTCGCCCGCCTATTTCGCCGACACCGAGGAGTTGATCGAACTGTGCAAGGTCGCGGCGAAGTACAACGGCATTTACATCACCCACATGCGCAGCGAGGGGACCAAGCTTCTCGAAGCGATCGATGAGGTGATCCGCATCAGCCGCGAGGCGAAAATCCATGCCGAGATTTATCACCTCAAGGCGGCGGGCAAGGCCAACTGGTCGAAGATGGACGCGGCATTGGCGAAGATCGAGGCGGCGCGTAGAGAAGGACTGCCGATCACCGCGAACATGTATCCTTACACCGCCGGGGCCGCGCCGTTGACGGCGTGCATTCCGCCCTGGGCGATGGCGGGCGGAGACGCGGCGATGCGCAAACGCCTCCGCGATCCCGAGCAACGAAAGCGCGTCGTCGCGGACATTCTGCACCCGGCGTATCAATGGCCGAATTTTTATGCCAACGCCGGCTCGCCCGACCGGATCAAGCTGATTTCATTCAAACAAGAACCATTAAAACCGTTGCAAGGCAAAACGCTCGCCGAGATCGCCAAGCTTCGCGGCAAACCGCCAGTCGAGACGTTGCTCGATTTGCTGGTCGAGGATGAATCGCCGATCGGCACCGCCTACTTCATCACCGCGGAGGAAAACATTCGCAAGATCGTGCCGCTGCCGTGGGTCAGTTTCGGTTCGGACGAGGCATCGCAGGCGCCCGAAGGCGTCTTTTTGAAATCGGTGCCGCATCCGCGAGCCTATGGCTGTTTTGCCCGCGTCCTGGGAAATTATGTTCGCGATCAGAGGCTCCTTTCCTTGGAGGCGGCGATTCGCAAGCTGAGCCATCTGCCGGCGACGAATCTCGGTCTCGATCATCGCGGACGGCTGGCCAAGGGTTATTTCGCCGACGTGGTCGTGTTCGATCCCGCGACGATTGCGGACAAGGCGACCTATGATAAACCGCACAAATACGCCGTCGGCATGAAACATGTGTTCGTGAACGGCGTGCAAGTTCTGAAGGATGGCGAGCATACCAACGCCAAGCCCGGCCGGGCCCTGTGGGGACCGGGGCGAACGGAGAAATGAATTATGAAACCGCTTCGGACGATTGGTCTGATTTTGATTTCGGCATCCCTGGCGTTCGCCGCGCCTCCCGCCACAAAGAAAGAACCTGTGACCGACGCCTATCACGGCACCAAGGTCGTGGACGAATATCGCTGGCTGGAGAATTACAAGCACCAGGAAGTGAAGGCTTGGAGCGACGCGGAAAACGCCTATGCTCGCGCCTATCTCGACAAGCTGCCGGGCCGCGAGAAACTCAAAAAACGAGTCGCCGAAATCCTCGAAGCCAAAACTGTGGCTCATTACAACTTGGCTTATCGGCCCGGGATGCTCTTCGCGATGAAGCGGTTGCCGCCGAAGCAGCAGCCATTTTTGGTCGTGATGCCGTCGGCGCGGGAGCCGGACAAGGGGCGCACGCTCGTCGATCCAACGAAAATCGATGCGAAGGGAACGACCTCCATCGACTGGTATGTGCCGTCGCCCGATGGCTCGCTGGTGGCGGTGTCGCTTTCCAAAGCGGGCAGCGAGGCAGGGGACGTTCACATCTACGAGACTTCGACGGGCAAGGCGATCGCGGACGTGATTCCGCGCGTGCAAAACGGCACCGCGGGCGGCGACCTCGCCTGGACGCCGGATGGCAAGGGCTTTTTTTACACGCGTTATCCGCGCGGCAAGGGCGCCCGCCGGAGGATGCGGATTTTTACCAACAGGCCTGGTTCCACGAACTCGGCACGCCGGCGGAAAAGGATCGCTCTGAGATCGGCAAGGAGTTCCCGCGGATTGGCGAGATTCGCCTTTTCGTGCATCAGGCGACGGGACGGCTGCTGGTCGCGGTGCAGAATGGCGACGGCGGCGAATTCGCCCATTACCTGCGCGGGTCGGACGGCAAATACCGCCAATTCAGCGACTTCGGCGATCGCGCCATTCAGGCATTCTTCGGACCGCATGGCGAAATCTTTGCCGTGTCGCTGAACAAGCGCCGCGCGGGAAGATTCTGCAACTGGGGGATGACCTCAATCTAAAAACCGCGAAAACGATTATTCCGGAAGGCAAGGACACGATCGTCACCGATTTTTACGGCAAGCCGACGAACCTGGCGACCGCCTCGCGACTCTACATCACTTACCAGAGCGGCGGACCGCAAAAGGTCCGCCCATTTACGCTTGATGGCAAGGAATTCGCGGCGCCGGCCCAGCCGCCGATCTCCGCCACGGCGGAGTTGACGCCGCTCGAAGGCGACAATCTCCTGTTTGAAAACTCATCGTTCGTCGAGCCGCCGGCCCAATATTTGTTCGACGTGAATTCCGGAAGCGTGACCAAGACCAAACTCATCGGCGATCCGCCCGTCACGTTAGCCGATGTCCGCGTCGAGAGAAAGTTTGCCACGAGCAAGGACGGCACGAAAATCCCGGTCAACATCCTGATTCCCAAGGGAGCGAAGCGGGATGGTTCCAATCCTTGCCTGCTCACCGGGTATGGCGGTTACGGCATCAATATCGAGCCGGGGTTTTCTTCGATCCGGCGAATCCTGTTCGATCATGGCTTCGTGGTCGCGGTCGCCAATCTTCGCGGCGGCGGCGAATATGGCGAGCAATGGCATTTCTCCGGCCGGCTGACCGAGAAACAAAACGTCTTCGACGATTTCACCGCCGCGATGAAACTGCTAATTGACGAGAAGTATACGTCGCGCGACAAACTCGCCATCGAAGGCGGCAGCAACGGCGGTCTGCTCATGGGCGCGATCCTCACGCAGCATCCGCACATGATGAAATGCGTGATTTCGCATGTCGGCATTTACGACATGCTCCGCGTCGAACTTTCGCCCAACGGGGCGTTCAATGTGCCCGAGTTTGGCACGGTCAAGGATTCGACGCAGTTCCGGGCGCTGCTCGCCTATTCGCCTTATCACAATGTGAAGGACGGGACCAAGTATCCCGCGACGCTGTTCATGACCGGGGCCAACGATCCGCGCGTTGATCCGATGCAATCGCGAAAGATGACCGCGAGATTGCAAGCCGCAACCGGCAGCGACGCCCCGATTCTGCTGCGGACAAGCTCCAGCAGCGGCCACGGCCGCGGGACGGCGCTATCCGAGAGGGTCGAACAGATTACGGATTCGATGGCGTTTCTGTTCGCACAGTTGGGGGTGAGGCCTTAAACATGGTCTTCTGTGCCAGTTCTTGACCTGACGCCAAGCTTGTCAGTTGCGCGAGAAATCTTATGCGGTTCGTCGCTTGGGCGGGCATGGTATGATAGGTTCCGCTTTTTCGCCGGGGGCCGTGCGTGCATCGCTCTACCAATGTCCAGGGTCAATTGAACCGCCTGTGGGCCGCGGAGCAGAGCGACGCGGAGTTGCTGCATGATTTCGCGCTCCGCCACGACGAACAATCATTCCAAAACCTCGTCGATCGGCATGGGCCGGTTGTATTGCGAATCTGCCGAAACATTCTCGGCGACATGCATACCGCAGAAGACGCCTTTCAGGCGACCTTTCTGTTGCTGTCGCGAAAAGCCAAGACCATTGCGCCGCGTCATCCCGGTGCGCTAGCGGGTTGGTTGTTTGACGCGGCCCGCCGGATCGCGCTCAAAGCCCGAACGGCACGGTCGCGCCGCCTGCGTCGCGAAGCCAAGGCCGGCCATCTCGAAAGCACAAACCCACTTGATGAACTAACTGCTCGAGAGCTCGGCGAAGTGCTCGATGCCGAACTGGCGCGCTGTACCTGAAACTTTTCGCCTGCCGCTGCTGCTTTGCTTTTGGCATGGTCTGACGCAGGACGAGGCCGCCCGGCGACTTGGCGTTACACCTGGCGCGATCAAGGGACGACTTGAGCGCGGTCGAGTAAAGCTCGCGGCCCGACTGGCGCGGCGTGGAATCGCACCGGCGCTGTTGCTCACCGCCGCTGGCACAACTCCGACCCGCGAGCTCGCGGCGGGCACAGTCGAGTTGATTCGCCCGGATGCAAACGTTTCCGCGGCAATACTAGCTCTCGCGAGAACTGTTTCGCCGCGGTTGCCGAAGTTTGCCGCACTCGCCGTGATCCTGTTCGTTGTTGTCGGCGGGTTCGGGCTTCGCGACGCCTGGCTCGGTGCGACGCCCAAATCGGACCCGCCGATTGAAAAGTCGCCTGCCGCGAAAATCGAAAAACCGAATGTCGATTACCTCGGCGACCCACTTCCCGAAGGCGCGATCGCTCGGCTCGGCACGAAGCGGCTTCAGCACGGAGAGACCGTGCAGGTGGTCGCTTTCTCGCCCGACGGGCAAACATTAGTTTCATCCGGCTTTGACGGACGCATCAGCTTCTGGGAGGCCGCCACCGGCCGGGAAAAGTCCACGATTATTAACGAGAGCAAAGACCGACTGAACGGTTGCGACCCGGTGGTGGACTTGGCGTACTCGCCGGACGGCGCTCGGCTCGCGTACGTGCCGCTCAACTACCCGCCGCGCATTCTGGATGCCACGACCAGGAAAATCGTGTTTAGCTTGGGCGATCGCGTGACGCGCGCCAATCGGGTTCGTTTTTTAGCGGATGGTAAGCACGTTGTTTTTGGCCGATTTGACGTCGATCGCTTCGTTTCCGCGTTGGTCATCGCGGATGCTAAGTCCGGGGTAGAAAAACGACTCCTCCAGCTTCATCGCGGCGATGTAACCTTTCATTGGGTCGGAGTCGGTCATCACGATGCTGATATTTTCGTAATTGGTTCGGATGGATCGCTGCCGCGTTTGGGACGCAGTCACAGACAGGGAAAAACGGCGAATCAACGGGGACTTCAAGGACTTCTATGCCTTCGCCCAGTCAAATGATGGAGAGACTCTGGCATTGGGAAGTGCCGCCGCCAAGACGATCCATTTGCTCGACGCGACTACGGCAAAGAAATCTCGAACAATCACGCTTTACGGAAAAGGCGACGGGATCTTTGTCCTGAAGTTTTCCCCGAATGGGCGGGAGTTGTATACGGGACATCAAAACGGATTTGTCCGCGTTTGGGACGTGAAGACCGGCCATGAATTGCGCCATTGGCACGAATACCACGGTGCCGTGGCTTCGCTTGACGTTTCTCCAGACGGCAAGCGCCTCGCGTTTCCGAACGGGAATCCGTTTCGGTGCCGCGTTCACCTTCTGAATGCCGCGACGCTCAAGCCGGCGCTGCCCTACGCCTGCGCATTCAGGCATCCATTTTGTGGCTGTCAGCCACGACGGGCACACCGCGGCAACCGCGGGTTGGGAGGGCTCGATCCGACTTTGGGAGACTGCCACCGGCAAGCCGTTGGCGTTCATTGATGCCTTCGGCCCGATCGCCTTCACGGCAAATGGAAAATCCCTGCTTTGGGGCGGCTGGGACGATGGCGACATCCACGTCTGGGACATCGCATCGTCAAAAGAGTCGCGCCGCTTCCATGTTCACACGCGCGGAGTTGGCCGCGCGCTGGCCATTAGTCACGATGCGTCCGGCGTCTTCGCGATTGGGCCGGATGAGAACTTGAAGCTATGGGACCTTGCCACCGGCTGCGAATTGCGAAGTTTCGATTGCGGCAAGAAAGCACCGCTGCGAATTTCCATCTCGCCCGATGGCGAGCACGTCGGCTGCGCGAGCATGGACAGTGTGTTACGCGTGTTTGATATCGCGACCGGCCGTTTGATCTGGAAACAAACGGCCGGCACCGAACAGATGGGCGGCATTGCCTATTCGCCCGACGGCCGCTGGCTTGCGTGGAGCACGGGCCGGGCGCGATTTGTCTCTCCGATGCCGAAACTGGCAAGATCATTCGCCGTATCGAAAAGCGTGGCGGTCCGATGGACACATTGTCCTTTTCACCCGACAGTCGGACGCTCGCCTGGGGCGGTGAGCACGAAGCGCTTGTTTATCTTTTCGAAACGGCAACGGGCCAAGAACGCCGAATCCTGCGCGGCCATATTGGGCCGATCCAGCGCGTCGTATATGCGCCCGATGGCCGGCTTATCACGGCGGGGACCGACGGCTCAGCCCTGGTCTGGGATCCTGCGCTGCCGTTTCGTGCCGACAGCAGGCCAGTGCCGCCGCGATGCCAAAGAACTCAGTGACCTGTGGGAAGCGATCGGGAGCAGTGACGCTCAAACGGCTTGGAAAGCAATGACCGAGTTTGCCCGGTCGCCGGAGCAGTTTGTCGAATTGTCGCGGCGCCGGGTGCTGCCGGTTCGCAAAGTCGACGTTCAGCAAGTCCGCCGGCTGTTGCGCAATCTAAACGACCATCGCTTCGACAAACGCGAGCGAGTAAGCCGTGAACTGTCGAAACTCGGCGAAGGCACGGAATTGGAATTGCGCCAGTTTCAGAAAAACGCCGCGCTGAGAGGCTAGGCGCCGCGTCGAGCAGATTCTTGGCGAATGGGAGCAGTCGCGTCTCCGCACCGGCCGCGTTTTGGAATTGCTGGAGCATCTCAAAACGCCCGAGGCAAAACTTGCCCTCAAACGGCTCGCCGAAGGAGCACCGGGCGCATGGCTGAGCGTCAATGCAAGCGACAGCTTCAAACGCGCATCGGCAGGGCCGTCAAAGTAAATCGCTGACCATCTACATGCATCACGGAACCAGCCAATCATCTAAGGGCAAGCCGGGGATGTTCTGAAAATCGGCGGTGTTGTGCGTGACCAGCGTGAGATTATGGAACAGAGTGACGGAGGCGATCATGAGATCGGCTGTGGCGACTTGAATCCCTTGTTGCAACAATCCGCCGCGGATCTTGCCAAACTGCTCCGCGCATACGGCATCAAAATCGAGCACTGTCACGGACCGGAGCAAGTCGTTTTGAATTGCATGCAACAGTGTCGCCGGGTTTGCTCGGCGATAGGCCCAGGCGTAAAGCTCCGCAAGCGCAATTGTCGGCAAGTACAAGCGGCCGGAGTATTGCACAAAGCGGTGGATCAATCCCGACGGTCGTTTCAAATGAAACGAACAGGTATCTGTATCCAGTAAAAAGCTCATTCGGGAATCTCGCGGCTGCTTGACCGCTTGCGATCCTGGCGAATCTCTTCCAGAATCCGATCGTCCTCTTCGGTCCACTCATCCGCCAGCGCCGGCGCAGCGCAGGATTCCTTCGCCCCATTTCTGAGGCGGTCGAACGGCGTTGACTTGAACCTCGACCTGTTGTCCCGGAGCCAAGCCGGGATCTTCGTCGAGTTCAATCGTGCGGCCATTGATTTTGCCGTGCAGGATTTTTGTCATTATTGTCTCCTCGCTCAACGCGACGTGCGGCGATCGCAGCGCCCATTGTAGCAGGCGAATTGGCGCTTATTCTCGGTCTGAATCCGATCGAGCTTATTCGTCCCGATACGGCTTTTTCTCCTTGTACAACTGCAACTTTTTCCTGGCCTCGGCGCCAAATTCCTTCGCGTATTCCGCGTTCTCAAGAGCTTTTTGCTGCCATTTCACCGCGTCGTCGAACCGACCGGCCTCGGCGCAGGCGGCGGCGAGGGTGTCGAGCAGGCCCAAGTCTTTCCACGCGGTTAGTTCGCAGGCGCGCTTGGCGAGTTCCATCGCGGTCTTGCCGTCGCGGACTTTGGCATCGGGACAGGTCGCCAGCAGCCAGGCCTTGTCATTCAGCGGAAACGCGTTTCCCGGAGCCACATGAGCGGCGGCGTCAAAGTCCGCGATCGCTTTCACGTACTCCTTCTTGGCGATCCAACAGTGGCCGCGATCATTGAGGGCGTTCGCATAGCTCGGATCGAGGCGAACCGCCTCGTCGAAATCCTTCAGCGCCTTGTCGAAATCTTTCTTGTCGATCCAGGCATTGCCACGATTGCTCCACCAGACCGGCACCTTCGGATTCAGGCGGATCGCCTCGTCGAGATCCTGGATGGCCAGGCCGAGATCGCCCTTTTTTTGCAAGACGGCGGCCCGGCGGGCCAGCGCGCCATCATCCTGCGGGTTGGTGCGAATCACGCCGGTGAAATAATCAAGTGCATTTTCAAACAACACGACATCGGCCTTGGCGACCCAGCCTTCCTTGTCGCCCTCGCGCAAAAGGACATGCATCGGCTGCTCGCCGCGAACGACGTAGTCCATGCGCGTGAGGACGCCCAAGTTCACATCCTTGCGAGTCCTGGGATCGGTGTATCCAAACGGCACGCCATCCTTTTTGACAATGACGGTCTTGCCGACCCAGGCATCATCCGCGTGAATCGGGCCGATGAACGAAACCGAACAACCGAGCACCATCGCGAAACGAAACGCGTGCATTCCAAAACCTCAAGCATTCAAGGATGCAATTACCAGTGAGCGATCGGGCCGCTAGGCACGGCGATCTGCGGTTCGCCGGCGTCGCGCTCGGCCCAGTCGGCGGGTTCACCACGTTCGAGAATCCTTCCGACGATTCCGTCAAACTGCGCCACGCTTTCGATGCGGATGAGCGCTTGCTGGATTTCCTTGCCGGTCCGCAATGTCTTGCAATACCAATTGGCGACCTTGCGGAACTGCAGGCAGCCGAAATGCTCGCCTCGCCATTGAACCAGACGGCGGAAATGGCGGCACATGAAATCGACGCGTTCGCGCCAGCCGGCACGCGGGCCGGGATCGCCGGTGCGCTGCCACGATTCGAGTTGGCGGAAGAACCAGGGATTGAGCAGGGCCCCGCGGCCGATGGCGATCGCCGAGCAGCCAGTCTCGTCAAACATACGGGCGGCGTCGGCGATGGTCCGCACATCGCCATTGCCGATAATCGGGATTCGCCGCACGGCCTCGACCACCTGGCGAATGCCGTCGAGGTTCACGAGCCCGCCGAAGCCCTGTTCGCGCGTGCGGCCGTGAATCGTGACCGCCGCGACGCCGGCATCCTCGAACATCCGTGCGAAGTCCGGCGCGCTCAGGAGGTCGTCGTCCCAACCGAGCCGCATTTTCACGCTGACTGGCACGCGCACCGCACCGACCACCCGCTTGACAAGATCGACCGTGCCGTTCGGGTCGCACATCATGGCGGAGCCGCCGCCGTTCTTGACGACTTTTCGGACTGGGCAGCCCATGTTGATGTCGATGCTGGTGACGCCATAGCCTTCCAGCCATTGCGAGGCAGCGGCCATTTCGTCCGGGTTGGCGCCGAAAATCTGCACGGCGAACGGCCGATCTTCCGGGCAGGTCGCCAGAAGCTCGCGGGTCTTCTTCATGCCTTCGAGGATGGCGCGAGCGTTGACCAGGTCGGTGGTCGCCAGGCCGAGACCGCCGAGTTCGCGCACCGAAACCCGCAGCGCCAGGTTGGTGTAGCCCGCCAAAGGCGCAAGATGGAATCGGCTCGGCAGTTCGAGATCGCCGTAGCGAAGCGGGGAATCGAAAATCGGCGGCGCGGGGATCATTGCGTCAGTCTAATAATGTTCCAGGCCACTACCGCGATCAGTGCAATCGCGATTGTTGCGAGCAGTACGATCGCCCATATCGACGGCTTACCACGGCGCTGCGGCCCCTCAAAGTTGCAGTTGCAATCGCGACATTCATAAAAAGTCTTGCGCCGACTGCATCATTGCCAGGCCAAAAACACCGCCAACCAGGAAACCCAACGCCTGCTTATTCGGATTGACCTGTTCAACCAGCCGAACGCCATCGGTCGAGCGGCATTTCGGACAGCGCAATTGAACTTCACCGGTCCCAAACGAATAACCGCAGTCACACTCCTGCGCGTTCGGTGGGTTTACCAGTCCGCATTTTGGGCAGTCTTTCATGCGCGGCTCCCGGTCAATGGTGATTCGGCTATGATATTGGCCAGAGGATCGTCTGTTGAACCGACTCGCCCGTTATCGTGGCGCGATGCTTGGCCTGGCGGCCGGCGACGCGCTTGGCACGACCCTGGAATTCTCGTTGCCCGGCACATTCGAGCCGATTTCAGACATTGTCGGCGGCGGGCCATTTCGACTCCAGCCCGGCCAGTGGACCGACGACACGTCGATGGCTCTTTGCTTGGCCGAAAGTTTGATCACCCGCAAACAGTTCGATCCGATTCATCAACTCGCGACCTATTGCCACTGGTGGCGTCAAGGACACTTGAGCAGCACCGGCCGCTGTTTTGACATCGGCAACGCGACAAGCAGTTCGCTGCGTCGCTTTGAACGATTTCCGGCGCCGTATTGCGGCTCGACCGAACGCTACTCGGCGGGCAATGGCAGCTTGATGCGACTGGCGCCGGCGCCGCTCGCGTTCGCGAAGAATCCGACGCTGGCGATCGAGCGGGCCGGGGATAGTTCCCGCACCACGCATGCCTCCGAGGAATGCATCGACGCATGCCGTTATTTTGCGGGCCTGATTGTCGGGGCTTTGCAGGGTTTAAGCAAGGACGAGTTGTTGTCCGAAAACTGGTCGCCCGCGCCAAATCTTTGGGACGAGCAACCATTGTCACCGCAAATCGCCGAGATTGCCGCCGGCTCATTCAAGAAGCGCCAACCGCCCGACATCCAGGGATCCGGCTACGTCGTGCTTTCGCTCGAAGCGGCGCTCTGGGCCTTTCATCGCAGTGACTGTTTCCGCGAGGGGGCCTTGTTGGCGGTAAATTTGGGCGACGACGCCGACACGACCGGCGCGGTCTACGGCCAAATCGCGGGCGCCTTTTACGGCGAGGATGACATTCCGAGTGAGTGGCGACAAAAGTTGGCCTTTCGAAACGTGATCGAATCAATGGCCGAGCAGCTTTTCGACTTGGCGAATTGCTTGTAATCCTTGATGTGCGATCGCATTTTCCGCATATTTTCCGTCAAAACCGGGCCAAAACTTCCGCTTTCGCGCTGGGCATTGTCGCGATCGCACGCCATGCGCCGTGATTTGGGAATTGGTCAGCCGGCCGAATTCTCTCTCCGCTGTTGAAAAACTCGACCTGGCTGAAAATTCCGACTTATAGTTGCGATGTGGCGCATCAGGATGGGCTTATGAGGGGTGATTGCGCCAGGATGCTGCGAATCACCCAAGCCGAGTGCTGCCAAGGAGCGCGTTGTGCGCCTGTCTTCGGGCTGGATGTATCCGGGTCGCCCGACCGGTGATACTGACCAAAAGCGAGGGGCCGGATGTCCGTTCCAGCCACCGCCGACGATCTGGTTCTGCTCATTCGCAAAAGCGGGCTTGTGGACGAGCGGAAGCTGACGACATTTCTCAATGCTCATCAGAAAGACGGGGTGCTCAGTTCCGAGCCGAAAAAGGTCGTCGCGGCGATGGTCCGCGAGGGGCTGCTCACCTATTTCCAAGGCGAACAATACCTGCTCGGGAAATGGCGCGGCTTCACGCTCGGTAAGTTTAAGTTGCTCGAGCGCATCGGCGTGGGCGGAATGGGCCAGGTGTTCCTCTGCGAGCACACCTTCATGCGCAAGCGGATGGCGGTGAAAGTGCTGCCGCCGGCCAAAGCCGAGGATCCGGTTTCGCTCGGCCGGTTCTATCGCGAGGCCCGCGTCGCCTCCGGACTGGAGCACCCCAATATCGTCCGCACCTATGACATCGACCAGGACGGACCGTTGCATTTTCTGGTGATGGAATACATGGACGGCACGAGCCTCTTGGAAATCGTCAAGCGCTTCGGGCCGATGAACGTGCTGCGCCTGCCACTATATCAAGCAAGCCTGTAGTGGATTGCAGTACGCGCACTCGCGCGGCATGATCCACCGCGACATCAAGCCCGGCAATATTCTCGTGGACCGCACCGGCGTGGCGAAGTTGCTCGATATGGGACTCGCGCGCTTCTACCAGGACGAGCAGGACCAACTGACGCTCAAGTACGACGACAAGAACGTTCTGGGCACGGCCGATTATGTGGCGCCGGAGCAGACGCGCGACAGCCGCAACATCGACATTCGCGCCGACATTTATGGAATGGGCGCGACCTTTTATTTCGTTCTCGCCGGGCGTCCGCCGTTTCCCGAAGCGACGATGGCCGAGAAACTGATCGCACACCAGTCCAAGATGCCGACGCCGCTGCGCGACATTCGCTCCGAGATTTCGACGGGCGTGGCTCGCATTATTGACAAGATGATGGCGAAGGATCCGAAAGATCGCTTTCAAACGCCGCAGGATGTGGTCGATGCGCTGGAAGTTTGGACCCAGGAACCGATCGATCCGCCAACGGCGGATGAAATGCCCAGGCTGAGTCCGGCGGCGATGGAATCCGGCTACGCCACGAAGCCTGGGGCGCCGTCCGCACCGGAATTGGTTGTTCCGAGCCGGGAGCCCGCACCGCCGCGTGCAAAGGAGCAAGTCCCCGCGCGGCCGGCGCCGACTCGGTCGCAAATTCCGGAGCCGGACGACCGCGATATCGAGGAGGGAGTCACCGTTCCCGTGCCGCCGAGCATGCGGCCGGCGTTCGCGGCCCGAAAGCCGACGGGATCCGAATCGGAAATTGATTTGGTGGCCATGTTTGGACAGCCGACGATTCGCCCGACGCGGCCCCGGCCGAGACGCGGTCGATCAGCTTTGGCCAGCCGACGCCGCCGGCCGGAAGCTTGCGTGCGGTGACGGCGCCGCCATCGAAGCAGGAGGCCGCCGAAAATGCCGCCGGGCCCGATGGGACCGAAACTTCCCGGTTCGGCGTCGGGTTCGGCGCCGTTGCCGCCGCTAAGGCCGTCGGCGCATGGCACGGTGTCCTTGCGGCCATCGGCCCACGGGACCGCGCCCCTGCGGCCATCGGCTCCTGGAGTCCCTTCGCGACCGTCGTCGGTTCCCGGCGAGACGCCTCCCGGCGAACCGAAAGGCAAATCGGGCCACCAAGTCGAACTCCCCAAATTGCGTTCATTTCACGGGACGACGCCGATTCCCGCTCCAACGCCGCCCGTCGACGGCGGACCATTGCGGCCGTCCTCTCCGGGTAAGCCGAGTCGTCCGTCGTCGCTGGAATCGTTTAAGAATCCAGCCGCCCAAGCCGCCGGAAATCAGTCGGACGCCATTCCGTCAGTTGGCGATCGAGCCGCCAAAGTTCCGCGCCGACGGGACTGTCGCACACGCCGTTGCGCGCGCATGCCGGCTCCGCGAATATGCCACTCGGCCGATCGGCCCAACCACTCTATAAGCCGCCAACGATGGTGCCCTATTTCGACCAGCCCATCGCCGCGCCCAATCCGACCTTCTTCTCAATCTTGGTGCGATGGATCTTGATCGTCGGTGTCTCATCATTGGTCGGCGCTGGGCTCGGAGCGGTGATCTGGTTCAAGTTTTTCCATCATCCCGGCTAGGCCCCGCAATTCTTCCAGTTCGGCTCGCGAGACGGCCCGCGAACCGATCGCACGCGTCGCCGGCGTCGGCCCATGACAATCGCTGCCACCGCTTACGGCCAGTCCAGCGGCCTTCGCCAGTTCGCGGAGCCGCAACGAGGTGGGTCTCGTATGGGCCGGATGCTCGACTTCAATCGCGTCGAGCCCGAGTTCGCCAAGTTCTCGCACCGATTCGAGCGTCACGTCCGCCGGCGGGTGGGCCCAACTGCAAACGCCCCCAGCTTGGTGGATCAAATCGATTGCTTCTGCCACCGGCAAGCCTCGCTTGGGAACGACAATCGGGCCGCCGTCGCGGAGGAAGCGGCTCACGGCTTCGCTGAGCGTGCGAGCTTTGCCCGATTGCACCAGCAGAGCCGCCACATCGAACCGCCCCGAGCGCCCGGCCGGCGGCGATGCGAGCGTCGATCGCCTCCGCGTCAATCGCGACGCCCAGCGCCGGCAATCGGTCCACCATTTCTCGGAATCGTTGCAAGCGATGTTCGCGCAGTGCGGCAAGCGCTCGATTCAAATTGTCATCGCCGACACGGAACAAGTATCCCAACAGGTGCAATTCGCGGCCGCGATGCGTGCAGGTCACCTCGACTCCGGGCACGATTTCGAGCGTTGGGTGAACGGCGCGGGCAGCGGCTTGGGCATCGGCGATTCCCGATGTGATGTCGTGGTCGGTGATGGCGATCGCGCCCAAGCCACGGCGGCGCATGGGCGACCACCTCGGCGGGCGTCCACGCCCCGTCGCTCTGGCAGGTATGCAAATGAAGGTCGGCCCGATTGGATTCGGCATGCAAGTGCGCCGACTGCTGGCAAAGGCGCGTGAACGGTTGGCCGGAGGGCATCAGGTTGGTTGGGTTGGTGATTGGGGAGCCGAGTTTGATTCGGCGGGAGTTTCACTCTCGGGCGAACGAAATTGGGCGACGCGATCGAGCACGCCATTGACGAACGACGGCGAGTCCTTCGAACCATAGCGGCGCGCAACTCGATCGCCTCGTCGATGATCGCCGCGACCGGCGCCTCGGGTTCGAACATTAATTCATAGGCCCCCATCCGCAGCACGTTGCGATCGACGCCCGCCATGCGGCTCAAATGCCAGTTTTCAGCCGCCGCGCTCAATTGCTTGTCGATTTCCTGACGTTTCGCTTGCACGCCATCAAATAATTTCAGACAGAACGGCTCGAGTTCGGGATCGCGAAGCCGGTCGCGTACAAATTGTTCCTGAACCGGGCGGCCGACGGTCGGATTGGAATCGAACTGAAACAGCAACTGGAGGGCGACTTCTCGGGCACGCGAGCGGCGGGTCATGCGGCGGGTCTCAAAATCGAACCAGGGAGGGCTTGTAGTTTTGTATGTCGCCCGTATGATTCAGGCTAGTTTTTGAGCGCCATTCACACGCGGCAGGGAGGCTGCCATGTTCAAACAACTGCCAAAACAGTTCATTCGCAACGTCAAACCCGTGGTGCCGTTTGCATTGCAAACCAGCTCTCGCGGGATTCAAAAGAAATGGCGTGACCGCCGCCTCCGCCGCGAACCCTTCGACATCGTTTATGTGCAAACCGTCGTCGGACTATGCGGCGGCGTGCGGGTCATCCTGGAACATGCGTCGCGCCTTGCGCTCGCGGCCATCGCGTCGCGGTCTGGTGTATCCATGGCGACGTCTCGTGGTTCGGCCGCGAGGTGACCATGGTGCCCTTCGAAACCGTTGAGAACCTCCGGCGTGCGCTCGCTGGTTTTCGGGGCATCAAGATCGCCTGCTGGCACGAGACCGCTCCCATGGTCGCCGAATCTCTTCGCGGCAACGACCGCGGCTACTATCTCGTTCAAGACATCGAGGAGTGGTACAGCGAAACGCCCGAGCAACTCACCGCCGCGCGAAAGTCGTATCAGTTGGGCCTCAAGCCGATCAGCGAGGGACTCTGGGTCGAGAGGCAACTGCGCGACCGGTTCGGGCTCAATCCCATTCAGGTGCACATCGGGCTGGATCTGGAGACGTTTCAGCCGCGCGGCGGCGAGCGGCAGCCCAATCAAATCATGACCCAGGTTCGAACCTGGTCGGGCGGCGTCGGCGCTGGAAACCGCATCAAGGGCTGGGATATCGCCAAGCAAGTGATCGAGCGCTGCCACGAACATAACCCGGCAACCGAGCTATTGACCTTCAGCCTTGAGGATCGCCCGCGGTTTCCCGAATCGATGCGACACGAGCATTTCAAGTATCCGTCCGACGCGGAACTGTCGCACCTGTACAGCTCCGCCGGACTGTATCTGCTCACCAGCCGGCATGAAGGCTTTGGCCTGACCGCGGCGGAGGCGATGGCCTGCGGCTGTCCGGTGGTCGCCACGCGTGCCGATGGCAATGAGGAGTTTTGCATCGATGGCGAAACCGCCCTGACCGCAAACCCGGACGACTTCGAGCGATTGACGCAGCATTGCCTGCGTTTGCAACAGGAGCCGGAGTTCGCATCGGAACTCGCGGCGGCCGGTCGAAAGCTCATCATGCAATACACCTGGGATCGCGTGATTGACCGGCTGGAAGTGGAATTCACGCGAACCGACTCACCAGTCGAGTTGCCGAAATCCGCATTCTCCATTGCGGATGTGAAGGTTCCGATTTCACCAATCGAATATCCCGATCTGGACCTGAGCGAGAGTGCCGAATGCGACTGGACCGTCGTGATCCCGACGGTGGGCAGCGTCGACAGGGTCGTCGAGTGCGTCAGCAGTTGCCGCCAATTTGCCGGCGACCGGCGAATTCAGTTCGTGGTCGTGGACGACGGCTGCCCAGATCCGATGATTCTCGAAGTGCTTCACGAAGCGGCCGCCGAATTGAAATTCGAACTCCGGCTCAATCATCAGAACCTGGGCTTCAGCGCGGCGGTGAATCATGGATTGCGGTGTGCGCGAGGAAAGTTCATTCTCATATGCAACAACGATATTCAGTTCGATCGCCCCTGGACCGACGCCGCCGAGGGAGCGTTTTCCGATCCAAAGGTCGGCATCGTCAGCGCGCGCTTGCTTTACTCGGACGGCGAAACGATTCAGCACGCCGGCACGGCGAAAGTGCCGGGCCAACTGCTCTATGTGCATCAACATCATCGCGCCGACGCGGACCTGCCCGAGGCTCAGGTCGATCGGCCGGTCTGGTATGCGACCGGGGCCCTGATGGCGATTCGCCGCGAGGTCTTGCGTGAACTGGGCGGGCTGAGCACCGGCTATGCGCTTGCCTACGAGGACCTCGACTATTGTCTTTATGCCTGGCTACGCGGCATCCAGGTTCGATATTGCGGACGATTTGCGGCGCACCATCAGGAAGGCGGCACCCGCGGTTCGACCGAAATGCAGAAACGAGCCCGACCGCTCGTCTGGCTGCACCGGGAAGATGCCAGCCGGGCCTATTTCCTGCGAAAATGGGGCGCGTTCCAACACATTGAGGACCTCGACCTCTTGATCAACGCGGCACAACCGGCGAAACGACACGAGCCGATCGAGCCGCCGGCGCTCGTCGCCGAGCCGGTCGGTTGAATGCGTATTCACCATCCAGTGCGATTAGTTTTTTTTGCATTACCCGGACCTCCTACAAACTTGGCGCTCCTTTGAAGCGATCAAACCGGAATATTTTGCCACAATTCGGCCGGGACAAGACGCGTCAAATGACCTGGGTTTCCCGTTGCCACGATGAGAGAGGTATTAAGGCTCAGCGCCTGCGCGGCAATGATTACATCTGCATCGATGGCCGGGTCGGGCGCCGTGGGCTGTCCCGCGGCACGGGCTCGGGCCCAGAGTTCGGCAGCAAGTCGCATCGCTGTTGTGGTCAGAGGTACGTATTCGAGGCGGGCGCCGAGTTGATCCAGGCTGCCAAGTGCGATTCGGCTGTTTCGGCGAATCAACTCGCGTCGAACCTCGTAATCCGCGATCTCTGGCACGATCACACGGCGACCATTGGCCAGTAGGGCATCGACCCACTGGCGACATGCCATGACCGGAGGAGGATTCCGAGGGTGGCAAAGCGTGCCCAGCGGGGTGGCGTCGAGGACGACGGCGGTGCTCATGGCCGCATGGCCTCGTCGGGAAGCAGCGGCCGTTCGCCGGACCAGCGGCGGTTTTCATCAAGGGCATTCACGATATCGTAGCCGCCATCGTCGCTTGGAAGCAGCTTGGTGACCTCCAGCCATTCGTGATAGCTCTTGCAGGCGCGAATTCGGTTGAGGATCTCGTCTTCGGACAGCTTTGATTTGTCCGAGGGAGCCGTGATCGTCACTTCCACGGTTTCGCCTTCGGAAAGCGACAGTGGCTGCACCGGCCG
This sequence comes from uncultured Gemmataceae bacterium, assembly GCA_963815035.1. GTDB lineage: Bacteria > Planctomycetota > Planctomycetia > Gemmatales > Gemmataceae > JBGQCZ01. The sequence goes on from CAWFFC010000007.1 coordinate 33,035, forward strand.
AAGCACGCCTCCCGTGTAGGTCGCTCGGATCGTCGTCACGTTTGCAACCTCCATGGACTTTGTCATGCCACATTGTATCGCGAAATTCCGCTCCGCACGCAGATCCCACACCGGTTTCAGCCGGCGAAAGGGTAAGATGACAGATTCTGTGTCGCGCACGCAGGCGCTGTGGCGCCCTTAGCCTTTGCATCTGGAGATACGCCAATCTTGATTGGTAGCCGAGTTTGCTTGAACTCGGCGACAAACTGCCGATTCAGTCGGACGGCAGGCTCGGAATGCGTTTTCCCATTCTTCGCAAATTGCCCGAATCCCATCGCTAGTCGAGATGGGCTTGCCTTTTTTGCCGGGTTCGGGTTCATTTCACCCACGTTCGCGTTCGCTTCCCAGTTTACCGAGACGGCATGATGCCGGCGGAATTTGATATCTTGCGCCACCGCGTCGCGGAGCTTGAATCGCGGCTGCGATTTCGCGAGCAGGAATTGTTCGAGTGCCGCGATGCGCTCCAGCGAATCTACCGCTCGGATCGCTGGAAACTCATATCGCTGCTGAAGCATTGCCATGATCGCCTGTTGCCTGGCCCAGTCCGGCGATTGCTTCCGACTGTTCGGCAACGCCTGATCCACCCGATTCGGGCGCGAGTCGCGCGCCTGCGTGCGAGCGGCTGGCTGCCGCAGTCGGAGGCGAACAGCGAGGCTTATCGCGACTGGCAGCAACGTCATGAACCGGGACCTGCCGAACTCGACGCACAGCGACGACACGTCTGCGCCGAAACGCCACGAATCAGCATCGTCGTGCCGGTGTATGACACGCCGCAAGGTTTTCTCGAGGAAATGATCGAGTCGGTTTTGGCTCAGACCTATTCAAATTGGGAGTTGCTGCTGGCCGACGGCGCGAGTCGCGCATCCTGGGTTCGCCCAACGCTCGAGAGATACGCCGCACGCGACAGCCGCATCAAAGCTCGGTTTCTCAACGAGAATGGCGGCATTTCGCGAAACACCAACGCCGCCCTGCCGGATGCAACGGGCGACTTCATTGGTTTTCTCGACCACGACGACGCACTAGCGCCATTCGCGCTTTTCGAATTGGCCGCCGCGATCAATCGCGAACCAGACGCGGACTTGATTTACTCCGACGAAGATTTGCTTGATCCACACGGCCAGCGCTGGCATCCGCGGTTCAAGCCCGACTGGTCGCCTGAAACATTGCTGGGCAGCAATTATGTGCTGCATTTCTTGGTGATTCGATCGAAACTCTTGAATGAGCTTGGCGGACTGCGGCCCGAGTTTGACGGGTCGCAGGATCATGATCTTGCGTTGCGTGCCGGAGAGCGAACTTGCCGCGTGGTCCATATTCCGAAGGTTCTGTACCACTGGCGGCAGCATTCGAACTCGACGGCCCTAAATCCCGCGTCGAAATCGTACGCGGTGGCTGCGGGTCATCGCGCCGTCCGCGAAGCGCTTGCGCGGCGCGGCGTCGAGGCGGAGATCGCACACCACGTCACGCCGGGCTACTATCTCGTCCGGCCTGGGCTGAAAAAGTTGCCGTCGCTCTCGGTCGTGATTCCGAATCGGGATCGGGCGCTGCTGCTGCGGCGATGCATTCGCTCGATTCTTCAATCGGATTACCCGGATTGCGAGATTCTGGTCGTTGAGAACGGCAGCCGCGAGCCGGCGACCTGGGATTGCTATCGGGATCTCGAGCGTGAGGGCGTGCGCGTTGAAACCTGGGAGAAACCGTTCAACTACGCCGCGATCAACAGTTGGGTGCGTCGCGAACCCAAGGCGAATTGCTGCTGTTCCTGAACAACGACGTTCGCGCGATCACGCCGGACTGGCTGCAACGCCTGGCGGGCTGGGCGCGGATGCCGGGAATCGGCGCGGTCGGCGCCATGCTGCTGCACCCCGCCGGCACCATCCAGCACGCGGGCATTGTGATCGGTTCCGGAGGCGTGCCGGGCCACATTCATTCCGGCGAATGGCGCGGCGCACCGGGTTATCGCGGCCGCCTGATGCATGCGCACGACGTGGCCGCCGTCACCGGGGCATGCCTGATGACGCCGCGGACGATTTTTGAACAGGTCGGCGGCTTCGATGAGCAGTTTGCGATCAATTACAACGACGTGGACCTGTGCTTCAAAATCCGGGCGGCCGGGCATCGGATCGTGCTGGCGACCGAGGTGGAGATGTACCACGACGAGTCCGCGACGCGCGGGCCACGGCAATCGGTTGACGCCGAGAGACAATTGAAAGTTGATTTGGATCGATTTCGGGCCAAGTGGGCGACGACCGACATGCTGCGCGACCCCTATTTCAATCCCGAACTATTGGCGGTGGTGTGAATGGATGCAATCGGAACCAGCACGACGCCGGTCTTGCCAACTCGATTCCGCGCGATTTACCCGGCGGTCGCCGGCGCTGCTCGCCGGCTCCGGGGCAAGCTGCGCCGAATTGGCCGTTCCATCACTAGTATTTTGCCGGTCTCAAACGACGATTTGCCGCGGCTGGCGGCGCATGCCTGGCTGCGCGGCCGCGGCATCGAAATCGGCGCGCTGCATCACCCCATGCGATTGCCGCGCTGCGCGAGCGTGCGCTACCTCGATCGCTTGAATCGCGCCGATTTGCGACGGCAGTACCCGACGCTGGCGAAAAAACATTTTGTCGATGTTGACATCGTCGATGACGGCGAGCGGCTCGACTCGATCGTGGACGCATCGGAAGACTTCGTAATCGCGAACCATTTTCTCGAACATTGCCAGGACCCGATCGGAACGCTGAAAAACATGATTCGCGTGCTGCGATCGGGCGGAATTCTTTACCTCACCGTGCCCGACAAACGCGCCACGTTTGATTGCGATCGGCCGGTCACGGCGCTGTCGCATCTTCGCATCGATCACGAATGCGGAGCCGATGCATCTCGCCGGGGACATTATGAGGAATGGGTTCGCAGCGTCGAAAAACTCGCGAGCGAAGAATCGATTCGGCGTCGCGTCGAGGAGTTGATAGCGCGCGATTACAGCATCCATTTTCACGTGTGGACCTTTCGCGAAATCACCGAGATGTTCCTGGCGCTCATGGACGAAATCGGTTTCGAAATCATGGCGGCGATCCATCGCGACAAGGAAGGCGTATTTGTGCTGCGAAAATGCGGCGAGCATTGAAAGGATTGGGCTTCGCATGTGCGGGATACTCGGTGCGATCGAAACACGATCAGCCGTAGATCGCGAAACGCTTGCCGCGCTGAACCAGTCGATGGTTCGCCGCGGTCCTGACGGCGACGGCTTCTATTTCTCGCGCTGCGGCCGGCTCGGCATGGCGATGCGCCGGCTGGCAGTCATCGATCCAGATGGAGGTTGGCAGCCGCATTTCAGTGAGGATCGCCAAGTCCTGGCGATGCAAAACGGCGAGATTTACAACCATCGCGAATTGCGGCGGAATTGGAATTGCGCGGCCATCGCTTCCGCACCCGCTCCGATACGGAAGTGCTGGTCCACGGCTATGAGCAATGGGGCCTGCGCGGTCTTCTGGATCGGCTCGATGGGATGTTCGCGGTCGCGATCGCCGACCTGCGCGACCGAAAGCTCCACCTCGCCCGCGACCGCTTCGGCGAAAAGCCGCTGTATTATCATGCCGGGCCCGGCCGATTCGCTTACGCATCGCAATTGTTGACGCTTGCCGCCTATCCCGGCATCGATGTGCAGTGGGACGTCGAGGTGCTTTATTGGTATCTCGCACTACACTACGTTCCCGGCGATTGCACGATGATCCGCGGCATCCGCAAGCTTCCGCCCGGGCATTTGATCACGGTTAATTGGGACAGCGGCCGGCACCGCGTCGAACGCTATTGGCGACTGCAAGAGACCGGCGATCGGCCAAGCGACGCCAGCGAAATCGGCGAAAAACTCGAGTCGGCGGTTCGCAGCCGATTGATCGCCGATGTGCCGGTGGGAGTTTTTCTGAGCGGCGGATTGGATTCGAGCTTGTTGGCGGCGTTCGCCGTGCGCCATTCGCCCAACATCGCCACCTTCAGCATGGGTTTTGCCGAGGCCAGCCACGACGAACGCCCGTTTGCGGAGATCGTGGCCCGCACTCTGGGAACCGACCATCGTCACTTTGAATTCGATGAGAATTCATTTCGCGAATTGCTCCCCCGAGTCGTGGCAGCGATGGACGAACCCATCGGCGATCCGGCTTTGCTGCCGGTCTATTGGCTCAGCGAGGCGGCCGTTCGCCATGTCAAGGTCGTGCTTTCCGGCGAAGGCGCCGATGAACTCTTCGCCGGCTACAGCTACTATTCGACTCCAGCAGATCGCGGGCTGCGAGCCCTTATATCGGGTCGCGGGCGGTCGAATTCGCAGCTATTGCAAAAAGACCGGATCGCGCTGAGCGGTTTTCCCTTACTGACGACCGAGCAAGAGCGGCTCGACTGGCTCGGTCTGAGCAGTCCGCCGGAATCGGCCGGGTGGTATACCGATCTCGTCGAAGGCTGGCAGTCGACTCGCGACCCATTACGCCGGCGTTGCCTGGTGGACATCGAAACGTGGCTGCCCGAAGACTTGCTCATGAAACTCGACAAGTCGGCGATGGCCCATGGGCTCGAAGGCCGCGCCCCTTACCTTTCGCCGTCCCTCGCCGAGGCTGCATTCGCGTTGCCGCGAAATCAGAAGCTCAACGGAAATCGAAACAAAGTGATGTTGAGAGATCTTGCCGAACGGATGCTGCCGCCCGCGATTGCATCCCGATCCAAGCAGGGATTCGTGCTGCCCATGCGACGGTGGTTGGTGAACGCCCTGGCCGGAGACACGGTTGACTCGCTCCTTCGCGACGCGAATCTGGGGGTGGATCCCGCCCCGTTTACTCGCCTATTGCAGCACGACATCGGGCGAGGCGTCGAACGCGAACGTTTAACCTACGCGCTTCTGGTGCTCGCGAACTGGACGCGTCATGCGCTTGCGCGGATTCGCGAACGGCGCGTCGCGACCATGCGGACTGCCCGTACCGCCGCCTGAATTGATTCGGAGAGGTGTCATGTCCGTTGGGCGAACGATCCAGGTAGTTGCTCATTCGACTTGGCGAATCATGCGCTGGCCGTTTCGCCATCGGCGCATTCCCGGCCGCGATGATTTCGATCGATTCGCATGGCAAATCCGGTGCTTGCTGCGGCCGCGGCGAATTATCGACCGCTACGACGCCTGGCAGACCAACAACTGTTGGAACGAACGCACCGAACAGATCGCCCGGCGCGAGCTTGCGGGATTGCCGCGCCGGCCGCTGCTATCGGTTATCATGCCGGTCTATAACGTTGAAGCGGACCTGCTGGAACGAGCGGTCGAAACCGTCCGCAAACAGGTCTATCCCAACTGGGAATTGTGCATCGCGGACGACGCCTCGACGACTCCGCATATCGCGCCGCTGCTTCAGCGCCTGGCGAGCGAGGATTGCCGCATCAAGATGCGGCGTTTGGACCGCAACGGCCATATCAGCCGAGCCACGAACGCCGCCGCCGAACTCGCGCACGGCGAATTCCTGGTCTTCATGGACCACGACGATGAACTGACGCTGGATTGTATGTTGGAAATTGCCAAACTCGTTGCCGCCGACCCGGCGTGCGACATGATTTATTCGGACGATGATAAGATCGACCTCAATGGCCGGCGCGATGCGCCGCAGTTCAAACCGGATTGGTCACCGGAACTGCTGCTGTCGTACATGTATTTCAGCCATGTGTTCGCGGTGCGGCGGGATCTGTTCGAGCGTGTGAACGGCTGCCGCATCGGCTTCGAGGGCTGTCAGGATTATGACTTGGCGCTGTGCGCCGTGGATACGGCTCGGCGAATCGTGCATATTCCGCGTATTTTGTATCACTGGCGCAGCACTCCCGGATCGACCGCCACGAGCGGGGCGGCCAAGCCAGAGTCGTTCATTCGCGGCGTCCGAGCGCTTCAGGAAGCCCTGGATCGGCGCGGCGTCGCCGGCGTTGTCTCACGGCTCGATTTTGCCGTTCGCGGCAAACTCGGAATTTTCCAAATCGATTTTCCGGACACGGGACCGCGGGTCGCGATCATCATTCCGACCCGGAATCGTCTGGATTTGTTGCGGCCCTGCATCGAGTCGATCCTGGCGAAGACGACATACGCCGACTATGAGATTGTCGTCATCGACAACGAGAGCGATGATCCGGCCACGCTGAAATACTTGAATCAGTTGAGCGGCCGCTGCCGGGCCATTCGGCTTTCGTGCCCGGGCGGGAAATTCAACTACGCGTGGCTAAACAACGAAGCAGTCCGCCGCGTTGAAGCCGATTTTGTTTTGTTTCTGAACAACGACACAGAGGTACGACGGCCGGAATGGCTGAGCCAGATGGTTGGTTATGTGCGCATACCAGGCGTTGGCGCGGTCGGCGCCCGGCTGCTGTTTCCGAATGGAACCGTGCAACACGCCGGGGTGATCCAAGCGGACCAGGACCGATTGGCCGGAACGGTTTTGAAAGGCTTGCCGGCCGGCGATCCCGGATACCTCGCGTACGCGATGATCGCGCGAAACTGCTCGGCCGCCACAGCCGCCTGCCTGCTGGTGCGCCACGAGGCGTTTGACGCTGTGAACGGGTTCGACGAGCGCCAGTTCGCGGTCGCCTACAACGATGTCGATCTATGTTTGCGGCTGCGAGAAATGGGACTCCGAACCGTCTACGCGCCTTGCGCCGAGCTGACTCACTTCGAAGCGCGTTGCGCGGGCACCGCGACAATCCCCGAGAATTGGTCGCATACCAGAAAAAATGGGGCGGCGGCGTCGATCCGTACTACAATCTTTGCCTCTCTCGAGAAGACGCAAATTTCGACATTGAACCGCGCCGACAGTTGCCTGATTCCGCGCCGCCGACCCGCGCGCTTTTCATCAGTCACAATCTCAATCGCGAAGGGGCGCCCCTGAGCCTGTTCGAGTTGGTCGTCGGGCTAAAGGAACGCAGGCGCGTCGAGCCGGAAGTGTTCGCGCCGATCGACGGGCCGCTGGCGAGCGAATATCGCCGCTGCGGCATCCGGGTTCACATCGGGACGCATCCACTGAGGCATTCCGAGCAGGGAGTCGATCCGTTTACGATGATGACGCAGTTCGGCCGCTGGGCGCGCGAGCGTCTGTTCGACGCGATCGCGGCCAACACGCTCGAAACCTTCTGGGCCGTTCACGCGGCCAAAATGGTCGATATGCCTGCCATTTGGATCGTGCGCGAAAGCGTCGATCCCCGGCAGCACTTCCGTGTTCTCGGCGGGCTCGCCCCGACGGCGCTGGAGACATTTTCCTTGCCATATCGCGTGGTCTTTGTCGCGAAGGCAACGCGAAAACTGATGCAGGAATACGATCATCGGCACAGTTTTGAAGTGATTCACAACAGTTTGCGACTGGCCGCGATCGAGCCATTCCGAGCGGAAACGGAGCGAATCGGGGCGCGGAGCGAAATCGACGCTGGGCCGGCGCATATCGTGTTTGCAATTCATGGCACCACTTGCCCGCGCAAGGGGCAACTCGATTTCGCACGTGCAGCCGTTCGGCTGCTCGAGTCCGGGCGGCGAAATCTCCTCTTTCTGATCGTCGGTTGCCGGCCGGGCGAGTACCTGGATCGGATTCGAACCGGCGTCGCTCGCCACGGCGATTCATTTCGATTGATGCCGGAATCCGACGGAGCGCTGCGGATGCTCGCCGCCAGCGACATCTTCGTTTGCTGTTCGCAAAACGAAAGTTATCCCCGCGTCGTGCTCGAGGCCCTCGCGTTGGGCAAGCCGATCGTCACCACCACGGTGTTTGGAATCGCCGAGCAGGTGACGCCGAATTTCAGCGCATTGACTTTTGATCCGGGCGATGTCGACGCCTTGGCCGCGCACATGGCTCGCCTGGCCGACGACCCAACCGAACGGCGCCGGCTGGCCGATGGCGCGGCCATCGAATGGGCCGGCCTCGCCAGCTACGACGAAATGATTGAGCGGCATGAACGACTGATTCGGGAAGCGGCATTAACCGGCCGCGCTGTTGATAATCTGAAGCAGTGGAGTAAACTCGCGGCGTAGGCGAACTTCGGACCACCGGCAGCGCGGGATTTCCGGGCGGTTCTCCTGGCGAACTTGTTACCGATTTTTGCGAATCCATTTTCTCACGCTCTTCAAAACGACAGGAAAGCAGTTGCTCGATTATTTCGCATCGAAAGCCAAGATTGCCGCGAATCGGAATCGTTGCCCTCGGTATTTCGTTTCCCGAAGCGGCGTCGCGGCAAGCAACTGAATCATCCCCTCGTCCGGATCCGGATGCAGTTGAGCCGTCTTTTTTTGGTCATTCGCTCATTCGATTGCCATGAAATGGCACAACTTGCAGGCAATTCGCATCGCATCACTGGATGTGGCGTAGTGATCTGGCCATCACGGAGAAATCTGTTCGGCATACCAGTTGCTTCCGTCCGGCATCGATCAACTTTGCGTCAATTGACAACGACGCCCGATCCGAATCGGGCTCTTTCACGGGAAACACCCTGGGACCGAGTTAAGCCATTGCACCTGCAGGACTGGGCTGATAGATCGCGGTTTCGGGGAGACGCCCACCTGCACCACGGAGGTATACTTCCATGCGTCGCATTTTGCTCATTGTGTTCGCCGCGGTTGGAGTTGTTTGTCTCATGCCAGACAGCGCCAATGCTCAACTATTCTGGCGTCGCCGCGCCCGAAGAGCGTCCGACGATTGCGGATGCGGAACCGGCTATGGCGGTGGTTATGGATACGGCGGTGGCGCGTACGCCAGCGGCTACGCGTCGGATTGCGGATGCGGTGGCTATGCCACGATGCCTTATGGCGGCCAACCGATGATGGGTTATGAAGGTCAACCGATGCCGTATGGTGGAATGCAGGCGGGCTACAATCAGTACGGTCAATATGGTCCGCAGGGCCAATTCGGTCCGCAGGGCCAATACGGCCCGCCAAATGGACAATTTGGCCCGCAAGGTGGACAGTTTGGCCCGCAAGGCGGACCGCCATACAGTGCCGGCTATCCGAATCCGAATACCGGTGGGCCGCAACCGATGCCCTCTCCCACCAACGCGCAGATCGTGATCCGCGACAACGGATTCGAGCCCAGTCGAATCAATGTCAGCGCCGGCCAATCGATCCGTTGGACCAACGACAGCACCCACGCGGTCACCGTGACCGCGGAAAACGGTTCGTGGGATTCGGGAAAACTTGAGCCCGGCAAAACGTTTTCACACACTTTCGACAGCCCCGGAAGCTATGGTTTCCATTTGAAAGAGAATCAGCAGGTCAAGGGCACGACCTTGGTCGGCCCCGGCATCCGGGATCGGTGCCTCACACTCCGGGACAACGAAACAATCGGGGCCAGCAGCGGCCGGGTGGACAGTCCCGACCAGGCGGACAGCCGAATGGAAATCCAGGTGGACAGCCAAATGGAAATCCGGGCGGACAGCCGAATGGAAATCCGGGCGGCGCTCAGCCCCAACCGAATGGAAGCGGCAAATAAGGCGTAGATTTCGATTCGAAAAAAGCTCGATCGGCCGAGGATGCTTGCGCCCCGACCGACCGAGCTTTTGTCCGCGCCGATCAGGACAATTTCACGGCCTTCGCGACAGTATCATGCGTACGGTACTGGTTTCGCCGGCTTTGACCGTGACGGTCGCGACGGCTCTCGTGCCGACCCCTGAATCCGGTCGCACCGCGAAAAGCCTATAGGTGCCTGGCGGCACGTCCTTCATCAGGAACACGCCTTCTTTTTCCTCACCCTTGGTCTTGTCGGCGGTCTTGGCGGTGGCTTTGTCCTTTCCTTCGCTGTCGCGGAGCACCACGGCCACGCCGGTTAACGGCTTGCCGCCCTCTCGCAATGCCACAATGCCGCGAATCGTGCCGCCGGTCGGCGGATCGAGCAACTGAATCTTTTGCGACGCCGTTTCCGAGAGGCCCACCGCATTCGTGGCCACGGCGGTCACATCCTGCGCACCTTTCGCGCCCGATGGGCAACGGCAGTTGCGCCACCCAGGGCGTGCCGGGCCGGGTGGGATCGGGCGGAGTCGCCACCACCGCAGTTTCCGGCAACTTGCCGTCCGGCGCCGGTTTGCCAAGAAACACCACGACCTGAACGATCTTTGATTCGGGGTCGGTTGCGAACACCTGCACCGGAAGCGGCAGCGTGCGAATGTGTCGCGGCGGATTGACGTTCTTCGGCCGATCGGGCAACACCTCCACGCGCACGTCCTCGGGCTTGGTGTCATCCACCACCAAGGTTCCCACGAATTCGGCGAATGGCTTGTCCTTGTTTTTCAGATTGACCAGGGTCGAACGCAATTCGTATCGGCCGCGATAGTCGCGGGCATCAAGGGGAATGACCCAATCGCCCACCTTGGTATTCACGAGCAGGCCGCCATCCGGGGCAGCCGGTTCCAGCCAAACGCGTTCCTCGCGAACCACGGGATGAGAAACGCGTTGGACGATCTCATCCTCGGAGATTCGCTTGAGCGTCAGCTGAATGCCTGAGTTTAATTGTGCTACGTCAGCCTCAACTCGGATCGGGACGATGCTTGGCCGTACATAAATCGTGTTTTCGGTTTCGATCTTGCTGGCCAGCATGTAGCGGATCGCGGACTCGGATTGCAGACTGATTTCGGCCGGCGTCTCGCCGGTTTCGGTGAAGAGTTTCGGGCGAAAAACAAACGAACGCGGCACGCCGTCGACGGCAACATACACCTCGCCGTTCGCTTGCGAAACTCCGGTCAGGGGCAGGTTCTTTGAGTAGAGTCGGACCGACTTCTTGCTGTTGGTCAGATACTGTTTGTAGACGCCCTCACGCAACTTATGGACCTCGAGCCCCGGTTGCGGCGGAAAGGACAACTCGACCGGACACTGCGCCGTCCCCGCCAGTCCTTTTGATTGCATCTCAACCGTCAGTTCGTTTGAGGAACCCGATTTTCGATACACCGTGTTCTTGTTGATTACATTAACATACGAGGTGGGCTGAGGAACGCTCACCAAGCACTCTGCGTCGACGCTTGGCTTCTTCGCATCGCGATCGTCAAAGATTCTCACTTTGAACTTGAAATCCATCCTCGCCGTGCTCGAGTCGTACGCGCCCGCGATCTCGACTCCCGGCGGCAGCGGCGGAGCCTTGGGCATCGGCATAGGCGAAACGGCGGCGGCGGGAACCACCGCCCCGGCCGGCGGCATTGGCGCCGGCGGTTTGGCAAACTTGATCCGGATCGGAACATTCTGCGCCAGTTCGAGCTTCGTCTCGGCATAGATCGTTTTGCCGGCGACGTCGGTTAGCTGGATCGTGGCGTTGCGTTCCTTGTCCGAATTGTTCGTGACGAAAAGATAATAACCTCTTCCCGTGTTCGGGCGGATGGTCAGATTTTGACTGCCATCGACGATTCTGTCCGGCTCGGTGCTGAAACTGAAGACCAAGCCGCTGCCCTGGGCGCGAGCCGCCGGGGAGACAAATCCCAACAGCAGCAGGGCGTATATCGGGGCAAACCACCGCGAAGACATGCCCTTCCTCCTTTTGTTCGAATTTAACTGCTACAGCAAACCCGATTTCGGCAATCTGGGCAAGACCGGTTTTGCAAAATCACGCCGGCTGTCGAGAACCAGAGCGTTGCCTCGTCAGATCCGAATTGCCCAAATTGACTCAACGATCGACAAATGGGGGGTTCGCATTCGCGCAAAGCCCCGGCCAGGATCGGCAATCGATGCGCATTTGCTATGAAATGAGTTCGGAGATGGGCGTCCAGGTTGCCACTGTTTGAATCTCGCGTGGCAGACCGCGAACGATCCGCAATTGCCCCACATCGAACAGTGTGTGCATGATGGTGGAAATGAGATTCTTGTTTGTGACCGGTTCGCTGGCCGGCTCTCCGCCCATGCGATTGGATTGACCAATCACTTTGCCCATTTTCAGGCCGCCGCCGGCCAGCAAGAGCGGAGCCAGATTTCCCCAGTGGTCGCGGCCGCCCTTCTTATTGATTTTTGGGGTTCGTCCCATCTCGCCGCAGGCGACCAGCAAAATCTTGTCCGAAAGTCCCCGGGCCTTTACGTCGTCGAGAAACGCCGACAGGGCGTGATCCAACGGGCCGCCGGTATAGCCCATGCCTTCCACCATTCCAGCGTTGTTCACATCGGCGTGCATGTCCCAGACAAAATTGGTCGTGACGGTGACGAAACGGCATCCTCGCTCGCATAGGCGCCGGGCCAAGAGCAAGAGTTTGCCAAGAGTCTGGGCATTGTCGAGGTAAAACTTGTGATTGTTCAGCTTCTTGTTGAAGTTTTCAGGACGGACCAGCGGAGCGGTATCATAGCACTCGATCAGTTTTGCCGACTCGCGAGACAAATCGAATGCTTCGAAAACCGTTCCAAGCAAGATGCGAAAGGCCTTGTCGCGCACGCCGTCGAGTCCGGCACGTTCCGCTTCGTCGAGCCGAGTTTTCATGGCGTCCAAGCGAGTGAGCAAGCCGCGGCGATCATTGAGCAGGTCCGGCGGCATGGCCAATTTCAAGTCCTTTTGCATCTGGCCGCCGCCACCAGGAACAAAGGGCGCGACAGCGCCGCCAAAACCACCGGTCGCCAGGAAATTGCCAAAGCTGGCCTGGCGTGGCTGAGCGCCGGGGTCGACGGCGCGCGGAAATAATGCGGCGTTCGTCGGCATGCCGGTAATTGGATCGCTCATGCCCGCCACATGCGCGTAAAGCGATCCAAGGTTTGCCCCAAACGAGTCTTTGCCGACGATGGGCTTGATGTCGTGATTCGCATCGCCGGTGAGAAACGACCGCACCACCGACACTTGGTCGGCCCGCAGCGCCAATTTCGGAAATGAACCGCCGAAGGTAACCCCCGGGATTTTCGTGCGAACCTCCCCCGTCGCGCTGCGAATCTCCGCCGGCGCTCCCATTTTCGGATCAAAGGTTTCGATTTGGCTCGGCCCACCGTGCAAGAAAAGAAAGATCACTGAACGATCGGTGGTGAGTCGCGCCGCGGATTCGGCGATGGCCTGCGATTCAAATATCGCCGGCAGCGAAAGCCCGCCCAGGGTCAATCCACCGACGCGAAGGAATTCACGGCGACCAAGACCAAGGGAAAGCATGAGTCCGGCTCCGATTTGGCCGATGAGCAGGCAAGGCAGGCGGGATAATTAGACTGTATCCAAACCCGAAAGCAATTGCAATTGGTGAAACAAATCGGTAGCGGTACAGTTTGGTTTTCTGTAGCCGGCCTCTGTGAGGCCGGACCGGGCTCGCAGGGCCCGGCAGCCGGACCGGGCTCGCAGAGCCCGGCTACAGCCGTTTTCTGTAGCCGGCCTCTGCGAGGCCGGACCGGGCTGTACCACCGCCAGCAAATCAAATCGATTTAATATTGCTCGGGCCACTCACGGATTTTGAAATCAATCCGCACACCCGTTTTTCCGCAGACTGTTTCAAAAGGACACAATCACTCGTCAAAGTGTCCGCTCAATTCACATGGACTTAATCGCTTGTTACAACGCGAATCAATCGCGAATCAAGGGCTGCGGACATTGAACCCGGTCGTCAAATCGTGCATATTCTCAGTCGAAAAGCGTCCGACGCCTCGAGAAGTTGAGGAAACTTTCCAATAGTCATTGACTTCCCGCGAATAATGGGATGTCAATGCCGACTGGATGAAATGAACCACTGGCATTGATTTTGCTTACTACGCAAAAAGGATATCGATTCTGCCACAACCATGGAGGGCCTATCATGTTGGTTTTGTCCCGCAAACTTGGTGAAGAAGTCGTCATTGCCGGCAACATTCGCGTTAAAGTTGTCGGGGTTCAGGGCAACCGCGTCAAGTTGGGAATCATTGCACCGCAAGATGTTACGGTTCATCGCGACGAGGTGCATCGCGCTCGAATGGAGTTCGCACAGCCGGCCGAGCCGCCGATCGAAGCGTTTGTCGCGCATTCGTGATCAGAGATAAACGCCGAGCTGTCCATGTGACAGTTTGGTAAGAACGTTGCCAGCCGGCAGGATTGCCATTGCGCCGTCGGGATCGATTTCGGTCCCTCGTTCTCATTCTGATCATCGCGGATGCCCGGGATCGTCTTGAAGCACCAATTGGGTGGCGCCTGCCACCCCCATCGGCAACAGCAGCAAGGCGATCCCGGGTACGACGCAAATTGACGTCCACAATGCGCCAAACGTCGTGAATGCTCCGAAGTGACGAGCCACCCAGTGCATTCGGGCGCGCACTCCCAACCCGCGCAACCCCAGTGGATAGTCAAAAAAATCCCAGGCGATGATCCACGCGCAAACGAAAAACTTCAGTGGCACAGTCACAATCGCAGCTGGCGGACAGACCAGGTTGATCGCGAACAGCAGGATCAACGCGGTTCCGCCAATGGCCGCTGAAAACGTGACCGTGCGAAGGTTCAGCCACAACGCGGCAAAATACGGCAGCGCCGGTCGCCGAAATCCGGTAAGACGGTATTCCTGGGCATGGGCGATTCGTTCCAACGCGAATCCGGCAAGCGGTTGGGCGAGCGTCAGCGCCCCCAACAGAGCGACGAGAAACACCATCAGGCCGGAGAGCGTCATCGATAGCCAATAGCCAATCGATCCCCAAAAGTGGCGTTCCGAGCCAAACGTCCCGGCGAGCAACTGCGGCGCCCCACCACCCAAATCCCGTAATGCCGCAAAACAGCAGCAATATGACTGTGCCGGGCACAAGCACCCACGGCCAAATCGAGGGCGTCGATACCACGAAACCGATGCCGCCAAAAAAAGCGCAATGACGAAGTAATTCCCGTCGAATCGAATTCGTCGTTCATGAGTCCTTGAATAGGATAGGGACAGGTTCACAAACTTCGGAGACACCCATGTTGCGCTTCGCTTCGATGATCGCGGTATTGGGATTTTTCGTCAGCCCGCGCTGGCCGATGACAAGGGAGACAAGAAGGTGGCCCCGGTCCTGAACTTCACCATGAAAGGCATTGACGGCAACGACACAGACCTATCGAAACTTCAAGGCAAAGTCGTACTGTTTGTCAACGTCGCGAGCAAATGCGGCTTCACGCCCCAGTATGAAGGATTGCAGAAACTTCACGACCACTATGCCGCGGACGGGTTGGTCATCGTCGGCGTTCCAGCGAACGAGTTTGGACGCCAGGAGCCGGGGACCGACGCCGAGATCAGCAAATTCTGCACAAGCAATTACGGCGTCAAATTCACCATGCTGTCGAAGGCTGTCGTCAAAGGCAAGGGAATCTGTCCCCTGTACCAATTTCTGACCGGAAAAGATACCAATCCGAAGTTCGCCGGCCCCATCACCTGGAACTTCGAAAAATTCTTGATCGGCCGCAACGGGGACGTGGTGGCGCGATTCGCTCCGCGCGTCACACCGGAAGATGAGCATGTCATTAAAGCCATCGAAGCCGAGCTGAAGAAGAAATAATCCTGGAGAATCTTGGAGGCGATGACGGGCCATGAAGTCCGGCATCGCCTTTCGTTTCGAACACGCCGGCCGTGCCTTCGCGGGTTAGCGTGGCCGTTCGATTGCAAAGTCGATTTGCGTTGGACTCCAATCGATGGCTTGTGATCGATCAGATCGCGCAGGCGGCTCAAGTGTTTCTGCTGACTTACATATGTCAGCGTCAACTGAACAGTACAAATTTGTGAACTGACAAATCCTAATTGCGCACGTTGGTTAGGGTGGTTCTCAAAAGAGCGCAGCCCCCTGCGCAATGCCGACATGCTGCTCCGCATCTCACCCACTGCACGCGGATGCGTGCCTTTGGCATAGGATTTCCTGATCCCCCGCCGCTAGGAAAAAATCGGAACTGCAGGATGTCGGTCATCGTCTAATCAGTTCCGGACGCGGGTGCTGCCTGGTTCCCGTTCCTCTTCCCCCAGGCAACTCCGGCACCCGCTGACCGTGGCGTTTGACCCCCTGAGATTCTTCACCATGTGTGGCATCATTGCTTACGCCGGCCGCCGTGAGGCCGAACCCCTGCTGTTGGATGGCTTGCGCCGACTCGAATACCGCGGCTATGACTCCGCCGGCATCGCCACGCTTTCTGGCAATGCCCTGCACGTCCGCAAACGTGCCGGACGCGTCGCCGCGCTGGCCGACCATCTCGCTTCGCGGCCGGCTCCCGGCTGCCTGGGCATCAGCCACACCCGCTGGGCTACCCACGGGCCGGCCACCGACGGCAACGCCCACCCGCATCTGGGCGGCAACGGCCAAGTCGCCGTGGTCCACAACGGCGTCATCGAAAACCACAGCGCGCTCAAACGTCAGCTCCAAGCCGACGGCGTCGTCTTCCGTAGCGACACCGACACCGAAGTCATCGCCCAACTGATTGCCCGCAATCTCGATTTGGGGCTGGTCGAAGCCGTTCGTGAGGCCCTGGCATTGCTCAAGGGCACCTATGGCCTGGCGGTGATCAGTGCCAGCGAGCCTGGCCTGATCGTCGGCGCTCGCCTGGGCAGTCCGCTGGTGGTGGGCATCGGTTCCGGCGAGCAATTCCTGGCCAGCGATGCCAACGTCTTGGCCGGCCATGCCACGAGCATCGTGCACCTGGAAGACCGGCAGCTATGCGTCATTAGCGCTGAGGATTGGCAGGTCTTTGACCGCGAGCACAACCAGGTGTCCGCTCGCGTGGAAGCGGCGACGGCGACCGTGATCGAAAACCATTCCGGCGATTTCGAGCACTTCATGCTCAAGGAGATTTACGAGCAACCCGAATCGCTGGAGAACGCCATGCGCGGCCGGCTGGACGACGCGGATTCCACGGCCCATTTCGGCGGTTTGAACCTGACCTCGCAGCAGTTTCAGCGCACCGAGCGAATCATTCTCACCGCTTGCGGGACCAGTTATCACGCGGCGCTCGTTGGCGAATACCTGATCGAGGAGTTTGCCCGCATTCCGGTGGAAGTGGAGTACGCCAGCGAATTTCGCTATCGCAATCCGCCGACCGATCGCAACGCGGTGGTGATCGCGATCACGCAATCGGGGGAGACGGCGGACACCTTGGCGGCATTGCGGGAATCGAAACGCAAAGGGCACCCCACGCTGGCGATTTGCAACGTGGTCGGCAGCAGCATCGCCCGGGAAGCCGAGGGCGGCGTTTATTTGCATGCCGGCGCCGAAATCGGCGTGGCCAGCACCAAAGCGTTCACCTCGCAGGTAACCGTGCTGGCGATGCTGGCGTTGTACTTGGGCCGGATGCGGCATCTGTCCAGCATCCAGGGTGGACAGATGATCGAGGAGTTGTGGGCCGCACCGGACGCGGTACGGCGGGCGTTGACCTGCCATGACGAGGTGAAGCGGATCGCCCGCAAGTATTACCAGGTGGAGAACTGTCTCTATTTGGGCCGGCAGTATTTGTATCCGGTGGCGTTGGAAGGGGCGTTGAAGCTGAAGGAGATCAGCTACATTCACGCCGAGGGCTATCCGGCGGCGGAGATGAAGCACGGTCCGATCGCCTTGGTGGACGAGCAGACGCCGTCGGTGTTTTTGCTGACGCGGGGTCGGGTGTTTGACAAGGTCTTGAGCAATGTGGAGGAGATCAAGGCGCGCGGCGGTCCGGTGATTGCAATTGCCACGGAGGGAGATGAGGAGACGGCGGACCGGGCGGACGAGGTGATTTATGTACCGGACGTGCCAGAGTACTTGCAGCCGCTGGTGACGGCGATTCCATTGCAGTTGCTGGCCTATGAGGTGGCGCTGCTGCGTGGCTGCGACGTGGACAAGCCTCGCAATCTGGCCAAGAGCGTCACCGTCGAGTGAGCGGATGGCAGCACCGCGGTTTTCATCGAGGAGAGTATGTGAACGAACGACTGCAATCCGGCATTCAAGCAGCACTCACCGATTCGGAAATGCTCCGAAGCGTGGCAACGATGCGCCGCGACGGATGCGCGGCCTTGGCAATTTCCAGCGCGACGCGGCCGCTGACGGCTTCCGAAATCCAGGAACTGAAGCAACTGGGCAATTGGGCTGACGATTGGCAGACGATTCAAGTTTGCAGTCCGTTTAATCCTCGCAGAATTCGCGGATGCACGTTTCGCGGGGAAGTGACGCTCGGCCGATTCGTCGGCCTCGCGACCATCGGCGATGGCGTCCAGCTCCCGACCGGCGTATACGCAAGCACCGTCGTCGATTGCGCGATTGGCGATGACGCGCTCGTTCGCGACGTTTCGTTGCTCGCCAACTATGTCGTCGCCGAGCGAGCCGTGGTGTTTGATTGTGGGCGAGTTATTTCGTCGCCGGGGGCAAAATTCGGCAATGATCTGGTTGTGATTGTCGGCCCGCAGATGGGCGGGAGGCGAGTGCCCGTCTACGCCGAGATCGATTTGAATACGGCGGCCGAGGTCGCTCGCATTTCATCGGATGGACGCGAATGGCAAGCATACTCGGAACGAGCGGCGGTTTACGCCGACCGGGCCGCGGCCCTCAAGGCTTTATCGGTGCCGGCAGCCACGTGTTGCACGCCGGGTGCATTGAGCGCACATTCATCGGAACCGGGTGCCGAATTGATGGTGCGTTGCGAATCTCCGATAGCACCTTACTCGGAAGTGCCGACGAGCAAACGCGCGTCGATGCCGGCGCTTGCGTTTCGAATTGCCTGTTGCAGTGGGGCAGTGAAATTGGCCCGTCCGCGGTTGTGGAACGCTCGGTGGTCATGGAACACGCCCACGTCGGGCGTCACGGCAAAGTTTCCGAAAGCATTATCGGTCCAAACAGCGCGGTCGCGGTGGGCGAGGTCACGGCCTGCCTGATCGGACCGTTTGTCAGCGCTCACCATCAGTCGTTGCTGATTTCACTGCTTTGGCCGGAAGGGCGCGGCAACGTGGCACACGGCGCCAACATTGGTTCCAATCATACGACCCGTTGCGCAGGATCAGGAGTGTCGGCCGGGCGAGGGAATGTTCTTTGGATTGGGCGTAAACGTCAAATTCCCGGTCGATTTTAGCAGGGCTCCGTTTAGCGTCGTGGCCGCCGGCGCGATCCTGCCGCCGCAGCGCGTCGAGTTTCCCTGTTCCCTGATCGCTCCCCCGGCCAACACACGGAGCGGTCTGCCCTTGACGCACAATGAGATTCGGCCCGCTTGGATGCTCGAACAAAACTTGTATGCCCTGCGACGTCTCGAAGCGAAACACGAATCGCGAAACCGCGCACACCGAACGCAGATTGACTATGCCGTGCTGCACCACGACATCATTCAAGCGATCAGGACTTCCTGCCATCGACTCGAAAACGTGGAGCAAATCCGCCGCATGTATTCCGAGGCGGAGATTCCAGGACTCGGCAAGAACTACTTAACCGATGAGTGGCGCCGGCGGGCGATCGATGCGTACCGCGGCGCGATGTCGGCCTATGCCCTCGCCGGGCTCCGTGACGAAATTCTGCAGGCCCTGCAAACCGATTCAATCGCGGAAGTAATGAATCTGCTCAACCAAGCGAGCGATGATCCCGTTTGGGAGGAGCAACGGTCCATCATTACCCACGATTTGGGAATCACGGATCCCGTGAAAGGACTGTGGCAGTTAGCCACCCTGGTTGAAGTTGAACTTTCGCTTGTCGAGCAGTCGCGAAAGAAGGACCACGAACTCGGGCGCAGAATCTTCTCCAATTATGATGAGCACCATTCGCCAAGCAGCGAGGATGAAATCGTTGTTGCGGCGCGAACAAGCGGAACGTGATCGAAATCAAATTCGATCGTTAATCGAACAGATCGGCCACGTTCCGACTCATCGCGTCGCCAAGAAGATCTTGAATCTGGATCTGCCCCTTCGAAAGCGCGCCTAATACCGGGTGCTCGGATCGCACTTTCGTATTCGAATTCCCTGGTCACATTATCGATTCCGCCCGCGGCTTGGCGCCGGCGTGGCGCCGCGTTGTGTCTGGGCCTGGCCGACTCGTTGAGTTGCCCCTGTTGCGGTGCCGCGCTGCCCCAGCCCGGCGTGATTTGACATGAAGTATGATCCAGTGTTCATGAACACCGCCACATGGCCGGTGACGGGCAGTCCGTTGTCAGACTCAGATTGTTGCAAGAAGCTCATTTGATTGGCTTGAACTTCTCGTTGCAGTCCTTGAATCCCTTGGCGAAATGCTTGTTCTGGCCGCACGAGCCCAAAATAGTTTTGGGCCGCCGAATTCCCTCGTCGAGTCAAGTTCAGATAGGGGCTGTAGCTCGGCGGCCGATAGTAAGGTCCACCCGGAGGTTGAGCGAAACCGCGTTCGGCCAATGCGAACATGCCGCCGAAGGCGAGAATGATTGCAAACCGGAACGCATTCGACATGGCCGACTCCTTGTGGAAACCTCGCTCCTGCCTCGGGTGGAATCACCGTGCGATGCTCGAAGCGAACCCAATATTGAAATTCCTGACCGCTAACTCACCTTTGCAATGTTCGTTCCATCTATCAGATTCTATTCCGGCTTGAGTTTGGCGCCTACCGGCTTGTCTGGCACCAACAACGACATTCGCCAATTGACTTCGGCATGCTCAGCCGCCCGGCAGGGCGGCGATCCCTTGCCATTTCAAGTGGCAACGAATCGCCGTCCTGCCAATCGACATGGCGACGCCGCGACACTAGAAGCCGCCGCCATTTGCGGAGTTAAAGAATTTGATCGTCTTAGCCGTGCTGGTGCCCAACAGGGTGATCCCCAATGTTCGTTCGATCGGGGCGAAAAGTCGTCCCAGCCGTGTATCGATCGTGACCAAACGATCAGCTTTCACGAACAGGCGGTCGCCGGGCATTAGCTGATAGTTGGTCTCCGGGCGGCCGTTCGCGGTCAAGCCGACCCAGTCAACCGGCAAAATTGTATCGCCCATTGATTGGCAGGGATCGGTCGGCCTGGCGACCCAAATCTGCCGCAAATCGGATACCGGGCTGAGGCCGTTCAATTGGCTGACGGCGTCTAGAACTGTTTCATTCCCCGTGATCGGAAGGCGATAAACTTGTTGACCGGAGCCGCCTTGATCGTAAACGACGTAGAAAACCTTCGAATTGTAAGCGGCAACATCCACCGAGACTTCCGGCGATTGCAGAAATGCGCTCAGGTGCGCCTCAATCGCATGCTTGACCTCTGTCAGCGTCATCCCGGTCACTTGTACGCTGCCATAGATGCCCAGGCTGACCGTTCCATCCGGACGCACTAGGTGCGGACCTCGGATTTGCTGCATTGCCCGACTTTCGACTAGATTAACCTCCGTGCGCGGCTCCTTCAGAATGGTTGACAACTGCTTTTCAATTGCCTTGCGAGCTTCATCCAAGGTCATTCCAATCACTTTGACCTTGCCGTAGGTCAGGCCAAGATTGACGGTGCCGTCCGGGTCCACCGAATAGACGTTGGCGATTGGCTCATCCACCAGTGCCTTTGGCACGCGGATCCCCAGTGCGTCGAGCGGCTTGATGTGATACGGCGAGAGCGGCACCACCTGTAGGGCGTCGATCTGCAGGATGTCGGGCGGCTCAACGATATACTCGGGCAGCGTGAGCTTCGATAGCTCACGCGGAACGTCTGGAGGCGCAATAACAATCTCCGAACGATGGCGCATCCGGTCGAAAATGCAGTAACGATCATGATTGCGGCGAATGCCGCGGTCAAGCAAACGCGACGAGGGGTTGGCATATTTGAACTCCCTGGGCGGAATAGCCGGTTTGGCCTGTTAGCGACGTTCGCGGGATAGTCGAGATTATCGGCAATTTCAGGGCGTTCAGTTGAGAACACAAATCTGGAAGAGTTGGAATAACCAGTGAAAGTAGTACTGAATGGCGAAGCCGTTATCGATTGGGTTGGCTGGCGGAAATGGGAAACTCGGCTTCGCCGCGCCCGAATTCGTCTCGGATCGACAAGTTTGACTCATGCGCCTTGGCTTAACGAGTCATTTCTTTCCCGCACCGAATCTGTTCTCCAGGCTCTTGAATTGGCCCTGCTCAAGTGGGTGCAAGTCCGATTGTTGCAAATCCAATTTAATGGCTCTATTCCAGGCGGCTTTTGCTTCGAATTCCTTGCCGCTGTGAAAGTAGGCTTGAGCCAGATGGAAATAATGCGTGCCGCTTGGCTCCATGGCATTGACATCTTGAAGCAGCGAAATCGCTTTTGCGAAATCCCCCTTCGCGATGCGGATTTGTCCCTCGGTATCCAACAACGTCGGCAGCGGTCCAATCGCCTCCTTGGCCCGTTTCAAAATACCGAGCGCTTCGTCATGCTTTTTCTGAAAGGCAGAGACTAGGTATGCCAAGTTGTTTTGAGCGGCTGCGTCCTTTGGATCAATCGCGATCAAGGACTTATAATCGCTGATGGCGTCGTCATAACGCCCGCGCAGATTTCGAAGTGCGGCCATTGCATTCAGCGCAGTGACCGACTTGCCCATACTTTCTGTCCAGATCTTCTCCGCTCGCAAGTAGGCAGATTCAATCGCGGCTGCGGGCGGACGAGTTACCGAGTAAAGAATCGCAACGTAGGCCCCACAGGCCGTCTCCCGGCTTTCCGGATTTGCCCAAACCTGATCGCAGAGTTTGATCGCGTCGTCGAGTCGATCTTGCCGCCCGTAATATGCCGCGAGGACCAAGGGGGCTTCGGGTGCGCCGAATTTGTGACGATTTCTCGGTAAAGCGGCTCCGCCGACTCGCCGGCTCCGATTTGCTCCAATAGCTGCGCGATCCCAGCCAGCTGGCCCTCCCATTTCGCGGCCTCTCCAAGCAGAAACCGCACCGCGCTTTTCTTTCCCTGGCTTGCCGCGAGCAATCGGGCGCGAACTCTACCGCGCGAAATGAATCGGAATGCCGCTGTTCGATGTTTCGTACTTGAGTTTCCGCATGGTCGAAAACGCCCTGCTGAATCAAGCCCTTCGCGTACAGATAGCTGTAGATCAGATTGTCCGGCTTGGAGGCCACCAATGATCTCAATACTCTGCGGGACGAATTCCATTCGCCGACCATGATGTAAAGCTGGGCGAGCAGTAGCTGGTTCTCTTCGCTTAGCGGTCGCGAGTCCTGAAACTCCTCAAGCAGCCGAACCGCTTGGCGCTTGCGCCGAAGGTCACGCTGCAGCCCCAAAGCGAGCGCTCGCGTTCGAACCTCTTCTTCGGTGTCCGCCGAGGTAAGGGCCCGCGCCAGATCGTGGCCGTAAAACCTGCTCAGTCGTTCCAACACGCTAGAAGATCGCTGATAATCGGGATCGCCCGCTAATGCAATTGCCAGGACTCGATAGGCGAACTCGGCGTCCGGGTCCGCGTGGGGAATACTCAAGATGCGTTCCGCCAGTTCACCGGCATCCCGCCACTCCCCCCTGCGCATTCGAAAGTTGGCGACATTTGTCAACACTCGAAGATCGTGCGGATTCTCTTTCAACAACTGCTCATAACGATTGAACGCCTCCTCGGAATCGCCGAGGATTTCATGACATTGAGCAACCGCCAGCGGCAGATCAGAACTGTTAATCCGTTCCTGCGCGCTCGAATGTTTTTCGAGCCTCCGCCGGTAAGTTGCGATTTACGTAGTGCTGAATGAGCATGACCCAGGCGTCGGATCTACCTTGGTCGAGCTCGATGGCGGCCTCGAGCGGCCTCGACCACTTTCTTCGAGTCTCCGGCATGTTCGCCGATTTGACTCAACCATAGGAGCTTTGCGTAATCCTTCTGATCTGTAGCACCAGTCGGAACCGCCTTCGTGGCCAGTTCCATGGCACGCGAATGGTCTCCCGTGCGATCCATCACCTCGGCAGTCAATTGTTCCAGCCCGTTGAGACTGTTGCCGGCATCCACATATTCGCCGATGATCTTCTTGGCGTCGTCGTATTGCTTATTATCATTGAGCAGTTCGACCAGCCGGCGAACAGCGTCTGGATTTCGCACCCCGAGTTGGAACGCGCGGCGGTAATTGGAAATCGCTGCGGCCGTGTCATGCTTTAGTTCATGGATTAGCCCCTGTGCCAGAGGCGTCTTGCCCCACTCAGGACGTTGTCGTTCCACCTGAGCGAGCAGCTTCAAGGCCTTATCGAGTAGATCCTTCGGCTCCTTTTCCTGGCGCACCGCCCAGATGTCGTAGAGCGCATCGACCATCAACGCGGACGTATGGAACGCACCCTCGTATCGGAGATTCAATTGATGGATCGTTTTGCGAATCTCTTCAATTCGAACCGCGTCATTGCCCCGGACAGCGTTGTCGAATCGAATGAGATGGAGCCCCAAATTGCCCTTGGAGCCGGCGGCGAGATTCTTCCAAAGATCATCGGCGAGGACTGCATCGCCCATGAATTGCGCGAGTTCGGCAAAGCCGCGCAGCAGTCGATGCCGATCATGTTGATTGATTCGTTCGAGGCCGGCTGCCGAGTTTCTGATGTACTCGGCGGCCTTTTTCGGGTTCGATGCGAATTGAATCCGGGCCTCAACCAACCGAACGTCAGCGCAGTCACCGAACCTGGTTTTCACCCGCTTGAGAATTCGTCTCGCGGCGGGCAGATCTTTTTGGTGCAGTTTAAGTTGGATAAGCGAGGTCCACGCATCAATTCGTTGCGGATGGGCGTCGCACAACCCGGACAGCAGTTCTTCGGCTCGGCCCGGCCGACCTTGGGCGAAAGCCAGGTCCGCCCGCAGCATCTCCCAATCGGGCGAATTTGGCGCCTTCGATAAAGTGTCGCTCCACCATTTCCCAACGAGATTGATTGGTCGCCGATTGTCGCGCCGCTTCGGAAATGAGCAGACGAACGTACGCAGCGAGCAGCATGTTTGGATGTTGGGCGGCGATTCGCTCGTAGACGCCTCGCGCTTTGGTTCGTTGCCCCATCTGCTCGAAGCCCGCGGCCATTCTCAAACAGATGTCCAACCAACGGCCGTCATTCCGATCCACCGGCAGCGCTTTCGCGTATGATTCTTGCCGTTGTTCGTCTTCTCCCATCTGGTCGTAACAAGTAGCCAATAGGTAGTAGAGCCGCCGGGCGTCGTTAGCCGCGGTCGAAGTCCGGTTGAGCGCGCGACGTATTTTTTCGGCGGCAAAGGGCCATTCTTCCTGGCCGGCAAGCACTCGAGCCTGATCGAGATACACAGCCGGCGTCATAAAGCCCTGACTGGCCAGGGCATTCAACTGCTCGTTGGCAACAGTCCAATCCCGATTGCGAATGCAAATATCGGCGAGTCTCCGAGGCGAAGCTCTGCGAAGCGAGGGAACTTTTCAATCCCCTCCTTCGCCTTTTGTTTGGCGTCCGCAATATGATTCAAGCGTCCTTCCAACTTGACGCATTCGAGGTAAAGCGTGGCGAGTTGTTCGCGGAGTCGCGCCCGTTTCGCCCGGTTTCGATTTGAATCATGACGTTCCAGGCCTCGCGAGATCTTATCCATCGCCGCTTGCACCAGCCTGAGGGCATCGACCCGCTCTTGGTTAATGCCTTCTGGATCGGTTATGGGACCGACGGCGTCGGTCCGTGCATTGGCGAGGCCGGCTGATGCGCCAGCGCAACCTCCGGATCATCCGGGTCGCAGTGGCGGGCCATGGTCACTGCGGCCGCGAACTCGGGCAAATTGTTTGCCCGCTTCCAATACCATGCGGCGGCCGTGCGGGCAGCGGCCGATTTCGGGTTTTGTCGCACCAACTCATCGATTGTCTCGTCAGCCGCTTCCGCGTTTTGGAATTGCCGCCGGTAAATTGCCGCAAGCGAAACGTAGGCGCTAATCGAATCGGGGCTTTTCGCGATCGCCGACTCGAGGTCAGTCACCGCATCCTCGAATTTGCCATCGGCGACCAAGCACTTCGCGCATTTCATAGAGCCCGCCATCGTCGGGAAATTCCGCGAGCATTTCGGCGATGCGCTTCTTCGCTTCACCATTTTCCCTGAGCCGAGGGTCCATCATGGCCTTAATCGCTTGGCGACGAACGTCTTCGCGAGTGGGATCTTCACGAAGCACGATGTCCATCTCAAAGACGGCCTGCTTCAGTTGTTCCCCTGTCTGAGCCGCTTCATCCATCAGCAATGCGAGACGCGCCCTTGCGTTCGCGTCTTCAGGCCTGATGGCCAACGAACGCCGCAAGAAACTCACCGCACGGCCGAGTTCACCTCTCTGCTCGGCGATATCGGCTTGCTGAAGAAATGCATCCGCCACCTTGCCGGCCTGGGTGCGATGGACGAACCAGACAATCAATACGAGGATCGACAGGATCAAGAGAACGCGAAACAAGTATTTACTGTTTAGCGTCTTGTCCATATCGGGGTTTCCTGATCGAGTCGCGGACAGGGAGCTGCTTGATCGGAGCAACACCGCCAGATTCAGACGCCGCTCACCCGCGGCTGCACATTGCGATCCCTATTGATTTGTTGCACTGCACGCACACTGCTCGAGTTTTGATGATCGTTGATCGGGAGTCGTGAATGGACGTTGAGTAAACTAAACCGGGGTGTCGGCGGCACGCTGTGCGCGGATTGGTTTTGCTCGTTCCAACTTACGTTGTCGGGACATGGACTACCCGATC
Source organism: uncultured Gemmataceae bacterium (assembly GCA_963815035.1). GTDB lineage: Bacteria > Planctomycetota > Planctomycetia > Gemmatales > Gemmataceae > JBGQCZ01. Next base: position 59,487 of record CAWFFC010000007.1, read on the forward strand.
AGGTCGTCGCGCGGATTTTTCGTAGCTTGGCACGGCGGACGCCGATCCCGCCAAGCACAGCCGCGCCAATGGCGAGCATGACCAAGGAAGTTGGCTCAGGAGCCACGCTGGCCGAACCAAATCGACCATCGCCCTCGCCGCCTCTTCCGCCGCCGCCGGACGAGCCGAAGATCGAATCTCCACCGGAGCGGTCACCATTGCCACCGGCGCGTTCCTGCCCATTTTCGCGAAATGGGCTGCTCAAATGGTGACGATTGTCGCCGGCTGAGCCGGCGTTGGCGAACACCCCCTCGTCGGCGACCGTGGACCGAAATGGCGGTGGGATAATCGTGAGATGCGAGTCAGAGTGACCACGATCGCCAGCGGCGACGAAAGGGGCGTTGCTCTCGGCGACTCGGACGCGAGCGTTGGCAAGCGATGACGACTTGTCGCTGGCGGAGCCTTGGACCGAAGCCTGATGATTCAGGGCGACTCCAAGGTTCCGTGACAAATCGACACAATACATGTGCGGCATCGCCGCATTGAGACTGGCGAACGTCGCGTACAAAGCATCTGAATAGGCACGATCGTGAAGCGAATGATTGCCGTTCTTATAATAAATCTCGACGACTTTTGCCTGGGCATCGCTGACATGCCGATTGCAATGGATGAATTCACCATGCGCAACCGGCGACGTGATCGCGATAATCACCAAGCCCATGAAGCAGGTTTGAAGCTTCATCTTAAAGTCCTTTGACTAGGTTTTTAGCAACAGTCGCACGAATTTTAGCAAATCATGGGCCAAGATAATGGGAACTTCGCTCAAACTCCTTGCTTTCATCAGAATTATGTGATCCCGTCAGCTGCCAAGAAATGCTGGGGCATCGATGGAATGGTTAAGCGCCTCGGCCACAGAACCGGTCCAGCCGGCTTCGGCAGCCAACGCCAGATTTGCAAGCTCTCGCGCACAGATGTAGTGAAACTGGAAGTTGGCTTCCCGTTGCGATAACTCGGACAGTCCTTCATGAAATCGCACCATCGTGTCCCCGAGCAGGGCGGGCATGTTTTGCTCGTTGCAGCCATGTGTATGCAATTTCACGAAATACCAGTCGGGGCGAGACGCCACTTGAACGCGGGCCCGCAGCCAGTTATTAAGCCGATGAATGCTCGGCGGCTGATTCCCCTGCAAGTTGGCGTTTTCCACCCGCGGCACCAGCCCGAACTTTCGTTTCGTCCAGTCCAGCAGCAGTGGACCTTGGATCATCAGCAAGGCGTTTTCGGGCCGCGGGACCGTTCCGAGATTTGGCCCTTGGTCATGCGATTTGGGCCGCAATGGGTCGTCGATTGCCCAATAAATGCTGTTGATTTTTCGCGTCTGGGTTTCATCAGGAGCCGAAGGCAACGTAAAGTCGGCGTAGCAACCGGTCTCGCGCAGCACGTCCAGCTCATTGTTGATGCCGCACCAGCGGCCATCGGATCGCGAATTATCAAGTGCCCAGTTGCCATGAATGAAGCCGTAGCCAATTTCGCCGGTGCGGCGATCTCGGCCGAGCATGCCGTGGCGTTCGTTCAAAAGCTTCTTGAAGTCGAGTAGCGTTCGCCGCAGGTTATCGGCGCTGTCGTTGTCGTGATGATAATGAATCTCGACCTCGCCAAATCCGGCCCGGCACAAGCCGCCGACCGCCTCCAAGTATTCCGGCTCATATTCCTCGATCGGATAGAAAAACGAATGTCGCGGCGGGCGGCCGTCGCAATCCTTGAACCGGGCGAACTGCTTGGGGTACTCCTCGACCCAGCGCCGGACCCGCTCGCGAGCCCGAGGAGGCGGCGCCGTTCCCAGTTTCGGTTCGTAATGATCGCAGATGCACAGCAACAACTCGACCGGCTTGTCAAACCGGGGCGCCTGCCTCTGGCTCCGCGACAGCAAATACGGCAGCAGCCAGCGATGCATTCCTTTCCGCCGCAAATACCACCACGAGCCGCCCGCGCCGACCGCTCCGGCGGCGCCACTCCCGCTGCGCTCAATAACCACGGGTCGATGGGAAATCTCCTCAGAAAATTCTTGGCTGTCCGGTCGGGGCGACATGGCATCGTTCGTCGGCGAGGCATCAAGTGTTTACGGACTTTAGCACATTGTTCACCATGGTGAACATTGTCGTTAACTCTCCTGATCGAAGCAAGTAGCCGCGCTGCCGAGCGATCGGCCGCGTTCCCGGTATGCCGGACCGCATCGTCTGGGTTGGAAAAAAGCGGACAATTCCGGACATCAGCGGCGCCCCATCGCACACCTGCTTTTGATGCAACCTCTTGTTCCAGTTGCCGGTTGCATCCCGTTTTCGAGATCACCAAAAAACTTGTCCGGTTTGCCCGTCCGCATGTCCGTCCGCATGTCCGTCCGGTTGTCCGTCCGGTGGTGTGGTGTTGTTTGGCGGCCGACATGGCAAATGACCTCACTCGAGAAACCAGCGCGAACCTCGGCGCGGACAATCACACAATAAGTATACACATGAACATTAACAAAGCCAACAAAAAACCTCGTTCCCACGGTCCGCCGTGGGAACGCTCCACGCGCTCGTTAATGGGCTTTGTCCAGTAATGCACTGTCTTCGCGCCTCCGCCGCATGTCACCTGGCAGGACAGACGCCCCAAACCATCGGCCCATGCCGGCACACCAGGGCCGCCAACGCCGCCTCATCGCGCCGGCGAATGTACTCCTCCAGAAGTTGCCCATCGGTCCGCCCGCGCCCTCGCGCGGCAGCACGCGCCCTGCGCAGGTGCTCAATCACCTCGCTCAATTGCCGATTCGCCATATCGCTTCCCAGGTTCGAACACCGCGTGTCCTCTATTGGATGTATTACCCGAAGTGGGCGGATTGATGCAGGGAATTTGGCACGGAAACAGAAATGCCGTGCCGATTCGGGATTTGCGTTGAAACATTTTCTCGCCGCGTTACTATCCAACTGGAAGTTGTTCAATCGCAAGTTCGGCCTGATATGAACACGCAACCAGCCACCAAGAGGTTCCTCGCCACGCTAACCGCGGAAGGGTACGCGAGTCCGCGGTCGTCATTCGTTGTGCCCTCCCTTGATGGGAGCCTGTGGTTTGTTGACCCACGCACGGGAAACCGCCACGACTCCGCATACGTTGTCTACATCGGCCGGTCGATCACTGCGGACGATGTGCTGCGGTATGTGGGAGGCACGCTGCAGGACCCGGAGCGGTCGCGGCGGCTGATGGATTCGCTGATCGCTGAGTTGCAGAGGTTCACGATCGGCAATGTGGTTGCGATCGAGCGCTCCGATGGCGAGCGGCTTGGGCTCCGGCTCGTGGCCCGCGCCGAAATCCAGGCCCGGACCTTAACGGCCCGGTTGAGGCCGAACCCAACTCTTGCCGTGAAAGTCAAAAGAGACATCGCGAACGAGGAGAAAACCGCTTCAATTTCCGTGTATTGCCGCTGGGGATCGGCGGTCCGCGAACTCCAGCATCGGGAACATTCGGAACTTCAGGCATTTTGCCACGAGGGCCGCGCATTGCTCTCCCGCAAGGCCGAGCATGTGCGGCCGCGGAGTGGCGTCCGATGGAAGCAGGGGATGAAATCCCTGTAATCGTCGAAAGCCATGATCATTCGCGAGCACCGACCCTGCGGGCCGGTGCTCGCGAGTGTGTGTGACGCGGGCCATTTTCCAGGGGCGTCGAAGACTTCGCCCTGGCAACCTGAAGCGGCGGGTCGGGAGAACTCGCGCGTGCGCAGGCAGAATTGCGTTGCAATTCTCTTGGGAAGTGTTGCCATCCAGCCGACTGTTGCTCAGACACAAGTTCGGCAGAAAAGAGTAGCGAGGGGTGCCAAACATGTGAATTCGAGAAGGCGCGGAACCGAACCGGATCCTCCGAAGTCTATTGTTGATGCGCCATTTACGGGTCGGGGGGCTAGAACTTGACGCTCTTTGAGTCCGAATCACAATACCGAGAGAAGGCAACGATTTGGCGAATCTTCTCGTTGCTGCCACTCTTCTCCTTGTTGGCCGATGGGCATATCTGGAGGTGGTTCGCCATCAACATCCCGATGGACCTCGGCACCGGCGTGGCTTGCTACCCGTTTTTTGGTCCAGGCGTTGTGAGAGTCTCTCGCACAAATATCATTTTGTCACATGTCATCATGACTTCCGCTTGATCTTCCTCCGCTCGCCGCGATCGCATGCGGCGCTGAATTCGTGTGGCGTCCGATAGCCCAGCGAACTGTGCGGCCGAATCCGATTGTATTCGCGGCGGAACCACTTCGCCTTCGCTCGTGCATCCGACTCCGACTCGAATTCCTCTCGTTCCAGAAACTCGTCCCGCAGCCGGCTGTGAAACGACTCGACGTAGCCGTTCTCCCACGGACTCGCCGGCACCACGGGGAGTGCTTTCGTCCCCACCACCGGCAGCCAGTCGGCCAAGGCCTGGCCCAGGAACTCCGTGCCGTTGTCGCTGCGAATCCGACGCGGCGCACCTCGTCGACCGATTACGCGACCGAGGATCCGCCGCACGTCGGCGCCGCTCAAGCTTGTCGCCGCGTGCAACGCCAGGCACTCCCGAGTATATTCGTCCACCAACGACAGCCACTTGAGCGTTTGGCCCGAGACCGTGCGGTCGGCGACGAAATCACAGGTCCACACGTCGTTCTTGAACCGCGCCGGTTGGTTCACGCAACTGTTGCGGCTGGTGCCGCGTTTGGCCCCGAGTTTTCGCGATTTTTTGCGACGCACCGCTCGCCGCAGACCCAGTTCGATCCACAGCCGTCGGACGCGTTTGAGGTTGACCGTCCAGCCCTGATGGGTCAGGCGGGCATGGATGCGGCGGTAACCGTAACGCGGGTGCCGACGCGCCAGGCGGCGAATCGCCCGGACCAGCGGCTCGTCCTTGGCCGACGCGCTGGAGCGATAACGGATGGTCGAGCGAGCTCGGCCCAAGAGCCGGCAAGCATGTCGCTGGCTGAGGCCATGACGCTGTTGCAAGTAATCCGCCGCCGCGCACTGCTGCGTCGGCGTCACCACTTTTTTTTCGCGACCTCTTGAAGCATCTGCTTATCGAGCATCAGTTCGACGACGATGGTCTTGAGGCGATCGACCTCGGCTTGGAGTTCGCGAATCTTCCGAGCCTCGTCGATCTGATCTTGGTTAAATTGTTGTCGCCAGCGGTAATAAGTGTTCTCGACGATGCCGAGTTTTCGGCAAACATCGGCGACCGTCAGGCCCTTGGCCAGGTCGCGTTCGGCTTCGCGCAATGAGCGCACGATCTGTTCAGCGTTCCGTCGCTTGCTCATGAGTCCCTCCTGGACTTATGCTATGCAAGCGACTCCCATTTCAGCTGGACCAAAAAATGGGGAGCAGGCCAGCGGGAGGTTCACCAGCGACATCGACATCATCGCACGGCTTTCCAACATCCCACGTTCGCCCGATTGGTTCTACCGGACGTGGGAGGTAAAGGTAAGCTTGCTCGGCCTGGACGGCAAGGCTCGGTCTCTCAAGAGGGGAAAGACTGGAAAAGTCATGAATCAGTTGCGGGCCTACAGGGAGTTCGGTGCTCCCGAAGTGTCGTTGCTCGACATCGTGTTGTGTGAGGCGGGGTGTCTGGCGGCCAACCCTTTTCCCACGCGAGATCTATTTGATGCGGTCGCGACGAAGTTACATGATCTGCAAGGGGAGCACTTCGGATACCAGGTACTGCCGTTCGGACACGGGAAGGACGCCGATGGGGATGTCGGTCTGTTTACCATCCAGCACGACGACCGGCCGGGGCGACCCGAATTCCGTATTCTGCGGCCAGCGGTAACGAACCCGGCGGAGGAGTTCATGCGGCTCGCGCAGCGGCTCGATGAGTTCTTCGAGGCGACCGCGGAACGGCCAAGCAAGCACTTTCACCAGATCGTATTCTGCCGTGAATGCCGACAGCTTCAACTGATCCGGATGCGGGAAGAGTGGGCCTGCCCTACCAGCGGCGCCGACTTGATGGCGCAGTCGTGAGCGAACTCAAGTGTCGTCGGGCGACCGTCTTGGGGTTCAAAAGACGCGCCGAGCCCTCCGTTGCAGCAAATCCCGGCCGCCCGTAAACTTTGTGTGACCCCAAGCTCTCCGGTGCGGCGGGGGCTGCTGAGCGGTGACGTTGTGACCGTGAGTTCAAAATGCCATCAAATGACTTCACGCTGCCGACAAAGAGATTGATTGCGGCTCGCTCAGGCTTTGTCTGTGCGTACCCGAATTGCTTCGCACCAACTTCTGGGCCGGCAGAGGACGGAAGCAGTGTGAATATTGGCGAGGCAGCACATATCACAGGTGCTCAACCGAAAGGACCTCGATTTGATTCCTCCTTGACTGAGGAGCAAAGGCGTGATGCCGAGAATGGGATCTGGATGTGTCGGACTCACGCAGCTTTGATCGATCGCGATGTCACTCGGTTTCCAACGGACCTGTTGCGAGATTGGAAATACGAGGCCGAAGATCGCGCAATGAGAATGCTTGGGCAACCAAGAGGATGTGCGTCGGGAACCCTAGCATCGGCCTCTCAAGCCGTGCGACTCGGAGCAAATGTCTGCGTTGTCGTTGACGGTCAATACATCCCACATACGTACATTTTTGATCCAGATGCTGCGGGTTCGAGGCTTACGTGGTTTGTTAGCGCACTTGTCATACAATTCTCGGTAGCAAGGAAGCACACTCTAAAACAGGCCATCATTGATCATCTCACCGCCATTGTTCACGAAACTAAGCCGATTCCAAAGTATAAACGATTGATGCAGGTTTTTCCGGCTCAGGCATCTTTGTTCTACATCGATCTTGATGTTCCTGGTGGAATGCAACGTAGAGAGTTTCGGCCAAATCGCTACTTTGTGCAAGCAACCGGCGAAAACCCTGAAACAGAGCAGTTTCCTCCAACTTTGGTGCTTGACGATGATGTACCAGCTCAGATTGCAGTGCGTTTTAACGCGAAGACGCCAGCGATGTATTTGGTGGAACTCGAGGCGACGATTTCTTCTGGAACTGATCGTGAAGTTTTGAATATCATGCCACCTCAGTGGATGATCTTCGAACAACCCATGGATGAGTATGACCCTCAGTTCGGGGCATAGCAAGTCGGTTCTCTCAACGCTTGTCGTATCATAGTTTTCGCACCACTTCGCCCCACCAGCAGCCGGCATGGTTGGGCGAATTCGTCCGCTGAATCGGGACGCTCCGCCGCGAGGTCGGTGCCTTCCTCTCCCGCAAGCCGAGCATGCGCAGCCGCGGAGCGGCGGCCGATGTTCGCCAGGGATGAAATCCCTGGTATCGTCGAGAGTCATGATCATTCGCGAGCACCGACCCTGCGGGTCGGTGCTCGGGAGTGAAGAAGATTGACCCGGTTTCCTGGGGCTCGAAGACTCGCCCCAGGCTATTAACGGCCGCCCCTTCGGGGCTACAACCGGGCGGCGGCCGATGTTCGCCAGGGATGAAATCCCTGGTATCGTCGAGAGTCGTGATCATTCCCGAGCACCGACCCTGCGGGTCGGTGCTCGCGAATTTCAGAACTGACCGTGGTTCCAGGGGCGTCGAAGACTCCGCCCCTGGCTATTAACGGCCGCCCCTTCGGGGCTACAACCGAGCGGCGACCGATGGTCGCCAGGGATGAAATCCCTGGAGTCGTGTGAGTCATGATCATTCGCGAGCACCGACCCTGCGGGTCGGTGCTCGCGAATTTCAGAACTGACCGTGGTTCCAGGGGCGTCGAAGACTCCGCCCCTGGCTATTAACGGCCGCCCCTTCGGGGCTAAGTCATCGGCGACCGAGGATCGCCGGGGATGAAACGCCTGGAATCGTCGAGAGCCATGCACATTCGCGAGCACCGACCCTGCGGGTCGGTGCTCGCGAAGGCGCGAGATGCGGGCCATTTTCCAGGGGCTCGAAGACTCGCCCCTGGCTACGAGCGGTCGCCGCTCCGCGGCTACGACCAGGGCCCGTGTGGCCAGCGTTTTGAGGACTCGGCGCTGGCCGGCCCCACCGGCGAATGCATCTGGCTTTCGCCGACTTCGGTTGTACCGTGATGGTTCGTATGATAGTTATTTCGATCGTCAGAGTTCGCCGAATGCATCCGCGAAGTGGCGCCGATGGTAGCGCGTGGGGTGAAATCCCCTGGGATCATTGACGGTAGTGAATTCACCGGCGTGAAGCGTCGTTGCCATGAGGAGGATCAATGTCTCGCGTAATTGTGTTTTTTCTGCTGATCGCGGCGGCGTGTTCGGCCGCCGGTTGTCGCAAGTCTTCGACGTCCGCCACGCCGCCAATCCCGAAAGGATCGGCGCAAGCCACGAGCACCCAGGCAGCGGCCCTATCGGCGGACGACCAGTTAATGCTGGACTACTTGCGGCTCCGGAATGAGTACGCGGGACTTTTGGAGAAAAAGGCCCCTGAAGCCGACGTCCGCGAGGCATCCGCGCGGTTCCAGCGCCAAGCTCAAGGAGCTGCAAAGCGCTGCCGAGGGACCGCCAAGCGGCCCTGCAGTCAAAATACCAGAAGGAATGGACCGCCGCCAACGAGCGAGTGGGCAAGGCGATTGGGGGGGCAAACCGTAGAATCGAGCGGCGCTCGGGGCCGAACCACGAGCGGCCACGGACGCTCAGTTCCGACGCACTTTCGCCGGCAAGCGAGCACTTGCATTGGCCGCGAAGCGGCGACAGTAGTAGCGGTATTGCGATCGGGCGAAGATTCTCACCAATTTTTGTGTCTCGCCGGCTGGGATTGGCATCCGCGGATTTCGCATCGGGGAAATTCGGCACTTCCGGCATTCCGCGAGGGCGATGTCTCCTTCTCCCGCAAATCCGAGCACGTGCAGCCTCGGAACAGCGACCGATGGTCGCCAGGGATGAAATCCCTGGGATCGTCGCGAGCCATGATCATTGGCGAGCACCGACCCTGCGGGTCGGTGCTCGGGAATGGGAGTGATGCGGGCCAAATTCCAGGGGCGTCGAAGACTCCGCCCCTGGCTATTAACGGCCGCCCCTTCGGGGCTAAGTCATCGGTGACCGATGGTAGCCAGGGATGAAACGCCTGGAATCGTCGCGAGCCATGCACATCCTCGAGCACCGACCCGCAGGGTCGGTGCTCGCGAATTTCAGAACTGACCGTGGTTCCAGGGGCGTCGAAGACTCCGCCGCCTGGCTATTAACGGCCGCCCCTTCGGGGCTAAGATTGCCTCGGGCACGGCCATGGCTTCGAAGAGTCGGTCGCGGCCACTTGCTCAATTCGACTGCTCGGTTCATTTCGCCATCCCGCGATATTCGTCGGGTAAATGCGCATGCAGTTCCATCGAATCGTGCAGGACGCGGCCGATTTCCACGATCTTGGACTGGCTCACTCGGTAGAGCAAGAAATGGCGGGGACGGCGAATGCGATCGCCGCGGCGGCCGGCGGAGTTGCGGCTGAAATCAAGGTGATAGGTGCGACAACGGTCGGCGATTTCGGGACGGCGCCGACTGCCGGCCAGATCCGGGTTGGCCGCGACTTCGGCAATTGCGGTCGCAATGAGCTTGGCGTAGCGCCTCAAGATTTGAGGGCCGAAGGTCTCTTCCGTCCAGGCGAGGATGTCCGCGATGTCGTTCCGCGCGGCCGGCGCGATGATGACTTCCATGTCGTTAACCGTGTCCCGCCGGCTGCTTCGACTTGGCCTCGGCTTCGAGCTCGGCGACGAATTGATTGATTGCCTTCTTGCCCTTCAACACGATACCCATGCCCTGGTCGATTTGATCGAATCCTTGAGCGGCGGCACGGCGCAGGGCCTTGAGCTTCGCCGCGCGTTCCTGCTCCCGTTCCTCCAGCAAGCGCAGGGCATCGCGGACAATTTCGCTGGCGTTGCTGTAACGGCCGGACGAAACCTGGCGCTCAACGAAGCGGTCCAATTGCTCGGTAAGACTGATGTTTCGCGTCGGCATGGTGGTCCCCTTTTTCGCAAGTTTATCGCGATTGGCAAGAATTGCCAACGCCTTTCCGCCCCGCAGAGAAGGTTATTCCGTCCGCAGGGTGGCCGATCTGAAACTTACGCCGAAGGCGTTATCGACAACCGCTTCCCGGCAAAGATTGGGCGATCCGGCCCAGGCGCGAATGGACGCCGCGCGCGGTGCAACCGCGGGGCGGCGACCGATGGTCGCCGGGATGAAATCCCTGGAATCGTCGAGAGCCATGCACATTCGCGAGCACCGACCCTGCGGGTCGGTGCTCCCGAATGTGCATGACGCGGACCAGTTTCCTGGGGCTCGAAGACTCGCCCCAGGCTACCATCGGTCGCCGCTCCGCGGCTAAGCGGGGCGGAGATATTGCCGCCCCCGGATTGCTAAGCGGGCTCGTTCGCTGGCTTTGCCTTTCGGGCTTTCACTGTCTATACAGGACAGTGCAATGACAAGACACGACAATGCAGCTGCCATCGGACTGATAGCAATCGTCGTCGGCGCGGTTCTCGTCATGGGCGGATTGATGTTCTTGTTTGTGATGTTGTTGGTAACATCGTTTGTGAGCGAGTTTCCACGTATCGTCCTGATTCCACCGCTGGTGCAAGTAATATTGGGACTCTTCGGCGCCATTGGAGGCGTTCTTTTGAGACGTGGGCACTCCACCATGAAGTTGCTGTTGCTGCTTGTCGGGATCGGAGTTGTCGCTAACCTCGCATTCCTCGTAGCGATTTCTGTCGCGAAGCTGAGTTAGTTCCGACATTCGCCAGCGCGACGTCATCGGCGAATCGCTTTTTGGGCTCTGGGTTTTCGTGCGGTCCGTTTTTCGCAAACGTTTTTTTGACGTCTGGGCGGCGATTCCGGCGGACGCGTCACACTCTCTCGCCAATTTCGGATCCGGCGGGAAGGGGCCCGAGTTGAAGACGTATGACCGGCTTGTGACCGCGCGCGATTACCCCATCTATGGCTTCGAGTGCCATTTCGCCCGCACGCTGGGCGAGCGAAAATGGCTCGATGGCATTAAGTTCTACATTGCCCCGCGCTCAGCGAGCGATAGCATCGTTCTTCAGGCATTTCGCGTCGCGGTTTCGATTCCCTCACACCTGGCGGCAACGGTCCTCCCCGGGGGAGACGAATGAGCCTGGAACGTCGCCTAATCGATATCATCAAGGAGAATTTCGCGGCCAAGTCGTCGGCCCAACTTCACGCGATTTTGCAAAGCCGAGATCTGGAGCGCTGGTCGGAGGAGGCGTTTGTCGCCGCGGAAGAATTGCTTGCTGAAAGGCGAGATGGAATTGTTCCGGAACCGGCAACCGGCGAAGCCGAGTCGGTGCGGCCCTCGAATGATCCGCTCAAACTCGCGGTTAAGTACGGTCTCCTGGCATTCGGCGTTGCTGGAGCCTTTCTTTCGCGAACCTTCTTTGATCTCGAAGATGCCTCCGGCACAGACGTTCCGGTTCCATTCGGACCGAAGGCAGCTTGGCTGGCATTGGACACGACCGACTGCGAGGCGGTAGCGGCGGCGCTTTACATCCGAGAGTTGCGAGTTGCGACCTGGGAGGAGGGAGTCGCCGCGGCTTACAAATCATCGGTTTTTGTGACGCCGCCGGTCGGGCAATGGACGCTGGCGGTGAGCACTGATCTCAATGCGTTTGAGCAAACGGCGGCGGCTGTCAGGCCGCTGTTGGAACGACTCAGCCGCAGATTTCGCGATGCGCAGTACTTCTGCACGAATCAAGACATTGGAACCCATGTCTGGGCCCGGGCTCGCCGCGGCGAGTTTGTTCGCGGCTTCGGCTGGAACGGACAGGCGTTTTGGAACGAGGGCGGATTGACGCCGGAGGAGCGCGATCTGGGGTTTGAGTTCGGCGATGGCCAGCCGCCGACGGAAGATAGCGTGATGCAACTCGCGTCTGTCTGGAGCATCGACCCGACGAGTTTGAACGAGCAGTATAAAGAGCCGGTGATGGGCTTGCTCGGGGAGTTCGCGACGGTGGAAACGGCCGGCTGATTGAAAACCGAAATCGCAAAGCCGCAAGCGGCGGAGGGACGGATCATGCTACTTGTTACCGCCATCATTTCGGCGTTGCTCAATCTCGTGGTGCTCGCAGGACTGCCGTTTCTCGGTTACTTCATTTATCAAAAACTCCGGCACAAACGCCCGGCGGCTGAAATCGCCCGGCGGGCCGGATTGCAGCTCGGCGACGTTCACTACATCGGCTACAGCCTGATCGCAGCGATGGCGACGGTCGCGGTGCTGCTGATCTGGCCGCCGCCGCTGGAGCCGTTCCTTCGCGCGGGCTCGCCGCAACAAGCCTTCATGGGCCTGGGGCTTAGTGGGCCAGCGATTGTAATGGCGTTGCTTTACGGCGTTGTCAAAACCGGATTCAGCGAAGAACTTCTCTTTCGCGGGCTGATCGCAGGGAGCCTCTCTCGCCGACTGCCGAATCATTGGGCCAACCTCGTTCAAGCGCTGATCTTTCTGCTGCCGCATCTGCTCGTGCTGCTCATCATGCCGGAAATGTGGATGGTCGTTCCCCTCGTTTTCATGGCAGCGTTGTTCGCCGGTTGGTTGCGAATCAAGTCGGGATCGATCGTCGGACCGTGGATCATTCATGCCTGCGCGAATGTCACAACGTGTTTGAGCGTGGCCGCGCGGTCCGGGTCGGCATCGATCGCAAGCCTTTGTATATTCTAAGTTTATGGCACAATCGCGAGCTGCTCCTCAATCGGGGTGGTCGCCAAGCGAATACCTAGACAGATTCACGACGAGCCGATTGACGCCCGGTCATTCGCGTGCGGCGCTTCCAAGTGCCGGCATTCGAATGGCCTTTAGGGAATGTCCCTTCGCAGCGGCTCGTCACTTTTTGGGAGATCGGCCATGTTGCCGGTTTTGGCTGCGTCGCCGTTCGCGGTGTTGAGTTTCTCTGAAGTCTTGGTCCACCCCATCACGCTGTTGATCCTGGCCGTGTTGGCGGTCATCGCGCTGTTCGAGGCAATGGGTTTGCGTTACATCCCCAATGATCGCGTCGGCGTGGTCGAAAAATTGTGGTCGCCCAAAGGATCCGTGTCCGAAGGAAGGCTGCTGGCGCTTAATGGCGAAGCCGGCTACCAAGCCGACCTGCTTCGCGGCGGCATCCACTTCGGCTACTGGCGCTTTCAGTACCGCATTCACAAGCTGCCGCTGGTCACGGTGCCGCAGGGGCAGATCGGTTATGTCTACGCCCGCGACGGCGAACCGCTGACCGCCAGCCAGACGCTCGGCCGGGTGGTGAACAGCAATAACTTTCAGGACGCCCGCGGGTTCCTGCTTGGCGAGCCGGCCGCATCCGCGACCGGAGCCAGCGATTCGGCCACGGTGGCGCCGGTCATCGGACAGCGAGGCCGCCAGCGCGCGATCCTGCGCGAAGGCGTCTATGCGATCAACCAGGCCCTGTTTGTCGTGCTCACGGTCAACAACGTTTACCGCCTGGCTCTTTCCGGCGGGCAGGAGTTGCAAAACATCATTTCCTGGCAACAGGAACTGCTGGCGATCGACGGTTTCTCGCCGGTGGTGATCGGCCGGCCGATGGAAGTCGTCGATCCGCTGCATCCGGAATCGACAACCAAGGTGGACTCGATCGGCATCGTGACGGTGCACGACGGCCCATCGTTGCCGCCGGGCGAGATTATCGCGCCATCGGTCGGCAACGAGCGCGACGATCCGAACTACCACAACAACTACCAGGACGTGGAGGCGTTTTTGGCGGCGGGCGGCCGCCGCGGCCGCCAGTATGTGCCGCTCACCGATGGCACCTACTTCATCAATCGCTGGTTCGCCACAGTTGAGATTCACCCGAAGACCGTGGTGCCGATCGGCTTTGTCGGCGTGGTGGTCAGCTACTACGGCCGGCAGGGCCGTGACGTGTCGGGCGACAGCTTCCGCCACGGCGAGCGCGTCGCCGAGGGCGAGCGCGGCGTGTGGGAGAAGCCGCTCGGCCCGGGCAAGTATCCGTTCAACACCTACGCCGGCAACATCGTCCTGGTGCCGACCACGAACTTCGTGCTGCACTGGATCACCGGCAAAACGGAGCAACATCGTTATGACGAAAGCTTGAAGAGCATCGACCTGGTCACCCGCGACGCCTATGAGCCGCTGCTGCCGCTCTCGGTGGTGGTGCACATCGACTATCAGCGCGCGCCCAGCGTCATCCAGCGCTTCGGCGACGTGAAAAAACTGATCACGCAGACCATCGACCCGATGCTCAGCGCCTATTTCCGCGACATCGCCCATCGCAAGACGATGCTCGAACTGTTGCAGGAGCGCGACAACATTCAAAAGGAGGCCCGCGAGGAACTGAAAAGAAAGTTTCGTGATTTCGACATCGAATGCGTGGACGTGCTCATTGGCAAGCCGGGCACCGGCCAGGCCGATAGCAAGATTGAAACCTTGCTCGAACAGTTGCGTCAGCGGCAATTGTCGATCGAGCAGATCGAGACCTACGAGCGGCAGCGTGCCGCCGCCGAGAAGCTCAAGACGCTCAATGAGGCCCAGGCGATCGCCTCGAAACAGACGGAACTGACCAACTCGCACGTTCAAGTGCGAATCATCGAGAACCAGTCGGAAGCGGAACTGGCTCGGGCCCGCAAGCAAGCGGAGCAAACGATCGTTACGGCCCAGGCGGACAATCAGAAGCGAATCCTGCAAGCCGAGGCCGACTTGGTTCGGTCGAAGCGGCAGGCAGAGCAGACGGTGGTCACCGCCGAGGCCGAGGCGAAGCAGCGGACCCTGGCCGGCAAGGGCGAGGCGTCGCGGCTGATGCAGATCGGCCTCACCGAGGCGAGCGTGCTGCTGCGAAAGATCGGCAGCTATGGCGATCCGCGGCTGTATGCGGTCTCGCAGGTGGCCGAGCATCTGTCGCATAGCCAGCAGCCGCTGGTGCCGGAGCGCATGTTCGTGGCCGGCGGCAGCAGCAATGGCAACGGGCACGCCGACGGCGCGTCCAACGGCATGCTGGGGTTGCTCTTCAGCTTGCTGGTCGCGGAGAAATCCGGCTTCAAGCTGGCCGAGGACGACCCGCAGTTGAAGGCGCTGCGCGACTACGCCGACAAGATGACGAAGGATTCACTCGCGGTGCTGGAGCAGCCGGCGAAGGAGGAAACGAACGTCGCGGTGAATGGAGTCGCGGCGAAGTGATTGGGACCGATGCCGCGCCGCGGCGAGTCATGGCTCGCCGGGGCGCGGCTTTTTTCATAGGAGCAGAAAACCTTTCAGTGACCGACCAGCGACGGCCCGGAAGAACCGAGCGCAAACACGTCCCGATCCTTGTATCCCCCACGACGCGGCAATTGATCCTCATAATCGCATGCCGCCACCGCGGGCCAGCCAAGGCTCCAGAACCGACTGAGAAGTCCTCCGACGTTGGTTAGCTGATCCTCCGATCTGGGTGGCGCGGCAAAAAACTCCAACATGAAACGAAAATTCAAGAACCCGTCCGGGAATTCCTTTACGCGGCCTGGATCGAATTCGGCATTCGTGCGCACATCAATCTGACCGTGCGACAGAATCACGGTCACGTCGCCTAGTCCTTTTTGCGTCCGAGCGCCAAGCGTTTCCGCAACAGTTGAGGCGACACGGTCCAGTCCCACATCGGAAGGGGGTTGCAAATAAATGGCACAGTCAAGTTTGTCAATCGATTCCATTGTTACACGCAAATTCACAGTTGTCGCAGCGTTAAGAAGGGTCCTTGATCAAATGGCCCGCCAATCCGAATCACCGAAATATCAACCGGCAAGTTCAAAAACGATTCCAACTCTCGTCGAAGCGATCGCAATCCGGCTTCGCCAGATTGAATCTTACCCGTTTTGATCGCATGTTGCATAGTGCGTTCCTTCGCGGTTCCCGGATTCGGAGTCCCGAAACATACTCGAGCAATTTCGTCGAACTTGTCCGGAGTGACCCGGATGGCGATGTCGAGATCGGAATCAGCCCGATCGTTTCCGGCAACCCGGCTTCCATGGATGCAGACGTCTTCGCTCCAGTCAGCGACGCGTGCTCGTACCCGTTTTGAAAGACTTTCGAATTGTTCACTGGTGATGCCATAGGGAATACGGGGATGTCCCCGCAAACGGCGAACCAGGGCGAGAAAATGGGTCCACATGGCAGCCCGGTCAGTTTAGCGGCGCAACACGCGATGAGCGATTGCGATTCGGAAACTCAACAAGAATTTTCGGCACGCCGCTTGCTTCGTACCTGCCAATTTTGACCGGCGACGATTATACAATGAGCTTGACCCATGTCTTTGGCTGAATTGCTAGGAGCCACATCATGGAATTGGGAGACCGCGAGGAAAGCCAGAATGTCGAGGATCGCCGCGGGATGGGCGGCGGGACCAAGCTGGCGATTGGCGGCGGCGCCGGTGGAATTATCGTTCTGATTCTGGCCCTGCTGTTTGGCATTAATCCGCAATTGCTGCAACAATTCCTTGGAAATGGCGGAGCACCTGCGCAGTTGAACCAGGGGCCGAGGAAAGTCAATCCCGCAGAAGACGAAGCTTGCGCATCGCACCAAAGTGATCTTCGGCGACACCGAGCGAATCTGGGATGAGCAGTTCAAGAAGATGGGCAAGACCTACAGAAAACCCACACTGGTGTTGTTCGATGGCGTCGTCGAGTCGGCGTGTGGCACCGCGGAAAGCCGCGTCGGACCATTTTACTGCCCCGGCGACCATAAAGTTTACATCGACTTGGCCTTCTATCGCGACATGGAAAAGAAGCTCAATGCGCCCGGCGAATTCGCCCGCGCGTATGTGATCGCCCATGAAGTCGGTCATCATGTGCAGTGGCTGCTGGGGTATTCAAAACAAGCCGACGAAATGCGGCGTTCGGGAAACAGGCGATTGGAAAGCGAGGGCTCGGTCCGGCTCGAGTTGCAAGCCGATTATCTCGCCGGCGTCTGGGGCCATTACGGTCAGGAGAAATATAAGTTTCTCGAACGGGGCGACATCGATTCGGCTCTGAACGCCGCGTATCAGATCGGCGATGACCGCTTGCAGAAAAAGGCCAAAGGCTATGTCGTGCCCGATTCGTTCACGCATGGAACCTCGAAACAACGCATGCGCTGGTTCAAGAAGGGCTTTGAGACCGGCAGCATCCGCGACGCGAAGTTACTGTTTGAGTTGGCGTACAAGGATCTGTGACAACGAGATCGCTTCTGGTATACTGCGAGCAAATCTGGCCAAATAAGGTTACTTTATGCACTTGATCACCTATCAATCGGGCACTGTCGGACCCTTGCCCCCAGCGCCGCCTAAGCGTTACACCGTGGCGGAGTATCAGCATTTGATTGAGATTGGTGCATTTAATGAGGACGATCGACTAGAACTCATCGAAGGCTGGGTGATTCCGAAAATGGCCCACAATCATCCCCACGATCTGGCGATTGAATCATGCGACGGCGCGATCCGCCCGATTCTTCCTTCGAATTGGCGAATGCGGATCCAAATGCCCATTGAACTTTCAGACAGCCAGCTCGAACCCGATATCGCGATCTGCACTCCACAAGCCCAACGGCCCAGGAGACAACCGCGCCCGTCGGATATCGGCATGTTGATTGAGGTCTCGGAGTCGTCTTTAACCTTCGATCGCGTGACGAAAGGCCGCGTCTATGCGCGGGCCAACATCGAGGTTTATTGGATCGTGAATTTGATGGATCGGCAGGTCGAGGTTTACACCGACCCCGACAGCAAGGCGGTCGAGCCTTCATATGCGACGCGCCATGATTATACCGAGAATGAATCGGTTCCGCTGATGATCGGCGCTCAGCAGGTTGCAATGATTCCGGTTCGATCCCTGCTGCCAATTTGAGCTTTCGAGACCCCGCACATGCTCGCTCGAATCGATATCACGGGTCGTTGGGCCGGCGCTTATCTCCAGCACGGCCGCGAACATCCCATCGCGGCGCAATTCGCCCAGATCGATTCGCATCTTCAGGGCAAGATGACCGACATCGAAACCGAATTCGAAGCATCGGTATTTGATGCGGCGATGGAAGCGGGATTGCCGCCGGGGGCCGACGAACAAATTGTGTCCAACCTTCGCAAGCAATATCCCGATTTGCCGCGCGGGCCCATTCGCGCCACCGCCACCTTGCCCGCCGACTCGATTCTCGAAGGCGAAGTGCGTAATCGCATCGTTCGCTTCCGCAAGACCTACTTGGGCGAGCATTTCACCGGCTGGCGCGTCGGCGACCGGCTCATCGGCTCGACCGTCAGCATGCACGTGGTGAATTTTCGCGGCCGGCTCAGCGACGACTTTGATACTCTCGAAGGGCAGTGGTCGGTGGATGGAACGAACGAAACCGGCATGTGCCGGCTCGAAGGCAGTTTCATCCTCCGCCGGCAGGAAGATTAAGTTTGGGTGGTGCGTCGTGAAATGCGAAATCCGGCGATACCGCCGTCAAGACGATCGCCCAAACCGCATATTACCATTGAAGCCATGCGCCCTGGCGATTGTTGTTAGAATGAGGCTGAAACTTCCTTTCGAATAAAGGAGCATGCCGTGTCGCGTTCCTTGTCTCGAAGGCAGGCAGTGCTGCTCGGGTTCGTAGTGTTGGCAGGCTTGCTCATTGGAGCCTGGGCGCTGTTTCGCATCGGCGGCCGGCGCCAAATGTGGGCCGAGACGATCGAATTGAAGGCGGGGTTTGCCGACGCGAGCGGCATCGCCGCGGGAACCCCGGTTCGCTTTCGCGGCATCGACGCCGGCCGCGTGATTGCGATCGAACTTCCCGATGCCGACGCCGCCGACGGCAAAGTTTATGTGCGACTGCAAATCGACAAGAAATTCCAGCCGTTGCTGGGTGCTGATTCGAAAGCGCGGCTGGTCAACGAAGGGATGCTCGGCGGCCGGCTGATCAATATCGAACCCGGCAAGGACCGATTGCATCGCCTTGCAAATGGCGACGAGTTGGCGGTCGCGCAGACGCGGGACATCGGCGACATCATGACCGAGGCCAGCCAGACGCTCCAAGAAATCCGCGACAGCAACGGCACGCTGGCCAAATTGCTCAAGAGCGACGAGGCCCACAGGGAAGTGATCGGCCTGGTCAAAGAGACGCAACAACTGGTCAAGCAGGGGCAACAGACATTCGCCCAAGGACAGGATGCACTCCGCGAGGGCAAGGAAGCGCTGACGGCGATCAAGCAGGATGCTGAGGCGATCAAAAAATTGCCGCTGATCCGCGGTTATATCGAGGATCCGCAAGCATTGATCTATCGGCCGGACCAGAATTCCGATCGCCGGACCTTCGCCAGCGAACACCTGTTCGAACCGGGCACGGCCGCGCTTTCCGAACTCGGCCGTTACCATCTCACCAACCTTGGCCCCTGGGTCGAAGCGGGCAAGGTGAAAGGCTCGGAAATGGTGGTCGTCAGCTATGCAGACCCGGGGTCGCCGAATTTGCCGGCTGCCTCGGCTCAGACCCTGACGCAAAAACAGAGCGAAGCCGTGTTGAGTTTTCTCAAGGAGCACTTTCACGCCCAGCGGACCAGTTGGTTCAATGGCCGCAAGGTCGCCGCGATCGGCATGGGAGTCAATTCGCCGCCGGTGCCGGAACGTGAGCCCATGTCTCCGAATCGCACCGAGATTTACTTGTTTACCCCACGGTGATCGCCACGGCGGCCATTTACGTCCGGAACGCAGGCGGTTCCCATTTCGGCGGCCAATGAATTTGCGCTCGGTTGCAAGCGGCCGAGCCGACAAATAGTGTGATGGCATGGACAACGGATATTCAGCCGCGACGCAGGAACTGTTGCTGTATCACTACTGCCGGCTGCAGTTGCCGACCGTCCGGCTGCCGCTGACCGGGTTTCAACGACATTTGCAGCGCACCTTCGAACTGTACCGAATCAAGATCCCGGACACCGATCGCCGCGAGTATATCGACAGCCTTTACTCGATCGACTGGTACTTGTGCTGCGGCTGCCTGGACGGCCAGGACCGGGCCTGGGACCGGCTGTTCGCCAGCCGCACCGGTCGCACCGACTGCCTTCTGATCGACGCCCTGCGTGCCCGAGCGATGCGGCTCTATCCGCGCGACGAAGAGAAGCAGGAAAGCGCCGTCTCGGAATTTTGGAGCCATCTGCTGGTCAGCGAATCGCCGGGTTCGTTGCCGGTGCTGGCCCGGTATGACGGTCAACGGCCGCTGACGCCGTGGCTGATTCGAGTCTTTCAGAATTGGCACCTGTCGCGCTTGCGCTCCAAGCCCGACGAGCAGGCCCTGCCGGAAGAAGAAATCGGCTTGCCGCTGCCGGAGCAAAGCGAAGATCGCTGGCACGACGCCTTCTGCGAGGCCGCTCGCGATTGGCTCGCCGGTCTGAACGAAGAGGAACTGCTGCTCCTCGGCTTGCGGTTGCGCTATCGCCTCAGCCAGCGCGAGGTGGCCCACGTCATTGGCATTCACGAAGGCAATGTCACCCGTCGAACCGATAAACTCCGCGATCATTGCCTGAAGGACATCGGCGACAAACTCATCGCCGAGGGCTGGACCGGCGACGATCTGAGCGGTTTCATTCTGACCGAGATGGAGTCGCTGTTGCTCGATGATCCGCGCTTGTCGGCGGATCGGCTGGCAACTCTGCTGGCGACCAAGGGAATGAAGCTGCCAATGACCAATGACGAATGAACATGTTTCCCCCCGGCCATGAACCGTTCCTGGCCACGATTCTCGACGACCCAGCGGCGGACGGGCCGCGATTGGTGTTCGCCGATTGGCTCGAAGAGCAGGGCGACCCCCGATCGGAGTTCATTCGCGTTCAAGTGGAATTGTCGCAACTGCCTGCAAACGACCCGCAGCGGGAACGGCTTGCCGATCGCGAAACCGCGTTGTTGAATCGGCACGGAGTCGACTGGCGGCAGGACGTTCCCGAATGGGCGCGGCATGGCTGCGATTTCGTTCGCGGCTTGATCGAACACGTTCACCTGTGGAGTCCTTGGCAGGCGCGGTTTGGACCAATCCTGTCGCAACTCGCGCCGGTGCGAAAACTCACGATGCAATTTGCCGTGGAGGGGCTCGACGAGTTCGCGGCCGGGCCTTGGGTTCGCCATCTTACCGACTTGGCATTTCTTGACGAGCAAATGGGGCCCACAAATCTGCAGGTGCTGACCCAAAGCGAAACAGCACTTTTGGGAATCCGCAGTCTTCAGTTCATGGGCATGCACCTTCTCGATGCAGGCCTGTTGGTGCTCACGCTTTGCGAGCATCTAAGCGAGTTGACGCGCCTCGAATTAATTCGTTGCAAGATTGGTGTCATGGGCATCGAGAGGCTCGCCGAGTCGGCCAATTTGCCTGCGTTGACTTGGCTTGACTTATCGGACAACGACCTCGGCAACCACAATGTGTGGCGACTGATGGAATCGCCGCTCATGGGTCAGATTTCACATCTCCATTTGAATGACAACGACTTCACCACCGAGGCCGCGAGCTGGATCGCCGAGTCGAAGTTTGCCGGAAAATTGACTCACTTGGAACTTTCCAATTGCCACATCGGCGACGCCGGCATCGCCAAATCATGAAACGGTTCCCCGATCTCCAACGGCTGAACTTGTCGCGTAATCCGCTCAATACCTCGGTGATGCTGGCGTTGAAAATGCACTACGGCAACCGCGTTCGCCTTGGCGTGCCCGGAGAATAATCGCGAAAGCCCGTTCCATCGCTGCATGCGTCCCGCTCACTTGACATGCGCCGGCTATGGTTCAAAATGAAGGAACGATCTCGATTTCGACTGCGTCTGAACGGTGCGCCGGCGAGCCAAGGGCGGGCGCCCGGCGAATTTCTCTCGGTGAACGGTTATGCGGAACTCCTCCCGGTGGCTTTTCATTTCGATTTGTTGGTTGGGATGCGGGATCGTCGTTGCGGAAGAGCCCTACCTGGAAATGATCCGCGGCCTGCGCGCCGTGGCGAACCGCAACTCGCGCTTCAATTCATCGATGAACAATTGATCGGCAAGGTGCCGCCGGAAATGGCGCAAATCGTGGCGTTGGAAAAAGCGCGAACCAATGTCGAAATCGTGCGCGCCGAAAACGAAGAGGGTAAGCGGCTCGCGCTGTTCGCGTCGGCGCGGGCCGAGTTCGAGGCGTTTCTCAAGGCGAACCCCAATCATGAATTGGCCCCCCAGGCAGGGTTCGAAATCGCCCGCTTGATCGCGTCGCAGGGCAATGAACAAGTTAATCGCGCCCGGCGGCTTGACGGCGAGGCCCGCGCCAGCGCGATGAAAAACGCCCGGCCGTTGTTTTTGCAGGCGGCACAAAAGCTCCGCGACGCCGCCAAGACGCTGAACGCCCAGATGAAAAAATCCGCCGATGTCAGTACGGCCAATTACCGCGACCTCAACCATTCCTACCTGATGGCCCAGTTGGAAGAAGGCATGGACCTGCACATGCTGGCCAACAGTTACGCGATCGGGGATCGGGCCAAAATCGACGACATCAAAACGCGAGCGCTCACGCTCATTCAAGCGCGAAAAGTGTTCGAGAAACTGCAGGAAATCGACTCGAAAAACCCAATCTGTTGGCTGGCGCGGGCCTGGGCGGGGCGCTGCTGGTTCGAAAACGACGACTATGCCAAGGCCGCCGCCGCGTTCGAGCAAATTCAAGCGGAGCGCGGGCCGTACCTGGACGACGCCAAGCGCGTCGGGTCGTATTTCCGCATCTTAATGACTCGAAAACAGGGTCAACCGGCGAGTCAGACCCTGACGGCGGCGCAGCGCTGGCTGGAACAGTATCGCGCCTATGCCGATTCGCCCGAGGGATGCGGCGCCCGATATATCGTGGCGGATGCGCTGGAGGCGTTGGCCAACTCCGGCATCAAGCGCGATAAAGCCACCGGGCGGCCGATCCAGGTCTCGGCGGAGGCCGCGACCCGCCTGAAGCAAGCCGAACGAATTCTGCGCGCGCTGACCGAGTTCGAAAACGAGTTTTCCGATCGGGCCGCGAATCGCCGCATGCGCATCATCCTCGCCATCGCCATCCGCGAAACGCCCGACCGCGATCCGGACCAGGTGAAGACCTTCGAGAATTGCTATTTGCTGTCGCTATTGGAAGTGGCCGAACTGGGTGAGGAGTTGAAAAAGCCGGAAGTCGCCGACTACGCCGACAAGGGGCGGGCCGCGCGGCGAAAACATTATCAGCGCGTGGTAAAGGCCATCGAGCGCGGGCTGACCCTGGTCCGCCCGAGTGATCAGGTGAAGGAGGTCCTCGACGCCCAGATCATGCTTGTGTACGCCGATCTGATCGTGGGGAACAATTTCGACGCGGCGCTGCTGGGCGAGCATTTGGCCAAAAGTCTGACGAAATCGAGCCGAGGCGCCGTGGCGGCGCTGTACTCGCTTCAGGGCTATCGCAATGTCATGCTCGAGACCCGGCGCGAGGCGACGTGAAGGAATCGGAAGCCCAGGTCGATTCGGAGCAAGTCCGGCGAATGGCCGAATTCATGGAGAAAACCTGGCCCAACAACGCGCCCACCGACACCGCCCGGCACCTGCTCGGTTCGCTCGATGTCGGGCAAGGCAATTACATTAAGGCGCTCGAGGCCTTTTCCCGCGTCAATCCGGCTTACGGCGGGTTGGCTCAATTGCGCAACGAGCAGGGAATCACCTGTTTCAATTTGCAAAAGGATCCCAAGACGCCGCTTGAGACCAAAAAGAAATGGCTTCAGCACACCGTGCGCCTGCTGGAATCCATGCCGGACCTGGGCGCCGGAGCCGAGCCGGAAACCGCGTATGCCTATTGCCTGGCGCGAATGCAACTGGCCAATCTTTATCTGGTCGAGGGCAAGCAATACCGGAAAGTAGAAGCGATCGGCAAAGCGGTGATGAATCAAAGCGACCGATATCCGCTCGGCGAGCGGGCGGCCGAGGTCAAGGCGATGGCTCACTCGCTGGCGCTGATCGGCCTCTACGGGCAAGCCTACGAACTGGTGAAGGTCCATCGGCACACCGACGCCGCGGCCATTTACATGCCCGCGGTCGAGGAGATGAAAAAAAGCATCCCGCAAGACGACGCCTCGGTGCGGGTTCGCAAGGCGATGGCCGACCTGCTGCAATTGGCGATTCGCAGCAGCGTCCAGGAAGGACAAATCGAGCGTGCCCAGGAAATGCTGAAACTTCTGGAAAAAACCGGCACGGGTTCGAATTCGCTGGTGCAAGTGCTGCGCGACGTGCAGGGCCAGATCGCCGATATGCGCAAGCACGACCCGAACAAGTTGAAGGACACGATCGACAAGTTCTCAAGTTTCCTCGCCGCCCTGGCCAAGCAAAAGAACCTCTCGGCCGACGTGAAGATTTTTCTG
Source organism: uncultured Gemmataceae bacterium (assembly GCA_963815035.1). Taxonomy (GTDB): domain Bacteria; phylum Planctomycetota; class Planctomycetia; order Gemmatales; family Gemmataceae; genus JBGQCZ01. The sequence goes on from CAWFFC010000007.1 coordinate 83,738, forward strand.
GCCCTGGGATTTGAAAGCCTGGACAAGCCGGCGAACGCGATCGAGTTGCTGAATACGATTTCGCCGCCGGGCAAGAAACCCGGCGTGCCGCCAAAAGTGCCCGGCGACGCGGTCTCCGACGCCGAGCGAGCCATTTATGAACAGGCGAAGGTCAAATACGATCAGGAAAAATCGGCCTACGACGCCGCGATGAGGAATTATTGGTTCAAGCAACTCACCGAGGTGCGGACCTTGCGAAAAGCCGGCGTAATGGAAACCGATCAGGCCAAGAAAAGCGCCTATTTCCAGACCGCGGACAAACTGCTCGATGAAATGATCGGCACGTCGAAGAACCCCGGCTGGGGGTTCAATAGTCTTGAGGTTCGCCGCGAAAGGATCTTTATTCTGGAAGATCGGGAGCAATGGCGGCCGGCTTATACGAAGTGGATGGAAATGATTCAGCCGTTCCGCAAGTTTTCCAGCCCGCCGAAGGACGCCAAGGACGCGCGGATTCGCGAAGCTTACTACGAAGTGCGCTTCTACCTCACGCGGGTCGTTTACAAGAGCAAGCTGAAGCTGAAAGACGAGGACAAAAAACTCGGCGACATCCACAAGCTCGCCGAACAGATCGTCGAGCTAGAGAGAAACGCGAAAACGGCCGACTTCGGCGGCGTCCGGGTGAAAAAACTGTATGAGGATTGGCTCGAAGACGAGGAATTGATCCGCAAGGCCTATCAGGACGCCGGCGGCAAGGCGCTGCTGGCCACAAACGATGGTGCGATCGGCTCCCGCTAGTCGAAGGCCGCTTGGAATGAAACATTGAGGTGATGATGTCGCGTATAGTCATTGGCACGATCGTGGCCGGCCTTTTCTTGGCGTCGAACGCGCCGGCGCAGAAAGTGGCCAAGATTCGATTTCGCGATCACTCGGCCAAACCCGAACGGGTCGCGGACGTGACCGGGACCATCCTGGCCGAATCGATCAACGGCATCAAGTTGAAACCGCCGGTCGGCGCCGATCGCGAAATCCTCGTCCCCGACATTGTTGAAGTGCAGTATGACCCGCCGACGGAGCTGGTGATCCCCATGAATCGGATCACGAAGCTTGAAAACGATCTGAAAAAGGCCGCGGGCGCCGCGACGAAAAAGCATTTGTCGGACCTCGACCAGGAATACAAGGCGGCATTGAATGCGATCAAAAGCGAAAAATCGATCCTGATCAAGCGGCAGATTCAGTATCGCATCGCCCAGCTTCAGGCGCTGAGCGCCAACGACGCGGTCGATCTGCAACTGCAGGCGATCGAAGCGCTCGACAAATTCCGCAAGGAAAATGCGAACGCCTGGGAGACCATCCCGGCGGTGCGCGAGCAGGTGCAAATGCTCGTCGCACTAAACAAGTTGGACGACGCCGCCAAGGTGCTAGATGATGTTTCCAAGGTGCCCAACCTGGCCAAACGCGTCAAGCAGGACCTCGATTTCCTTTTGATCGATCTCATGATCCGGGCCGGAAAATTGAACGAGGTGGAAGGGCGAATTCGCCAGGCGCTGGCGGTGTTGCCGCCCAACGACCCGCTCGCCGGCCGGCTCAAGATTTACGAACTCGGCGCCAAGGCCGCCAAGGGCAACGTCGACGCGGTGGTTCCGCAATTGAAGTCGATGATCGAAACAACGTCGGATTCGGCCCTGAAGGCGCTCGCCTACAACACACTCGGCGATTGTTACAACTCCCAAAGCAAGAAAAAAGAAGCCATGTGGGCGTATCTCTGGGTGGACGTGGTTTACAACCAGGACAAGTCGGAGCACCTCAAAGCGTTGGAACGCCTGGTTCGTGTGTTCAAGGATTTGGGCGACGACGCCCACGCCGACAAATATCGCGGCAAACTGAAATCGCTGCGATGAAACCGAACCTTCGCCCGCGGCCGGCTGTCTTGTCGGCTGACGCAAGGCCCGTTAGAATACAACCTCAACCTGGGGCGGTAGCTCAGTTGGGAGAGCGCTGCAATCGCACTGCAGAGGTCGAGGGTTCGACTCCCTTCCGCTCCACTGATGTAAGTTCTTAGCCGGTTATTACTTAACACACCTTCCGATGGTCGGAAGTGCGGCACGAAAACCCGAATTCGCGCGGAAGTCTTCCGCGCCAACAGGGGATTTCCGCCATGTCCAACCATCGTACCCAATCCGTACCCCCGTATCGTCAGCACAAGCAATCGGGCCAGGCGGTGGTCACGCTGACCGACCCATCGACAAAACGGCGCAAGGATCAGCTACTTGGCGCCTACGGATCGTCCGAAAGCCTGGCGGAGTACGCCCGAGTGATTGCCGAATGGGAAGCGGCTGGCCGATGCAACCTTGACCGTCAAAACGCCGGGCGTGATCTGACCATCAACGAGCTTGCCCTTGCTTTCTGGAAATGCGCCGACTGTGCGGCCCCCGTGAAGCGCCGAGTATCAGCTGGTTTTCCGTTCCCTTTCGGAGCTGTACGGACACTCGCTCGCCACCGAATTTGGCCAACGCAAGTTGAAGACTCTTCGCGACCAACTTATCGCGGGCGGACTCTCGCGGGTGACGGTCAATCAGCGCATCTGGCGCGTCAAGAAACTATTTGCCTGGGCCGTGGAGAATGAGCTGGTTCCACTCGCCGTGTGGCAGGCGCCACTGGCGGTCAAGGGGCTGGCCCGTGGCCGCTCGGCCGCCCGCGAAACCGATCCGGTGAAACCGGTCCCAGTCGGTCATGTTGACGCGGTCCTTGGAGTGCTGCCTCTAACTCTTTGGGCGATGGTGCAGATCCAACAACTGACCGGCATGCGGCCCGGTGGCCGCCCGGTCCGCCACATCGTCATCAATCGTTTCCATTCGCTTCTTGGTGAGCGGGCCGGTGTCCTTGATGGTCTGCTTGCCGACCTTGCCAAAACGCGGATCGACAGTTTCGTCGTCCTTATCCGCGGCCTTGCAATCCAGCACGCCGCGCGGGCCGTACTTGACCCGGAACGCAGGGTCTTTCGGGTAGTCGGGGAGTTCCGGCTCTTCCTCGGCGTTCAGGTGGTAGAGGTTGCCATAGAACTCGTCGAAGCCGTGGACCGTCGGCAGAAACTCATTGCGATCGCCGAGGCGGTTCTTGCCGAATTGGCCGGTCGCATAGCCCAGGGGCTTGAGCATTTCGGCGATGGTGGGATCTTCCTTTCGCAATCCCAGTGTCGCTCCCGGCAGGCCGACCTTGGTTAGCCCGGTGCGCAGGCCGTGCTGACCGGTAATGAACGAAGCGCGACCCGCAGTGCAACTCTGCTCCGCGTAGTAGTCGGTGAACATCATCCCATCCTTCGCCACGCGATCGATGTTGGGCGTCTTGTAGCCCATGACCCCGTGCGAGTAGGCGCTGATGTTCGACTGGCCGATGTCGTCGCCCCAGATGATGCAGATGTTCGGCTTCTTGCCGGAATTTTGAGCCTTGGCGAACACATTCTGGTTGTGAGCCGCGATGGCGGGCAAATCCGTTTTGACCATCAACGCTTCACGACACAAGCCCTGAGAACGGCATGCGGGTGTTGTCCCAATAGTTGAATCGCTGGAGTCCAGCGGCGTTTTGCTTTGCTCGGCATTGAGCTTAGTGTCGAACCGCCCGGACGCGGCCAGCCAGCCGAGCGCGGTGCCGAGGCCGATCACGGCAATCATCGACATCCGCGAATTCTGTAACATTTCGTTGTCTCTCATGATGAAGTTGATCGAATCCGAGTTTCACTCGATTGCGAATCAGGGCACTCCAGCGCATCCGACAAATGTAGCCTCAATCAGAAGTTGGATGCGGATCAAGATTCCCAAGAATCTTGCATTAGCAAGAATACAAACGACGCCGTCCAGGTGATCAGAATCAGTCCGGTTAGCGCTTCGGAGGTCGCGAAAACACGAAGTCCTGCCGTTGGCGGTTGATCCGCGCCGAGCGACGTATAGAAGGCAGCGGAGTAGTACCAAAGATTGAGGTTTTCGTGGTTCCATCCACTCAACGCAAGTTTCGTCGCGTCCTCCCACACTGCGGCGACGAACAGTCCGATCGCGAAGACCGCGATCTCGACACAATGGACAACGATGCATCCGATCACCAACGCTGCGATTCCATTGCCCGGAAGCTGCGCCAGTCTTGGCCGTGCGGATCGCCAAAAGAACCTCAGCGACAAGAAGTGCACGTTGATCGTGATGAGGACGCACAGGCACGTCGCGATGAGTGCGATCCACATGCATGGCCCCCTAAGCGAACAGCCGACCTTGCTCGGTCGGCTGCGGTGATTGATCGTCGAGAGAATTAGTAGCGCCGAACGTAGCCGTAATGGGCGCCTCCAGCGTGGACCCCGTATCCGCCGTAATGGTAGCCGGAATAGTGATATCCGCCCGCGGCGCCGTATCCGGCGCCACCGTGCGCGGCCGTTGTGTAACCTACATGGTGAACCCCGGTAACCGGACTGTAGTGCGTATAGCCGACATGGCGGGCACAGCCCCAAGCGTGAGCCCTTGTCGAGGATGCCAGGATTGCAAGCAGAGCCATCGTGGCCAATAGAAAAGTCTTTCGAAACATCAGATACCTCCGACTTTCAATGAACGAATTTGGATTCAGCTACACGTGACTCAGGCGGCTTTATTTGACCCGCTTCAACAGCGCCTCCTTCATGTCGGGAAGTTTGTCGTCGCCGAGAGTCCGATCGGTTGATTGCAAGGAAATGGTTTCCGCGTCGATGAAGCCGACCGTGAACGTTGCCTTGGCTTTCTTTCCATCCGAGAGCGTCACGGTGGACTTGATCACCCACTTATTCCCATCCTTGGACCAGGATCCCTCGCCGAACGCCCCGGAATCATCGAACGACCAGGAGCGGACGCGCTTGGCATCCGGGTCCCAGCCGATCCATTGCTTGACATGGCCAAGCGATATGTCGCCAAATGTCGTGGCAAATGAACCGTTTATCCAATTCTGGCCCTCATTCCAGGCGAGCGAGATCCGCTGCACCGGGCCCGGGCCGTTTTCGCTCGCCCAATCCCCGACGGCCCATTCCAATCCGCGCAAGTGTTCGTAGTTGCTGGGCGGCGTGAACACTGTTTCCCGTACGCTGCTCAATAGCCAGTGACCATTCTTCTTGACGTGGACATTGGTGTAACGGCCGCGACTGGGCGGCGCGTTTTCCGCAGGGAACACCTCGGTGACGCCGTCCTCGATGGCGACATTCGGAGTGACGAACCGCAGAGAAGTGCCTTCAATTCTCAACTTGAGGCCTTTGCTTTCTTCGAATAGGCTCGCGAAGGCCTTTTCAATGGCTTCGCGTCCTTCGATTAACTTGCCGGACTGAGTAGTGTAGTCGCCATCGGTACGCCCAGAAAGCAGCCAACGCCTTGGCGTCGCCGTTGTGAAAAGCCTCCACGAACGCCTCGGCGTTCTTCGCGATCGCCTCTTTGTCCTTGGTGTTCCCATTGGGGTCTTCGGCCACGACCGGCCTCGTGATGGCACTAACCATGAACACTGGCAACGCCATCAAACAAAACAATCGAACTCTCATTTGCGGTTCCTTTCCAGTGAAACAGAGTTGTCAGTCCTCGAGTCGTACACAAATTGACCCGGATCAGGGCCAGGCTCAGGCTTCGCCGAGCCAAGCCCACGCAGCCACGATCTCCGATGCGTCGAAGTACCGGATCTTGGCCATCGTGAACGGTTTGCAGATCATGGCCATCCACTTTTCCCACGACTTGTCGCCGACCAACGCGATGCGGTCGATCTTGGTGCAATGCGTAGTGGAGAACTTGATGTCGTCCCACAGCGCATGCAGATCCCATCCTTGGAAATCGTGAAACTGGGCCAATAAGCGCGTCTTGGCGCCCTTGGCGATGGCGGCATCCACGTGCGGCACGAACTTTCGGTAATCCTCATCGTGAAGTTTCCCTGAGAGTTTGAAGCCAAGAATTGCGTCTTTGCTTTGTGGAAGGATCTCGATCATCGCGAATTCCTCAAGGTGTCTGCTCTTGGTGCGGCGAACTGGCGGCATGTCTTGGCCTCGCTTATTCGGCGAGCGGGACGGCAGTGCTGCTTAGGGCAGGACACGGGAACTGTCCGCCGGTTTCCCACGAACGCAGATCGCACACCACACGGCCATTGCGCCGTGCACAACAACCACCGGCCACAAGGCGATGCTAACCAAATCTGATCCGCCGCCGGCAACTGCCAGGATTGTTCCGACTGCGCTGTTGTAAAGCAACATGGCGACGACCAACCCACCGGTCGCCTTGCCCATCTGCCGCGCCAACCAACATGCTGTGCCCAGCGATAACAGCGCCGCTCCGGTCACGCGACCGAGCGCAACGCTTGCGGGCGTCTCCAGAGTTGATCCGAGCAACAGCCAAACCATCGTCGAAGGCAGCACCAACAGCCCGACGCCGGCACTGATTTCAATTGCGGCCGACACGATGAGCAGATGCTTTGCCATCGGGAATCTCGGCTCACCCGATTTGCCGTATCGCGAGCCCCGAATATCGGAGCGCTCGCTCTGAGCAGTCAATTAGTTGCCGGGGCCCTTGCTCGCCGCCTCGGCTTGCTGCTATCCGTTTTGCCATCTCGGCCTTCACGGCGTCGAGGTTGAAGCTCGCACCGCGCTGCATCGGCGGGAATTCGATGAAGGTCTGGAGTGCCTTGCCCATCACCTGCTGGACGAACACGAAGCGCCAGAACTCATACTTGAACCAATCGAAGTACTGCTGCGCCCCGTCTTTCGTCCCGTTGTTCGGCCAGCCCATGCGCTCGAACGGATCGAGGCGCAGGTTGGTGATGTAGGGCACGTCCATGTGCGTCTTTTCGCCCAGCCAGCCCTTGGGTTGGTCGATGAAGCGGAACTTGTAGTCGTCGATCCGCACCGCGCCGACCGTGCTTTCGCCGAGGTAGAAGATTTCGTGACGATTGGACGGGCCCTTGCCGGTGATCATGTCCGTCTGGTCGTAGCCGTCCAGATGGTTCTTGTAAATCCGGTCGCCGAGCTTCACGCCCTTGAGCAATTGGCCGGTGATGTTCGGGTTGCCGGCGGCGGCGAGGAAGGTGGGGAACCAGTCCAGGCCGGACATGAGGCCGTTCTGCACGGTGTCCGCCGGGATGTGGCCGGGCCAGCGGGCGATGCACGGCACGCGGAAGCCGCCTTCCATGATCGTCCCTTTGCACTGGGCGAACGGCGTCGTTCCGCCATCCGGCCAGGTGAAGAGTTCGGTGCCGTTGTCGGTCGTGAACACGACGATCGTGTTCTCGTCCTCGCCCATGTCCTTGAGCTTCTGCAGCACGAGGCCGATGTCATTATCGAGCTGGGCCATGCCGGCTTCCTGGATCGACCAGCCGTTCTTCGAGTTGCGGGTCGCTTGCCACTTTGGGGAAAGGTGCGTGACGATGTGCATGCGGGTCGGGTTGAGCCAGCAGAAGAACGGCTTGCCGTCCGCCTTGGCCTTGTCGATGAACTTCAAGGCGAGGTCGCGGATCTCGTCGTCTACCGTCTCCATCCGCTTCGGGTACAGCGTGCCGGCGTCCTCGATCTTCTGCTTGCCGATCTTGCCCCAGCGCGGCATCTCGGTCGGGTCGTCCTTCTCGGTCGCCCAGGAGTGGACCATGTTGCGCGGGCCGACCACGTTCAGCAGATCCTGCGGATAGTTGGGATGGGCCGGGTCTTCCATCGCGTCGAGGTGATACAGGTAGCCGAAGAATTCGTCGAAGCCGTGCACGGTCGGCAGGAATTCATTCCGGTCGCCCAGATGGTTCTTGCCGAACTGGCCGGTGGCGTAGCCCTGCGCTTCGAGCGCGGTGGCGATCGTGCAGGCCTCGGCGGGCAGGCCGGTCTTGGCGCCGGCCTGGCCGACGGTGGTCATGCCGGTGCGAATCGGCAACTCGCCGGTGATGAAGTTGGCGCGACCCGCCGTGCAACTGGCCTCGGCGTAGTAGTCGGTGAAGAGCATGCCTTCCTTGGCCAGCTTGTCGAGGTTCGGCGTCTTGCCGGCCATCATGCCGCGATGATAGGCGCCGATATTCCACATGCCGATGTCGTCGCCCATGATGAAGACGATGTTCGGCTTCTTGCCATTTTCTTTGCGAGCCGCTTTCGAAAGCGCGTTCGACGGCGTCGAATGCGACACAAACTGAGCCTTGCTGATGCTTTCAGAGCAACAAGATGGCGCGGTTGTCGGCGCAGACTTGGACGCGACCGTTGCGGCGTCCGCGGTTCGATTCAGGCGGAAATTGCCTGATGCGGCCACGTATCCCAGCAGCGCGCCGGCTGCGAGGATGGTGACAGCCTGGAGCGTAGAATTCCTCAGCATTACTCACTCTCCTTGCTCATGAAGTTGCTTCTGAACACTGAACTGGATCAACACAGACTGAGCGACTCAAGAAGGGGCGTCGAGGATTCAACAATAGCCGTTCCGAACCAAGGTCGGTGTCGCTAAGCCACTTGATTCATCAAGGTTTGCCTCTTCGCAGCGAACGGCGTCATCGATTCCAGGTCCATTCCGCACACGGCGCTGGAGCGAAACCGCACACTCTAAACCCCGCGCGTCGAGCACCAACCAAGATTAGCCGTTAAAAGCACAGGCAGTCGCGGACAAGACCGGCATTGGACTAACATCAATTCTTCACAAGAGCCAGTAGTCGCACCTTGCCCGATTTGGCGATCGCCGCGTCGAGCACCGGCACGAATCTTTGATAGTCCTCGTCGTGGAGCGTCCCCGAATGCTTGAACCCGAGGATCTTTTCGGACGGCGACGCAAGTTGTTCGATCATCGTGACTCCATCAGTTGAGAAACTACTGTCCCTTTTGCGAGCCACCGTTTTTGGGCTGTTCAACCAGCACGAGCAACATCTGATTCGTCGTCTGCGTGCCGATGTGCAGCAGGCACGGGCACTCCGGCTGGGTCAAGTTGTAGACTCCGGCCTCAAACACACGGTCCTTCTTCTTGCCGATGGTCCAGGCGGCCCGTTGCGTCGTCTTGTCAACTGACCCGAACACCTCGGTCGTGGTGTCCATCACGCCGTCGTAATAATTGCCGCGAATGATTCCATCCTTGTTCACCGCGAGTTGAAAAATGTAGTTCGAGGTCTTCTCGTCGCCTTGCACCAGGGCGTAAATGCCGAGGGCCTTCCAGTTGTCGGTCGGAGGTGGGTCCGCGGTCTGACCCTGGGAAGCGATTGCCGTCGCTTGCTCCGCGTATTGTTGGGTTGTTTCTGCTTGCTGGCCATTCATGTAGACGTCGTCGCCCTGCATGGTCACCGTGCTGCCATAGTCGTAGTCGGGTGATGCGGCGGAATCCATGCCACAATAACTTGCCGTATCTGCATACGAGGCGCTGGACCACGCCGCGCCGGCGGCCCAGCCGGCCGCGGCCCAGCGCCGGGATGGGCGGTATACCATGCCGGATGGAAGCAGCCGTAATAACCGAAGCCGGTGCGAACCGCAGCGCCTCGCGTACCCAAGTAACCAGTCGACCAGTGAGCGGTGCTATGGGCGCCGTTCGCGCCGTAGACGCTGGCGTAGTGATTCATGTTGCCGGTGTAGCGATTGCCGGAAAATGCGGTGTTCCAACTGCCGGCGCCGTAGCGGCCGTCGACGCTGCCGGAGGCGCCGCCGACGGTGCGACCGCGCGGGCCGGATGCAGCTCCGCCTTCCCGGCTGGCAGAGTAGGTCTGGCCGCTGGCGGTCGTGACCGAGGTGTTGCGAGAGCCGCTGGCCGACATCCCGCCGTATCGTCCCTCGCTCACACTGCGAGATCCGGATGTGGAGACACTGCCGCTCCGAGGCGCTTGTCCAGGAGTGGTCATAACTTCCTTGCGCGCCGCGGCTTCCCCATCCCGACCAGGATCCCGTGGAGCGAGACCCGGAATACGATCCGCCATAGCGGCCGGCGCCACTGAAGCTGCTAAAACCGCTGCCGTAGCCACCGCCGGCCGTGTGGCCGTAACTGCCCGAGAAACTGCCGCCGCGGAATCCGCCAAAACCACGGCCGCTGGCATCGCCTCCGATGACACACAAGCCGAAGCCAATAAACAGAAACAGAAAGTAACGCTTCATGCTGAGTCTCCTTTTGGCCGCAATGGTTCACTTGGAAGCCGCCACGCGCGTGAGCCGCATCGGCGGCATATCCGTCAAACTGTCGTCGCCGAGGACGCGGTCGACCGCCTGCCACGTAATCATGTCTGGGCCGACGCGCCGCACAATGATTCGCTCCGACGTCGGCGTGCCGTCGGCCAGCACTCCGCGGCTATCGAGGACCCAACTCTTGCCATCGCAAACCCACAGCGATTGCGAATGACCGCCGTCGTCCTCGAATCCCCATGAGCGAATCTGGCCGGTTTCCGGATCCAGGGCAATGCGAATCGTTCCACTGACGGGCTCCTTGCCTGTCTCGGTGCGCGTGAACTTGCCTGTGATGAAAGGCCGCTTCTTGTCGCGCGTGAAGGAGAACTTCACCGCATCCTTTTTGATGGTCGTCACCCACTCGCCGAGCAGCCACTCGATGTCTTCAAGCCGATCTTGGCCGACTCCACCTTCGCTCGAAAGTGCGATTTTCCACTGGCCGCCTTCGCGAACATGTACGGCCACGTATTGAGTCGAGCGGGGCAGATCCTTCGGACTCCGGGCTTGTCGAACGAGCCCTTCCTCGACTGCTAAATCCTTGGCCGGGAATCGCACCGATTTAATGAGCATTTCGATCTTTGCACCGGAGTTTGCCTTGAAGAAGTCGGCAAAGGACCTTTCGATCTCCGCGTGGCCGACGAACGTCTGCCCGTCAGCGTCGCGGCATTCGCCATTTTCAGTCCATAGCGCGGCGACGGCCTTCGCGTCGCCCTTGTTGAAGAGCGCGGCGAATTCACTCGCGGACTTCGCGATGGCGTCTCGATCCGCGCTCGCCTCGTCGGCGGATCGCACCGACCGTAGCCAGAGCAACCAAGGACTGAGCCGGTCGCTGGGCCCGAACTCCAAAACCAATCATCGCCAAGACCGCGACGATGAACGTCGAAGCGGCAATCCGATCGCGTTTCATATTGTTCCTCCGATCGATGTGTGTGGAGTCCAAGGAATTGCCATGAAGCTCGCTGTTGAGCTTCATGGCCATCGCGAGGCTCAGTCTCGTTGGCCAACCTTCTCCTGGGCTGCCTTCTTCTCCTCCGGCAGCATCTGGCTCGGGCCGATCTTGACGGTCAGCTTCTCGAGCTTGCCGGTGAAGGCGAACGGGCACTGGTAGTCCTTGTCGTCCACCGGCGTGCCGGTGTCGCTGCCGACGTCGAACGTCTCGTCCCACTGGAAGATGAACGGCGTCGTGTGCGGGAACCTTCTGGTTCGCCACCTCCTTGCCGTCCACCTTCAGCACGCCCGTGCCGCCCTTGCCGAGGCCCGGCCCGTCGTAGGTGAACTCGAACTCGATCGTGTGCTTGCCGGCGGCGACCGCGTCCTTGCCTTCCCACTTGAAGCGGGCGAAATCGACGAGGTTGTGGGTGAACACCGGCTTGCCCTTGAGCAGGTACAGGCCGTAGCCGCCGAACCGGCCGCCGTTGGTGTTCAGCATCCCCTCGGCGCCGTCCTTCGGGAATGTCGACCTCGGCGGTGATGGTGAAGGACCGGTGCGATGGTGCTCGGCGCGTCGCCGTGCGGGATGCCGGTCACCGGCCGGGTGTAGGTGAAAGTGTCCGGCCCGCCGTGAGGCTCGGCTTGGGCGACACCATCCGCGTGATCAGCGAATTGTCGAGCGGGAAGACCTGGTACTTGGCGGCCTCCACGAGGAACAGTTCCTGCAATTCCTTGAGCTTCGCCGGGTTGTCCTTGGCCAGGTCGTTGTTCTGCGGTCCAGTCCTTGGTCAGGTCGTAGAGTTCCCACTTGTAGCCGTTGACCACATCCGGCGGTGGATCGCTCGGCGAGGACCCACGGGGCGTGGATCGGCGTCGTGCAGGCGATCCAGCCGTCGTGGTAGAGCGCCCGGTTGCCGAACATCTCGAAGTACTGCGTCTTGCGCTGCGACGGGAGCGTTGGCGTTGGCCTTGTCCCAGGTGTAGGCCATGCTCACGCCTTCGATCGGCTTCTGGGCGATGCCGTTGACCGACACCGGGGCCGGGAAGCCGGTGGCCTCCAGGATCGTCGGCACGATGTCGATGACGTGGTGGAACTGGTGGCGGATGCCGCCCGCGTCCTTGATCCGGTTCGGCCAGGCCATGCACATGCCCTGCCGGGTGCCGCCGAAGTGCGAGGCGATCTGCTTGGTCCACTTGAACGGCGTGTCGAACGCCCAGGTCCAGCCCACGGCCATGTGGTTGTAGGTCTTGTTCGAACCCCACACGTCGTAGAACTCCTTGAGTTGCCGCTCGACCGGGAACTCGATCGCCGTTGAACTGGGCGACCTCGTTCGGGGTGCCGTTCGGCGAGCCTTCGGCGCTCGAGCCGTTGTCGCCGCTGATGTAGATGATGAGCGTGTTGTCGAGCTTGCCCATCTTCTCCACGGCGTCGATCACCCGGCCGATCTCGTGGTCGGTGTAGGCCAGGTACGCGGCGTAGACCTCGGCCTGCTTGATGAACAGCTTCTTCTCGTCGGCGTTGAGCTGTGTCCCACTCCTTGAGCACGTCCTTCGGCCAGGGGGTCAGCTCGGCGTTCTGCGGGATCACGCCGAGCTTCTTCTGGTTGGCGAAGATCGTCTCGCGCAGCTTGTTCCAGCCGCCGTCGAACAGGTGCATGTCGCTGGATCTTCTTGATCCACTCCTGGCGTGGGGTGGTGCGGGGCGTGGGTGCCGCCGGGGACGTAGTAGCAGAAGAACGGCTTGTCCGGGGCGATCTCGTTGAGCTGGTGCATCCAGTCGACGGCCTCGTCGGCCATCGCGGTGGTCAGGTTCCAGCCCGGGCTTGCCGACGTAGGGGTAGATCGCGGTGGTGTTGCGGAACAGGTTCGGCTCCCACTGGCTCGTGTCGCCGCCGACGAAGCCGTAGAAGTACTCGAAGCCCATGCCGACGGGCCACTGGTCGAACGGCCCGGCCTGGCTGGCGACGAATTCGGGCGTGTTGTGGTTCTTGCCGAACCAGGACGTGCCGTAGCCGTTGTCGCGCAGGATCGTGCCGATCGTGGCCGTGTCCTTGCTCGATGATGCTGTTGTAGCCCGGGTAGCCGGTGGCATTTCCGAGATCGACGCCGAAGCCGACCGAGTGGTGGTTGCGGCCGGTGATCAGCGCCGCCCGCGTCGGCGAGCAGAGGGCGGTGGAGTGGAAGTTGGTGTAGCGCAGCCCCATCTTGGCGATGCGGTCCAGTGCCGGCGTCGGGATGACGCCGCCGAAGGTGCTGGGTGCACCGAAGCCGACGTCGTCGGTCATGATGAGCAGCACGTTCGGCGCACCCTTGGGCGGCACGACCCGCGGCGGCCAGTACGGCTTGGACTGGTAGGCGTTGAGGTTGATCGTCGCCGCCGAACTTCGCCGGCGGGGTCGGGCAGGTACCGCCCGTCGATCGTGGTGGTCGCGCCCGGCGAGCCGGGAACCGGCGCCGCATCCTTGGCCGAGGCTTCCGGGTCGGCTCGAATAAGCATCAAATCTCTTGAATTGCACTCACCGCAACATCCAGACGGAACAGGACCAGAGTCCAGGCGCTCGACTCGCTCCGGTTTGCGATCCAGGTAATGCACCTTGCGCAGGATCGGGTCACGCGAAAGCCATCCGTGGCAGCCAAATATCCGATCAGCGCACCTGCTGCCAGGACGACCAATGTTTGACTTCTTACGCTCTTAAGCACGTTCTTACTCCTTGGAGGCAAGACTTGGTTGGGGCACGTTTGAAACTTGCCGGTGTTCTCCCTCGTCAATCGAAGTTAATCCGGTACTTCTGTGTCATCTTTTTGCGAATGTCCGCAGTGGCGGCTTCGATGTTTCTCCAGGTCCCGTTGCGAACGGCGATTTCCGTGTTCCCGGCCTGGTAGGTATAATTCTGAGCAATTGAGTAATTGCTTTGCACATTAGGAAATGTCCCGCCATAACCCCAACCTGCGCCGTTGCCGTAGTAATAACTGGCGCCAGGCGTCACGGTCACGCCTTGGTAGGTCGTGGCGGCAATCGTCTTTTGCTGCTGCCAGGTGTTCGTAGCGAAATTCGCGAGGCCTCGAAACGTGCTGCTGACTGCTGCCCCATAGGTCAACAGGTCGTTGTCAACGTTCAACATCGGAAGCGCATCAATTTTGTCGGCGAATTGCTTGTACCAAAATGATCGTTCCGTGAGCGACCTCGTTTTCGTGGCTTTCAGATCTTCGATCAATGATTGAACGGCGTTGAAATAGCATTTCGACGCGGCGGCAGGGGAACTGCTTGCGGCATCCATGTCTTGTTGGATCGCGGGCATCGGCCGAAACATGGGGCTGAAAATCATCCTCGCGCTACTCTGACTCAATTTGCCTCGCATCACAATCGCATTGCCATCGACGCTCGTTTCCCAGTCATCGAATTCCTCAATTGCTGCGCCCATGCTGCTTAGCGCGTGATTGAGCAGTTTCTTCGCAACTGGCTGCAGGAAGGTGGGCGAGTCATCGAAATAAACGCGCATCTCGCCTTGGATGTCGCCGTTGACGCGAATTGCCACCGTCAGCCCCTTCACCATCGAAAACAGCTTTGTGGCGGCTTCAACGTCAATGTTTCCGTCCTTGAGGATTTCGGACTTCTTGAGCCGTTGCCTCAGTCCTGCCGCATCAAACATGTCGCCCATGTCGATCGCCAATTGCGCCTGTACGCCTTTGGGCAGATTTTCGACAGACTGCCGCAAGAACGGCGAAAGACGCCCGGTTCCGACAAATCCCGAGGTCCTCAGCCATCGCCCCATGGACTGGCGGTTGGCCGGGCACATCATTCCGATCTGGTGTTGGTTCAGCAGCGTGAGATAAGTGTTCTGGGGCGTTAGAGTGACTTCATGTCCGCCGACGCTGTCGCGGGCGCCCCCCGTGGCTTCAATGAGGTTCTTGGTTGTGATGTCGTAGCGTAGATCGGCAACGCCAACTTGCCACTGGTTTTGCAACGTATGGTGATCGAATTGCGACGCCACCACCAATCGCAAGAGGCGGGGGGGACTTCCGAATAAGCCGCCCATCGCGGACTTTTTGTAGTTCGTTTCCCAATTCTGTTGAACTCCCAAATCGCTCTTCAGCAGTGCTTCGTTGTCAACGACCATTAACATATTTGCCTGTTCGGGAACTCTCGCCAACATCCCATCGTATGGCGAACCCGCGCGAGTTTGAGCCAGCAAAAACGGCAGCGCGACGACTGGGATGACCCATTTGAAAAACAAAGTCATGTGATGCTCTCCTTCTTCGATTTGCGAACGACATCCGATCATTTTTTTGAATCTAACGACGCCGGCGATTGGATGCACCGGAAGCCGACGTGATTGCTGGCCGTGTTGATTTCGCCCTTGCCGCGGCTGCCGACCATGTAGCGGGTGCAATACTGGTCCGTACAAAGGAACGAACCGCCCCGATGGACGCGCTTGCGTTCTGTCGGCTCCGCGGGATCATAGGGCGTGTCGGGTCCCTTGGGGTTTCGGGCGACTTTGTATGTCGCTGCCAGAAACTCGTAATAATCCGGCCGGTACCAGTCCGAACACCATTCCCAAACATTGCCGGCCATGTCGTGGAGCCCGTATCCGTTTGCGGGAAACTGTCCCACCGGCGCAATGCCGACGAAGCCGTCCTCTCCCGTGTCGCCATTCTTGACCGGGAATTTTCCCTGAAAGATGTTGGCCATCCATTTGCCGTTCGGCTTCAGTTCATCGCCCCAGGTGTAGCGCTTGCCCTCCAAGCCGCCACGCGCGGCGAATTCCCACTCCGCCTCCGTCGGCAAGCGCTTCTTGGCCCATTCGCAATAGGCAACTGCATCGTCGTAAGCGATGTGCACGACCGGGAACTTTTCCTTGCCGGTGATATTGCTATCCGGCCCAAGTGGATGGCGCCAGTTTGCCCCTTTGACATAACGCCACCAGCGCAAGTGGCTGTTCAGCGGCGTCGGCCCCTCCGTGGCTGTGAATACCGTCGAACCAGCGACGAGATTCTCCGTCGGGGCTGTCGGAAATTCTTCCTTGGTCGGGGTCCGCTCGGCGATCGTCACATAGCCTGTCGTGTTCACGAACTTTGCATATTGCTCGTTGGTGACTTCAGTCCGGTCCATCCAAAAGCCATCGACGTACACGCGATGCAACGGCCGGGCATCGCGCATCGCATCTGGACCCCCGTTCGGCGCCGAACGCGGATCGTCGCAGCCCATCGTGAACTCGCCGCCGCGAATCCAGACCATGCCCTCGGGAGATTCGCCCGGCGGTTGCGGGGAGCCAAGAGGGTCGAATATCGGATCCGAATTCGTGATCGCGGTTTTTTGAGGGGCCGTCGAAGCTTCCATTTGATGGACAAGCTTGACCACGCCGAATGTGACCAGAAACGCGCACACGGCTAGGCCAGACAGGAGGAGAAGCCTCTTATTGTGCGAACGCATACTCGACCTCTAAATTGACTGGCGTCATGGCGGCGATGAGTAATTGCCCCAAGAAAACCCGATAAAGACGATCCGGCCGCTGATCGTATCCTGAATCGTCATGATGATGAACAAATTCCCAGCATCGTTCCACCTCAGCTTCGACGCGATGCGCCAGCAAGATTCTTCCGACTATCACTTCTCGAATTCGAACACCCGTTTCCAATCGTTCTTCATGCTAATCACGGTCCAGCCTTGTTTCCTCGCCTCGGACATGAGCCCATTGCTGAAGGTGCCGAGCTTGGCCTCGGCGCCATAGGCGTACTCGCGTTCGGCGTCGTCGTGGTGGACGAGCATCATGAGCCGCGCGCCGCCGCCCGCTTGCGTCCATTCCAGCATCTGCCAGTCGCCGTCCGAGTTGCCGAATGCCGCGATCGGCCGGCGGCCGATGAACTTGTTTATGCCGACTGGCTTGCCGGTCTTGTCATCGATGAAATCGATTTGCGACTGGCGGACCAGCACGGGCTTGCCATCGCGCATTTCGAACTTCGTCTTGATGCTGCTGCCCACCACCTGCTCGGGCGGGAGGCCATAGATCTTCTCCGCCCACTGGCGCATGAATTCGATCCCGCCCCCCGAGACGATGTAGGTCTTGAAGCCATTCGCTCGCAAGAAAGCGAGCAATTCCAGCATCGGCTGATAAACGCAGTCGGTGTAGGGCCGCTTGTATTTCGGGTGCTTGGCGGTTGCCAGCCAATCCTTTACGATGGCGTCGAACTCGTCAGTGGTCATGCCCGCGTGGCTGGCCATCATGAGTTCGAGCAGGCCGCGTTCGCCCTCGGCCATCAGCGCCTTCATGTCGCCCTCCAGCATCGCCTTGAACGGCTGCTTCTCCTTCCACTCGGGATGTTGCGGGGCCAATTCCTTAACGCGGTCCAGAGCGAATAACAACTGGAACGGCAACGGCATTTCGCACCAGAGCGTGCCGTCGTTGTCGAAGGTGGCGATGCGCTCCGAGACCGGAACGAAATCCGAGCCCCCTTCCTTCGTCACCTTCTCGACGAATTCGACGATGGCTTTCTTTGATGGACCATCGTTCCAGGACGACAGCGGATCGGCGGCGGATAGGCGAACGGTAATCAGCAGCAGTACGGCGGCGATCGAGAGCAATCGACCCATGCGATAAATTGGCGACATGCTTTGTCCTCGACAAAGATGCAGATTCGGAAATAGAGCCAATCGCAGGATGCCTCGCACGTCAGGGCTTCAAATCCCAGGCTTTGAGCTTGGTATGAGCCGTTCCAAAGTTGCCGAGTTGGTAAACAGCCGCTCCTGCTGGAGAGAACGTGAAATCCTCAAACTTCTCGTCCAGCATCTTCTTCAAGAAATCCTCGGTGGCGAGCCCAATCGTCCCGTGCGGATTGAATTTCTTTCCGCTTGCAATCGGCACAAACTCCGCCACGTAGGCGATCAGCGGCTTAACGATGTCGGGGTCTTCCTTCGTAGTGGCGAACGCTGCCGCGGTTCCCGGCTTCACGGTGAACGGGGCGACGGCGTCGATCAGTTTCTTCTGATACCGAAGGAGGTCCTCGGTCGGCTCAACCACGATTCCAGCAAGGCCGAGTTCCTTCCAGGGCATGTAGTAGTACTTGTAAGCTTTCAACTTCCAGCCGGTTGGCTTCTCCTCGGCCAGAACCTTGCCGACAGCCTCGTAGACCTTATCGAGATCAGCCGTCCTGACGTATCGTTGCAAGCACGTGATGTGCGGGCGATGCGTTTTGTCCAGCGCGAAGCCCTTTGGAAATTCCTTGAGCAATCGCTCGTTGGCGGCGATCGCTTTGTCGATCATCGTCGCGTCGGGTTCGAGCAGAACGTCGATAGCCGTAACCGGGTGCGGCCCATCGAGCGCAACGCCTTCGCGTTTCCGAACAGCAGGCCCAGAAGGCCGATGCTGATGGCGGTGCAGATTCTCGGGTATCGAGACATGCGAGGCTCCAGTTGATCTATACTTTCGACCAAGAGCGTCGGGCGGCGCTTTTGCGCCGGCCGACTTGAGGGTCATTGCGGCTAGTTGCCGGGGCCTTTTGCCCCCGCCTCGGCTTGCTGCATCCGTTTCTGCCTCTCTGCTTTCACGGCATCGAGGTTGAAGCTCGCGCCACGCTGCATCGGGGGGAATTCGATGAAGGACTCGAGTGCCTTGCCCTTGAACCAGCTGAACCGTTCCAGATCAAAATCTGCTTCACCACGCTTTAATGATTTGCCGATGTTTGCATTGGCGTGTCCAATACCGTCGTTTGCTTCGGGCTCAATCCGCACACTCCGTTGCACCGGAACCGCACGCTTTTCTTTCCTCGCGTCCGGGTAACGACTTAAACCTCCACTAGCTCGCGCGGCGCCGGCTCGCGCATGAATCCTCTCGCGGGCAATGTTCGCGCTCCCAATGCCAGCATGACCCACGACCAGCCGTTGAATACCAACTCGATCCCGACAAATGTGCCGATCACCCAAAAGGCAGCGGCTGGCAGGTCACGCCAGATCATTAAGCCCAACAGAACGGAGACGCCGCCGCTGAGGAACGTCCAGCCCCAGCCGGAGAACCGTTGGCTCAAAGCAAACATGCAGCGGAACAGGCCGGAGGCGACAAAAAAGGCGGCCAGCAGTAGGGTGTAGCCCGCCGCGGCGAGCGCCGGCCGGTCTACCATCACGACCCCGAGAAACAGGTACAGCAAGCCGCATAGCAAGTGCGAGATGAAGCCGCCCCAACCGCGGGACCAGAGAATGCTCGCTATTTCAATCGCCGCTCCGAACATGAGCAGGTAACCGAAGACCTCGACGGTGGTCACGGTCACGATGGCCGGGTAAGCAATGGCGAGCAATCCGCCGACGATCAGCGCGATCCCAAGGCCGAGATAACAGCCCCAGTTCCGGCGCAGACGGTTCAACTCGTCGTGCACGTTCGACATGAAAAACGGCAGGCTGTTTGGCATGGTGTAATTCTCCGCGACTTTGAACGTACTGCACCGTTCCAACGAATCGGTGGATTTCGGACATGAACATATCTGCTGTCTCGAGGTTTTTGCGGCTGCGATTCGACCAAGCGATGCCTCCGCCATGCCTCGAGTCTGAACAATCAGCCATGAAGACGTGAGTCTAGGCCGCGAGTTTGGCGTTGGATATTGGACTTTGGTCCAATATGTGCACATATCGCTCTTATTAATTCGCGATTGGATGATGGCGCGCTCAAAAACTCCCGAGCTGGCTCGAATCTGTTAGAGGCGCGCTTTCATTGCGTGAGGCTTCATCGAAACTTCGCTGGCGGTGGGTGTGCGGTTGGCTATAATGCTGGTCCCAGCCGTCGCGAATTTTGCTCTGGCCTGGCCGATTCACTGTTCAGATCCCGTGAGGAAATGAAAGACCAATGAATTCGCAGCGCACTGCACGGATCAGGCCGGAAGCAAGCTTTCGGCAAATGGCCGACTCGGCCCCAGTCATGATCTGGATGTCCGGCCGCGACAAGCTTTGCACCTACTTCAACAAGCGTTGGCTCGATTTCACCGGCCAGCCAATGGATCACGAGCTTGGCGACGGGTGGAGCAAAGGCGTCCATTCAGATGACTTTCAACAATGTCTCGCGACTCACGCTCCGGCCTTTGACGCACGACAGGAATTCCAAATCGAATATCGCTTGCGTCGTTTTGACGGGGAGTACCGGTGGATTCTCGACACGGGCGCACCCAGGTTCGACTCGGATGGCGCTTTTGAAGGCTACATCGGCTCGTGCATCGACATCACGGAACAAAAGCTCAATGCGGAAGCGCTGTGTCAGGGTGAAGCGAGTGTACGCCTGCTGCTGGAATCGACGCATGCGATGCCGTGGATCGCGGATGCCGTTTCGTGGCGGTTCACTTACATCGGGCCACAAGCAGTCAAATTACTTGGCTATCCCTCGCAGACCTGGTACGCGGACGGGTTTTGGGTGAACCACATTCACCCCGACGACCGAGACGCGGCCATGGCGCTTTGCCTTGAAAAATCGCAACGAGAGGTCGACTACGAATTTGACTATCGCATGGTGGCCGCCAACGGCCGTGTGGTGTGGATTCACGACCTCGTGCATGTCGAATCCGACGGCGGCACGCCCAAGATATTACGCGGATATATGATCGACGTGACCAAGCGCCGCGACGCCGAGGAAGAATTGCGCCGAATGCAGGATCAGCTTGTTCGCGCCGGCCGCGTGATCATGATGGGCGAACTGGTCGCATCGATCGCTCACGAAGTCAACCAGCCGCTCAGCGCGATCATCAGCAACGCGCAAACCGTTCAGCGCCTTTTGGCCCGTCCAAAGTGCGACATGGGTGAGATTCGCGAGGCGGTAGAAGACATTATCCAGGACGGACGCCGGGCCAGTGCCGTGATTTCACGGATTTATGGCTCGCTTCGGAATGCTCCCTTGCAGCGACAGCCCCTTAACATCAACGAATTGATCAGCGAAGTGGCCAATCTAATGCGAAGGGAAATAACGCGGAGACGCATCACCGTGAAGCTTGAACTCGTGGAGTCTCTGCCGCAAGTTCTGGGCGACGCCGTGCAATTGCAGCAAGTCATTCTGAATCTCATGGCAAACGGCGCGGACGCGATGGATCGCGTTGTCAGAGATCAGCGTGAAATGCTCGTTCGCTCGAGCCTGAACGGAAACGGCGCCGTGGTCACATCGGTCAGCGATGTTGGCGTCGGCATTGACCCGCGGAGTCTGGACCGGATCTTCTCCACTTTTTTCACGACCAAACCGGGCGGCATGGGCATGGGGTTGGCGATTTGCAAATCGATCATCGAAGGACATGGCGGCACGATCTCAGTCAGCCGCAATGCCAAATGGGGAACGACGTTCCAGTTCACATTGCCGGCAATCGTTGAGGGTGCAACATGATCGACAACACCACGATTGCGTACGTAATCGACGACGATCCTGCGATTCGCAAGGCGCTCGGGCGATTGTTCAAATCGGTCGACATTCAAGCCGCCACGTTTGCCACGGCCGAGGAATTCTTGAGCCATTCGTTGCCCGATGTGAATTCGTGTGTTGTTGTCGATGTGTGCATGCCGGGAGTCAGTGGACTGGACTTACAGCGAATCCTCGCCGAACGAAACTCCCAAATTCCAATCATATTCATTACCGGACACGGCGATATACCAATGGCCGTGTGCGCCATGAAGTCCGGAGCGGTGAATTTCCTTCGTAAGCCGTTTGAAGACCACGAACTACTGTCGACCGTGCAGCAAGCGATCGAATGCCATGCGCACAAGCGACAAGCCAATGCTACTGTCGCTGAAATCCAAAAACGAGCCGAATTGCTCACCGCGCGTGAGCGCGAGGTCATGACTCTTGTCGTCACGGGCATGCTCAACAAGCAGACTGGCCAAAAACTTGGGATCGCCGAGAAAACGATAAAAGTTCACCGTTCCCGCATTATGTCCAAGATGCAGGCCGACTCCCTAGTGGAACTCGTTCATCTGGCCGAAAAAATCGGCGTAGCGGCTCAAACGTAGGCGCGGTGCATGCCTTTCGACAATATTCCAGCCGCGGCGAATCTCCGTTGGACGGCCTTTGTTGGACCAAAGTCTCATGTATTCGCGCGGCCAAACGCTTATCATCTCCGCAACAGTGCTCCCGACTCGCATTTACGATTCTCGTGCCGAGCGTGAAATCATGCCAATGGTCGAGCAAACCGTTTTCATCATCGACGACGATGAATCACTGCTTCGAGTATTGCGACGATTGTTTGAATCGACGGGGTTCAGAGTCGCTACGTTCGCGAGTGCGGAGGATTTCTTGTGTGCCGCGGACCTACCAATGCCGGATTGTCTCATTCTCGATGTGCACCTGCCTGAAATGAGTGGGCTGGATCTGCAGGCGCGGCTTGCCGCCGAAGGGCGAGACATTCCGATCATTTTTATCACCGCCTTTATGCATGAAACGACTCGTGAGCGGGCACAGAAGGCCGGCGCCGTCGCGTACTTGCAAAAACCGTTTGAGGAGCAGGCGCTACTCGACGCCGTCGCGCTCTGCATGCATTGATTGACGTGAGATTCCAATCTCTAAGTTCGCGCCAACGCGAGTGAGCACAAATGAATGCAGTTGGACCTGCCATGCGCGAGCAATGCTTGCGATCGCCTAGAATCAGGAAGTGCCGTCATTTCCCAACAGGCAACGTGAGCGAGAGTCCGCCTTTCTTAGCTCCAAGATTGAGGCGTATCAATGCGGCCATGAGCGTAAAGGTTGTCTTGCTATCCATGTCCCGATCGTCAATGTAGTACCAGTAGTCTCGGTATTTGACCGCGAGCCAAGCCTCTTCAGGCCGGCAATGCTGTCTCACCGAACGGACCGTGAACAGCCCGCGAGTCAGTTCCTGCCAATTGAATTCACTTGCGTCCGGGCCGCGGGTGGAACGGACGTATCCGCAAGCAAGGTGTTCAAGCGGGACTTCGACGCCGTTTGATATGTAGAAGAGAGCCTGCACGGTGGATCGCGGAAGAATGTATAGACTCTCGAAGGTCTCGAGCGGACCGGTCTTGGGCGGTCGACTGGCGGGGCTGCCGACAGTCACCTCATATTCCGTTCGCCCGGGAGTGAGATTCAGCAAATGACATAGCTCGACATCAGTTGGGGTGTCAACCGCTTCCGGATCGATCCGGATGATGAGTCGCCGATCTTTTCGCGTGAGCGACCAGGTGTGGTCGCTGTTTCGTCGATATTCGAGACCGTTTTTCGCCGCCTCGACCATGGCAGTCGCGCTGACCGAATTGGCCGGCAACGGGCTGCCTACTTCGATGACCTTCTCCACGCGCCACGAATCGCAAATGATCGCGGTCCTGCAAATCCTGCAATAAATCCATTACGCGCAGGAATCGCTCATAGTCAGGGGCTATGCCTCGCGACGGACCGCTTGCGAACTGCGCATTCGGCACGTCGTTCAGGCTGTCCACCCATAGTCGAAACACAGTTGAAATCGGCCAGCTCGTCTCGGCCAGGAAGATAACAAAATCCAGCGTAGCATGTTGGAATAGATTTCTGATGTTCTCCGGTTCGTTCATGGGAGTGAGCGAGATCGTTGGGCGGTTCGTGGTGGTCAAGCTTGCGAACGGCAGAATGTTGCTGAATGTGCTGTACGGCGGAGGACCATCGACGCGGGCCGCCTGACTGTTGAAAAACGGCCGAGCCTCGAGTCCACTCGCGATCTCATATTGTGTGGTCACCGACGAGACGTCGAGGGTCATTGTGCTGTCGGTGTACCGCAAGCGCACCAGGTTTAGCAGAAGCTGTTCATTGTCTGTGGTCTTAACTGCCTCGTTGTATTTTAGGTGTGAACGTTCAAGCGCCTTTGGGCCAAAAGCGCATCCCGAGCCCGAGAGCGCGACGGCAACGCCGGCTCCGAGCAACAGCAATAGCCGTGGCAGCACTTGCATTCTCCGTCTGAACTCCAAACGCCAGTCGTGGTGAACGTAAGCCCCAGTGTGACTCATCGGCGAGGTGAAGAGGAAAAATTGAGCGATTGTAGCGACTTTGATGATTGGCGCGAATTTGAGGGGTTTAGGGTCTTTCCTCTGACCTTCTACGCAAGTTGCGGAGAAGTTTCTGCAGTTGAAAACTGTTGTACTCAGGCGGCTTGCCGGTGGTAGCGGCGATACGTTTGGAGGGTGTCGCCAACTCAATAGGGTTGCCGGACTTTTGGGCTGAATTCAGGAGAAGAGGCTCGCCACGTTGGAGCAGGGGATTCAATTCAGCGACAAGAAGAACGCGGTGTGCGACACGACATTCCCGGCCGATCACTTCAAATACCGCGTTCCGTTCGAGACCGGCTACACGGAGAACAAAGACGGCGGTCGCATTGAGATTCGCGAGGTTTGGGGAACGCGTCCCCGATTTGAGGTCGGCGGCCAGTACCTGGTGCGAGGCAAATATGTACTGCCGCCCGGCGAACGCGGCAAGCTCTACTTCTCCGCAACGGCGGGGGGCGCCTGGGGAGGGATTACGACGACTCTCGATCTGCAACCCACGGCAGTCGACAAGCGGAAAGGCGAATTTGCCCTCGTTCATGGCATGTTTGGGCCGGAATCGTTTCATCTGGTCCTTGCGGACCCGCAGCGCTATTCCCGAATGATCGCCAACGTGTATTTCGGAACCGGAGACAATGTTGATCGGAAAGAACCATGAATCGCGACCTTACGGCAAGACCGCAACCGCCGCTGCCCCGCGATTAGTGCGTTGCTTCGAGTTCTGTTGCCTTTACGGCATCCGGCGCGTCGGATTTGACAGAAGTTGGCATGACCTCTGTAGTGGGAACGGCAACAGGTGTCTCATGTTTCCACGGCGCTCCGAAGCGAATTGTAACGCCAAGTAGCAACGAGTGGCTGCTTACCGACAACGTGGTATTGGTGCCGGGCACTTGCACCAGTGTGCCGGTGATCGAATTCTGGAAGCCATAGGCATAGGCCAGCGATGCATCGATGTTGTCGGCAACCTTTGCCGTCAAGCCGGCGCTGATCGTGTGCTGGGTAATGGCCGGCGCCTGGATATTGAATAGCGTCACCGGCGCTGGAATTGGATTGGTGTTGAAAATGTAACCAACTCGCACGCACACTTTGTCGGACAGCGTATATTGCGCGCCTGTGCCGACAGAAAACACGTTGTCCCAACCGAGCCCGCCGTCTACTACTCTTTGGCCGAACAGTAAGGAACTCTTGTAGTTGATGAAAGCGCAGGTCGGTGGTGAGAATCAAGTTCTCAATTCCCTTGTACGCCACGCCCCACGAATAGACCGGCGGCAGCGTGGCTCTTAGGGCGAGTTTCGCGCATTGCCGAGTTCATCGCGAGCATTGAACGTCCAAGTTTCGAGCCATTGTTTGCTGGTATAGCCAAATCCCATATCGAGATTCTGGGTGAGATGATAGTAGGCTCCGAGTTTGAATCCGCCGCCCCAGAATGGCCGAGAGTGAGTTGCCGAAGGAAAGGTGGAAACGCCGTCGCCATTCGCGTCGTCGGGAGCGGCGAAGATCGCCGGGTCGAGACCCACCATGCAGTAGTCGGTGACCATTCCAGCGCCAAGAGCGAGCTTTTCCGTCACCTGGTATGAAACGTTATTCACGATTTGCAAGATGCTGATGTTCGAGAACTCCGGACCTAAAACGAGATTGCCAAGAGGACCGGTGGGGGCAAGGATTGGGTTGGCGGGATCGCCGGGGAAATTGACGCCTCCGCCCGCCGCTGCGTAGGTCGCGGAACCGAAGGTGAGCCGCGGCGTGTCTTCGGATCGATATGCCAGTGCAAAGCCTGGAATCATCGCCATGCCGTTTTCGCTCCAGGTTGTGCCGCCCTGGCCTCGAAGCTGTGAGCTCACCGACATAAGTGGGTAGATTAATTGGCTGCCGATTGCAACTTCCGACTGGGTCAGCCCGCTGATGACAGCCGGGTTCCAATAGTTTGCACCCAGTGCCTCGATCGGGGCGGCGGTCGAAGCCCCGCCCATCGCCAAGTGCGCTGGACCCGAAGCTGGCAGAAGGAAACCTTGGCCGCGAGCGAATGATGCCGCCAATAGGCCAAAGCCGACCGCAATCAATGCGCAAAATACCCCAGACCTTGTAGACGACCGCATCATGTCGATCCCCCGCCAATAGCCCTTGTGGGTTAAACATTGCGCGGACGTTTCGCGACCGAAGGGCTACCCATGCCAGTTCAAATCGGCCGAAAAATGGGAAAATCTTAGCATTTGTGTGGGTTCTATCGATCAATCAAATGAATCGCAAAAGTGTTTTGTCCGAACGGCTCCGCGGGGGAGGTTTTGTCTTGGTCCACAAGGTGTTGGATTAACGGATCTTCCATCATTCTCATAGTTGCGAATGACATTTTTCCATAGTTTTTCCGAAGATTACAGAAAAAACCTGCGGTTTCTCGCGAAGATTTCGAAGATTCCTGTACGAAAATGATGACTCGCCTCAGCGACGCGAACACGAATATAGTACTCTCGACCAAATCAGGAGACCTCGAATTGGGAGAAACAAGTTCGGTCCCGCGCGGTCAAAAAGTGCGACGAAGAATTGCTAAGGTGATTGGTCAATCAGGCGTTAGCGGTCGAAATTGCGCGAACGGGCGCACCGTCGCTACCGGGCCCGACCGCAGCCGTGCTCAACATACGCCGTCCTGCGGTAGTAATGCTTCAACAACCCGCCGAGCCGCTCGTCCCATGCGATCGGTCCGTCGCCCAAATCGGGCGGCGTTCCCGAGATCGGCACGTTGCCGAGCGATTGATGTGGCCGACGCACATTGTAATAGTCGCAAAACTGTTTGATGATGTACCGCAGGTGCTCCAAGCCAAACACGACAAAATGGTGCAGGCATTCATGTTTCGCGGTCTGCACGAACCGTTCGGCGTAGGCATTCATGTTGGGAGCCCGCGGGCCGACGCGGACAATGTCGGTGCCGTCGGCCTTCAGGATCGCCCGGAATCCTTCGGTGAACTTGGTGTCGTGATCGATGATCAAGTATCTGGCTGGTTTCCCCTGCTCGGCGAAGTAAACTGACAGGTTACGCGCTTGCTGCAGCATCCAGATTCCGTCCGGGTTCGCGCTGATGCCGGCAATGTGCACGCGCCGCGAGCCGACGTGAATGACGAAGAGTACGAACAAGCAGCCGCTGGCGTTCCCGCGGCGTTATCTCGATCCGCTTGGGCAGCTTGGCCCGCAAGATCCGGTTTTCGACTTTCAGATATTGGACCTGCCTGGCCAGCTCCCGATCGGTTGCAGCGGCCAGAGCCACGAGAAATGACTGGGACACTTTCTTCATGTCCGTATGCTACGTGCGCCTCAGCGTTCCAAGCGGAGGACAAGGTTTTCGCACACCGCCGGAGCCCGAAGCGAGTCGGCGGAAATCGCGAATGCCGGGCCGAGGATTGCAACTGAAGGATTCGAGCTGACGGACCGAGACTGGCGACGCCGATTGCGGCCGCGCCGGGTCGCCGAACACGCAAAAACCTGCCGCCGTCTGCCAATCTGACAGTCCAGCGCTCGCGCGCCTGTTAATTCGAGGGGTGGTCATTTTGTGACCAGGGAAAAAATACCCGCTGCTTAACAGGCGCGCGAGTGCGAAAAGTTCGAAGAGTGTTACACTCGGACACCGAGTGAGACGCGAGACAGCGCGCAAAATACTCTCAAGTCTGTTGGAACATTCCAGAAAACGCTAGAAAACAAGGGATTCTCGAAAAACTCTCTCCGCGGTCGCGCGCAGAGTCGCGCGCAACGAGTTCGAAGAGTGTTACACACGGGGAGCCACTTAACGACGACAAGTTCCCCCGAGCAGTCGCACGCATTTGCATTGCTCCAAAAACATGCAGAATGGTGGAACCCTGCCTGTGCTTACAGCACACTTCGCAAACCCGATCAACCATTGGTAACAGTTTTCTATCGCATTTGCATCAACCGCATCACTGGTCGTCGGGCGACGCCCAGCCCTGGCGGACCGGGTCGGTCAAAGAAGCCCTCCGCGGCCGGTAAAAGCCAAACTTGGCTGCGGAGGATCTTCCGAGCTTTCTTCGAACCTCCGGAGGCATAAGGAGCGAAAGGACACGGGCGGACATTGTTGCGCAACTCGGGAAGTCGGCCGCTCAGACAATGGAATGCCCGCTGCCTGCCCGATAGCCGACGCGTTTGGCCTTATTTTGAGTGCGTCTTTCAATTTGCCTGATTCCGGTCCCGGACTATGGTGCGCCGTTGTCACTTGAAAATCCGGAATCCGCCCGCGCTTGTTTACACAATAAGATAGAGGTGGCGACTTTTCGGTGCGATCGCAGTCTCCCCTGCTCCGACGAACTACCGTCGCAAAGACCCCGATGTAGTTTTGGATTTGGCCCTAAACAATAGATCAACTTGGGCGTCCGAACTTTGCGGCCTTGGCCCGTAGGGTGGCAGGCGAGCGAGCAAAGAAAGGTTTGGTGGATATTCCTGCCATCAAGGAGAGACTTGAACGGCTGATTTCTTGGCAGAAGCCCGACAACCGCGAAGGGCTACCGCACAAGGGAGCGGCCGAGCAACCGCTGCGGGCCGAGCTGTACAACGCCGATCAGCTTGAGCGGCTTGCCAAGACGTTGGCGGCATCCCAACAGCTCGCGACGGGGCGGGCACTAGACAAGCTCATTCCCCGGCTCGACGAGAACGAACGTATTCTCATCCACACGCACGATCTCGTGACCGCCGCGGTCAAGCGGAACCGGCGGGTTGCGCCGGCGGCGGAGTGGCTACTCGACAATTTCTATCTGATCGAAGAGCAGATCCGGACGGCACGGCGCCACCTACCTCGATCGTACAGCCGTGGAGCTGCCGCGGCTGTCGAACGGACCGTTGGCAAACTATCCGAGAATCTACAGCATCGCCCTGGAGTTGATCTCCCACGTCGACGGGCGCGTGGACGCGGTAAGCCTCGATGCATTTATCGCTTCCTACCAAACGATCAAACAACTAAAGCTCGGTGAGCTGTGGGCAATCCCGATCGTGCTGCGACTGGCACTGATCGAAAACTTACGCCGGGTGGCGGCGCGGGTGGCCGCGGGACGGCGGGACCGGGACTTGGCCGACGACTGGGCCGAACGCATGGTGCAGGTCGTCGAGCAGAATCCGGCCGACTTGATTTTGGTGATGGCGGACATGGCACGTGCGAATCCCCCTCTTTCGGGTGAATTCCTGGCGGCGATGACCCGACACCTGCAGGGCCAGAGTCCGCATTTCACCTTCGCGAACAGTTGGCTTGTACACCGCCTGGCTGAACAGGGGCTGACGATCGAACATCTCGTGGTGGCCGAGGGACAAGCGCAGGCCGCCGACCAGATCTCGATGGGCAACAGCATCAACGGTCTTCGTTTTCTCAGCTCCAACGACTGGCGCAAATTCGTTGAGAAGCACAGCCAGGTGGAGCAGATTCTGAGGGGAGATCCGGCGCGAGTCTATGCCGGCATGGACTTCGCCACCCGCGACCACTGCCGCCATGGCGTGGAGGAGATCGCCAAGCGAAGCCATTCGTCCGAGTATGACGTCGCACTCAAGGCGATTCATCTGGCCCAGGCCGCAGCATTGAACAGGCCGGATGATCGCACGGCCCACGTCGGCTTCTACCTGATCGACCGGGGCCGCCCAACGCTTGAGCGCAGTGCCCAGATGCGGCTGTCCCAACGGATGGTCGCGGCCAGGATCGGTCGTCGCTATCCGCTATTCTTTTACCTGTTTGCTGTCCTGCTGATCGCGGCGGGCGCGACCGTGGCATTTCTGGACTGGTCAAGCGGGCAGGGCGCGAGTGTGTTTTCGCTGTGCCTCGTGGCGATCCCGGCCTTGCTATGCGCGACTCACCTGGGCGTGGGCGCCGTCAATTGGGTGGCGACTCTGTTGCTACAGCCCCGCCCGCTCCCGCGAATGGATTTCCGCGACGGAATTCCTTCCGAGCACCGGACGATGGTCGTCGTGCCGACGATGCTCTCGAGCCTGGCGGCCGTCGCGGAGCTGCTGGAAGGCCTCGAAGTTCGATACCTGGCGAACCGCGACCACAACCTCCATTTCGCTCTGCTGACGGACTTCGAGGACGCGGCGCACGAGGTCATGCCCGGCGACGAGGAACTGGTGCGGCTGGCGAAGGAAGGCGTGGAGGAACTCAACCAGAAATACGAGCAGCATCGGTCCGATATCTTCTTTCTGTGTCACAGACCGCGGCGGTGGAACGCACAGGAAGGAGTTTGGATGGGTTACGAACGCAAGCGCGGCAAGCTGGCGGAGTTCAACGCGCTTCTGCGCGGTGCCCAGGATCGGTTCTCCTACATCGTCGGCGACAGGACCGTGTTGCCAGAGGTGCATTTCGTCATTACGCTTGATTCCGACACGCAACTTCCGCGCGATTCGGCCCGTGAAATGGTTGGGGCGATGGCCCACCCGCTTAACCGGCCCGTTCTCGACCCTGAGCGACGCCGAGTCGTCGATGGCTATGGCATCATACAGCCGCGTGTCGGCGTATGCCTGCCGAGCGCCCGTCGATCCTGGTTTGTGCGCCTGTTCGGAGGCGACGCGGGAGTTGATCCTTACACCCGAGCCGTGTCGGACGTTTACCAGGATCTGTTTGGCGAAGGGTCGTTTGTCGGTAAGGGCATTTACGACTTGAACGCCTTCGAGCAGACCTGTGGCGGATTCCCCGAAAACACCGTCCTGAGTCACGACCTCCTGGAAAGCGCGTATGCCAGGTCGGCGCTGTTGAGCGACGTCGAATTATACGAGGATTTTCCCTCGCGATACCCGGCCGATGTCAGCCGTAGGCACCGCTGGATCCGTGGCGACTGGCAGATCGCTTGGTGGCTGCTGCCGTGGGTTCCGGGGAAAGGTACGCACCGGGTAAAGAACCCAATCACAGCACTATCATGGTGGAAGATCTTCGATAACCTGCGACGGAGCCTCGTGTCAGTGGCGATGCTAACGCTACTGCTAGCCTGTTGGCTTCTGATGGGGCCGCCGTTCGGGAAGGCGGCGACCCTTTTTGTGCTAACGGTAATCGGAACAGTACCGTTGCTGTCGGTGCTGGTAGACTTTTGCCGCAAGCCGGCCGACCTTCCACTGAGGACGCACCTGCGCTTGACGGCCATCGCGTTGGGCAAACAAGGGGCACAGTTCCTGTTCATACTCGTCTTCCTCCCGTACGACGCATACATCAGCCTCGATGCGATCGTGCGAACGCTTGCACGGACATTCTGGACGAAAAGGAAATTGCTGGAATGGAAGACGTCCAGTGACGCCACTCGCAGCGCTTGCGCCGATCTGCCTGGATTTTTCCGCTCTCTCGCGGTCGCACCGGCGATTTCTGCCACAACGATCTTGGTCCTGATCCTGTTCCAAGGCGGCTTGCTGCCTACCGCCGGACCGTTGCTCGGGGTCTGGTTCGTCTCGCCCGCCATCGCGTGGTGGCTTAGCCGGACGCTCGTCGCGCCCACGGTCCGCCTGTCCGAGCAGCAGCGCGTGTTTCTGGGAAAGCTGTCACGACGGACCTGGCGGTACTTCGAGGTTTTTGTCACGGCGGAGGAGAATTGGCTTCCGCCAGACAATTTCCAGGAACATCCAGCGCCAGTCGTCGCCCGCGCACCAGCCCGACCAACATCGGACTGGCGCTCCTTGCGGACTTGGCCGCCTATGATTTCGGCTACTGCTCCGCTGGCCGACTGCTCGACCGCACGCAGAAGACGTTCAACACGTTGGCCCGTATGGAGCGGTACCGGGGGCACTTTTACAATTGGTACGACACGCGTTCGCTCAAACCGCTGCCACCGCGCTACGTCTCGACAGTTGATAGCGGGAACCTTGCCGGCTCCATGCTGGTTCTTCGCAGTGGCTTGCTGGAGATGGTTGAGACGAGCGTACTGTCCCCCAGAGTTTTTGGCGGGCTGCGCGACACGGTGCGTGTGTTGTTGGACGAGGCTCGCGGGCTTCACACATCGGGAGAGGAGGATTGTACTCCGCTGGTTCCCTTGGAAGTAATTCACAAGATTGAGCAACTGGAGCAGACACTAGATCAGGTACCACACACGCTGAACGACGCTGCTACTATGTTGGCTCGGCTCGTCGTCGCGTCGGCGGAGGTCGAGTCTGCCGCGGGCACTGTCGAGGAACTTCAATGGTGGGCCAGCGCATTCAGCTTTCGTGCGCCGACCATCGCGACAACCTCTTGCATGTTGCCGCTTGGACGGCGCTCCCCCGCCACCGGAACGGGCATGGCGCCACGATTCGCCGGAGGCAAATGCGAGGCTAGGCCGGTTGCGAGATTTGCTGCGCATCTGGAAGTTGTCCCCGGCTTGCGAGAGGTCGCCGCCTTGCAGAAATCGATGCTGCCGTCGATCGACGCGGTCCTCGGGGATCTCGCTATCGATCGGGCTGGAAAGCCGGACCCACACCAGTCGAACGAGCCGCGCAATGAGCACGAGCGCCGTTGAATGGTTCGGGCAGTTGCGGCAAGCGGTTATTACTTCCTCGCAGCATGCTGCCGACAGGATCAAGACACTGGAGCAGGTTGCGCCGGTGCCAAGAAATGGCGGAAATGGACTGCTCCTTCCTGTTCGATAAGTCCCGCGGCCTGTTTGCGATCGGGTACAACGTTGGCGACCAGCGCAGCGACAGCAGTTTCTACGATCTATTGGCGTCCGAGGCTCGCCTCGCGAGCTTTGTCGCGATCGCTCAGGGCCAGCTGGGACAGGAGCACTGGTTCGCACTAGGCCGATTGCTCACCACGACGGGCGGCGCCCCCACGCTGCTGAGCTGGAGCGGCTCGATGTTTGAGTACCTAATGCCGTTGCTGGTAATGCCCACATATGCCAACACGCTACTTGACCAAACGTATAAGGCCGTAGTGCGTCGCCAGATCAATTATGGCCGGCAGCGCGGCGTGCCGTGGGGCATGTCGGAGTCCGGGTACAACACCATCGACCGGTACATGAATTATCAATACCGGGCGTTCGGAGTCCCAGGGCTGGGGCTCAAACGCGGGCTCGCCGAGGACCTTGTCGTCGCGCCGTATGCAAGCGCCCTGGCTTTGATGGCAGCGCCCGAGGAAGCGTGCCGAAACCTGGAGCGATTGGCCGCGGAGGGCCGCGAAGGCGCTTATGGAATGTACGAGGCAATCGACTACACGCCCTCGCGGCTCACGCCGGGAGCGACAAGTGTTACGGTGCGGCAGTTTATGGCGCATCACGGCGGGATGGGCCTTCTATCACTGGCGTACGTTCTCGTTGATA
>CAWFFC010000008.1:0-42141 GCA_963815035.1 uncultured Gemmataceae bacterium
TGATTGGGTGCCCGGGTTCGGGCAAAACCATGTTGGCACGCCGGGTGCCGACAATCATGCCGCCGTTGACGCCATCTGAAAGCCTGGAAACCACCCGCATTTACTCGGCTCTTGGCCGCATGAATCCGGGCGAGACGTTGCTGGCGAGTCGGCCATTTCGCTCGCCGCATCACACGATCAGCGATGCCGGCATGGTGGGTGGCGGCAGCACGCCCGCGCCGGGCGAAATCAGTTTGGCCCATCATGGCGTGCTCTTCCTCGACGAATTGCCGGAATTCAATCGCCGAAGCCTCGAAGTCCTGCGCCAGCCGCTTGAGGAAGGCAAAGTGACGATTTCCCGGGCCATGAATTCGGCCACCTTTCCCGCGAGTTTCATTCTCGTCGCGGCGATGAATCCGTGCCCCTGCGGTTATCTCGGCGACCCGAAACATGCGTGCAAATGCAATCCGATGCAAATCGAACGATACATGGGCGCATCAGCGGACCATTGCTCGATCGAATCGATATGCATATTGAGGTGCCGGCGGTGCCGTTTCAAGAATTATCGGCGTCGCACGACGGCACGTCGAGCGCGGCGATGCGAGAGCAGGTGCTTCGGGCCCGGCAAGTGCAAGCGGAGCGATTTGGCGAACGCGGCGCGAAACTCAATAGTCGGATGAGCAGCCGGCAATTGCGGCGCTATGCTCCGCTGAGTCCGGAATGTCGCTCGCTTTTGCAATCGGCGATGGATGAATTTGGCCTATCGGCCCGAGCCCACGACCGCATCCTCCGCGTCGCCCGGACCATCGCCGATCTCGACGGGTCCGAGCCGATTCGCGAAGGACATTTGTCCGAGGCGATTAACTATCGCAGTTTGGATCGGAAACTATGGGCCAAGTGATTTGGGAAGCAACGTGATTTCATTCCGCCACTGCTGTTATGTGATTGCCTTCGGGGCTGTGTTGTTCGCCCCGGGTTGCGGTCCGTCGGCCAAGCCGGAACTGGTTTGGGGCAAGCGTGGCGTCAACGACGGCGAGTTTGTGCGGCCTCGCGCCGCGGTGATCGGCCCCGACGATCGGCTTTACATCGTCGATTACACCGCTCGCATTCAAGTCTTCGATCTCGATGGCAAATATTTGGGCCCGACCTGGACCACTCCCGACTATCGCAATGGTCGCCCGAGCGGTCTGGGCATCGCACGAGACGGCAATTTGATCGTTTGCGATTCGCATTACAATTGCGTTCGCATCTATTCGCCGGATGGAAAGCAAATTCGAATGTTCGGCGGAACCGCCGGCAACGAGGCCGGCCAGTTTGGCTATATCAGCGACGCGGTGCAGGATGACGACGGTTACTTTTATATTTCTGAATCGGGCGAAAATGATCGCATCACGAAGCTCGATAACGACGGCAATTTGGTGAGAACC
Source organism: uncultured Gemmataceae bacterium (assembly GCA_963815035.1). Classification (GTDB taxonomy): domain Bacteria; phylum Planctomycetota; class Planctomycetia; order Gemmatales; family Gemmataceae; genus JBGQCZ01. The sequence continues at coordinate 1,407 of CAWFFC010000008.1, forward strand.
TGGGGCAAAACCGGATCAGCACCAGGCGAGTTCAGCCGCATCCGCGCACTTGCGCTGGGGCCCGACGGATTGCTCTACGCGGCGGATGCGGTCAATCATCGCATCCAGGTTTTCACGCGCGATGGGGAATTGGTTCGCATCATTGGCGCGGCCGGAAGTGGACCCGGTCAATTGAAATACCCTTACGACGTGGCGTTTGGACCCGACGGCGATTTGTATGTGGTCGAGTACGAGAACAATCGCGTGCAAAAATTCACTCGCGAAGGAAAATCGCTGGGCTGCTGGGGAGTGCCGGGCCGCGAGCCGGGCGGTCTCTATAGTCCGTGGGCGCTGGTCGTGGACCGCAAGGGCCGAGTACATATCATCGACACGGAAAACAATCGCGTGCAGCGAATCCGGTTTTAGCGACACGAGCTTTCATGCAGCGCTTTCTGTACATGCTCGAGCACAATGGCTTGGCCGCCCTGGCGCTGCTGGCGGCGGCCGTTGGCTTCGCCTGGTATTTCCTTCGGCGAAAACCCGGCGAGCGCTTGTCCGCTTTGGCGGTGCTGTCGGGCGGTGCTGCCCTGTTTGGCGTCGGCGCACTCGCCATGCCGGACGAAGCGAGCATGTGGACCGCCATCGCCTGCGGCGGTCTGTTGTTTGTCGCGAGCCTCGTCCTTCTCATTTCCAGCAACTGGTCGTTTTACCTGGGGCTTCTGCTGGGCGGCGGCCTTTGCCTGGGACTTGGCGGCCTGATTGCCCGCCCGATTAGCGAAACGATTTATCAAGCCGTCAGAACCGCGATTCACGGCGAATTCGGCTCGCCTTGGTGGTTGCTGGTGTTGCTGGCGCTTCCGGCGGTCATTTACCTAAGCGTCCGAAGCTTGGCGGGGTTGGGGCCGGTTCGCCGCTGGATCGCAATCGGGCTGCGCTGTGTGCTGATTGCGCTGCTCGCCTTGGCGCTTTCGGAGATTCGACTGCGAAAATCGAATGACAGTTTGACGGTTATGTTTGTGGTGGATCGATCGCTTTCGATTCCGCAGGAGATCAAGCCGGACGATCCGCTGAAAGTGGACCAGCGCTGGAAGCGCACCCAGAGTTTCATCGCCAATGCCGTGCTCAAGCGCGGCACGGGCCACGAACTCGATCAGGCCGGGGTGATCTTTTTTGGCCGGCGGCCGCGGCTTGCCTTGCCGCCGTCAACGGTTGACCGGCTTGAGGTTCGGCCGGAACTGACCGAGGGAATCGACCCGGCGTACACGGATATTGGCGGGGCGATTAAGTTGGCGTTGGCGTCGTTTTCGGAAGGGGCCGCCAAGCGCATCGTTCTATTGTCGGATGGAAATCAGAATCTTGGCAACGCCGAGGAGCAGGCGCGACTGGCGAAACTAAACGGCATTCAAATCGACGTGGTGACCGTCGCCGCCGGGCACAAAAACGAGAATGAAGTGCTGGTGCAATCGGTTGAAGCGCCACCCGTGACCGAACAGGGTACGCGCTTGCCGATTCGCGTGCTTATCCGCAGCTATAATCCGCGCCTGGTGCGAGGTCAACTGTTGGTCATGCAGAAAAGCACCGACATTGTCATGAACAACAACGGCGGCGGCCAAGCTCAACCGACCGCCATTCCGGTGCGCATTCAAGCGGGGCCGGGTGTCGAAAATGACGGCGTCCCGGCCATTGTGCAATTGCGCCCGGCTTGAATTCGTTTTCATTCAAGACCGCCTTGGCGGGCGACAAAAAGTCGTATACGTACGAAGCCAATTTCACGCCGCTGGAAGTCATGGGCGAGGACGGCAAGTGGGCCGCGGGGCTCACCGGCGATCGCGGCGAAAACAACACGGCTTCGACCCACGTGGTCGCGAGCGGCCAACGCCGTGTGCTGTTTGTCGAGGCCGACGGCAAGCAGGGCGAACATCGGCTGCTCATGAATCAGCTTCCGCGCGCGGGCAAATCGCAGTTTCAAGTTTTCCCCGTGACCACCAAGGATCTGCCGCCCAACAAGGGCGATCTCGGCGTGTTTCTCAGCAATTTCGATTGCATCGTGCTGGCCAACGTGCCGGCTGAGACGCTCACCAACGATCAGATGGAAATGATTCGCAGCAATACCTACGACCAGGGCTGCGGCCTCGTCATGATCGGCGGTCCCGATAGTTTCGGCGCCGGCGGCTGGCAAGACACCGCGGTCGAGAAAGCCCTTCCGGTCGACTGTGACATCAAGAACATCAAGGTGGCGGGGAAAGGCGGGCTGGTGCTGATTTTCCACGCGTCCGAAATGGCCGAAGGCAATCGCTGGCAGAAAGAAGTCGGCAAGTTGGCGGTTCGAAAACTGTCGCCGATCGATATGATCGGCGTCGTTTACTGGGATTTCGGCACGCGCTGGCATGTCCCGTTTCAGACCGTTGGCGGAAATAAGAACTCGATCCTGAGCAAAATCGACAAGATGACGCCGAACGATATGCCCGATTGCAATCCGTCGCTGCAATTGGCCTATGAGGAATTGACGAAATCCAAGCACAAACTCACCACCAAGCATTGCATTTTCATCAGCGACGGCGATCATTGGACTGCCGACACGATTCTTTTGAACAAGTTCAAAAGGGCGGGAATTACAATTACGACCGTCCTGGTCACGAACCACCCAGGATCGACCTTTTTCCAGAAAATGAAAGAAATCGCCAAGGCTACCGGCGGCCGGGCTTACAACGTCACCAGTCCGAATCAATTGCCGCAGATCTACATCAAGGAAGCGCGAATCGTGAGTCAGTCATTCGTGCACGAGGGCAAATTCATCCCTGGGTTGCGGCATGCCGATGGACCGGCGGCGGGGCTGGCTGCTCCGCTGCCGCCGCTTTATGGCTTCGTTCGCACCAGCAAGAAGCCGTCGGCCCTGGCTTCCATGCCGGTCGAAGGGCCGCGCGTCGGCGATCAGGAGTTTCCGATCCTCGCCTACTGGCATTACGGGCTTGGCAAGGCGGTCGCGTTTACCAGCGACGCTCGCAGTCAAAAGGTCGGCACGCAAGGCTGGGATAAGGATTGGGCCGCTTCGGACATTTATTTGAAGTTCTGGGAGCAGGTCGTCGGCTGGACGCTGCGCAGCGTCGAGACCGGCAAACTGTCGATGACGACCGAAGCGAAGGACGGTCGAATCAAGGTGACGGTCGATGCCCGCGATCCGGTGACGAAAAAGCCGATCACCAATCTTCGCCTGGAAGGCGCGGTCACCGCGCCGTCGGCACATGCCAACGGCGGCAAACCGATCCTGCTCGATTTCAAACAGAAGAACGCCGGACAATACGAGGCCGAATTCAAGGCCGACGAGGCCGGTTCCTATTTTCTCAATACGACCGCCAAGCAAACCGTCGAGGAAATGAAAGATGGGCAAAAAGTCTTGGCCGAGAAAGTGGTCGATGGCGTTCGCTCCGGCGTGACCATCCCCTATTCGCCGGAATTCTCCGATCTTGAAACGAACATTGCCGAGCTGAAACGGATCGCGGAAATCACTGGCGGCAACCTTTACGGCGAGACCGACGTCGATTTGAAAAAGGTCGTCGAATCAAACGAGGTCTATCGCACGGCGCCGGTCAAGGATCGAAGTTATCAGCCATTTTGGTTTTGGCTGGTGTTGGCGGCGGGGCTCGGGCTGCTGGTCGATGTTGCGATTCGAAGGGTCGCGGTCGAGCCCTCCGAGGCCTGGGGATCGCTCAAAGACTGGTGGAGTTCGTTGCGTGGCCGGCGTGTGGCCGCGGTGGAAACGCCCTTCCTCGACCGGCTCAAGAGCCGCAAATCGGCGCTGGGCGGCGAGCTCGACCGGGGCAGGTCCACCAGGCGGTTCGAGGGCGAGACGCAGGTTGGAGCGCCGCCGCCCGGCGCGGACGCCGCGACCGAACTGCCGCCGCCGGTCAGACCGAGGCCTACGGCTTCCGAACCGGAGGCGGCCGGCGACGACTTCGCCGCCCGGCTCATGCGCGCAAGAAAAAAGCGTTGGACGAACGAGACGACAAGAAGGAATAACGAACAGGGAGCTTTGAATGACGCCAGCTTCATCGATGCCGGAGCGCGCCGAGCAGTTTCGCCAGGCGTATCGCCGCGTAAAGGAAGAAATCGGCAAGGTCATCGTCGGCCACGAGAATATCGTCGACGGGATTCTGTCCTGCCTGTTTGTCGGCGGGCACGCGCTGCTCGAAGGCGTGCCGGGTCTCGGCAAGACGCTGCTCGTGCGAACGCTCAGCCAGGTGCTTGATTTGAAATTCAATCGCATCCAGTTCACGCCGGACTTGATGCCCGCGGACATCCTTGGCACCAACATCATCAGCGAGTCGGCCGACGGCAAGCGCGTCTTTAGTTTTCAGCCTGGTCCGCTGTTCGCGCAGATCGTGCTCGCCGATGAAATCAATCGCGCCACGCCAAAGACCCAGTCGGCTTTGCTGGAGGCGATGCAGGAGCGGCAAATCACGATCGGCGGCACGATCCACAAATTGCAGGAGCCATTCTTCGTGATGGCCACGCAAAACCCAATCGAGCAGGAAGGCACCTATCCGCTTCCCGAGGCGCAATTGGACCGGTTCTTTTTCAAGCTCGTGGTCGACTATTCGACGCGCGAGGAGATGGCGACCATTCTCGACCGAACGACGAAAAATGAATGGCCCAAGCCGATGCAAGTCATGACCGGCCCCGACATCGAAAAATGGCAACAGCTCGTGCGCGAAGTGTTGATCTCGCCGCCGGTTCAGGATTACGCCATTCGCCTGGTGATGGCGACGCATCCGCAGGGTGAGTTCGCGATCGCGGACACCAATCGTTACATTCGCTGCGGCGCGAGCCCTCGCGGCGCCCAGGCCCTGGTGCTCGCGGCGAAAGTCCGTGCCCTGTTGGAGGGTCGTTACAATGTCGGCTTCGAGGATATTCGAAGGGGCTATCTGCCGGCGCTGAGGCATCGCATTCTGCTGAATTTTGAAGCTCAGGCGGAAAACATCCCGGCCGACCAGGTGTTGGCGGGCCTGCTCAATGAGGTCAAGGAAAAGGCAGACCTATCCGGGCCGATTCGCCAGTGACGCCGATTCAACTTGCGATGCATCGCCGACCCGCCAATCGTGATGTTCCGAAAATGAAGCGGATGGCACGAACGGAACGAACGGCGAAACCGCCGAATTGGCAGTTGAGACAATTCGTAGCGACTGGCCAGCTATTTGCTCTTGACAACCCCCTAGCGTCAACGCGTAGGATGCTGATGAACACAGCAAAAAGGGAAGGGCACTCCATCACGTTCGGAAGCGTGCGCAAGGGATTGGTTTCCCTTGGTTCAATTCTTCTTGTGACGTAGAATGGAGTTGGAAAGAGGCGAGGCGTCTCCCGGGAGAGTGTCGATCAAAGTAAGTGCGCAACGCGAACCCTGGATCCGGCCGATCGCTCCTCCCTTCCACCTGCTTTTTGACACACAGTCCTTGGCATGATGAACTCTGTTTCCATTCGTTAATTGTTTTGCGGCTCGGGCGGGCCGCCATTCGATGATGAGCACCAAACACCCCCGCAATGGAGGTGAATAGACCATGATAAACGGAAAAACGCTACTCGGTGAACTGCGGACCCAATTCGATGTCGGCGACTATCGAAAGCTGCACTGGGACGGGACGCTCGAGGAGTATTTGAATATTGTGCTTGAGCATCCCGAGGTGACGCGCACCGCGTATCAGCGGCTTTATGACATGATCATCACGCACGGCACCGAGGAGGTGTACGAGAATAAGGAGAAAATCACTCGCTTCAAGTTTTTCACCGAACATGCACATCGTTTTGGCGACGCGATCTATGGGCTCGATCGACCGCTGATGCAGTTGGTCAACTCCTTCAAGAGCGCGGCTCAGGGCTACGGCACCGAGCGGCGCGTGCTGCTGCTGCACGGCCCGGTCGGCTCCTCGAAGAGCACGATCGCCCGACTGCTCAAACGCGGCCTGGAAGAATACTCGCGCACGGATAAGGGAATGCTCTATTCCTACGCCTGGAAGATGGACGACGGCACGTGGCAACGCGCCCCGATGCATCAGGACCCGCTGCTGCTCATCCCGCAGGATTTGCGGCCGCGGCTGCTCGAACAACTTAATGCCAATCGCAAGCCGGCGACGCAGGATATCGTCATCAAGGGCGATTTGAACCCCTTCTGCCGGCAAATGATGCGCGAACGCATGGCCCGCTACGGCGGCGATTGGAACCGCGTCATGGAGGACATTAAGGTTTATCGCGTCATCCTTTCGGAGCAGGACCGCATCGGCATCGGCACCTTCCAGCCGAAGGACGAAAAAAACCAGGACAGCACCGAACTCACCGGCGACATCAACTACCGCAAGATCGCCGAATACGGCACCGATTCGGACGCCCGCTGCTTCAATTTCGACGGCGAACTCAACATCGCCAATCGGGGCATCGTCGAATTCATCGAGGTGCTCAAGCTCGACGTGGCATTCCTTTACGATCTGCTCGGCGCCTCGCAGGAGCACAAGATCAAACCCAAGAAGTTTGCTCAGACCGATATCGACGAGGTCATTCTCGGCCATACCAACGAGCCGGAATACAAGCGGCTGCAAAACAACGAGTTCATGGAAGCGCTTCGCGACCGCACGGTGAAGATCGATATTCCATACGTAACGCGGTTGCGCGATGAGATCAAGATTTACGAAAAAGACTTCAATTCCGACAAGGTGCGTGGCAAGCATATTGCGCCACATACCGTCGAGGTGGCGGCCATGTGGGCCGTATTGACGCGACTGAATCCTCCCAAGCACGCCAACTTGACGCTGCTGCAAAAGATGAAGCTCTACAACGGCAAGACGCTCCCCGGCTTCACCGAGGACAACATCATCGAGTTGAAGCGCGAGGCGCTCAACGAGGGAATGACCGGCATCAGCCCGCGTTACATCCAGGACAAGATTTCAAACGCGCTGGTGGCGCACCCGGATGAGGACAACATCAACCCGTTCATGGTGCTCAAGGAACTGGAGGATGGGCTGCGGCATCACTCGCTGGTGACCAGCGAGGATCAGTATCGCCACTACCGCGAACTGCTGGCGGTGGTCAAGGAGGAGTACGAGGACATCGTCAAGAACGAAGTCCAGCGGGCGATCGCCGCCGACGAGGACGCGCTCATGCGGCTGTGTGCGAACTACATCGACAACGTGAAGGCGTACACGCAGCGCGAAAAGGTCCGCAACCGTTACACCGGCAACTACGAGGAGCCGGACGAACGCCTGATGCGGTCGGTCGAGGAGAAGATTGACATTCCAGAGAGCCGCAAGGACGATTTCCGCCGCGAGATCATGAACTACATCGGCGCTTTGGCAATCGACGGCAAGAAGTTCGACTACAAAACCAACGAGCGATTGCAAAAGGCGCTGGAGTTGAAGCTGTTCGAGGATCAGAAGGACACGATCAAACTGACGAGTCTGGTGTCGAACGTGGTGGACAAGGCCACGCAGGAGAAAATCGACGTGGTGAAGAGTCGCCTGATTCGCAACTACGGTTATAATGAATCGAGCGCGACCGATATTCTGAACTTCGTTGCCAGCATCTTCGCGAGAGGACATACGAAGAAATGAGTTCTTAGTCCCTGGTCGGTTGTCCGTTGTGAAAAGCGATGAATCTTTCTGACAACGGACTACGGACCGTGGCCTACGGACAAATGAAAAAAGCTGGTTGGGGCCCCACCCGGCGTAAAGGTGTGAACCTGGTCAGGCCGGAAGGTGCAGCCATAAGCGCTCTAGCGTGCGGCGTGGATCAGCCTCAACCAGCGTTTGTTTTTTGCCGCCCGATCGCGAAGCCCACGGACGGCGTCCGTGGGCTTCGTCACAAATGTCATATCGCCCCCGGCCGAACGGGGGATTTGAGGCCCCCGGCAAGCCGGGGGCTATATGCGAGACGGACCCATGGGACAGAAAATCGAGCGCGATCATCAACGATTCCGAAAGCTCGTTCGCGGCAAGGTGAAAAGCAATCTCAGCAAATACATCAGCCGCGGCGAACTGATCGGCAAAAAGGGTCGCGATCTCGTCAGCATCCCGTTGCCGCAAATTGAAGTGCCGCAGTTCCGGTACGGTCAACGAGGCTCCGGCGGAGTCGGTCAGGGCGACGGCGATGTCGGCCAACCGCTCACCAGCCCGCAAGGCGACGGCGAACCGCAGGCCGGCGACCAACCCGGCGGCCACATCCTGGAAGTCGATCTCTCGCTCGAGGAACTTGCCGAGATCCTCGGCGAGGAATTGGCGCTGCCGCGGATCGAGCCCAAGGGCAAGAAAAACATCCTGACCAAAAAGGACAAATACACCAGCATCCGGCAAGTCGGGCCGGAGTCGCTGCGGCATTTCAAGCGCACCTACAAGCGCGCCCTGCGGCGAATGATCGCCTCGGGCACCTATGATCCGCGCGAGCCGATTGTCATTCCGGAACGGCAGGACAAGCAGTATCGCAGTTGGAAGGAAGTCCCCCTGCCGCAGAGCGTCGCCTGCATCATCTACATGATGGATGTGTCCGGCTCGATGACGGACGAACAGAAAGAAATCGTTCGCATCGAGTCGTTCTGGATCGACATGTGGATCAAGGCGCATTACCAGGGCATTGAAACCGTCTACATCATTCACGACGCGCTCGCCAAAGAAGTGGACGAGCACACGTTTTACCACACGCGCGAGAGCGGCGGCACCAAGATCAACTCGGCTTACGACCTGGCGAACAAGATCATCGATCAGCGTTATCCGCCGGACCAATGGAACCTGTACGCCTTTCATTTTTCCGACGGCGACAACTGGGGCGACGACATTCCTCGCTGCATGGATCTATTGAAGGATCAAATGTTGCCGAAGCTCAATCTTTTCGGCTATGGACAGGTCGAGAGTCCGTATGGAAGCGGGGAGTTTTTCGATTACGTCAACGAACTGCTGGGCGAACATGAAAACGTGGTCGCGAGTCGCGTCCCCGACCGCGACGCCATCCTTGGTTCGATCAAGGAGTTTCTCGGGACGGGACGATAATTCCCAATGATCGTTTAGGGTTCGCGCGGCCGAGCGAGCGCTAAACGCAAGCGATAGACCATGAATCACTTTTACAACACGAATTTGCCGCCCGATCTGCGCGTCCTCAAAGAGGAAATCGAGGGCTATGCGCGCGACGCCGGGCTCGATTTTTATGAGACCATTTTCGAAGTCGTGGACGCCGACGATCTGAATGAAATCGCGGCCTACGGCGGCTTTCCGACCCGATATCCGCACTGGTCGTTCGGAATGGCGTATGAGGAGTTGCACAAGAGCTACGACTACGGCCTGTCGAAAATCTACGAGATGGTGATTAACAACGACCCGTGCTACGCCTATCTGATGCGTTGCAATCACCTCGTCGACCAGAAGCTGGTCATGGCGCATGTCTACGCGCATTGCGACTTCTTCAAGAACAATCAGTACTTCGCGCATACCAGCCGCAAGATGATGGATGAAATGGCCAACCATGGGGCCCGCATCCGCCGCTATGTGGAGAAATATGGCGAAGATGAGGTCGAGGCCTTCATGGATCGTTGTCAGTCGATCGATGATCTGATTGACGTTCATTCCACTGCCATCAAGTCGCCGCGACGACGTGTCGCGTTACGATTTTTCGGACAAGTCGAGCACGGGCGAGGAGGACGTCGCCACCAAGCGCTTCAAGAGCAAGGAGTACATGGATGAGTACATCAACCCACCCTCGGTCCTGAAGGCCGAGGAGGATGAGGAGCGCAACGTCGCGAGCACGCCGAGCGAAGCTTTCCCGAGCGGCTCGAAAAAGACGTCCTCTTGTTTCTGATCGAGTATGCTCCGCTCAAGGCGTGGCAAAAGGACATGCTTTCGATTATCCGCGACGAGGCGTACTACTTCGGCCCCAAGCACAAACCAAGATCATCAATGAAGGTTGGGCGAGCTATTGGCACTCGACGATTATGACGCAGAAGGCGCTCAAAGACGCCGAGGTGATCGATTATGCCGACCATCATTCCGGCACCGTGGCGATGCACGGACCGCGAATCAATCCTTACAAACTGGGGATTGGAGCTGCTGCGCGACATCGAACATCGTTGGAACACCGGCAAATTCGGAGCGGAATACGACAATTGCGACGACATGGAAAAGAAGCGCAACTGGAACTTGAATCTTGGCCTGGGGCGCAAGAAAATCTTCGAGGTCCGCCGGGTCCACAACGACATCACCTTGATCGACACTTATTTGACGCCGGAATTCTGCGAACGCACGAAAATGTTTTCGTTTGCGTTCGTGGAACAAACCGGGCAGTATGTGATCGAGTCGCGGGAATTCGACCAGATCAAGCAGCGGTTGCTGTTCAGTCTGACGAATTTTGGAAAACCGGGGATTTACGTGAAGGACGGCAACTTCCGCAACCGCGGTGAGTTATTATTGTGCCATCAGCATAATGGCATTGACCTGAAGCTGAATTACGCGAAGGATGTATTAGCGAACCTTCAGTACGTCTGGAGTCGCCCGGTACATTTGGAAACGATCGTGGAAGGCAAGCCGATCCTCTTGACGTTCGATGGAAACGAGCACAGTCATAAACCGATTGGAGAAAGCGATGACTCTCGCCGAAACGCTCCTATCAAAACTCGGTGAGGCGAGGCCGACCAGCTCCGGCCGCTTCACGCTGACGCATTCCGACGCGGCCTCGGGCTGGACGGTGTCTGTGGACATCGAAAAAGCCGACGCCCTGAGTTGCCAACTCGCAGCAGTCGCTTGCATCCGCGGTGCCGGAGCCGAACCGGGCGTGCAGGAATGGGCGAATGCGCTGGCTAAACAGGTCACCGGCCTCATGGAGCCGCTGCAGGTGATTGAGGTCGACGCGCTTAAGAACGAGGCGATCTTGCGAAGCAACTCGCCAACTGTTCGCAACGACAAGCGAGCGCACTTCGAACTGAAGCTCGAAGGCGGCCGCAAAGCCACCTTGCGACGCTACCAGGCGCCGATCGATCCGGCCGCCAAACGCGAACCCTCGACGTTCGTGCTGACGCACGAAGTGATTGCCAAATTGGTCGATGATCTGACCGCCAAGTGACCGGTCTTTCACATAGCGAAGGCCCAGCCGAATCCCGGCTGGGCCTTTTCGTTTGCCGTTGACCCGGTTCGCCGAGTCGGGATAATTCAACAAGTTCGAAACACACGACTTCGCATGGATGCGGGCATGATGCAATCGCGTTGGTTTTGGCGAGCGATCGCGGCGCTTCTGATTCTTGCCTCCGCCGGCTTGCACCTTGCATTCCTCGCGCGAAACTGTCCGCTCGACCTCGCGCCCGATGAAGCCCACTACTGGCAATGGTCGCAGAATCTCGACGCCAGTTATTACAGCAAAGGTCCGCTGGTCGCCTACCTGATTCGAGCCGGCTGCGAATTGGCTGGTCCATTCTCAATCGCACTTTCGGGCAATGAAGGGCTCGCCGTGCGCTTGCCCGCCGTCATTTGCGGCAGCCTGATGCTTATCGCGCTTTACGTGTTGACGGTTCAGTGCTTCGGGGCGGAACGCCTCGGGGCGGCGGTCGTCGCCGGGCGCTGTCGCTGCCGGCGCTGACGGTCAGCCACTCGATCATGACCATCGACGCCCCCTACACCTGCTGCTGGGCCTGGGTGCTGGTCTTTGGCCATCGGGCTTTTTTTGTGGCACAGGATTCAAAAACTGTGGCACAGGATTCCAATCCTGTGTTTTCCGCATTTCACAGGATTGGAATCCTGTGCCACGGTCCTGGTTGGGCCTGGCTGGCGTTGGGCGTCGCGATCGGCCTGGGGATTCTCGCCAAGTACACGATGGTGCTCTGGATTCCCTCGGCGGCGTTGTTCTTACTTTGGTCAAAAGAACATCGGCCGATCCTGCGAAAGCCCGGTTTCTGGGTCGCCTGCGGCATTGCCGGCGTTTGCTGCCTGCCGATTCTCTGGTGGAACTGGCACAACGGCTGGGTGACGCTGCGGCATGTCGGCGGACAGGCGGGCATGGCAAGCGAGAAGCCGCCGATCATCTGGGCCGGCCCGCTCAAGTATGTCGGCGGCCAAATCGGCGTGCTGTTCGGCTTCTGGTTTGTTGTCTGGCGCTGGCCGTGTATCGGCATCGCCCGACGAATGAAACCGATCCGCATCGCCGATATTTGTGGTTCTTGTCCGTGCCGCAGTTTTTATTCTTCGGCGCCTTCAGCCTGAAAACCGACGTTATGTTGAACTGGCCGGTGACCGCGTACCTCTCCGGTCTGGTGCTTGGCTCGGTCTGGTTCGTCGAGCGCTCGCGCGAATTGCGCGAATCACGGCGGCCCTGGTGGCTGGCCAGTGCCGCGACGGCGGGGGTAGTCGGTCTGCTCGCCGCGGTGTTCATGCACGACACGCACTTCGCTCGGCCGCTGATGGCGAAGATCGCCGGGCCGCCGAAATTCCCGAACGATGTGCCGATTCGCCGGCTCGATCCGACCTGCCGCATGCGCGGCTGGCATTATCTGGCGACCCAGGTCGATCAGATTCGTGTGCAAATGAATAACGAGCAGCCGATCCTCGCCGCGTCGCGCTGGACCACCGCCAGCGAACTCGCCTTTTATTGCGACAGACACCCGATGGTCTATTCGCTCGGTTCTGCCCTGTGGGATCGCCAAAGCCAGTTCGACCTTTGGCGGCCCAATCCGATTCGCGACCGCGAAGCATTCGAAGGAAAAACCTTCATCTTCGTGGACGTGGGCATTCTGCCGAACGAGATCCGCGATGCGTTTGATCAAATCGAGCCGACCAAACGCATTTGGTACTCCGAGGATGGAATCCCCGTCGCCTTCTGGGACATCACCATCTGTCGCGGTTTCCACGGCTTCGCCAAATTGCCGCAGCAACACTTTTGAAACCACGAGACACACGAACCACACGAAAAAATCTCTTTTTCGTGTGGTTCGTGTGTTTCGTGGTTTGCCCTATTTATCTCCCCATCAGCTTTTCGAGCACGTACATTTCGAGCGCTTCATAATCTCTTTCCGCGCAAGCTTTCGACCTTCGCCGCGTCCAGGCTCCGTGCCACCTCGACGAGCCTCAGGAATACCGCCTTGCTGTTGGCGAGATGCTTGGTCTGATGCTCCTCCTTGGTTGTCCGCATGGCTTTCACGTCCAGACCGATGCAGCCGTCATAGTCGGCGCGTTCCAGCACCCAGACGGTATTGAACGCCCGGCGAAGATCGACCGAGCCGAACGCCTTGTCCTGGTCGTACTTCAGGCCGTTCTGGTCGTTCAGATGAACGCTCCAGAGTTTCTTGTGCCACAGCGCGTAGGCCATGTCGTCGGACGGGTCGAGCCCGGCGAGGATCGAATGGGCCGATTCGATCAGCACGCCGCTGCGGTTGGGGTCGATGGTCTTGTAGCAGAGGGCCAGGAAGTGGCCGGGCGTCGGCAGGTAAGCCTGATCCATCGGCTCGTTGGGCTTCATCTCGCCGAGGATGCGGATGTTTTTGTCGTAAGTCGAGCAGGGCGTTGACCGCATCGAGAATGCGTTGCGAAGCGGTGATCGGGCATTTGGCCTCGCGGATGTAGGTTCCTTCGCGGGCCAGCCAGAGGACGATGTCGCGCGTGCCGAGCATGTTGGCGATGTCGACGGTGCGCTTGGAGCGGTCGATGGCGTATTGGCGGTCGGCCTCGGAGTTGGAGGTGTAGCCGCCGTCGATGGTGCTGCGGGTGTTCCCAGAGGCGCGGCGCGACGAACTCGCAGAACAGACCTTCGCCGTCGAGCATCTTTTTGACTTCCGCGACGCCTTTGCGGGTCTGCTCGACGTCCCAGTCGGCGGGAACCACGTCGTCATCGTGAAACTGCACGCCGTCAAAGCCGAGTTTCTTGTATTCGCGCAGTTTCAGGGCGAATTCGATGTTGGGCCGAACCACGGGGCCGAACGGGTCGGCGCCCTGGCTGATATTCCAAGGCCCAAAAGTGAAGCGGTAGGTGCGTTGGCCCATGGCCGGCGTCTCCGAAGGTGCGGGGTATGAAATCGATTCTGGTCTTTTGTAAGGCGTGCGGCCACTCGTGGCCCGCCCGGCGGTCCATGTCGATATATGAACGCCAGTCATTGGAATCGCGGCCCTGCCCAAAATGTGCCGCCTACACGCTGTCCCTGCGCGACGAAAGTCGTCGCGCTCAAGGGCCCGAAAATGCGGGGCAAGAAAAAGCGCGGCGATAGCTCGATGCTGCTGAGTTGACAGGCGACGCGATCACTCATCCGGCAATTTGCCATGCTCGACCAGGTAGCGCATGTCCGTCGGGCACGTGGCCCAGGTTGCCTGTTAGGTCGATTCGAGCGGCACCGGGACATACGAGTCCGGATTCAGGTACGCCGGCATATCCGGAAGTTTGTCGCCGACTCCGATGGGTTCGACATAAGCCTGGGTTGACCGGCCGACGCTCAGGTCGCCGGCGACATAGGCGGCGAGGACGAGCCTCTTCCGGCTCGGCAATCGAAACGGCTTTGATTCAAACTCATCCCAAATCGCTTTATGAATGCCATGCGGATCACGAGGCGTGGGCGGGAACAGGTCAACGATCAACACGTTGACTCCCGGCGCAAGAATTCATGAGTCTTTTGAACGAACGAACGCAGCTCCGCGCGACTGGCCTTATTTCCCGGCGAGACAATCTCAATCATGCAAACGACCTCGCCGAGCCGATGGCGAATGACGATTCGATTGGCCCGGTTCGCGAGAGTTTGTTCGTTGGTTTGAAACGAGTGGCGCGTTTTCGGAGGAGTGGCAATAAGCACGCCACCGGACGGCTCGGCTAACCGCCTTCCGGGAGATCGGCGCTGCAACGCGAGCACATCTGGGATCAGCCCGGCGGTGCGCTGCTCGACCAGCGCGGAATAGCCGGGTGGCAATAGCCCCGCGTTCAATGCGTTCCGGATATTGATGGACCAGGTTTGATGAAAATCGTGGAACACATTTGCATCAACTTTGGACCAGTCATGAACGGGCATGCTCGCTCCTCCCGGGCTTCATTATATCGCCGCGGGAGCAAACATGGGGCATGGTCCGCAATCATCACCGGGCGGCGCGATATGACTCCGGGCTCGGCTCGCGGCGATGATCGCCGGCACTTTCCCGGCGGATCTTGTTGCCGCAGCCGACTCGCGCGAAAACAGTGCCGGCGTTAAGCACGGTGTGAATCTCCTCCGCCGACATCCCGCGATTGAGCATGTCTCGCTTCAGCGAGGCGGCGATCTCCGCTTTCTTGTTGGCGTGCCAAATCCCCATGAGGATGCTCAACATGCCGCAGAGCATCGCGCCGCCAACCGCCACTAGTCCGATCAATTCGCCGCCATTGAACTTTGCCAGGAATGCATCCATCGCCGATTCTCCCAGAACAGGTGCGCCAAGCTTCGCCGCTGAAAATTAGCAACTCCAAGGTTATTCGTTCGCACGTCGCAAATATTGTAGTCCAGTCAAACTTTTTAGCGATCCAGCGCCGGTTTCGACCTTGTTGCAAGCGATTTGATCATGTACTTTAGTCCACATGCCGCGACGTGCTGAAACACTGGTCAACTTTCGCTCGCTGTATCGCAGCCCACTTATTCATGTGCGCGGCTACCGCTGCCTTGCCGAGCGCAGCGGGCCGGCGGCGGAGGAGCATTCCGATACCAACAACATCGTGCTCATGCGGCACGGCGCGTTTTGCAAACATTTCGGCCGCCGCGGCGTCACCGCCGATGTCAATCAGGCGGCATTTTTCTCGAAAGGCTCGACTTATCGCGTCAGCCATCCCGGCGATTGCGGCGACCGCGGCACCGTGTTCGAACTTTCGCCACGAATTCTCAACGAGATCGTTCGCGAACTCGACCCTACCATTGACGAGCATCCGGAACGGCCGTTTCCATTTGTCACCGGCCCGTGCGAAACGGCGGTTTTCTGGCGGCATCGCGAACTGGTGCAGCGACTGGAAAACGCCGAGGCGGAACCGCTCGAACCGATCTGGGCCGACATGACGGCGTTGCAATTGATCGCCGACGTGCTCGAAGCGGCGTTCACTCGACTTGGGCCGCCACGCCGCAAGCGTCGCCAGGACACCGATAGCGACCATGCCGATCGCGTTGAGGCGGCGAAGACCTTTCTGGCAAGTCGCCTTGGCGAACGGATCATGCTCGACGATGTCGCCCGGGCCGCGCATGCGTCGCCATTCCATCTTGCTCGCATTTTTCAACAGCAGACCGGCGTGCCGGTCCATCGCTATCTGACCCGCTTGCGACTACGCGCTTCGCTGGAGCGCCTCGCCGGCGGCGCCGGCGATCTGACGCGGCTCGCCTTCGAACTCGGCTTCTCCAGCCATAGCCATTTCACCGACGCCTTTCGCCGGGAGTTCGGCCGCGCGCCCTCCGAGGTCCGCGACAACGCGACTCGCAGCGCCATTCGCCAAATGAGCAAGAATCTGGAAGTCTGATTTTCTCGCGCACTTATCGTGTTTTCATGAGCATCGTCCGCGACGTCCGCGGCGGCTCGGAAACCCGCTTCCAAAGGGACGAACCATGAAGACGAAGAAGTGTCCGGTGTGCGATTGGGAAATCAAGGATGGCGGCATCACGGTGAAGGTCGCCGGCAAGGAAATCGTCGTCTGCTGCGACGACTGCGCCAAGAAGGCGAAGGAAAGCCCGGCGAAATATTCCGAGGCGAAAGCGTGACAAATTGCAAAACGAGCCGGCGGGTTTATCCCGCCGGCGTTTCCTCCCCGCGCATAAAGTGTGCAGCCCTGGTCACCAATTGACCAACCTGCCTGAAATCTCCTTCTCGTTGGTCGCAATTTGCCGAGCATTTGTCGCTTCTGGTCCCGGCACGGTCTTTGCAATTTGGCTTCATAATAAGTGAAGACACCCTGCAACCTACCGAGCTGAAAGAACACGATGCATTTCCGACGGAAAGCCTTCACACTCATTGAATTGCTGGTGGTAATCGCGATCATCGCCATTTTGATCGGGCTGCTGCTCCCCGCCGTGCAAAAAGTCCGTGAGGCGGCCGGTGCGCATGAAATGCAGCAACAATCTCAAGCAGATCGGCCTGGCATTGCACAACCACAACGATACGTTCAATCGGCTGCCGCCCGGTTTCGTGGCGGTCGCGGGTCCGGGCGGCGACGTCAGCCCGGGTTGGGGCTGGGGGTTTTTCATCCTGCCGTTCATCGAACAAGACAATCTGTTTCGGTTGCAAACCGATCAGACTCACCCGGTTTCCGCGTCGCCATTGTTGCAGCAAATGATTTCCGTTTATGTCTGTCCGTCCGATAGCCAAAACGAATTGTTCCAGGTGTTTGGCCCTGGCGGAATTGCGCTGAGCGGGATCATGGCCGCCCCGTGCAGCTATGCGGCCTTCGTCGGCGGCGATGAGACCGAAGTCACTGTCGGCGACGCCAACGGACGCTTCCATGGCTGCTTTTATCGCAATAGCCGTGTGCGGCTGACCGATCTTCAGGACGGCGCCAGCCACACCGGCCTGGTCGCCGAGCGTGCCTGCGGCATCACCCAGGGCATCTGGCCCGGCGCGATTCCCGGCGCCCGCATGCGGCTGGGCACGAAGAACCCGGTTTATCCCATCAATCCGAATATGGACTACGACCCGGACCTGTTCAGCCTGATCCACGCCAACCTGATCAACGCCACCAACGACCAATCCGATGATGGCGGCACCGATGACTCCTCGAGCTTCCACACCGGCGGCGCCAACGATCTCTTTGGCGACGGCTCGGTCCGCTTCCTGCGAAACCTCGGGGGCGTCAAGGGCCAGCCGCCGCCGCCCGACCGGCTGGCTTACTGGGCAGTCGGCACGCGGGCCGATGGCGATCTCACCAACGCCATTGATCAGTGAGGGCCGCCATGCATCGCTTGCTCCACCTGCTCCTGCTTGCGCCCGCCGTCGGGGTTCTGAAATAGCTGGGAACGTGTTATGGCAGGAATTATTGCGTTCGAAGATGGTGATTGGAATGTGTCGAGCGGGGGATTCCGCAGTATGGCAAATGGCGTCACTCCTCATTTGCCGCCGAATGAAGCGGCGTCAAGAGTTCAAGCTGAGTTGGCGTCCGCTGTTGAGTCTGGACTCTTTTTTGTTGATGCGGCTGGAAGATTCTCCAGCGAAATGTTGGCTGAGTTTGGCTCCGCGCAGATAAACACATCGAACAGATGAGGTTGAGTGGACCGGAGGCGCTCGGTTTTCCGGAACTTTATGAAGGGTACATGAGTGGATTGCTAGACTTGCGCGCGAAACTTGCGCAGGCCAACGCTCAGGCCTCACAAGACAAAACGCCTTTATTATGAATTCAGTACGTTAAAAAACATCTTGGCAGGCGGGGCAATACTCGGACGGGAGTTATAGCTTCTCCAGCGCCGTGCACGCCGAGGATTCGGCCAGCTACGCCGTCACCGAGACGCTGGTCCGCTCGGCCACCGGCACCTGGGTCAACGATCGCTCCGGGATCAGCACTTCCGGCGTCAATGGCACCTTCCTCTACTCCGGCAGCGGCTCGATGACCGCCTCGGAGAGCGGCAGACCGGGTCACAGACCCCGGCGTACAGCGCGGCCGACCAGCGCTGTAGCCGGGGTCAGAGACCCCGGCTACAGCGCGGCCGACCCCGGCTACAACGCTGTAGCCGGGGTCTCTGACCCCGGACGCCTTGCTCGACCTCGAACACCACCGGCTTCAGCATCGCGGGGAACTTCAGCGGTTCGGGCAGCGACGCGGGTTCCATGAGCCTGCACTAGGAAGGGACATATTCCAACGGAACTTGGAATTTGGGCAGCTACGCCGAGACGGGCAGCGAGCAGTGGAGCGACTCGTCCGAATATGACGAGACGCAGACCGACGGCACCTACGACAGCACCAGCACGCAGACCTCGTCCGACCAGGGGACCTATTCGCTCTACCGCACCGGCACCTATGGCAACGGCAGCTACAGCTTCGGCTGCATGGTGCTGGACTACCAGACCAGCGAGACCGACGAGCGGACCGAATCGGGCGACAACGCGGTTTACAGCGACTACACGCGCGACGACAAGGACGAGTACCGCTATTCGTATCACCAGGTCGCGAACGGCGACTACACGCAGACCGGCGTCGAGACGATCACGTGCGACTTGGACGTCACGCTACGGGCCGGCGGCAGCATTCATGTCCATAGCGTCATCCCACTGAGCTACACGACTTCAGGCAATCGCAGCACCTCCAGCGGCGACATTTTCATTCCGGATGGGCAGGGATCGCAACCCAGCGGCGGCATGACCAGCAGTGGCGGCCAAAGCGCCGCGCCCGGCGACGGCGGCAGCGGGGATAGTGGCGGCGGTGGCGGCACGAAGTCGCAGGGCGGCGGTGCGGGTGATGCAAGTGGTGGCGGTGGAAGCATGTCGCCGGATGGGGGAGGGGGCGGTGGTGGGACGAGGTCGGAAAATGGCGGCGGTGGCAGGCGAACAGTTCCAGCGGTGGTGGCAACAACGGTGGAGGAACCAAAGATGGATCATTGGCCGGCAATGGGCGTGGCGGTCGAGCGCCACGCCCGGGTCAGTGGCTAATCGACGCTGCGTCAAGCAAGAAACGCGAGACGCCCGGCCAGATTCGCCTTTACGAATGGCGAATGCTTTTCGGCAACGCCAGCATCGATCTGTTCAAGTTGATGGACCGAAGCGGCGACAACTTGTTGACGCTCGAAGAAATCAGATTGTACTTGGCGACGCACAAGGCACCTCAGCATCCACGCGCCTGGATTCGAGACGCGGCGCGGCGATTGGCTGGAAAGCCGCACGATCCATCGGTCGACTATCCCGGCCGGAACCCAGCGTTCGCCGGTCTTCCGCTCCCCGACATTGATTTCCAACGACCGAAGCCTGATTCTGGACCACACACCCCGATTGAAGGAAAAACAAATGCGGAATTGGTCGCCGAACTCGAAAAACGGCTACAGCAGGCGAAGGAGGACACCGACGGGAAGAAACACCTCGATCGATTTGCAGATGCACTTGAGGAGTTTGCATATATCCTTTTCGACCGTCTGTCGTACATCGATCCAACTCCCATCAGTGATTCGATCGCGGCTCGGATTGCTTTCGGCCGCGGTGACACAATCGCCGGCGTGATTCACGTGACAACCGCCGCGGGCACGATCGCAATTCCGTTCGTTGGCAAGTACATTACAAAGGGTGGTAAGGTTGTTCTCGGCGAAGTAAAATTCGGGTTACGCGAAGGCGAAAAAACCGCGCTGGGCTTGACCGAGAAGGAACTGGCCAAGGATCTCCAAGACGCGGCAGCAAAGAAACTCGCGCAGGAGGAAGCCGCCAAACGGCTATCGGCAGCAGAGAAAACAAGGGGAATAGTCAGGAACTCGGGCAACAAGCCAAATGTTCACGGGCCCGCTGATTTTGCAGAAGAAGCCAAACGGATCACTGATGCACACAGGGCGGAGCGCAATCCTGCTGTTGACGCCAAGGCGATGGCGTTGAGCCGAAAGCAGGCTCTAAAGCGACTCGAGGGGGAGGAAGAAGCGATTAGATACCATCTTGATAAACACATTCCTGAGCTAATTGGAAAAAGGCCGCAAACGGTCGACTATTGGCGAAGGGAAGTGTCGAAGCACATTGATAAGTTGGAAGAACTTGCTGAGAAGGTGGGTGGTAAAACGGCTGACGAATGGCGCCAAAAAGTCGCTGAATATCGACGGCGCTTGAAAGAGCTTTTGGGAGGTGACTGAAATGGCAACCGACCCTGTTTGGCTTGATCGCGCCGTGGAAAATGTTTTTCGTGACGCGTGGGAAAGCGAGTCGCTCGACAATTATTCGGAGCTACAAAACAAGTTTGTGTTTCATATGACCGAGGCTGCTGAAGAGATTCGACAATTCTGTAGCTGGCTGAGTTCCAAAGAGGAGCCAGCGTCTGAGAGTTTTGGGAGATTTCTCAGGCGTTTCTTTCTGGATGCCGTTCCGCATTTGGTTGCGGCCGGACAGTTGTTCGACTACGTTCCCGAAATCTTTCCGGAGCAAAAAGGTGTGCACTCGATTGACCCATTGCGCCTTAGATCTGAGGAGGATGGCAAATAGATTCGTGGAAAAAAGGGCGTTGTTTCATCCTTCACATCGGGTGATTCGATGTGGTCCTAGCGTTCCGGGATCAGCACCTCCGGCGTCAACGGCACTTTTGGTTATGACGCCGGCGGCTCCAAGAGCGGTTCGGAAAGCGGCAGTTCGTCGGAAAGCTCCAGCCTGCATGAGGAGGGGACTTATTCGAACGGCACCTGGAACATCGGCAGCATGGTGTACGACGACCAGGGGGAATGGGAATCGAGTTACAGCGAGTCGGGTTCGGACGACGCCTCGAACAACTCGGGATTCGACATCGCCGGCAGTTTCAGCGGCTCGGGGAGCAATGCGGGCTCGTGGACGGTGCACGAGGAGGGAACTTATTCCAATGGAACTTGGAATTTGAGTTCGTACGCCGAGACGGGCAATGAGCAATGGAGCGATTCATCCGAGTACGACGAGACGCAGAGCGACGGCACGTACAACAGCACCAGCACGCAGACGTCGTCCGATCAGGGGACCTATTCGCTTTACCGCACCGGCACCTATGGCAACGGCAGCTATAGCTTCGGTTGCATGGTGCTGGATTACCAGACCAGCGAGACCGACGAGCGGACGGAATCGGGCGACAACGCGGTTTACAGCGACTACACGCGCGACGACAAGGACGAGTATAGCTACTCGTATCACCAGGTCGCGAACGGCGACTACACGCAGACCGGCGTCGAGACGATCACGCGCGACTTGGACGTCACGCTACGGGCCGGCGGCAGCATTCATGTCCATAGCGTCATCCCACTGAGCTACACGACTTCAGGCAATCGCAGCACCTCCAGCGGCGACATTTTCATTCCGGATGGGCAGGGATCGCAACCCAGCGGCGGCATGACCAGCAGCGGCGGCCAAGGCGCCGCGCCGGGCGACGGCGGGGGCGGGGATAGTGGAGGCGGAGGCGGCACGAAGTCACAGGGCGGCGGCGCAGGCGATGCGAGTGGTGGCGGTGACGGTGCTTCGCCCAATGATCAACAAGGCGGGAATGGCGGTGGGGGCGGCACGAGATCGCCGGATGGGGGCGGTGGTGCTGACACCGGTGACAGCGGAGGCGGTGCGGGCGGGACGCGGGAAGGCCCGTCCAGCGGAAACAATGGTTCGACAAGTGGCGCGGCATCTGGCGTTGGAGCAGTCGGCGGCGGAGCGGCTGCGGTCGCCGCGGGAGCAGACTCGTCTTGGGAGCCGAGCAGCCCCTACGACCTCGATCCGGGATTTGCAATCCAAAATGACCCAAGTCCCTTTATGGATCGCGGATTTGACATCCAGGCGGAGGACAACGGGTTCTATGACCCGTACTTCGCACACGATTCGTTTGATCCGGAATTCTTTAAGAGAATGCGAAAGTGGATCGTCGGGCTGACGGGCGGCAAACCGCCTGGAGCCGGCGGTATGCCGACAAAGCCGCCCGCGGCGAGCGGTGGAGGGCCGGGCAATGGGGGCACGTCGCCGAACTCGCCGTCTTTACACACTGCAAACGCCGATACCGTCGCAGCACCAGTACCCGGCTCCGAACCAAGTTCACCCCCGGCAAACAGTAGCGGTTCCTCGTCCGGCAATTGGTTCACACGGCATTACTCTTGGTCAAAGTTCAAGAAAGTTGTCCACGACATCTTCCATCCCACGGGCCAACTGTTGCCGCCCAAGAATCCCGATGTGCACCACGATCTGGCCAACGGTTTCCAGGGAATCCCGATCAAGCCATACAACGGCCCCGACGCAGTCGCGCAACTTGAGAGCCGTCTGGGCCGCGGTCCACTGTTGATGGGCTCTGGCCAGTTCTATGGCCCCGACGGCAACAGCAACATGGGCCAGGCGATGGTCCAGGCCGGCGTCCAGATCAATCAAATGATCAACTTTGCCGCGACGCCGTTAATGTTCACACCACTTGGGGCGTTGGTCAATGGGTCCATGTCGCTGATCAACGCGATGACCCAGGCGCAGATGGGCGACGCGGAGGGTGCACTCGTTTCTTTGCTGGGCCTGTTGGGAGCCCCAATCCCTGCGGCGGCGGACCGTTGGCTCTGGTCTCGCGGCTGGCGAACCTCGGCCTGGGCGTTTACTACCTGGAAAAATTCATCGAACGATGGAACGCCGGCGACAAGAAAGGCGCGATGCTCGACCTGCTCGGCGCCTTGTCGCACTTGCGCATGGCATCATCCCGTGTTTCCCGGCGGGCACGCACCTGCGCACCAAAGACGGCTCCAAACCCATCGAGGAATTCCAGGTCGGCGACAAGCTGCTCTCGGCGCCCGAGCACGATGTCGAAGGCGCGGTCGAGGAACGCGAGGTCGAGAGCCTGACGACCAAGGTGTCGCCGATTTTGGAAATGGTGGTCGAGGGCCGGAAGATTCGCGTGACTCCGGAGCACCCGTTCTGGGTGCGTGGCACCGGCTGGCTGACGGCGAAGGAACTGCTGCCCGGCGACATGCTCCGCAGCCACGACGGCCGCTGGGTGGCCTTGCACAGTCTGAAAGACACCGGCGAGGTGGCGACGGTTTACAACCTCGGCGTGGCCGAGTACCATACATACTTCGTCGGCCAAGCGGAGTGGGGATGGAGCGTATGGTCGCATAATGTCCAAGGGTGCTTCGGATCGAAGGAGTTTGGGGACAAGGTTCACCAGACAAAGCATCGTTCCTGGCTACGGCGGACGTTTCCAGGGACAAGATTCATACTTCGTGTGAAGAAGGGTCAAACCGGCGTGGACGTATCATACTTGGACGGCCGCTACCCGGGATTTGACCACGCGGAACTAAAGCCTTCAACAAATTCTGGTCTTCGACAGTTTCAATGGCAACGTGCTAACTGGTGGTGGCTGAAAAATATTCGGCTGCTTGTTTACGGGCCGAACGGAGATATTGTCGATCCTGGGTTCCCAAACTTTTGAATGCATATGAAATCAAGCTGGGACGTCTTCGAGTCGGGCGACTACAAAGCCGCCATAAAGTTGTTTTTGTCTGAGCACAGGCAGAGGCCGTCCAAAGGTACGCTGAACAACTTGGGACTTGCCTACCTTTGCCTGCGAGACGGAAAACGCGCCCAGCGGTATTTCGATAAATCTGTCAAGCTGCCTCCATCTGACTCGGGTTCGCACGCATTGGCTGGCGTCGCGTGTTGGTTTTTACGCGACCGAGTCGAAGGCGAAAATACTGGACCCAAGGCCTCGAATGTGAAATGCAGGATTTTGCCGGAGGTATGAAGCTACCGTTGCTGCTTTTCTTTGGTGCTGTTCGCGATCCGAGTGTATTCGACTTAAAGGAAGCCAAACGGCTGGTGCGGAAAGCGAGTAAGCATCCTTGGGCAAGTGAGTGGCCGGGGCCCCTGGGCCCGTTTGTATTGAGACAAATTGACGAAGCTGAGGTCCGTCGCAGGGCTTGGTTCGATCAACCAGATGTTTACATGTGTCAACTAAATGAAGTTGAGTTCTTTGCAGCAGTCATTGCGGCAATGGACGGTGATGAACAGGGGTACTTGACTGGTATGCGGAAGTGCGCCGCGTTTTCGCGGTGCGAATTGAATGATGAGTGGCACTTGGCACGATTTGAGATTTCAACAGCTTGAGGGAATTCGGGCAAGTGCTTACAGTTTATGGATACGCACATGCTAAATGGATGACTCTGCCGTAAGATTGATGCTCCCGTCGCATTTGGTTCTCACCGAAAGTTGGTGACGGTTTGCCCAAGCGCGTAATCAAGCGATGTTGCAGCAAAATTGGCGCTTGCGTCGCATTTGGACTTGGTGACGGTTTGACCAACTCTTGAATTCATCTGCACATTCAAAGAAAGAAACAACTGGTCGCCAAGGTCGCCAAAAAGCATGCTTTCGACGCAATATTTTGCAGAAGCATAACTTGCGACCATTTTCTTCTCCCAGCAAACGGCAATCAACCGGTTAAAACCGGTTATTTTTGACGCGTGCAATTCGCCACCGGCAGCGAGACCAGCGGCGGCGACAGCGGCGGGCTGCGGACCAACGACGACGCCTCGTTCAGCTACACCTTGAGTTCGCTGGCGACGACCACCGCCGAGGGCTGCTTCAGCCAATACGACTACGAGGCGGGGCAATACTCGGACGGGAGTTATAGCTTCTCCAGCGCCGTCCACGACGAACACGCCGAGGATTCGGCCAGCTACGCCGTCACCGAGACGCTGGTCCGCTCGGCCACCGGCACCTGGGTCAACGATCGCTCCGGCATCAGCACCTCCGGCGTCAACGGCACCTTCCTGTACTCCGCCAGCGGCTCGATGACCGCCTCGGAGAGCGGCAGACCGGGGTCACAGACCCCGGCTACAACGCGGCCGACCCCGGCTACAGCGCTGGAGCCGGGGTCGGAGGCCCCTGCTACAACGTTGTAGTTGGAGGCACCTATTGGCTGGTCCGCACGGGTGAATACTCAAATGGCAGCGACAGCTTTGGCTGCATGATGTTGGATTACGACATGGCGATCGGGGAGCCTGTTTCATTCAGGGCACGGTCACGGACTCGATTTTGCATTGGCCGTTTTCCTCGAGCGTGGTAAGCGAGCAGGTCATGGCGTTGTTGGGCGAGGTCAGCGTCATTTTCAACCTAACTCGTTTGCCGCTTGTCGTCTGATTAACCATGCTGCTGTCAAACGATCTTGATGTGTTGGTGCGGAAGCCGTCAAATTTCTTGACGAATTCGCGGAATTGATCGAGGCTTTGGGCCGACTTGAAGCTGCTGCTGGTACTGGCGTAGGCGGCGTCGACGCGGTTCGCCTTGAGGTCATCGAGAAAGGCATTCGCGGCGGCCTGGGCGGGCGGGATGTCGCGAGTAACGGCGCGGTAGCCCCAAAAAACGCAACCGCCGCACGCGGCAATCGAGAGCAGACCAATCGCCCCAATTACGGCAAGCACAATGATGATCGCTTTGTTGGCTGAGCCGGAGCGCTGACGGGTCGGCGGCATGGCTTGTCTCCGTGGTTGGATTCACATTATCCCCAGACCGTACGCCGGCAATTGATTCACCCTTCGTGCGACGGCCGACCGGTTCTGAAAAAACTTCCCGTCGCGGGTTGAAACTGTTCAAAAGTACACAATATTGCAGCGTCAGGAGAGTCGACGGTTCTTAGAGGAAGCCGCCCGTGATGATTGTCGTTCTGATCGTGAGTATTGCCACTGCGCCGCCGCGTGCTTTCGCGAGTTCGAGTGCCGCAGCAAACACGCACCCACGCACGCAAGCCACCAACAAGCGGACAAACCGGACAAACTTTTTGATGTTCTCGAAAACAGGCCGTAAGTTCGAGCAAATAAAGCAGTTAAATAAAAAGCAGGTGTCTCGGAAAGGCGATCGATTGTCCGGATTTGTCCGGTTCTGGCCCGCCGAATGCCCGGTTTCCGGGACGCGTGCTGTTGCCAATTTTGCCGGCAAGCCATTGCCCATTGCCCGAACTTGTCTT
Source organism: uncultured Gemmataceae bacterium (assembly GCA_963815035.1). Taxonomy (GTDB): domain Bacteria; phylum Planctomycetota; class Planctomycetia; order Gemmatales; family Gemmataceae; genus JBGQCZ01. The sequence continues at coordinate 27,909 of CAWFFC010000008.1, forward strand.
ATCATCAATTTCAAGTGGGTGAGTATCTTATCCAGAGTGGCTGAGGGATAGGCCCTGTCGAAGCCACAGCAACCGGTTCGCCTCCCTCTGCCATGGGCGAATGCTGGTGCTACCTCCTACCCGGCTGACCGGGAGAGATAAGATCGTGTGCCCCGCACGCCTTGTCTTATCTCATGTCTCCGGCTATCGCGGCAGACGCTTCCCTGGACGATACACACCTCCGGCTTGACGACCTTGTTCCGGCTTCTGGAGGATGGTCCGTGTCAGCTTCGAATTCGTTCGCGGCCTGAAGTGCCGCGTTTGCGGCAAGCAATATCCCAACGCAACCGCTGAACTTCTGCACCGAGGATTTCGGCCCCCTCGAAGTCGATTACGACTACGAGGCCATCGCCGAGGCGCTCAGCCGCGAGAAGATCGAATTGCGTCCGCGGAATATGTGGCGCTACAGCGAATTGCTGCCGCTCGACGGCGAGCCGACCGTCGGCCGCGCAGGTCGGCGGCACGCCGCTGGTCCGGGCCGATCGCCTGGCGGCGAGCTGGGCGTCGAGCACGCTGTGGATCAAGAACGACGCCGTCAATTTCCCGACGCTGTCGTTCAAGGATCGCGTGGTCGCCGTGGCCCTGAGCAAGGCCCGCGAGTTTGGCTTCACGACGGTCGGCTGCGCCTCGACGGGCAACCTGGCCAACAGCGTCGCCGCCAACGCCGCCGCCGCCGGGCTGGAGAGCCTACATCCTCGTTCCCGCCGACCTGGAACGCGCCAAGATCCTCGGCACCAGCGTCTACGGCGCCGAAGGTCATCGGCGATCACGGGCACCTACGACGAGGTCAATCGGCTCTGCACGCAGATCGCGTTCAAGTACGGCTGGGGCTTCGTCAACATCAACCTCACGGCCGTTCTACGCCGAGGGCTCGAAGACGTTCGGCTTCGAGATCGCCGAGCAGCTCGGCTGGCGCGATGCCGCAGCACGTCGTCTGTCCGATGGCCGGCGGCAGCCTGATCGGCAAGATTCACAAGGCGTTTCAGCGAACTGCACCGAGATCGGGCTCGATCGCAGACGCCGACCTGCCAGATTTACGGCGCCCAGCCGACCGGCTGCAATCCGATCACCGACGCGGTCAAGAACGGCCGCGAACGCGCACGCCGGTTCGCAAGCCGAACACCATCGCCAAATCCCTGGCCATCGGCGATCCGGCCGACGGCTATTTCGCGGCCAAGGTGATCCGCGAAACCGGCGGCTGGGCCGAGGATGTCAGCGACGCCGAGATCGCCGAGGCGATGGAGCTGCTTGGGCCGCACCGAGGGCATCTTCGCGGAGACGGCCGGCGGCGTGACCGTCGCCGTGGCCCGAAAGCTGATCGAGCAGGGCCGCATCGCCGCGCGACGAGGAAATCGTGTTGTGCATCACCGGCAACGGCCTGAAGACGCAGGAAGCGGTGGCGGATGAATTGGAAGCGCCGGTGACGATCAAACCGACGCTTGAGGCATTCGAGCCGCTGGTCGGCGAACCCGTGTTGGCATGAGCAATCGATTTTGGAGTGGATATGTCGATCAAGATTCAGATTCCGACGCCATTGCGGGAGCACACGCAGGGCAAGACGACAGTGGAAACCGGGGGCGCCTCGGTGAAGGCGGCGTTGGACGAGTTGTGCCAAAAGTTTCCCAGCCTCGCCGCGAAGATTTTCGACAAGGGCGAAGTGAAGCCATTCCTGAATGTCTATTTGAACGATGAGGACATTCGCTACCTCGATAGCCTGGCGACGCCGGTCAAGGACGGCGACGAACTCAGCATTATTCCGGCCGTGGCCGGCGGGTGATATTCGACATGACACCCGATCCATCGTTAGAACGATATTCGCGGCAAATGCGCTTCCCCGGCGTCGGCGTCGAAGGCCAACAACGGCTTCGCGGCAGCCGCGTGACGCTGTGCGGCTGCGGCGCGCTCGGCACCGTGCTCGCCAACGCCCTGGTGAGAGCCGGCGCCGGTTTCATACGCGTCATCGATCGCGACTTCATTGAAACGCACAATCTGCAGCGGCAGATTCTGTTCGATGAATCCGACGTGACCTCGAATTTGCCGAAGGCCGAGGCCGCGGCTAGAAAGTTGCGACTGATCAATTCCCAAGTGACGATCGAGCCGGTCGTCGCGGATATCGATCGGACGAATATCCTCGATCTGGTCAAGGACGCCGATCTGATCCTCGACGGCACCGACAATTTCGAAGTGCGGTATCTCATTAACGACGCCGCGGTGAAGCTCGGCAAGCCCTGGATCTATGGCGGCTGCATCGGCAGCCACGGGCAGACGATGACGATCTTGCCCGGCGATACGCCTTGTCTGCGGTGCGTGATTCCCGCCGGACCGGCGCCCGGTGAAGGCGCCACCTGTGAGACCGCCGGCGTGCTCGGACCGACGGTGAATATCGTCGCCAGCTACCAAGCGACCGAGGCGATTAAGATCCTCACCGGCCACACCGAGGCAATTAACCGCGACTTGATTTACCTGGACGTTTGGGAAAACGTTTTCAAAAAGTTTTCAATCGCAAAACTTCGCGAGCGCGGCGACTGCGTTTGCTGCAAGCAAAAGAAATTCGAATGGCTCGAAGGCGAGCACGGCTCGCAGACTACGAGCCTTTGCGGCCGCAACGCGGTCCAAGTTTCGCATCGCGCCGCCAGCAAATTGGATTTCGAAAGCATGGCGAAGCAACTTGGCGCGCTCGGCCAGGTTTCTTTCAATCGCTTCATGCTGAAGTTTCAGGTAGACGATTACGAATTCACCGTATTCCCCGATGGCCGAGCGATCATCAAAGGCACGAGCGATCCGGACAAGGCCCGCACGCTTTATGCGAAGTATGTGGGGCATTAACAACTCAAGGAAATACCGTCATGGTCCAATCCAACCTGTTCGATCTCAGCGGCAAGGTAGCGTTCGTGACCGGCGGCAGCAAGGGACTGGGACTGGCGATGGCCCGTGGATTCGCCGAGGCCGGCGCTGATATCCTCATTTCCAGCCGGCATGAAGACGAACTCCGCAAAGCGCTTGACCAAATCTTGGCCGGAACCGGCAGGAAAGGGGCCTATTTTGTCGCTGATATGAGTCAGCGCGACGAGGTGGAAAACCTGGCCAAGTCGGCCCTGGCGAAGTTCGGGCGAATCGACATTCTCGTCAACAACGCCGGCACCAACGCGCCGCAGGCGATCGATCAGATTACCGACGAGACCTGGGATCGCGTGATGGAAATCAATCTGAACTCGATCATGGCGTTGACGCGGGCGGTCGTGCCGCAGATGAAGCAGCGAAAATGGGGTCGGATTATTCACATTTCTTCCGTCATGGGCTTCGTTTCAAAAGAGAAGCGAAATGTTTATTCCGTCACGAAGTCAGCGTTGCGTGGATTTGCTCGTGCCTCCGCCATCGACCTCGGCGAATTTGGCATCACCATAAACTGCATTGCTCCCGGTCCATTCCTTACCGATCTTCCGATGAGCCTTCTTTCGGACAACGAAAAGGCGGAATTCGCTCGAACGACGGCGATGAATCGCTGGGGCGACCCGAAGGAACTCGTGGGGCCGGCCTTGCTGTTAGCGAGCGACGCCGGGAGCTATATCACCGGCACGACTCTGGTGGTCGATGGTGGATACTTGCTCAAGTAACGGGAGCTTGGCGACGCTGGCCGAGTTTGGCGGCAGTTCCGGTTTTTTCAATGATTCCGCCAGCTCGGATTGGTTCAATTCTCATTCGATCGATTCAGCCATTGTCGGGGTTGGTAGACTTAATTCGATTGGGTCATGCGGAAGGGCTCGGATGACCGATCGGGCCGAGTTTTTGCGGGCGAAATGGCGTTTTTTCCGCTACCGGTGGCGATACTGGACATTAATAGGATTTGTGCCCAAACCCATACCACAGGGTGTTCCATGCACCGCATGATGCTGTTGGGACTCGTGCTGTTGGCCGGATGCCAGAATACCGTCGGTCCACTGGCCAATCGATTTCGCGAACGGCCCGATCGGCCTTACTATGATATCGAGGAGCAGAAACGCCGCGGCCGGGATCGATATCCGCTTCCGGATGATTCGCCCCAGGTCGGACCAAAAACGGGCATCAGCGCGTATGGACCGACAGGACGATAGCGATCGCCAATTGCCTGGCGCGGCGGATTGAAGGAGGAGCCTAATGAGTCGCGCCGTTCTTGTGGCCTTTTGCATGTTTAGTGTCGCTGGCTGTTTGGCCACACCCGAACCCATTCGACCAATTCAACCACTGCCGACCGACGCGGGCGCAATGTCCTATCGCGAAGTTATAATCCGAGCGCGGCGCTGGCGTCCACCGCCAACGAGGCCTTCTATATCGATCATTGGAACGACGTGGAAAAAGCGGCATTGAGCTTAGAGGAAACCGCTCAATACCTGCCGCGAGCCGCCGAGATTCCGCCGAGCCGTAAAGTCAGTTTGGATGCGCGCTCCCAGGAACTCGGCCGGCAATCCCAGGAATTCGCGCCGCGGCCAAGGCCAAGGACGAAAAAAAGACCAACGAAGCCATGCAAAAGATCAATTTGCTGGTGCGAGAATTGCGTTCCGAGTAAGAAAGGCAAGCGATGGAGATTTCGATCCCGGCGTGGTTCAAGTACCGCCAGGGGGTTCTCGAAGCCGCTGGCGAGAATTGCTACAAAGCCTCGGCGCCAGTGTCCGACCCAGCGTATCTTCGGGTAAGGCAGGTTTACGGCAAATGGTTGGCGGCGGTGGCGGATTCGCCGGATGGCCCCGACATTCGAATGACCGAACCGGTATTCGCTCGCCAAAACGATGCCTGGAACGCCGCATTTGAACTATATCGGACGCTCCGAATTCTCTAGCGATCCGAACGCATCGAGAGGGTCCGCGGTCACTCCCCTCCGCCGCGGACCGAGAATTCAGATTTGCCCTTTCGCGCTTCCTATTCCACACTTCAGGTAGACCCTCTCTATCCCCACCGAGGTGCCCCATGGGCCTGCTGGAAAAACTTCGCGCCGAGTTCATCGACATCATTGAATGGACCGAGCCGAACCAAAACGAGACGCTCGCCTACCGTTTTCCGCGGTACAACAACGAGATCAAGTACGGCGCAAAGCTGACCGTCCGGGAGGGGCAGGCCGCCGTTTTTGTGAACGAGGGGCAACTCGCCGATGTCTTCAGTCCCGGCATGTACACGCTGGAGACGCGCAACCTGCCAGTGCTGTCAACGTTTCTGGGATGGAAATACAGTTTCAATTCACCGTTCAAGGCCGAGGTCTATTTCATTTCGACTCGGCAATGGACAGACCAGAAATGGGGCACGCAAAACCCGATCATGCTCCGTGACCCCGAATTCGGTCCAGTCCGCCTCCGGGCCTACGGCACCTACGCGTTTCGCGTCACCGACCCGGCGGCGTTCCTGCGGCAACTAGTCGCTACCGAGCCGGACCTCGAGGTTTATGACATTTCGAACCAAATGCGCAATACGATCGTGTCGCGATTTTCGGACGTGATCGGCCAAGCCAAGATTCCGATTCTCGACCTCGCCGGGAACTACGACCGAATCAGCCAAGTGGCCTTGGGACGCATCGCGCCGGACCTGGACAAGATGGGCCTGTCGTTGACGTTCTTTTACATTGAAAACATTTCATTGCCGGCGGAAGTCGAACAGGCGATGGACAAGCGAGCGCAAATGGGGATCGTCGGCGACCTGAATCGGTTCACGCAGTATCAGGCGGCCGAGGCCCTTCGCGACGCCGCCAACAACCCCGGCGGGATGGCCGGCATCGGCGCCGGTCTCGGCGCCGGCATGGGCGTGGCCACTCAGATGGTCGGCGCGATGTCGGGCGCTTCCGCTGCGGTGCCGCCGCCGCTTGCCAACAACGCGGCGACCTATTATGTCGCGATCAGCAACTCGCAGACCGGTCCGTTTGACTTGGCCACGGTCGCCGGCAAGGTTCGCGACGGCTCATTGACTCGATCGACGCTGGTGTGGAAGGCCGGGATGCCGAACTGGGCGGCCGCGGAGTCGGTCGAAGAACTCATTGCGTTCTTCAGCGCCGTGCCGCCCGCGTTGCCGAAATGACGTTTCGATCAGCCGGGAAAACAAACCGGCTGTGGATCCACTGGCCAAAACCAAACCCAACGATTGCCCATGCCAGCGACCGAATCTTCCGTTCTCCGAGCGACCGCGCCGGCACAACGCAAGTTTCCGTGCAAGCAGTGCGGGGCCCGGCTCGACTTTCAACCGGGCGGCAGCGCAGCTGAAATGCCCGTACTGCGGCTATTCCGAGCGAATTTACGACGACATATCGGGCGTGCAGGAGCGCGATCTCGAGGCTTTTTTAAGCACTCGGCCGGCAGGTCGCACGATTGACGGCCACTCGCAGGAAACCGAGTGTGGCGGCTGCGGGGCGGTGGTGATCCTCGAAGACAATGTCGCGACGGATCGCTGCCCGTTTTGCGCAACGCATCTCGAGAACAAACCGCGTGCGGCCGGCGAAATGGTTGCGCCAGAATCAATTCTGCCCTTTGACATCGATTACCGCAAAGCCCGGAACGCGTTTGAACAGTGGATCAATGACCGCTGGTTCGCTCCAGACGGCCTGCGAAAAATGGCTAGCCTCGGGCAATTGCAAGGCGTCTACTTGCCCTTCTGGACGTACGACTCGATGACGATCACCCACTACTCCGGTCGCCGCGGCACAGAGAAAGCCGCCGGCATGTATGGCGGAGGCGAAGATCTTTTCCCCGCGCGGATCTGCTCGGGCGAATGAACGGCCGCACCTATATCGAGTGGCAGGACGTCGCCGGCGAGGTGCATCATTTCTTCGACGACATGCTGGTAGGCGCCTCGCACAGCTTGCCGTACGACAAAGTCGCGCAATTGCAGCCATGGGACCTCGAGAATCTCGTCGCGTTCAAACCCCAGTACCTGAGTAGTTTCAAAACCGAACGCTACGCCATTGAACTCGACCAAGGCTTCCGAATGTCGAAGTTGATGATTGACCCGCTGGTCAAACAAATGTGCTTGTACGACATCGGCGGCGACTATCAGGTGCTGGAGTCCTATCAGACCCGGCACGAACGGCCGACATTCAAACACATTTTGCTGCCCGCCTGGATCGCTAGCTACCGTTACTACGGCAAGGTGTTCCACATTTTGGTGAACGCACGGACGGGCGAGGTCGTGGGCGATCGGCCCTGGAGCATCGGCAAGATCGCGGCGGCTGTGATCTTTCTGCTTTCGCTGGCTGGCGCCATCTTGTACATCACGCAATGACCGCGCCGATTCCCATCAGGGCAGGCCCGACAGCTTTCGAGCCACCCATTCAGTGGTCAATAGAACTAAAAAGAAAATTAAGGTCCAGGCCGAACGCCACAATCTGGTCTCGTTGCGAAACTGGCGAACGGAAATCGCCTTTTTCAACTGCTCGATGAGACTGCCCGCGTCTTGCGGTTCGAAGACTTGCCCGCCGCTTCGTTGGGCCAGATCTTCCAGCAGCGGGCGATTGGCCCCGAGTTCGACCATTTCCGCGCTCTCCGGCGGCGACACGATGAACAAGGCGCGCATCTTCGCTGCTTTTTCGCCGGGCCTATTCGGCGGCTGCAATTGATCGGCTAGATCGGGAATCGCCAACTCGACCGCATAGCGCCCGGGCGCCAGATCGCGAAGCTTGACCTCGAGTTCGCGGGGCCGGTTCTGCCGCCGCGCCAGGGGAACTAGTCCGGCGTTTTCGTCGGCCTTGCCGTCAACGAGGCGGAACAATCGAGCGCCCGCCAGTGCGTCCGGGCCAAGCGTGCGAGCGCCGTCGCTGAGGCGCACGATCAACTCGATTTCCTGGCCGGCGCGGTACAACGGCTCGCGCGTTCCGAATCGAACATATTCATTGCCGGTGATCAGCGGTTTATCGGTCGCGGCCCAGCGAATCACCTGGCCCCAAAACTTGTGGTGATAGGTGTCGCCGGTCTTAAAACGCCAGCGCCAGGTGCTGTCGATCCCGACAAAAAGCACCCGGCCGAAGCCATAGTTTTGCCGGAGAATCAGAGCGTTGTTGCGCTCTTGCTCGACTTCGACTTTCGGATCAGGGCTGACAGCGCCGTCTCGGACCCAGGCAAGAGGCGTCGCGCCGGGTTTTGCTTTTCCAACTAAACCCCAGAAATGCTTCGGCAATTCGTTCCAGCGGCGGTCGCTGGCGTCCTGCGTCGCCTCCAATTGCAAGAATGTTGAGAGCCGTCCCTCGGCGGTCAGCGTTACAGGGAAGCCGTTGACGGGTCGCAACTCGCGTGGCTCAGTGATCGGCAGTAGCCGCATCAGTGGATCGAGTTCACGTTCGCCGGGACCAGAAGCGAATGCCAGCGGCATCGCTCGCTTCCCTGCGAGAAACACGAGCGTGCCGCCGCGCTCCGCGACATACTTCTCAAGCCGAATGCGATCAGCCAACGGGAGTTGGTCCGGCGCAACATCGCCGAGGATGATGCAATCGTAATTGTTCAGGGCATCCGGTTCCGGCGGCAATTGCGTAGCGGGGTAACCGCTCTTTTCCAATTCCTCCTCGGGGATTCCGCCAATGCGCGGCTGCGTGAACACCACTGGTTTCATTTGCATCGAGCGATCGCGAGCGAGCGCCGACGCCAAATAGTGAAACTCCCATCGTGCCTCGCCATCGATGAGCATGACCTTGGCCTTGTCGTCGGCGACGTTGACGACCAGCGCCCGGCTATTGTTGTCGCCGCGCAGTTCTCCCTGTTCCGGCCGCACTTTGACGACCATTGTTTGGGCGCCGACATCTTCCATCGTTGGTTGGAATCGAACGGTATAGTTCGACGTTTTGCCGTCGTGCTCGACGCGCTGTTCGAGCGGGGGTTTGCCTTTTCGTTCCAGAGTCACGAGGAGTTCGCGGCCGACATGCCGTTCACCTGGATGCGGGCCTCGACTGGAAGCTCGGAGTTTTTGAACACCGCGGTCGGAGCTTGCACGGTGGTCACGGCGACATCGGACGGAGGGTTTTTCGCCCCGAGGACAATCGGAAAGATCGGTACGCCGAGCTTGCCGAGCTCGCCGGCCTTGGTGGATGGCGGCGGGCCCCAATTGTGCTGGCCATCAGTCAGGAGAACGATGCCGAGGACCTTTCCGGTGTCGGGCCCTGAATGTTCCAAGGCGCGCACTAAGGGCAAGCGCAGGTTTGTGAACGCCGAGTTCGATTCGCCGGCTTTAGCGGGAACGAGCGCGGCGACCTCTTCAGGCGTCAACTGGCCCGATTGCTGCGAAAAACCGACGATTTCCAACTTGTGTCGCTTGCCGAGTTCCGAAATCAATTTCACTCGATCGCCGCTCAGGACTTGCTGGGCCAGTTGCAGGCGCGTGAACGCGTCGATGCGGCTGATGACTTGATTGTGCCGGGCACGTTCGGTTTCCCCGACCGCGCTCTGCGCGAATCGCACACTTCCGCGCTCCGCGTATTGCTTGATCCAGCCGTCGAGTTCGTCGTCTTGGCAGATGTCGGAGGCCAGCCCGAGTCCTCTCGCCAGGTTCAGTTTGACCGAGTTGTCGCGTTGCGGATCGGAAATCGACATGCTGTCGGATCGATCGATCGCGATCAGGACGCGGCCCGCGACCGTTTCGCTTGCCGGTCGCGAAATCACCGGCTGCAGCGCGACCAACCAAAGCAAGGCCAAGACAACGCCGCGAAGAGCGAGCAACCCGAGCGCACGGGACGGGCGAACAAGTCGAGCTTCGTAGCTGTATAGCCAAACGAGTAAACCGCCGGTCAAGCTCAGCCCCAAGGCCGCCAGCACGACCTGGAGCCAGCCGGGCAACGACTCAAACGGGGGCGTCAGCACCAGGGAAGTGTCGGTGAAAGGCAGCGTCAGCCGATACATCTTGCGCTCTGCAGCGCCACCGGGCGATGTCAAACCAGCCGCGATTTCGCCATGCGCCGCGTCATCAAGACTTCGCCAAACAATAGGAGAAAGACGCCAAACAATGCAAGAAGCCAAAGCTCCTTGGTCATCGATCCCTTGGTCAAGGTGTCGGCGATTTCCTCGGCGTTGGCGGCGTAGGTTAAGTTCGGAATCAGTTCGGAAACCTTCTTGCGATCTTCGTCGGTTCCCAATGCGAGTTGCGACTCGCGAGCGTCGGGTTGGACCACATAGTAATGATCCTTGGACTGATAATTGAGCGTATAAACGCCGGGCTCGCGCGTGTCTTCCACGATCAACGGCCAAGCTTTCGGTTCAATCGTTCGAGGCTCGCCGAAGGGCGGCTGAATCGTGGCCAGCCCCATGGTGCTGTCCTCGGCCGGCCGGAATCGAATCGGTTGGCCCGGCATGAGATTGAATTCGCTGCTTTTGGCGCCGGCCAGGTAGTAAATCAGTTCGTGGGCGAGGGGCACAAACGCCGGCATGTCGACGAGATTCGTTCGCCAGGAGTTATCCAGCGGCACGGTTGAAAGGATCACTCGGCCGTTTCGGTAGGGGCGCTCGACCAGCAGCGGTTCGCTCCCGGTGAGCATGGCGATCGCGGTCGACATCTTCGCGCCGGCGGTAGACACCTTCCAATGCCGGGGAAATCGGGCGTCCGCCAATCCGCCAATTTTCATCTCTCGAAAAAGTTCCAGCGCTGGGTGAAGAAACTCGCGGCAACCGGGCGGGCCGCCTTCATCAGGTCGTCTTCGGCGCCGATCGGCTCGATCATTTGTGCCGGCAGCCAACCCTGGCCGGCGCGGAAAAGCGATTCGTTGTAGGCAGCGGCGTCCACGCGATCGCCGGCCGCCACCAACACGCCGCCACCCGCGGCGAGAAACTGCTCGACTCCTTCCTGCTGCGCCGGCGAGAGTTTCGCCACGTTCGACAATACCAGCACGCGCGGCGATGTGTTCGGATCGTCGCTCAGATCGCGAATCAAGTGCACCGGGTCAAACGCGTTAATTGGCATCACGCGAGCAAGAACGGAAGGATTCGGATCGCGTGTTGGGGCCAAGGCGTCGCGCAAATAGTCGGTGCCGCGCGCTTTCAGACTCGGCCGATCGTCGCCATCGACCAATAGGACAGGTAGTGCCGGAAGCACCTCGACCGCCAGGTCCTGGCGATTGTCGCCCGGCAAGGCATCGTTACCAATTTTCAACGTGATCAAATGGGAGCCGGGATTCGGAAATCGGTGCTTGAACGAAATCGGCGCCTGGCCTTTGTCGAGCCGTGCCGCCGGAAGTTTGATCGCTCCCGCGGGCCGGCCGTCCACTTCGAGCAAGACGCTGTCGGGCAGGGGCGCCTCTCCGGCGCCGGTCAGTTGCAGCGACGTGCGAAATGTCACTTCGCGTCTCGCCGCGGCAACCGCCCGGCTGGTGCGCAACGGTTGCAGCGACCAGTTGGCTGGATTTTCGGGCCGCTTCGGGTCCATGTTGGCGACCCAGATCCGCGGCTTGAAGGCGCCCTCGCCCTCGATGCGATTGGCGAGCAACTCCCACCTCAGCAGACTGGCGTCGTCGGCCCATCCGAATCGTTGGCCATCAGTCAAAATGATGATTTCGCGCTGGGCCCGCTGACTGGAGGCGAGGATTTGCGACGCGGCCTGAACCGCCGCCGGCATGTCCACGCCTCCGAGCGGCGGCGGCAGATTTTGAATTGCCGTGCGCACCTGATCGGGATCGGTGTTGAGATCACTCAGCACCGGAACGACCTGCTGTTTGGCTTGGAGGATTGCGACGCGATCGCCGGGGGCCATTTGGTCGAGAAAGTTAAGCGCCGAAGCCTTAGCCTTTTCATGGCCGGAAGGCTCGCCCGCCGAATAATTCATGCTGTATGAGCCGTCGAAAATCAGCACGATATCGCGATTTCCGCGCCCGCCCCAACTCGCGAAAAATCGGCTGGTCACAAAGGGCGCGGCCAAGGCTATCACGAAAATGCCAATGAGCGACATTCGCAGAAGCATCAGCAACAGTTCTTCAAGGAGAATCTTTCGCCGTGTCTTTTCGCTCACCTTCAAGAATTGCATCGCCGCCCAATCGACGACATCAAAGCGCTTGCGCGTGAGCAAATGAATAATCGGCGGAATCGCGACGGCGATCAGCCCGACTAACATTAACGCGTTGAAGAACCAAAACGGCATGGCAAGTCACCGCCGGCGTTGGCGTCGCGTGAGATAAATCCCCAGCGCCCGGTCGACCGGTTCATCGGTGCGCAGCAGGTGATAATCGATCTGCATTTCGCCGCCTTTGTCTCGCAGCTGCGTTCGAAACGCCTCGAAGTTCTGCAGATACTCGTTCCGCAGCCGCTGCGGATCGACCAGCAGCTTGTCGCCGCGGAACTTCAGGTTGCGGAACTGCGTCCTCTTCTTGAAGGGAAACTCGATCTCCTCGGGCGCGAGGATGTGGAACAGCAGCACTTCATGGCGCTGGTGGCGGAAGTGCTGCAGGGCCCGCATCAACGGCGTCAACTGTCGTCGAAGCAGTCCGACAGGATGACGACCAGGCCGCGGCGGCGGATCTGGTCCCGCCAGGTCGTGCCAGATCGGGGCCAATGGCGGTTTCGCCGCCGGGCTGTGGTCTGTTCCAGCGCGTGCAGGATGGTGCATCAGGTGCTTGGAGTTGGCCTGCGGCGGCGATCATCTGCGCGGATCTTGGTGTCGTGCAGTCACCAGGCCGACGGCGTCGCGCTGGTGCAGCATCAGGTAGGCCAGCGACGCGGCGATGTACTGGGCGTACTGCGAACTTGCTCGGCCCCTGGCCCGCGATAGCCCATGCTGCCGCTGGCATCGACGAGCAGGTGAGCCTTGAGGTTGGTCTCCTCCTCGTATTCCTTGATGTAGTAGCGGTCGGTCTTGCCGAAGGCGCGCCAGTCGATGTGGCGGATCTCGTCGCCGGGGTAATACTGGCGATGCTCGGCGAACTCGACGCTGAAGCCCTTGTACGGGCTCTTGTGCACGCCGGTGAGGAAGCCCTCGACGAGGGTGCGCGCGACCATGGCGAGCCGGCCGTACTTGGCCAGCGAGGTCGGATCGAATTGCAGTGCAGAGGAATCGCATGAGCTAGATCAGTTCCAGTGAAGCCGAGACCGTAGGCAGACATTGTTAGTCATGCCAACCTGTGGCAGACAGAATGCTCCACGGTGACCTATTCACATGCTGTTCATCTAGCCCGCTTCACCTTGGCGGCGGCTTCTTCCTGCGGCAGCGGCACCGCCTCGATCAGTCGCTCGATGATCATGATCCGTGGTGATCGCCCTCGGCGTCGGCGTTGAACGTGGTGACCAGGCGATGCCGCAGCACGGGATAGGCGACCGCGCGGATGTCGTCGGTGGTGACGTGCAGCCGGCCGTGCAGGATGGCCCGCGCCTTGCCGCCGAGGATCAGGTACTGACTGGCACGCGGCCCGGCGCCCCAGGCGACCAGCTCCGGCACGAACTTCGGCACGCCCGGCTCGCTGCGGCCGCGTCGCCCGCACCAGGTCGGCGGCGTAGTCGAACACGTGATCGGCGACCACGACCTGCCGCACCACGTCCTGCAAGTGCAGGATCTGCTCGGCCGTCGAGCATCGGCTCGCAGCTCGGCGCGTGCCGTGCTCGTGGTCCGCTTCATGATCTCCAGCTCCTCGTCGCGGCTGGGGTAGCCGACGATGATGTTGAACATGAAGCGGTCGAGCTGGGCCTCGGGCAGCGGATAGGTGCCTTCCTGCTCGATGGGGTTCTGCGTCGCCAGCACGAAGAACGGCTCGGGCAGGTGATAGGTGCTGGCCGCCGGCGGTGACGTGGTGCTCCTGCATGGCTTCGAGCAGGGCGGCCTGCGTCTTGGGCGGCGTGCGGTTGATCTCGTCGGCCAGGATCATGTTGGCGAAGATCGGCCCGGGCAGGAAGACGAACTTGCGGCTGCCCGGTCTCGGGATCGTCCTGCAGGATGTCGGTGCCGGTGATGTCGGCGGGCATCAGGTCGGGCGTGAACTGGATGCGCTTGAACGACAGGTGCAGGATCTTCGAGACCGTGCTGACCAGCAGCGTCTTGGCCAGGCCCGGCACGCCGACCAGCAGGCAGTGCCCGCGGCTGAACAGGGCCATGAGCAGTTGCTCGACGACTTCTTTCTGGCCGACGATGACTTGGCCGATCTGCTCGGTCATTTGTTCGTAGGCGGCGGCGAGGTCGCGGACAGCCTGGGCTTCGGCGGGAGAGCCGAATGGGTGCTAGGCATAAATTGGCCAATCAGGAATGAATCTATCGGACAAAACAAGCTCATTGTAAAGCAACACTTGCCATT
>CAWFFC010000009.1:0-612311 GCA_963815035.1 uncultured Gemmataceae bacterium
AAGGTCGAACGACAGTTCCATTACGTCGAGACGAACCTGCTCAACGGCCGAACCTTCCACTCGCTGGAACACCTCAACGAAGTCACCGCCCGCTGGCTGGCCGAGGTCGCCGACGTGCGCAGCCATCGCGAGACGAAGCAACGGCCCATTGATCGCCACGCCGAGGAACAGCCCCACCTGATCCCGCTGCCGGCCACACCCTATGCGGTCGCCGCCGTCGAATACCGCGTCGTCAACGTCGAAGGCTTCATCGCCTACCGGCAGAACTTCTACTCGGTCCCCTGGCGGCTCATCGGCCTGGCGCTGCCGGTGCGCGTCAGCGAGAGCGAGTTGATCGCCTACGGCCCCCAGGTCGAGGAGATTGCTCGACATCGACTGTTCCCACGCGGTCAGACGGGCCAGCGTTCCGAACAGAAGTCGCATCGGCCCGTGGCCGACCCCCGCGCGCAGCAAGCCCTCCTGCACGAACGCTTCGCCGAACTCGGCCCGCTGGCCGGGCGCTTCCTCGACGGCCTGATCCGCGACCAGCGCTACAGCAACCAGCAGGCGTTCAAGATCCTGGCCCTGCAAAGCACCTATGCCCGCGCCGATCTGCTCGCCGCCCTGGAACGGGCCGTTCGCTTCGGCGCCTATTCGCTCAACGCCGTCGAACGCATCCTCGCGGCCCGAGCCACGCCGCAGAGTATTCTGGATGCCCTCGCCGATCGCGAGCGCCGGCATGTGCCCGACCATCTGCGCGACGACCCGGTGATCCCGCGACCCACTACTGAATACCGCAACCTCGTGGAGGAATCGACCGCTCATGGCCCGCCGCAAGACCCCACGCCCACCCACCCCGCCGCCGACGAACCCCACGACGATGCCGACCGACCTGCGTGAACGCATCCTCGCCGACTTCGCCGCCCTCAAGGTGCCGCTGGCCGCCGCGGCGTTCGACGCCATCCTGGCTCGCGCCCAGCGCGAAGGACTGTCGCACCAGCAGTTCCTGCATCTGCTCGTCGCCGAGCAAGCCAACCAACGCCGCGAACGCTCGATCGCCCATCGCATCCGCGAGGCCCACTTCGTTGAACGCAAGCCGCTCGGCGAGTTCGACTGGGACTTCAACAAGTCCGCCATCGATCGCGTCCAGATCGAAGAACTGGCCACCGGCGCGTTTGTTCAGCGCCAGGACAACCTGGTTCTGGTGGGGCAGTCCGGGGTTGGGAAATCGTATCTCGTGCAAGCGATTGCCGAATCCGCGTGTGTCCTGGGTTACTCGGTCCGCTACACCACCAGTGCCGCGCTCTTGATCGACTTGACCAAGTCCCTGGCCGACCAGACCCTGCCCAAGCGCGTGCGCTACTACGCGCGCTTCGACTTATTGGTAATCGATGAATTCGGCTTCGAAAGAATTGAACGCGCCGAATCGCCGCAGGCCGCCAATCTGCTCTACAAGATCATCGACGCCCGCAGCCGGCAGCGTTCCACCGCCCTGATCACCAACATCGACTTCGACGCCTGGGGCGATTACCTCGGCGACCCACCGCTGGCCATGGCGTTCCTCGATCGCATCGTCGACGGAGCCATCATCTTGAAGATCAACGGCAAAAGCTACCGCGCCCATCGCGCCCGCCAGTCCAAGACCAAGCCCGCTCCAAAATGCTGAGCCAACCGACCGGATCGCCCACGGTCCTTCCGCACATGGCTCACGACGATATTGCAAATCTCGCCCTCGCGGCAACCCTACCGCGACACGGCCCAAACCGCGAAAGTCGTAAAGTTCCTTACCGCGAACGACAATGTTCGGCCTGCGGAGCCGCGGGCGAGGATGTCCGTCGGGAGCAGACGCTTAACAACCAGATCGATAAGGAGCAACGAGGAGCGGCCCGCTGCGGCAACAGCCGTGTTTATGCTGCCGGCGTAGTCGGGTTCGCCATTATGAGCGCGACAGCGCTTAATAGCACCCTCAACCCGCAGCCGAACTTCCGGCTTCTGGATACCACGCCCTGGCTCGGATTCGACATATTTCTGCCGATCGGCTTGCTTGGGATCGGCTACTGCTTGTTTCGGTTGGCGCGAGGCAGGTAGTCCATGTATTGGCTGCAACACGCAGGTTAAAACTTTGCTGCTCAATTCGGCAGGAGCCTCACCATGTCCAAGCACCGACTTGCCGACTATCGGCTCCAAGCGTTTCTTATGGTTGTCGTCTCGGCGGCCGTGTTGCTGTTCCTTTCTGCCTTGCTGCAAACGGTCGTATGGGAAGCGAAAAGTTACTACCATCGGCATGGCCCTGCGTTGCCGGAGCCGGCGAAGACGTTCTTCGATATGTTCGGCCGCCGGCCGGATGGGTACCTGATCGCCGTGGTGCTTTGGCTTTGGTGGCTGATGGTTGCTGAATTGATCTACTGCCATTTCCGCCACCGCAGCGCGCGAGCATTTGCACTCGCGTTTCTATTTCGCTTCGTAGGCTGCTGGCTGTTGGCTGCATTGGTCCTTTCCTTCATGGCCCTGATGTGCGTCTATCCCGTTTTTGGACTGTTGCTTGCGGACCTGGGATCGCCGCCCGGCTGTATGAATGCGGTGCCGGTTATTTCGTGGATGCTTCCGGTGTTGGTTGTCATCTTTGGGATTGCGTGCTGGTGGCGCTTTCGGCGTCGCGCGAATCGGATCGCAATATGACGCGAAGTACCAATTAACGAATCGGCTTTGGGACAGGGAGTGAGTAGTGCAGGGCGGTGGAGGTGTTTGGCAATGCAGCGATTTAGTGCGTGCCTGGCGCCGGTTGTTTCCATTATTCTCATGACTGCGTGCAATATGAGCAGGCCCAATTTGGCCGGACCAAGATTGGCGTCGGAATCAGAGTCGGGGCGGTTCGGCGAAGCCGAACCGGCGGCGGGTTGGAAGCGTTCGGCGAATTGTTTGGTCCTTGATTCCCCAGGGTGCGCTGCGAGACCCTGGGCTGTGTTGTGTAACCCCTTCGGGGTAAAAAACGCGGCTCTTTACCCCGAAGGGGTTGTACTCCTCAGCCCAGGGTCGCGTAGCGCACCCTGGGATTGGTGTCGGAATCAGAGTCGGGGCGGTTCGGCGAAGCCGAACCGGTTGGGACGGGACGCGTGCGCACATTTGGAGGTGCGTCACATTTCCCAGGGTGCGCTGCACGACCCTGGGCTGTGTTGTGTAACCCCTTCGGGGTAAAAAACGCGGCTCTTTACGCCGAAGGGGTTGTACTCCTCAGCCCAGGGTCGCGCAGCGCACCCTGGGATTGGCGTCGGAATCAGAGTCGGGGCGGTTCGGCTTCGCCGAACCCCGCGAATTGGACGCGTACTGGCTTTTTTCTTCCCTGGAATCTGGAGTTCGCCCATGGCCCAATCGCTCACGCAGATTTACCTGCACATTGTTTTCTCCACCAAGAATCGTGCTCCGTTCCTCAGCGATCCGGATTTGCGCGATCGAACGCATGCCTACTTGGCGGGAACATGCCAAAATCTCGGCTCGCCGTCGCTAATTGTCGGCGGGGTCGCCGATCATGTTCATGTGCTGTGCCGATTGGGCAAGACGATTTCGATTTCGGTATTGGTGCGTGAATTGAAACGCGAATCGTCAAAATGGCTCAAGGAGCAATCGCCGGAACTGGCATTATTTTACTGGCAAAACGGATATGGGGCGTTTTCAATTAGCCCCAGTCATATTGAAAAGTTGAAGGTCTACATCGCCAATCAGGAAGCGCATCACCGGACCGAGACGTTTCAGGATGAGTTTCGTCGGTTATTGAAGTTGTATGAGATTGAATATGAGGAGCGGTATGTGTGGGATTGATTTGGTTCGGGGCGGTTCGGCGAAGCCGAACCGGTTGGGACGGGACGCGTGCGCACATTTGGAGGTGCGTCACATTTCCCAGGGTGCGCTGCACGACCCTGGGCTGTGTTGTGTAACCCCTTCGGGGTAAAAAACGCGGCTCTTTACGCCGAAGGGGTTGTACTCCTTAGCCCAGGGTCGCGCAGCGCACCCTGGGATTGGCGTCGAAATCAGGTTGGAAGCGCACCGGCGTTCGGTGAATCGTTTGGTCCTTGATTCCCCAGGGTGCGCTTCGCGACCCTGGGCTGTGTTGTGTAACCCCTTCGGGGTAGAAGACGCGGTTCTTTACCCCGCAGGGGTTGTACTCCTTAGCCCAGGGTCGCGAAGCGCACCCTGGGATTGGCTCAGCCCAGGGTCGCGCAGGCGCACCCTGGGATTGGTGAGATTGGTGAAAGCGCATGCATTCTGCCGCCGATGGTTGCTTGCCCTATTTTTCGGGAGCGTCACGATGCCCAAGCACCGACGTGCCGACAATCGGCTCCCGGCGTTTCTCCTGGTGGTCGCCTCGGCTTGCGTGTTGTTGTTCTCTCAGACCGTGCGTCGCCCGCTAGCGACCTTTTTCGACGAACGCGACGCGCGAGCCTGTAAAATCCATAATCACCGTGAATGGTTTCAGCGCATCGATCCCGATGTTACCTGCCAAATAAGGATCGGTGAAGGTCCCGGTCGTAGCCGTTGAAAATTTGACCTTCGGATTGTCGAACCGATGAGACCCCAATTCGAACGCTTTGATCGTTCCGGTTCGGGCGGTAACCGTTCCACCGAGCCCGGTGGAACTTGCTGGCGTCGTCTCCCTGCCTTCGAGCAGCTTCCACTTTTTGACGAATGGCGCAGTGAAGAGTTAGAAAACCGCTCCCTCCGCTATCGAGCCGATACCAAGACTCAGGAGTACCGGCAACGCGGGCCAATACCGCCGGATTGTCGCTGCTGAATCGAAGACGTTCCCAGGCGCCTTTCTCCAGCTTGAACTTGGAACGATCATGGAATTCAACGGTTGGTCCCTTCCAGCTCGTCAACACGACTGCCCGGCGGAAAATTGGCGTGCCGATCGTTCCGGCGATGCGCGGGCCTGACCCCTTGTTGAACGCAGAGAAGTCGTAATCGCCGAACCGAACATTGCGCAACGTCATGGGTCCAATCTCAAACTTGTCGACGGCACGAGCACTCGACTCGATCGTGCCCCCAACCCCCGTTGCCGACCCACGGTTGAGGCGTTTGAGATTCAGCGAATCCGCCAGCGCTTTGTCGATTACCATGGCTCCAGCGCCGCTGTCAAGGATAAACCACCCGACATCTCGACCGTTGACCAAAGCGCGAACCTTGATGTGGGATTTCCCTAGGAAACTCGACTCGACGATCGCCGGCTTTGCCGGATCGAACGTGAAGTCGGAGACGTTCGACTTCGGCATCGCGGTATGAACGTCGCCGGGGCGAATCGGTTTGACTGCGTCCGCGCTGTAGGTCTCGGTTTCGTCATCCGTCGTGACCTTGACGTGCATCGGAGTTTTTCGATCCCCGGCAACTCGCCAATCGCTCAATTCAAGCGTTGTCCCATGTGGGATCTGAAAAGATGCCCTCGTGGGAAGATACGTGCTTGGATCGATGCCAACATCCATGGCCACGCCGGTTTCCTTGAAGAGAACGTGGACGACATTCTCGCTGGTCGTCAATTCGATCGGCGCAGGCGCGAAGAGCCAATTGCCAGAGAGTAAGAGATTGATCGCCATTTGGCGATCGCGGTCTCCGAACTCCAATTCTTGCACGAAATGCGAACGATCCTCTTGCCAGTACCGCGTTCCATCGTTTCCGACAGTTTTCGAATCCGAGCCTTGGAAGGATTGCACGAACCGCCCGTCCGGCAGGAAGGCGAAGGAATAGGCATGTTCGACTCCGCCTTGAACGGCCTTCCCCGAAACCATCGTCGCCTCCCAAGCCTTGTCAGGGGCTCTGAGGGCCTGCTTGACCCGCTGGAGCAGATCTTGATTGGAGCTCGGCTCACCGGTGCGCCGAGCGCAACTCGCCAGAGCGAGAAGCATAACGGTTGCACTCATGGCGATGCATCGCCGCATAGAAACCTCGCACAAGAGGGAGGTAGACGTTGCCTCAAGTTCGCCGGCGAACGACACGGGTCAATAGCGGCCGACGGCCAAGCGAGCCATGAAGAATTCGATTCGGCGGTCGTCGTTTGCGGGAACGGGGCGCCGGCAGAATGTCAACCATTTTGATCGAAGATTCTAAGAAGACAAATTCCGTGACATGCAGGCCTGTCCTCTTAGAAATTCGCCGCACATCCCGCCCATCACTTCTTGATCGGCACAATCTTGCACTTGTCCGCCGCGCCGGCTCGTTTGTAGATCTCGGCGGTGCGCTCGAAGGCCTTGTCGTTGCTGTAGATCGTCAGCGGCCGTGGCGCGAGCATGCCCAACGCGTCGGGGATGTCGAGTACGCGGAGCACGTTGAGGAAGATCGGCCCGTCGCGATGCGTGCTCGGCGGATCGTAGACCACCACGCCCTGAATGTCCGGCTCGAACAGCGCGGCGTACGCGGCGATGACGCCCGATTGCCCGCTGCCCATCACCTGCCAGGATTTTTTCGGCCCATCGAAAAAGTGCCGGCGAAATGTCGTAGCGACGTCCCAGACTCGCAACTGGTCGACGGTTTTGCCGATCAAGGGATGCGACCGCTCGACATAGTTGGGCGGATTCTTCTTCGTCCATGCAGTGCCCGCGATGCCACGCGGATAGACAACGAAGAATTCGCCCTCGTAGGCATCCTCCGCCCATTTCGGCACGTCGTTGACCGGATCGCCGGGGCCCGCCACGAAAAAGTTGACCGGCTTTTTCGGATTGCCTTCTTCCCACCAGGCGCGAACGATGATTCCAGTCTCGGATTGGTACGGCCAGCCTAATTTCTCGTCGCTCCAGCGATTCTCGAGCAGGGCCGGCGGAATCCGCTTCGGCCAGCCGCGGAAACTCTTCGCCCGCAGTTGCTCCATTCGGTTCTTTTTCCATTCCTCGAACTTGCCGGGCTCGGGCAGTGGGACATTCGCCTTGGCCACGAACGTCTCATCGATCTTGTCGTTGAGGGCGTCCTTCGGCAGATCGGAATCCTCGGCGAAGACGCGGAGTTCCTTCCCGGGAAGCGGCGTGAAGTCGGCGTCCTTCACATCACTCGTATCATTTTTCAAATATTTGTTGATCCATTTGAAAATGGCGACGCGCAAATCGGGTCGATAGGCATGGCCGCCGTGGCTGACATATTCATCGACAAGGTCGGGCTTGTCGTACATTTTGTAAAGTTGCCGCAGGCGGGCGATGATGCGGCGATTGCCATCCATCGGAAAGATCGAATCTTGATCGGAATTGCAAAAGAGCATCGGCCGCGGCGCGATCAACGCGGCGATCGTGGTCCATTCCCAGCCGTAGGTGTTGATCATCAGCATGCAGTCGCAGTGGCCGTTGATGATCTTGTTGCTGACGTAGCTTTCGAGATCGCTCATGCCGCTGACGGGCACGGCGACTTTGAAGCGATCGTCGGCGGCCGCAATCCAGATGGTGGCCGCGCCGCCGCCGGAGATCCCGGTCACGCCGATGCGCTCGGGGTCGACGTCGGGCCGGCTGACGAGATAGTCGATGGCGCGGATTCCATTCCAGCATTCGACACCGGCCGGCGTGTAGCCGCGTGCCTGCCACCACCAGCGGTTCAGGTTGTACGTGCCATGATGCTTGCCCGCGACCTCGCCGAGTTGCAGCGTGTCCACGATCAGGCAAATGTAGCCGTTCGAGGCGAACCACATGCCATGATCCTGGAACGCAGTCTTGTTGCCGTCGCGGCCCTTGTTCGAATGCCCGCAAACGTAAAGAATCGCCGGCAGTTTCTTGTTATTGCCCTTCGGGCGATAGAGGTTTGCCGTTACATACAAGCCGGGGCGGCTCTGGAAATGCAATTTGTCGATGACCACGTCGCCGCGCTCGACCGTGCCGGTGATCGTTGATTTCAGCGGCGTCTTTTCCGGCATGGGCGACAGCCCGAGCATCTCAAAATACTCTTTCTTCAGCCGATCGCGTTTGCCCGCCCACTCCGCTTTGGTTGTCGCGCCGTCGAAAACACGCTCGCTGATTTTGGCGACGCGATATTTGAGGTAGGCGTCGATCATGGCGTCGCCGCTGGGCGGCTTGGATGGCTGGGCGAGCGCCGGCGCGGCCATCAGGCAAACCGCAAGGCAAATGAACGAGTATCGCATGACTACTCCGGGGTGTGGCTTTCCCCGATGGTACGGTTTGGATTCAAGAAAAGCCAGATTATTGCGGCGACCGCGTGCATTCCAATGAACAGCATGATGGCGGCGTTCCAAGTATTAAAATGATCCTTGACCAGGGGCACGGCTTGAAGCATCGCCGCGGCGCCGAAGTTCCCGACCATATTCATCGCGCCGAATACGACCGGCAAATGTGGCCCGCCGATATCCATCGTCAGCGCATAGCGCATGGCGCGGCGAGCGTGGCCATGAAATAGCCCAGGCCAAAGAGTAAGACCTGTTTTTCCGCGCTCGCCACGAAAAAGATTGGTACATAGCAGGCGACGCCCAGAAGCAGGGCAACGATCGCCACACCATTGCGGGCGATTCGGCGGCGTCGAAAGCGCCGCAGCAGATAGTCGGAAATCAATCCGCCAATCGGCCCGCCGATGATGGCGGCATAGTCCGGCAGCGCGCTCAAATGACTCGCGTAGGCTTTGCGTTCGTCCTTATCTTCCATCGATTTCAAAGGCACTTCCTGCAAATAGGTCGGCAGCCAGCCGTCCATAAACCGGTTCGCCCCCGCGCGGCAAAACTGCTGAGCACATATCAGCCACAATGGCAGACTGAGGAGCGCCGCGCGCCAGGCGGTCGAAGAGAATGAACGCCCGGTCGCTCGCGCAACCGATTGCTTTCCAGCGCTGGGGTCCGGTCCGCCGATGACCGCCAATTCCTCCGCGTTGACGCCCGGATGCTCTTCCGGTCGGTTGCGAAACCACCAATAAAACCAGATGCCCAACAAGACGCCCGGGACCGCGTAGGAAATGATGACGCCGCGCCAGCCGAGCGGGGCCAGCAAGATTCCGGTGAGGTGCTTGGCGACGATGCCGCCGACCAGCATGAAGCTGTTGAGCAGGGCGCTGGCCAGTCCGCGGCGCGAGGCCGGCAGCCACGCCACCATGATCAAGGTGGCGCATGGGAAGATGCCGGCCTGCAGCGCGCCCATGACGCTTCGGTAGGCGATGAGATCGAACACGCTGAAGCTCAGCGCCATGGCGGCGCTGGCGATCGACCAGCCGATGCAATAAATGGTGAGCGTCAGTCGCGGGCCCCAGCGCTGCGCGAGCTTGCCCGATGGGATTTGCAGGAGCGCGTAAATCCAAAAAAACGCGGCGCCCGCCAGACCGGTCATGGTCTCGTTGGTCGACAGCGCCGAGCGAATGGTCGTTTCCAGCGGGCCGAGTGAATTGCGCTGGAGATAGTTGACGATGGTGATGCCGCACAGCGCCGCCAGCACATAGTAGCGCACGTGCGTCGGTTTTTTGGATAGCGCAGTAGTCAATTGAACGTCCAGCGGGAATCTGCGATGCCGAAAGCGGCGAGTGCTATTTCGTTGTCATGCCCAATTGCCAGAACAGGAACGCGAACTCATCGGTGAGATCGTCGACCTGTTTGGAAATCGGCTGGCCGCGCGAGTGGCCGGCCTTGGTGTCGTAATGGAGAATGATCGGTTTTTCCGGACCGGAGGCGGTCGCCGATTGGAGCAGCGCGCACATTTTGCGCGCATGCAGCGGGGCGACGCGGGTGTCGGAGTCGCCGGTCATGAACATCACCGCCGGGTATTTCGTTCCCGGTTTGACGTGATGATAGGGCGAGTAGGCGAGAATGGACTTGAACTGGTCGGCATTCTCGGCGGAGCCGTATTCGGGCACCCAAAAGCGCGCCACCAGGAACTGGTGATAGCGGATCATGTCGAGCAACGGCACCGCGCAAACGACGGCCTGGAACAAATCGGGCCGCTGCGTCAACGCCGCGCCGACGAGCAGGCCGCCATTGCTGCCGCCGGCGATCGCGAGCTTGGTCGGACTGGTGTATTTGTTGGCAATGAGCCACTCGGCCGCGGCGATGAAATCATCAAAGACATTCTGTTTCTTGTCGAGCATGCCGGCTTTGTGCCAGGCCTCGCCGAATTCGCCGCCGCCGCGGAGGCTCGGGAGCGCATAGACGCCGCCCTTTTCGCACCATAGCGCGACCGTCGCGGCGAAGGTCGGCGTGCGGCTGATATTGAAGCCGCCATAGCCGGTCAGGAAGACGGGATTCGATCCATCGAGTTTCAAATCCTTCTTGTGCACCAGAAACATCGGGATTTCAGTCCCGTCCTTCGATTTGTAGCGGACCTGCTTTACTTCGAATTGGTCGCTCTTGATGGGCAGGTTCGGCTTGAACCAGATCTCGCCGGCGCCTTTTCCCGAATCATAGAAGTAGGTCGTCGGCGGCGTGACGAAGTTCTGGAACCTCAAGAAAGCTTCTTTCTGATCCCAGCGTCCGCTAACGCCGCCCGTCCCGAGTGCGGGGAATTTCACCTCGCCCAACGATTTCCCGGCGGGCGAAAAAATGCGCCTCGCGCGACGCGACGTTTTCGAGATAGCTCACGAACAGTTTGTGGTCGACCAGCGAAAAGCCCTGCAGCACGCTTTTGGCTTCCGGCACGATTTCCTTCCAATTGCCCTGTTCGGGATTTTTCAGATCGACCGCGAGGAGACGATTGTTGGGCGCCTTCCAATTCGTCCGCAGGAAGAGCGAATCGCCGCCGATCTCGCCGTCGAATCGGGCCGGCACATCCTTGGTGACGGTGATGATCTTTTGCGTGCTGGTGTCGAGCACGTAAATCTCGGTCTTGGCGGCGGCCGAGCCGTAAAGCACCGTGATCAGCAAGTACTTTCCGTCAGGGCTCAACTGGATCGGAATAATCTTGTCGGGACCATAGCCCTTGCCAAAGATTTCTTCCTCGCGAGCGCCCGGCTGGCCGATGGCCAAGTAGTAGACCCGCGGGCCGTCCTTATTCATTCGCGAATAGTAAAGTCCATCCTTCTGATGAGTAATCGCCACTCCGGAATAACGGGCTCGCGGCAGTTTGTCCGGCAGCAGGTGTTTCGAATCGACGTCCATCATCAGGACCGTCACTTCGTCCTCGCCGCCATGCCGCATTCCGATGACCCAAATCGATCCATCATCGGAGATGTCGATGGTGCCCACGCTCATCGACTTGTCTGGGGTCAGAGTGTTGCAATCGAGCAAGAGGCGTTCGAGTCCGTCTTTGCCCTCGCGGACGTAAAAGACCGGCATGTCCTGGTCGGCCTTTCGCCGCGAATAGAAATAGCGTTCGCCACGGATCACCGGCGCGCTCAGCGTATCGGTCTTGAGCAGTTCGCCGATGCGTTTCTTCAGGGCATCGCGACCGGTCACGGCGTCGAGAATGCCGCGGGCATAATCGTGTTGTTCCGCCAACCAGGCCCGCGTTTCGGAACTGGTCTGATCCTCGAGCCAGCGATAATGATCGACGATTTCGACGCCATGGAGCACGTCCTTGATGTTGTCCCGGCGCGTATTTGGCGGTTTCGCGGCACTGACAATCGCCGGCAGGCCGCGCAAATGATCGTTGAACCATTCCAGGTTCCGCTTCATCGCGTCGAGATAGAGTCGCGGCTCCCGAATTCCGTGAGTCGTTCGCGGGTAGACGACCATTTTGACCGGGCAGCCCTGCCGCTTCAGGGAGTTAAAAAGCTCCTTTCCCTGGGAAATCGGCACCCGCTCGTCGGCCTCGCCGTGCTGAATCAATGTGGGCGTCGACACGCCCTTGGTCTTGTAGACGGGCGAATGGTCGCGGTAGAGTTGATCGCCGTTCCAGAATTCGCCGCCGAAGTAATCGGGCAGGAAACCGGGAATGTCGGCGGTGCCCGTAAAACTGGTGAGGTTAGTCACGCCGGCCCCGACGGACGCGGCCTTGAATCGTTTGGTCTGCGTGATGATCCAGGAGGTCATGAAACCGCCGTAGCTCCATCCCATCACGCCGAGCTTGTCCGGGTCGGCGACGCCCATTTTGATGACATGATCGACGCCCGCCATTAGATCCTGATAATCCTTGCCGCCCCAGTCCTTGTAATTGGCGTAGCGGAACTCCTTGCCGTAGCCGCTGCTGCCTCGGGGGTTGGCCCGCAAAACCGCGTAACCGTGCGACGCGAACGCCGCGACCGGATAGGGAGACGGCGCGGCAACAAACGATTGCAAATAGACTCCGGCCGGCCCGCCATGAACCACCAGCAACAGCGGCACGCGCCGGCCCGGTTTGTAATTCACCGGGTAAGTCAGCAATCCCTCGATCTCGCGTCCATCGGCCGATTTCCAGCGAATGACTTGGGTTTCACCCAGCGGCGCTTTCGGCAAGCGCAAATTAATCCGGCTGACGACGATTGGTTCGAAGTTGTCGGTCTTTGTCACGTAGGCTTCCGGCGCCTTGTCGGTCCATTCCCAGGCAAAACCGGCCGTCTTGCCGTCGCGGCTGAGGTGGACCCCCGCGGACGCGGCGCCGTCCCAGTTGCTCAACGGCGAGGGTTCGCCCCGCAACGGGAGAGTGTAAAGCTGACTGCGAGTGCCTTTGACCTCGCCGCAGTAAATCGAGTGCCCGTCCGACGACCAGCCAAGGATCACCGGCTTGCGATCGGGCGTGGCGGCGATGCCCGCATCGCCCCGGAACGCGGATCGATGACATGGATCGTTCCGTCGCCGCCCCAGGTCACCGGACTGTCGCTGCGAACGAAGGCGACGAGCGATCCATCGGGCGAGAATTTCGGCGTCACTTCGGCGGCCGGCGTCGCCGCCAGCGCCTTGATTTTTCCCGTAACGATGTCGAGCAACGATAAATCGCTGGTCGGCCAATCGTTTACCTTGGGCGTACGCGTGTGCGCGAACACAATCAGCGCCCACCTGGCGACCAATCGTAGCCCGTCCCATCGGCGACGACGTTGTAGTCGCCGGGCGTCATCAATTTGGTTTGCCGCTTTTCCGATTCGTCCTTCTTGAGGAACAGCAGATACAATCGATTCTGTTTGGTTCTCTGGTCCACCACCTTGACGTCGGCTTTGATCTTGGCCGCGGCCTCTTCCTCGGCGCTCGGCGTCAAGCCTGGTGTACGCGATCACCAGACCGCCGGGCGCCCATTGAAAAGAACTGACGCCGGTCTTCACATCGGTGAGTTGTTCGGCCTCGCCGCCGGAAACAGGAATGAGCCAGAGATTCGTCTTGCCGGACCGGTCCGAGAGAAACGCGATGAACTTGCCGTCGGGCGACCATTGCGGATGATCCGATGAGCCGCTGCCGCGCGTCAATTGCACGGGATTGCCGCCGTCGGCGTCGGCCAAATGAATTTGCGTGACATATTCGCTGCGCGACTCATCCATGACGGCTTCGCGCACGGTATAGGCGACGCGTTTGCCGTCGGGCGACGGATAAACGCCGCCAATGCGCTTCACCTTCATCATCATCGCGGGAGTCCACTCGGAGTCGGCAGGCTCCGCGGCGATCACGGGCGCGGAAAATAGCAGGACGCCGAGAAGAGCGAATCGATTCATATCAGCCTCGCGGGCAGTTTGGGACTGAAATGAAAGTATCCGGACTTGGGAAGAAAAACAAGCCGTTTGCCGCGTTGCGTTCGCTGGGTCGCCGAGGCGACGCGGTAAACGGCCTGGTCGGGGAGTGTCGCACTTACTCGGTGGACTCGGCTAGCTCCACCGTGACGTGATCCCGCTTACCGTCGCGAACGACTTGAAACACCACTTTGTCGCCGGGCCGTTTGCTTTCGATCGCATCGAGCAGGTCGTCGACGGTTTTCACGGCGCGGCCATCGACGCGAACGATCAAGTCGGCTTTCGAGCGATCGAGATAGCGGTAGGCGACTCCGCCGCGATGAACGATGCGGACCTGGGGGCCGCGCAGCCCGGCCTTGGCGGCGGGACCGCCCGGGTCGAGTTTCGAGATCAAGAGACCGTCGTCGGTCTGGAAGACCGCCACGATGCCGCTGTCGCCGTGGCGAATGCGGCCATTGGCGATCAATTCCTCGACGATGCGCTTGGCGCCGTTGGCGGGAATGGCCAAGCCCACGCCGGAACTTTGATCCGCTCGACCGACGATCGCCGACGTGATGCCGATCATCTGGCCTTGGTGATTCAACAGCGGTCCACCCGAATTACCGGGGTTAATGGCCGCGTCGGTTTGAATCACGCCTTTAATCTGGCGGTGGTTTTCCGAGCGCATCGACCGATTCAGGCTGCTGACGATTCCGGTGGTCAACGTGCGATCGAGGCCAAAGGGATTGCCGATCGCGAAAACCTGCATTCCGACCAGCAGCCGTTTCGAGTCGCCCCAGGTGATGGGAAAGAGCTTTTCCAAGGGGGCATCGATTTGGATGACCGCCAAGTCGCTGTTGGCGTCGTCGCCGATCAGGCGGGCCTGATACGCCGACCCGTCGTAAAGCATCACATTGATCTGGCGGGCGTTCTCGACCACGTGGTAATTGGTGACAATTCGGCCCTTCTTATCGAGGACGCTGCCCGACCCGCTGCCGTCGCGCGTCTCCACGAGACCCAAGTCATCGGTCTCGACGCTCCGGGTGTCGATGTGCACCACACTCCGATTCGTGTGCCGATAGACATTGACGGCAATTTGCTCTTCGGAAGTGAGTTCGATTGGTTTTTCCGCCGCCGGGGGCGCCGCCGGCAATGGGCAACTCCTCGGCGACGTAAGCCACCAGGAAACACTGGCCGCGAACACTGCCACAACCACGTAACCAGCAACCTTGCGCATGGTTGGCCTCCTAAAAAACAACGCCTTGGATTTGCACCTATTTTATGCGTGAATTTAGCAGGTGTTCAGTGGTGCGGATCGGGCGTCAACCGTCGAAGTAGCGCCAGCGCCAAATCGAGCGGATCAACAGACCGGTGTTGATGATGCTGACCATGAAACCGAGCAAACCGACAAGGGAGACGTCATAAACCGCGGGCGGGGCTTTCTGTGCCCACAGGATGCTGGAGCCGAGGAGCAAGGCGGCGGTAATGATTCCGAGCACAAGCCGGTTGACCGACGGCTCGAGATGGTGGTGCTCCAACTGCATTTCCACCCGGCCGGCCTGGGCCTTTTGAATCAGGTCGCGCACCTGATTCGGAAGATTTGCCGCCAAATCCTGCCAGTCCACCACCGCGGCACGTAATCGTCGAACTTGCCGCCCCGGCGAAAGGCGATTGATCACCATCTTCTCGGCGAATGGGCCAATCACTTCGGCGAGCCTGAACTGCGGATGAAGAAGTCGCGACGTGCCTTCCAGCACCACCAGTACCCGAAGAAGCATCGCGAAGCTGCTGGGCAGAATCAGGCGATGGTTGCGAATGATCTCGACGATTTCATTCAGGGCGCCGCTGATGTCGAGACGGCTCAGCGGAAGCCCCTGATAGTAGCCGACGAAATCGGCAACATCGGCGCCGAAACCAGTCGGCTCCTTGATGGACTCGGCCCGACACAAGCGAATCAGGGTCGCCGAAAGCTGATCGGGGTTGATATGGCTGATGGCAATGAGCAGGTCTTCCATATCCTCGCGCTGCGATGGCGTGAGTTGATACACCATGCCGACATCGAGAATGCCGATCACGCCATCGCGAAGGATCAGCAGGTTGCCGGGATGCGGATCGGCATGATAGAAGCCGTGGTGAAAAATCATTTCCAGAAAAATGCGGGCGCCGTGCTGCGCGATCTGCTCGCCTTCGGCGCCGGCGCCCGTCTTGTCGACCTCGGCGAAAGTTCGCCCTTCAAGCCGATCCATCACCAGCACCTTGTTGGTGGACAGTTTCGGATACGGCTTGGGAAATCGGACGCTCTTGTCGTCGGCAAAATTCTCACTGAACCGCTGAAGATTGCGCAGTTCGCGGCCGAAGTCCAGTTCCCGCAATAACGTTCGTTCAAACTCCTTGACCACGGCGCGCGGCTGGTAGGGCCGGATTTCCTCGATGTACTTTTCCGCGAGTTCCGCCAGCCCGGTGAGGATTTCCAGATCGTTGCGAATCCGCTCGGCAATTCGCGGATGCTGAACCTTGACCACCACCGGCGTGCCGTCGACCATCGTCGCGCGATGAACCTTCGCGATTGATGCCGAGGCGAGTGGTACATCATCGAAGTCGGCGAATAACTCCTCGACTGGCTTGCCAAGCTCCTGCACGACGGTGAGGCGGACGACCTCCGCCGCGTCGGCGCGCACGTTTGCCTGAAGCTTCGTCAATTCCGTGGCGAGCGGAACCCCCACCAGGTCGGCGCGGGTCGAAAGAATCTGGCCGAGCTTGATAAAGGTGGTGCCCAGTTCCGTCATCGCCAGGCGAATGCGGGATTCGGTGGTGAGGTTCGCCAGGTCCGTGCGCGATCCCCAATTAAATATGCCTTTGATGAATCGGATATTGAGTCGGCTGATCCAATCCGCGAGCCCATACTTGGAAAGGATGGTGAGGACCTCGGTGGCCCGACCGGCATTGCGCGAATTGTGGAATCGAAGTGATTTTCATGTCATTCGCTCAGGAATCCGATCAAGCCGGCTCCCCATAATTGAAATGCACGCGGCGTTTCCACGCTTCAAAGCCCATGGTTCGCTCCGCATTCATCATACAAACATCGTTTATAGGATTCGTGGCTGGGATGGTCCGCTCGCCTCGACGGGATAAGCCTAGTTCGACAAGGGCGCCGACGAAGGGCGGCGATGGCGGCGATCAAAGCAATCCGTTGATTCGCGGCGCAAAGCGCCGCAAGATCGGCATAACAGGCAAAACTGGAGCTTTTTCGCCGATTCCTACAGGCGGACGACTATTTTGATTGAAGTGCGCGGAATCGGTTGAAAACCGTTGTTTCTCGGTTCGCACCGACGTACGCTGGGATTGGCGTTATGAAAATCGGCCCGTTTTTCCGCCGGAATTCAGTGAAAATGGGCAGTTTCCCACCCAAGGAACAATCTGCAGCCAGTACGATCGGCACGGCGTGCGGAACCCGTCCCCGGCCTGGCGGAATGATGAGGAGGCTTGAATGCGTGTTCGTGTTTTGGTCCTTGGCTTGATGCTGGCCACATTGCCCTCGCTGGGCTGTGGCTTGCGAAGGCGCGACGCGTACCGGGCTGCGCCTTGCTGCTCGCCGCCCCCGGCGGTGCTGCTGCCGGCGACAACGGTGCCCGTTTCGGCGGCCAGCCCAGCCTGTGGTTGCCCGACCCCGTGCGCCTGTCCGGCGCCCTGCGGTTGCCAGTGATCAGCTTATTCGGGGCTCGACAAGGATTCCGTCGAGCCTCGTCTCCTACATTCGTCGCGATCTGAAAAGCGACCGCCATTTCGCCATTTCCCCGGGCTTCGCTGGACGGGAGCCACGGAACATTTTTTTCCATTAAATTCCGCCGAACTTCCTTGACCGATTGCGTCCGGCCGTCCGCAGCGCATACTTTTCGCGCAGGATGGAACAACCGTTGGTCTTGCCCACGGCTCGAGTTCGCAGGGAAGCGAGTCCCGAAACCGTGACGGATCGCACCCATCCCCGGTCAGCGACCACGAAACCGAATTCGACCCGCACGGACGCGCGGGCAGGCAAGGTAGCCGTTGTCGTTGCGATTGGGGCAAGGAGTGATTTTCATGAAGAAAACTGCGTTTTGGATGAGCCTGCTGTTTGTGGCGTGTATGTTTTCCCAAGGCTGCTGCTGCAATCGGCCATACGTGTTTCCGCGGCTGCACTGGTGGCGAAATGGTTGTTGCGGCGCCTCGTGCGGCACGTCGTGCTACTTGGGCTGCCCGAGCGCCGATTGCGGCTGTGGTTACGGCCCGGTGACCAATGAGCACTACTTTGGCGCACCGATGCAAATCAATCCGAATCCGGCGCCGATCATGCCTGGTTCGAACCCGCTGACCCGAGCCACGTTTCCCCAGCGTTGACGGACTTGAAGGACAAGGGGGGCTGTTTTTCTACTTCGGAGGTTAACCACTCGTTTCCCCTTGTCCTTCGGTTTCTTTGCGATTCTTTCCGGCTCGATCCCAATTCTCCTCGGCATTGCTTGGCCGCAAATAGATTGGCTCAGTTTGCCAAAAATCATCAAATTGATTCCCACGCCAGCGCCCTAGGGCGAGCGTCAATAAGCTCTCCGGGCACGACTCGCGCTGATCGGCGGCGACGACCGGATTGCCGGCCGGAATCGACGACTCCCACATGGCAAGCCCCGGCCCGCTCACCCACGTGCCCGGCGGCAATTTCGCCAGCCACTCCGACGCGGGCAGAATCGTCAGCTTGGTTTCCGGCTGCCACTGCGAGCCGTCGCGCCGCCAGCGCTGGATGTAAAGCTTCTTCTGCTGGGCGTCGGCGATCACCTCGACCGTTTCGGCTTCGGCCGGCGTTTGCATCGCGATCGACGCGAAGGTCTCGATGCCGATGAGTTTGCACTCGGTGGCGTATGCCAGCGTCTTGGCGGACATGATCCCGACGCGGAGCCCGGTATAGCTTCCCGGGCCGAGACTGACGACGACAACCTCGAGGTCGCGCGGTTTCCAGCCGCGGGCCGCGCACAGGTCCGCAACGGCGGGCGCAAGTCGCGAGCATGCCGCCGCGATTCCCCCAGCCGCCGCACTTCGCCGAGGGTCTGGCCGTGCGCCACGGCGACCAGTCCAACTCGCCCGGAGGTTTCCAGAATCAAAACTCGCGGTTCATTATTCATCGGCGACTTTCATCTTATCGACCCGTGCCGAAAGCCCTATTCCTATGACCACCGACTTTGAACGAAGGTACTAAAGCGCAGGTTGATTGCCACTGCTTGCCGGCCGCGTTATACCGGACGTGCTCCCACTGGCAACGATCGGCCGGCAAGCAGTGTCACAGCCAACCGGAAGCACGCGCCCTGCGCTGTAGTGGAAGGATTCGCGAATTATGGCGAGCGAAACTTGGACGATTCATATCGATGGAGCGTCGCGGGGAAACCCCGGGGCCGCGGCGTTTGCCTTGGTCATCGATCGGCCCGGCCACGATCCCTGGGAGGAGGCCGGCTGCCTCGGCCGCACCACCAACAACATCGCCGAATACACCGCCCTTGTCCGCGCTCTCGAACGCTGCCTGGAACTGGGCGGCAAACGGCTGCTGATCCACAGCGACAGCGAACTGATGGTCAAGCAGATGAACGGTCTCTACAAGGTGAAAAGTCCGGACCTGAAGGAACTGCACCAGAAAGCCGGCGATCTGATTGATCGATTCGAGAGCGTGAAGATTCGCCACGTGTATCGCGAACAAAACGCCGCGGGCCGATTCGCTTTGCAACGCCGCGCTCGACGGCAAACTGATCCTGACTCCGGCAATCGCCCCCGCGACCAAGACCGACAAATCCGAGCCGACCATCCGCGAACGGGCGATCGCCCGGCTGCGAGCGGCCGCCAAGGCCTGGGCCAACGGCGACCACCATGTCCCCTCGCCGGAAGCCGTCTGGGATGAACTCTGCGCGATCATTTCCGACTCACATCACGACATTCGCTTCGATTGAACGGCGTCCGAATTGAACTGGGCCAATCTCTGACCTAAAGTTGCACATCCCGATTTCGCTGTCCGGAGTGCGCCCGGAGACGCCAACATGGCCACGGTTCTGGAAATTCCCGCGACCACTTCGCCGCCTCGCCCGGCCGCCGCGCCCACCGCGAAGCCGGTCAGCGGCTGGCTCGTGTCGCCGCTGTTTGACCTGATCTTCATGGCCAATCTGGGCTGGCCAGTGGTCGTTCTCCTCGCGCTGCAAAACCTGCCCTGGATCAGCGAGCCGCTCAGTTTCACGCAGATCTATTTCCTCAGCACGCCGCACCGCTGGATCACGCTCATGCTGGTGTTCGGCGATCGCGATCGATTTTGGAAAGAACCCGGCGCTTTGGCCTCATCGGCCTCAGTCTCATCATGCTCGGCCTTGCCCTCGTTGCGGTCGGCCACTACTGGCCCGGCATTGAAAATCCGCTGATGCTGCTGATGATGCTCGACTATGTTTGGAACGCCTGGCATTTCGCCTCGCAGCATGCCGGCATCTGGCGCATCTATGGCCGCATGACTCGCCCGGAATTGTCCGACCGGGCGGCAGCGTTCGAAAAGACGGCGATCCGCGTCCTGGTGCTCTGGGTCTTTTTCCGCCTGGCGATTTATCTCGGCGCCATGCGCGACATTCCCGCCGCCGAAATGATTCGATCCTGGATGCCGGTCTTGAAATGGATCGATCCG
This sequence comes from uncultured Gemmataceae bacterium, assembly GCA_963815035.1. GTDB lineage: Bacteria > Planctomycetota > Planctomycetia > Gemmatales > Gemmataceae > JBGQCZ01. The sequence continues at coordinate 20,147 of CAWFFC010000009.1, forward strand.
TTCGCGATCGTTGCCCCGCTCGTGCTCTTGGGCCGCGAGATGGTCGCCTTCCGGGCGAAGCACCTCTGCCGCATTGCTTACATGGGCAGCGTGATCGTCCTTTATGGCGTGCAACTCGCGGCGATCCATTGGGAGCAACGCCCCTTGATGACCGCGCTGTTTCTCGCCGGCGCCATCTTCCACGCGGTCGAATATCTGGCGATCTGCAACTGGGCGGTCCGTAAGAAATCGACCGGCCTGTGGCGCTATCAACTCTCGCGAACCGGCCTGGGCGTGCTGATCTTCATGGGCGTGCTTGGCGTCGCGAATTGGCTCATCGATCGCCAATCGGCCTACGCCTGGGCCATGATCACTCTGCTGGTGTCGCTGCTCCATTACGGCTTCGACGGCATGATCTGGAAATCGAAGCCCAAGCCAAAATCTTAAAGTGTTTAGCCGCGCAGCTTGTTTAGCCGCGCAGGCCGCGGTAGCGGCGTAAGCGCGGTTTGAATCGAATACGCGCTTACGCCGCTACCGCGGCCTGCGCGGCTAAACAAGCTGACGCGAGTGATAATATTCTGAAACTCATCGCCGCGCACCTCGATCGAGTCGCGCCAGCGCCTCGGCGGCTTCGCGGGTTTGCCGGGCTTCGGGAAAGCCGCCAGCGAGTTCCTTCAGCAGCGCCTTAGCGTCCTCGTTGCCGATGTGTTCGAGCACGGCGATGGCCCGAACCTGCCGCAATCGTTCGCCAGGCGGCAGGGCAAACTTCATTGCGTCGGCGAGCAGCCGATCGATGCGCGTTTTCTTCTCGGCGGAGGGATTTTCCTTCAGAATTGCCCGCAACTGCGCAACGGCGGATTCGCCGAGTGTCCGAAGCTCCTTCTCGGCCTTCTCACGCTCGGCAAAGCTCTTCGCATCAAGCGATCCGGCGAGTTTTCGAACCCGTTCGGCGTCCGCGGCTTGCGCCGCTTTTAGATGCTTGCGCAGGAATTGAACCGTTTGATTCGGACGATCGGACAATTCGAAAGTCGCGGCGAATGCTTTTGTGGCGTCATCGCCGGCCAGCGAATTCCACAGTTTGGTCAATTCATCCTCGGAAATCGGCGCACGGTGGTTGTCACGCAGATTGCCTAAGTCCCAAATAATCGCGGTGCAATCCCAGTGGCCGGTGATCAATCGGCGGCCATCGGAGGTGAAGACGATGGTTTGAGTCCACGCTGGCGCTTCAAAGCGCCGCACCGGTTTCGCCGTCACCAAGTCCCACAATGCAATATGTCCTGGGCTGGACACCGCAAGCTGACGCCCGTCCGGGGAAAGAGCCGAGCCGTATCCTACTATTCTGCTGGTCGGAAGTTCGGTAATCCTCGACATGCTGTTCAGCTCAAAAACCGCAACGCGACCGCGATTGAGATCGTAGTTCTGGCCGGTTCTCATCGTGTGCCCAAGGCAACGATCCGATTGTCCTCCGAGAATCGCGTCCAGCCATAGCCCGATTGGCGTAGCGGGATCAGCTGTTTCGATTCCTTAGTACTGACACGCATCACTTTGCCTTCCTCGGCGAGCCATTGCCCATCCGGCGAATGAGCAGACCCTTTTTCTTGACGCATACCCGGCTCGTCCAGCAACTCGCCCCGGCGCAAGATTTTCCCGTACCTACATCCCAATAGGCCGCATAGGACTTTTCGTCGCCAATCATAACGAAGTCTGCTGTGGTGATGAGCGTCTTTCCATCGCTGGACAGTCGCAGACCCCGAGTTATCACCTTCTTGGCCATTTCCGCTGGCACCTTGAAGCGGCGTAGTTCTCTTCCGGCGGCGGCGTCGAATACGGCAGGCGTAACATAGTCGTCTGCCAATGCGACAAACGACTTCGAGTCCGGCAGAAATGCGACCGCCTCTTCGCCGCTCAGTGTCGACCTTAGGGCATACATGAAGCGTCCTGTGCCGGCCGACCAAACGCGGATCTCTCCAAAATATGCAGTCGTTGCAATCAGCTTGCCGTCCGGGCTGACCACGATGCCAGACACGCCGTTCGTGTGCCCGGCGTTTTCGAGATCGGCACGCACTGGTCGTCGGTTTGTATTGTCACAGAGGAGCACCGCGGCATCGCTGCGAGATGCGAGCCGACGTCCGTCACGCGAGAAAACGACAGGCGATTGACCTGGACCGCCAATTTCTTGCACGATTTTTCCCGCGACTGGATCCCATTCGCGAATCCCCTCTGGACCGCCCTGAAAAACCGTCTTGCCGTCGGGTGAGAACGAGATCCAAGATTCTGCCTTGCCTGGTGGGGACTTCAGCCCCGTCACTTCGTCACCCGTTTGTACCGATACGAATCGAACCTTTGGCATTGGACCGTGAATCCATCCGGTCGACTGAATTGCGAGCGTCTTTCCGTCCGGCGAAATGGCCGCAAAGGAGATAGCAATGCGGGGCATGTTGGCGCGGAATACTCCCTTGCGTCGAACCGTTTCGATGATCTCCACTCCTTGGTGCGAAGTCACTACAAGCCACTTTCCATCCGCGGAGAACGAAAATGACTCCGCATAGTCGCCGTCGAAAGGCAAGTCGGCCCAAGTCTTTGTTTTCAAATTGCAAAGCGAGATGATCCCTCGTTGCTGCGGAGGGCGGTCATTGATCACGAGCCAATCGCCATTGGCAGAAAAGCAAATCTTGTAAACGTCGTTCACAGCGCGGGACATTAGCTCAACGAAGTGCTTGGTCGAGATATCCCAAACGGTAACCTTTTTATTCTCGACTATGGCCGCGACGGAACAAGCGTCTGGCGAAATCGTCACGGGGCCGTAGCCCCGATAGTTAACGTCGACGCTGGCAACTCGGGGAGGCGAATTGCCATCGGGCGGCCAAACGTGGATCTTCAGCCGCTCGTCAATAGCCACCAACTCTCCATTCGGCCGGAAACCGACACCCGCCATTTGGGGCACGCGCATGCGTGCCGTCCCCAGCCGCATCAGCGCCCCTTCGGGCAGGGGGTCGCCGAAGCGATCGACGCGAGCAGTGGGTTTCTCAGGTTTGCCCGGCTTCTCGGTTGTTGGTTTTGCTTCGGGCTGTTGCGAACCACCCAGTGCGGCGGCAATGGAGATCGCCGCACCGAGCAGTACGACGGCGCTGATGCGCATTACGCCCGCGCTTGATCGCATGGCGGCGGTCGCCAGTTTCGCGACTGCTTCCGGAACCGCGTTGCCCGACGCGACGCCCGCGGCTCGCGCGAATCGCGCCGGCGGAACGCGGCGCGGCTGGAGCCGAGAGCCGAGGCGCTCAGGGCCGCGGCAAGGGTCACGCCTCGGGCGGACAGGCGCAGGCGAATTTTTTCCCGGCCGCGTTCCAGCCGGCCTTTGATCGAGCCCGGCGAACAGCCGAGCCGCTCGGCAGCTTCGTTTTGCGACAGCCCCTCGACCAGGCAAAGCACCAGCGGCAGACGCAGGCGCTCCGGCAGGCGAGCCAGTTCATCATCGAGCAACGCCAGAAATTCGCGCACGGAGATTTCCACGACCGGATCGGCGGACTTGCGGCGAGTCGATTTCCGCTCGACGGCTCGAATTCGCGCATGCGAGCGCCGGGCTTTTTGACAGATGCGATAGGCGGCGCCGTAGAGCCAGGCCGCGAGCGAATCGCCTTTGCGGATTCGCCGGGCGTTGCGAACCAGGGCCAGAAAGACGGCCTGAAAGGCATCGTCGGCGTCGGCCGAGTCGCCAAGCATTCGGCGACTAACGCCCAGCACGAGCGAGCCATGTCGCTCGACCAGCGCGGCGAAGGCCGCCTCGTCGCGCTTGTCGACGAAACGAGCGAGCAACGCCGCGTCGGTCTCGGCCGCGCCGACCGTTTGCCGCAGAATTTGAACGAAACGCTCGTGGGCACTGGCGGTCGGAGTCATGGCGAATCGCCTCCGCGTTTGGCAATGATCAGGATAGTTCCCGCGGAACGAGAAATGGCACGAAAAATCTTTCGATGGCAGGAACGCGCCGCGGAAGGGGCGATGTCCTTCATCCCAAAACTCCCAAAGCGGTGTCGAGCTACCGCACTCCGAAAGAACTCCTTTCGGAATGCGGTGGCTCGACACCGCTTTGGGAGTTTTGGGAGTGCGGAGTGCGGCACCGTTACCCAAAAATCTTAAAGCGGCGATGGGTCGCACGCACTCCAAAGCAAAAATCTCCGGGTGCTTGATATGCTCGTTGCCCAGGCGTTCATCCTTCGGTTTTACTTCAGACGACAGTACAATAACTCCATCGCCAATGCGTCGGGGTTTGAGCCATGATGCGATTCGTGTGGATCGTCGGTTTGATTCTAATGACTGTTGGATTGTCGCAGGCCGAGCCGAATGAGGCGGCACAGCGCGGCAAGAAGGCGCTGGAGAGCCACAGTTTCAATCCGGCGGTCTGGTCGAAAAAGGCCTACGAGAATGTCTGGAAGCAATGGGGGCTGACCTCGCGGCCCGCCGATTTCGACCGGCGGCTGCGCGAGCGCTTCGGCTTGCACACGGCCCCGTTCCCCAACGACGGCCTGCCGATGGGCCTGCGAAAAGGGCCGACGCTCCTGGGCACCGGCGTCAGCGTCGATTGCCTGGTCTGCCATGGCGGCTCGATCATGGGCAAGAGCTACATCGGCCTGGGCAACAGCACCCTCGACATTCAAGCGCTCTTTCAAGAATTGAACAAGTCCAACGGGCGGTCCGATTGGTTGCCGTTTACCTTTTCCAATGTTCGCGGCACCAGCGAGGCGGGCGGCATGGCGGTGTTTCTCTTGGGCCATCGCACTCCGGAATTGCAGATCAAGATCAAGCGAACGGAACTCGGCCTTTACGACGACCTGTGCGAGGACCCGCCCGCCTGGTGGCTTTTGAAAAAGAAAAAGACGATGTATCACACCGGCGGCTCCGACGCCCGGTCAGTGCGGTCGATCATGCAGTTTATGATGGGCCCGCTCAACGGCCCCGGCATTTTCCCAAAAGAGGAGCCGCGCTTCCGCGACATTCAGGCTTATATCCTCAGCCTAGAGGCGCCCAAATATCCCTTCGCGATCGATCCGGATCTGGCGGCCAAAGGAAAACGAGTTTTTGAACAAACCTGTTCGAAATGCCACGGCACATACGGCGAAAAAGGGACCTACCCGAACCGAATCGTGGACATCGACGTAATTGGCACCGATCGGCGGCGCTTCGAGGGGATCACCGCCGAGTATGGCCGCTACTACGACACGACCTGGTTCGCCAAGGAAAAATCGGGCTGGTTTGATGATGGCTACAAGTCGCTGCCGGCGAAGGGTTATCAAGCTCCGCCTTTGGACGGCATCTGGGCGACCGCCCCGTATTTGCACAATGGTTCGGTGCCGACGGTCTACAACCTGCTCAAATCTTCGTCGCGGCCGCAGGTTTTCACGCGCTCGTTCCGCACCGGCGCGGAGGATTACGACCCGGTGAAGATCGGCTGGAAAGTTCAGCCGGCGGATGGGCGATACGACGCCGACCTGCCGCCGATCGAGCAGCGAAAGATTTATGACACGCGCAAACCCGGCCGCCGCAACGGCGGCCATACTTTTGGCGACAAGCTCAGCGAAGAGCAACGCCTGGCGGTGATTGAATATTTGAAGACACTTTAGAAATGTTTTTTTACCACAGAGTCACAGAGAGCACAGAGAAGACTCAATGAATGATTTCTCTGTGCTCTCTGTGACTCTGTGGTTAGGAAATGGGCTCGATTCTCGGTTCCGCGGGGCAGCCGGCCTCAATGTACGATTGCAGTATGATTTGGGCCGCGACTTTATCGCGGCGGTCCTTGCGGCGTTTGTGCGTCAGGCCCGCCGAGCGCAAATGGCTCTCGGCGGCCTTGGTCGAGTAGCGCTCGTCCCAGAACACTACCGGCAGCGAGGTGATTTTCGCGAGCCAGTCTCCGAATGTGCGAGCCTGCTTGGCCTTTTCGCCCTCGTCGCCGCTCATGTGCACCGGAAGCCCAACAACGAGGCCGCCGACCTGTTCGGTTTCAACCAGCTTGCGGAAGTATTCGGCGTCGAGCAGTTCATTGCGGCGTTCGTAGACGGTCAGCGGCGAGGCAATGATCCGCTCGGAGTCGCAAACCGCCAGGCCGACGCGAACATGGCCGTAATCAACGCCCATCAACCGGCCGCGCGCGGTCACAGATGAATCTCCTGGCCGCGCTTCCTCAATTCCTCGACGATCAGCTTCACTTCACTTTCCTTGCTCTTGTCGGCGACCAGGATGCAATCGCCATCCTGGACGATGACGAGATCCTTGACGCCGAGCGTGGCGATGAGTTTGGACGAATCGCCGACGATGACGCAGCCATCGGTCTTGACGCCGACATGATTGGCGAGCACCGTGTTGCGATTGGCGTCCTGCGGGTTCAATCGTTCGATGGCGAGCCAACTGCCGACGTCGTCCCATTGGTAGGGCGCCGCCATCACCAGCGCCTCGGGACATTTTTCCATGATCGCGAAGTCGAAGGAAATCTTTCGCAGCGTGGGGAAGACTTCGCCAAGGGCTTCATTTTGGTTGCGCATGCCCCAGGCCGCAGCGATTTGGCGCTGCGCCGTCGAGCATGGCCCGTTCGTGCTGCTCAAATTGCTCCAGGAAGGCGCTGACCTTGCCGACGAAGACGCCGGCATTCCAATAGTACTCATTGCTTTCGAGATATTGCCGGGCAGTCGCTTCGTTCGGTTTCTCGCGAAACTCGCGGACTTTTTGCACGGCGATGCCCATGCGTTCGGCCAACGATTCTCCCTGGCGAATGTAGCCATAACCGGTGGAAGGCCAGGTGGGTTTGATTCCAAACGTAATCAGAGCGTGGGGATGTTCGCGGGCGAGTTCGTTCGCGGCGTGGCAGATGCGCTGAAACTCGCGGGCCGGCTCGATCACGTGATCGGAGGGAATGACAAGCATGACGGCGTCGGGATCGCCATGGCCAATGAGGGCCGCGCCGAGGGCGACGCAGGGCGCGGTGTCGCGCGGCGTCGGCTCGCCGATTACGTGGTCGGGAGGCAGATCCGGCAGTTGGCGGATCACCTCACCGCGATGAGCCGCCGAGGTCATGACCCAGGTGCGTTCGGGCGGAATTTGCGATTCGATGCGATCGACGGTGGATTGCAGCAGCGTCCGTTCACCGGCCATGGGCAGGAACTGTTTCGGCCGGGCCATGCGGCTGCGCGGCCAGAACCGCGTGCCGCCTCCGCCCGCCATAATTAATGCATGCAGCATGAATCGACTCACTCGAGGTAGACTGGTCCGGGAGGGACGGATTTGTCCTTCAGTTTGTTCGCCACGTCCTCCGGTTCCAGCGCGAAGAGCGGACTGATTTCGACATGATGCCGCTCGATTTCGGCGGCGTGAATGCCGGCGTGCTTCAACCAACGGCGTGCCCGCGCGGACATCGCATGCCGCACCGTGTGCGGATTGTCCTTCGGGTCGCTCTCGGCGTTCTTCAAGGGAGCAAATTCCTCCTCGTGGCTCGTATCCACCGCCAGCGTGCGCTCCGCCGCGGGCAGCACGTCGAAAATGAATGTCTCCAATTGAATGGCATTATTCGATTCCGGCTCGATCATGCGGCCAGTCGCATCGAGATGCGGAACCTTTTTCGCGGCGAGATGAATCGGAAACTCAAATCGATTCGCGATCAGCCGTTCAAAGAAATCGCGGTCGAAGATATGGATCGCGGGGCTGCCGTCGACGAACAGATAGCGGTCGCCCTTCTTCGCCCAGACTTCGGTCTCGTTGGGTTCGTGATATTCGATGATGGTGCATTTGCCGTCAACGAGCACCAGGTTGCCGATCTTGTCGGTGGGCTTTTCCTTGGGCACAACCTTGGAGGACGCTTCGGATCGCGTTTGAATGTGCTGCCCGAGAAAGAGCGGATCGGCGATCTTCGCCAGCGGATTATCGACCTGGAAGTAATACAGATGCTTGACGCCGCGATCCCTTAACTCGCCGAGCAGGCCATGTTCGTGGAGCGCGGGCAGCGTGCCGCCATGGCCGTTGGGGCTGGTCGCTAGCCGGCCCGGGGACGCGAGCAAGAGATGAAATCGCTCTTTCGCCAGCACAGGCATCGTTCCCTGGCGGAAAAAATAGACATCCTCGGCGGGCAGGCCGAAGTTTTTGTGTTCGCGGAAGAATTCGACGGTCTCGTCGTGCGTGGCATCGCTGGTCATGATTAAGAGCGGCATCCGGCCGCCATGCCGCCGCGAGTGCGCCAGAATCTTTTCGGCGTGGATTTGAAAAAGACTTTTTGCCGAAATCGGAGCGATCGGGAACATGCCCTTGGGATGATCGAAGCCGAGGCGGCTGCCGCGTCCGCCGGCGACGAGCACGACGGCGACTTCGCCACGCTCCAGAGCTTCGTGGCCGAGCCGTCGCGTTTCGGCGGATTCGAGTTCGCGGCCGGGTTTGGGAATCGGTTCGATTTTTTCGATTGGCGGCAATTTGTTTTCTTGCCCCGCTTTGGCGTGCTCGCGCTTCAAGAAGTCAAAATCAAGCTCGCGAAGATGTTGCCAAAACTGCTCGCGATCGGAATGGCTGAGTTGCTCGACGCCGAGCAAGAGGTGCGATTGCCCGTGCCGCTCCAGCTTCTGTCGAATATCGGGCGGAACCTCCGCCATGTCGTTGCTCCCTGGCGATCAATAGTTGAGGGTCAATCCATCGTAGGCCATCTCGACGCCGGGCGGCAAGCGCGGATTCAGTTTCTCGTAATCCATTTCGTGGCTCATATGCGTGAGGAAGGCCCGCTTGGGTTTCACGCGTTCGATGACCTCGATCGCCTCATCGACGCTCAGATGGGCCGGGTGCGGCCGCGGCCGCAGCGCATCGATGACGAGGATGTCGAGATCCTGCAGCAGCGGCCAGCTTTGCGCCGGGATGCCGCTCACGTCGGTGCAGTAGGCGAGCCCGCCAATGCGAAAGCCGAACACCTCGAAGCGCGAATGCTGCATCGGGATTGGCACCACGCGTTCGCCTAGCACTTCGAACGGCTCCTCGTCGATGCGGCGAAACGCCAGGCGAGGAATGGCCCCGAGCGGCAGATGCTGCAACTCGTGATCGAAGGCATATGGAAACGCGCGGCGAATGACGTCCTCGACGTCCCAGGTGCAATAGATCGGCAGCGGCCCGCCAAGCATCTTGGGGAAGAGCCGCAAGTCGTCCAGGCCCATCATGTGGTCGGCGTGGTAATGCGTGTAAAGAACCGCGTGAATGATGCCGACGCCGGCGCGAAGCAGTTGCAGTCGCATCTCCGGGGTGGTATCGACAAGAATGTTGCCGTTCGCGGTGCTGAACAGGACCGAACAGCGGTAGCGATGATTTCTCGGATTAGGGGATCGGCACACCTCGCAATCGCAGCCGAGCATCGGCACGCCAACGGAGGTTCCGGTGCCCAGAAATGTAAAGGTGATCGCGCCGGACATCATAGTTTGGTTTAGGGACGGCACGCGGCAAAGTCACGCATGAGGGCGAACGCCGTCCTGATCGGCCGCCGGGTAGAGGACGAATGACAGAGCGCCGGGCCGCCCGGCGAGCATTCGGTTTCGCAAGTCGGGAATCGATGTGCGCTGAATCGTTCTGATGTCAAACCGGCGAACCACGTTGCGCCAGGCGAGCAAGCCGCGAGCAATGTGGCGATTCACCAGCCCGATGCAGGGAAATGTCCATTCGGGGAGAGACGCGAAGGAGAAGGTGAAATTGAATTCGTGCCCTTGCGCTTCACCCGCCGCGGTGCGATATCGGCGAAGAGGTCCAAGCAAAGCCGGACGCAGCGCCGATGCAACAACGGACTCTGGAACCTGCGTGATATCAGTTCCACTATCGATGACGAATTCAACATCGCGCAAGATCACACCGTGGATGCCGAGATGTAGTTCAACAGGCATGCGAACCACCCATTGGCCGAGCGATGCGGGAAAAACGGCCTGCATGCGAATCAGAATTTGATCCACGACAATCCTCATCGGTTTCCAGAAACAAACAGTCAATCCATGAATTGAACCGAATAGAACTGCCGCTCCTCAGCCGGAATAGTTGCCAGGAACTTCTGCACATCCTTGTAATCCTTGGCGTGGAATACCACCCCATCATCTTCGAGATGTCGATTTTTCCCCTTCCCCTCCCAGTGCCATTTGAAAACGGCGTATTGATTGGCGAATTCAAACGATGGGCGAAGCAACTTCCGCAGATTGGTGCGCGAGTCGGTCGTGTCGCCGTCGAGCGGGGCGACCATTTCGTCGATGGTCCGCTCCATCTCGATTTCCCACTTCGGGCGGCGATGCACGCCGTTGGCTTCCGGTCGGGCCTTTCGAGTTCTCGTGGATTTCTTCGCCGGCATGGCAAAACCCTCCACGGATAATTTACCCGATTTCTCGCCGGCAAACAAAAACCGCTTGCGGCGATGCAGGCGTTCCTGCAACGCCGCAAGCGGCGAATGGGATCAGTACTCGACGTCAGTGCTTCTCGTCGATGTGCACCTGCTTATAGCCGCCCTGGAGCTTGAAGACGAGTACCAGCAGCAGGAAGCCGATGGCCATGGCCGCCGGCACCGCGGCGGTGTAGAGCAAGGCGGTTCGCGCTCCGTGGAGTTTGGCGTTCGTAAGTGGCTCTTTGTCCTCCTCGTAGTGCGACTTGCCCTCCTGGTCCCACCACTTTTTCATGCCGGTCAGATTCTTGTAGAGGGGTTTTTCCCCGACTTTCGGATCCTTCTCCTTTTCCGCTTCGAGCGTCGCCAACTCGGAATCAAGCGTTGTTTTCTCCATCTTCTTGGCTTGGACCTTTCCGTAATCCTCCATGACTTTCAACTTACCGTTGTCCAGACCCGCGACGGGCGGCACCTTCTCGGGCACGAGATCCGAAACCAACGGGAACGGCTTGGCGTCGAGCGTGCCTTTATCCGTCTTCGCGACATAGCGAGCGTAGGTCGAAGGCGATTCCTTCTGAATCTTCTGTACCGCGAAGTAATCCTGCTTGTAGCCGATGCCTGGAGTGCCAAGCAGACCTGCCGAGAGCATGCCGATGCCGCCGCTAAAGCCCAAGGCTAATGCCCCGCCTTTCGGGAATCGTTCGGAAATGACGCCCAGCAGCGTCGGCCAGTAGAACGTCTTGCCAACCGCATAGATGGTGCTCACGCCGACCCAAAGCGCGAATGAGTTGACGAATGTCTGGCTGAAGAGCACCAATCCGGTGCAGCCGATAATCGCGCTGACAAACAAGAGTCCCAGCGGCGAAATCTTGTGGACAATTGGACCGGCGAAAAATCGCAGCCCGAACATGACGAGATTCGTCCAAACGAAGGCGATCAGCGCCAAGTTCTCACTGTTGAGTATTTTGTCACCGAGATTTGGCAGCCAGCTGTCTGTGCCGAGCTCGACATACCCCACCAAAGCGTGCAGCAAATAGAGTAAGGCCAGCACGAGATGTCCGAGTCGAAAGCCGGAGACAATCGCATAAACGATCCAGATGGCCAATGCGGTACCAAAACCGACGGCCCACCTGTCCGCGCTGGAAAGCTTGATCCAGGAGTCGGGGACCGCCTTGAGCACGACTTCACTCAACAGCATTCCGATAAAGAAGACAACGACCCCAAATGCGAGAAACCCAACTTCTCCCATCATGCTGCGAATGCTCAGTCCCTGCTCGCGCGCCTCGGATCTCGGGAACGGGCGATTGAACATCATGAAGCCGAATACGAACACCGGCACGAGAAACGTAGCGAACTTGATTTCCCATCGGATATCCTTGACCCAATGCTGGTCCACAGCCTTGTTGAAGCCGAGCACGATCAGCGCGCCGAGGATCAAACCGCCGGGCCAACCGGCGTGCAAGATATTCAGCCAATGAGTCTTATTTTTGCGGAACAGCGTCGCGGTAAGCGGATTGATTACGGCCTCGCATGTGCCATTTGCAAGCGAGAACAGCCAAGCGCCGATGAACAGGCACCAGTAGGCATTTTCCTTGCCGTAGGCGGCATAGATGGGTGTCGCCGCAAGGGTGACGACCGCAGATAACCCGTAGAGTACAAACGCCAGCAGCATGAGCTTGCCATAGCCAACCCAATCCGCGATGAAGCTCAAGACGATAATCGTCATGCCGAAGCCGAACAGGCCGCCGCCGGAGATGGTGCCGAGTTCGCTTTGCGTGAAGCCAAACTGATTGCCCCAATCTTTGATGATCGCCGTTCGCACCGAGAAGCCGATGCCCGCGGCGATGAGCGTGAAGAAACTGGCCCAGAAGAGCATTTTTTCGTTGAAGCCGGGGCCGTCCGACGAGGAGTACCCCTTGGAGAGTTGCGACATTGCGTTTTCCTACCCGAAGGCGATGAATGCGGATCGAGAGTCCGATTCCGGGATGCTAAGGCCAAATGTCGGCAATGTCCAGCAAATTTGCGCCGGGTTAGTCGCGAAATTCGATCGCTTCGATCGACCCGGCCGGCCAGGAAAACGTGAGCAGGCGCTTCCAGCCGTAGTCGCCGCCGATATTGTGACCGGCGATTCCGGCGAACTGATTGTCGCGGGCACGATGCGTGTGGCCGCTGAAGACCGTCGCGATCCGATCGGCATGCCGCTCCAAGATGCGCTCCAATGAGCGGTTTCCTGAAAAAGCCCGCCACAGCATCTGGTCCAAATGCGGCGGCAAGATCTCCGGATACTTCAATCCCTCAAACGCGGGATGATGCGTGACGACAATCGCCTTCGAGACTTGTTGAAGTGCGCCACTTAAATGCTTTTCGAACGATTCCACGCTGCGAGCCGTGAATGACGGATCGGTAAACGGCCAGCGAACGAACCGCCGATCGTTGTGGCGGCCGCGCGTGAAGCGCATGTCGCGCAGCCGATCCTCCCAGTCTTCGGGCTTGGTCCAATTCGGATCGTCGGCCCAGGAATAGTCGTACCAGTTCATCGTGCCGACGATGGCGGCATCCGCGTCCGACAAAACCATTGGTCCGTCGTCGAGATAATGAAAGCCGTGTTCGCGTGAAAGCTTTGGCAGTCGTTCCGAGTAAACTTTCCACGAATCGCCGCGCCCGTCGTCGGCGGAAACCCAAATGTCGTGATTACCGGGCACCAGGGCCTTTTGAATGGAGAAGCGATCGAACAGCGTCAGGCAACGTTCGAAGTCGTCGCCGGCGCCGATGTCGCCGCCCAGGATGAGCAGGTCGGGGGGTTGTGCCGCCAGGTGCGACACCAGCCGCTGCGTGGACGCATCGCCCGATTCATGAATGCCCCAATGGAGATCGGCCGTGATCGCGATGGTCAAAGTCACGACGAATCTCCCCGGTCCGCTTGATCGCCGTGATATTGTAGCGGCGGGATTGAGACGGCATGACGTTCGGTTCGACGAGATGGGCACATCTCGCGGAGCGCGATGGCAGCGATCAGAATCCGGCAGTTAGCCGATTTGGACGCGGAACTCGCAATTGGCGATGATGTCGGCGTTTTCGCCGATGGAAATGATGCCGACGATTTCACCAGGACGGCAATCGATCGGCACACGAACGGAAAACGGCAGCGGCATGGTCTGCCCGCGCCAGACGAACTTCTGCACCGGTTGCTCGACGGTGATTCCCGGTAGGGCCAAATGGAACGTGAGCCGCGCGCCGCGCGCGACCTCGGTCCGCAGTGGGACCGTCGCGACGACGACGTGGTTCGGGAAATAGGTTTGCCCCATGTTCGCGATGTTGTCCGCCGACTGAACATGCGCGAAGACCGGCAAGCTCACGGTTTGGTCGTGCGGCAATTGAGGCGGCGCCATGATCGAGATGCTCAGCGCGTCGCGAGTGGGTCGCCAAAAGGCGAGCTTACCCAACACCCGGCCAAAAAACGATTTTCGCGGCGTCGTGGGCAGCGCCGGCTCGGCGGGTTCCGCGGCCGGCGACGGATTCAAATCGACGTCGGGCCAGGATGCCGCGCCCGCCGCCAACGGTATCTGCCGCGGCGCCGCCGGCGGGCCCGCTGAGGGCGCGGGCGGTGCTGCCGGTTCGGGCAATGTCGGTGGAACCGCTTTCAGGTCATGAAGCGAGGGTACATCGGGGCGAGCCAAAGCCGCGGTATCTTCCATCGGCGATTTTTCCTGTGTGATGGCCGCCATATTGAAGATGGTTAATGTCGAGACCGGTTGTTGCTTGACGAGCTGATTGAGATCGTGCAACACCTCGCCGATGTCGCGATAGCGCGATTCCGGCGCTTTCTCCATCAGCCGCTCGACGATCGTGATGAATTCCGCGGGCACGTCCGGATTGAACTGGTGAATGGGCGGCGCCGTCATCATCTGATGGGCCATCATCTTGTCCACCATGTTCCCGCTCGGGTACGGGTAGCGGCCGGTCAGCATGAAATAAATGACACAGCCCAGGCTGTATTGGTCGCCGGCGGTTGACCGTTTCGAGGGGTCGAGAATGCTCTCCGGGCTGGCGCAATCCAACATCCCGGCGGTCGCGTTCGCCGTGGACATCGTGTCGAGCAGCGACTCGTCGGTATTTTCGGCGAGCAGAGCGCCGATGCCGAAGTCGATCAATTTGATCAACGCGCCGGCCCCGAGCATGATGTTGGACGGCTTGATCAAGCCGTGGAAAAGCGATTTTTGATGACACAACTGCAAGCCTTCCGCCAGGCGCAACGCAATGCGGGCCGCCTCGGGCCAGGGCAGGGCGCCGTGGGAATTGGTCACGGCTTCAAGGGTCTGGCCTTCGACAAACGGCCAGACCAGGTAGTGCTTGTTGATCACCGTGCCGACGTCGATGAACGGCACGATGGCCGGATGCGGGGGCAACTCGACGAAGGAGCGCACCTGACGCCGCGCAATTCTCACGTTCCAGATGCTGCGCAGCGGCAGGACCTTCACCGCGTATTTTTGCTTATCCGCCTTGCCGACGGCGCTGAACACCGTGCCCATGCTCCCCGTGCCGATCGGCTCGATCAGAATGTAAGGACCCAACAGCAGCGACTTGATGTCGCCTTCGATGGATCGATCGACCTGATAGCGCGTGAGAATTCCCCGCGCCACCAGGAACTCACCGAGGGCGCCGGCGTCCGCGTACGGATTGTCGATGAGAAACTCCGCGACGAGCGGTTCGACCTGCTCGCGATCAATCAGCGCGGTGCGACACAGTTCGTCAAACAGCCATTCGCATGTCCCTACTAGCTCTTCGGTGGCCATTTCGGGGCGTTCCTTTTTGGGCTGACGTCGATTCGCCAAATCGAATTGAGCCAATGCTAGAGTCTAAGTCGAAATTCGCGGTAAATCCAGTCGCCGGAAATTCGACTTGAAGAACTGGCCGAGTTCTATCTTGAAGTAGTCGATTTTCCGCTCGCCCGCAAACGCGAAATCGCCCGGCGTCTGTTCTTTCCGAAGGGGGCATCGGCGAATCATGGACGGGTTTGAGTTCAGCGAAAGGCGCAGAATAACGCCCAGCGCGTTCGATACCGGACACAATGATCCTCTTTTGCACCGAGGCGAATCGCACGCCGATTGCCGGAAAAACAGGCAAGTGCGAGTTGGTCCCAATTCAACTCCTCTCGGGGGAACAATCTTGAGATTTTTTATGACAGGCGCGAGATGCCACTGCCGCTTGACAGGATGGGGCAACCCACCTAAAGTTTGACTGCAATCGGCCGGCCCATCGCGGATCTCGTTTTCGTGATGTTTAATGAGGCTTCGGCTGCCCTGCAACGCCACGCGATGATCAGGGATTGGCTTCCGGCTCGACCAGCAAGGTCGTGATTCCCATGATTCCCAGCACTTCGGCCGCCACGTTTTCAACTCTGGACCTTTCGCGAATCGCGCAAGATTTGCAAATCCGGAAAGTTCACGTCGAAAATGTCGTGCACCTTCTCGATGAAGGCAATACCGTCCCGTTCATCACCCGCTATCGCAAGGAGCGCACCGGCGGATTGAACGAGGACGTGATCCGGCGAATTCAGACCCGCGTCAAGCAACTGCGGCAACTCGCCGAACGCAAACAGACGATCCTCAAAAGCATCGAAGGGCAGGGCAAACTCACCGACGAGTTGAGGCAGGCCATCCTGGAAGCGGAGTCGCCTAAGCGGCTCGAAGACCTGTATTTGCCGTACAAGCCCAAGAAACGCTCGCTGGCGAGCGAAGCTCGCGAAAAAGGACTCGAACCGCTGGCCTTGGCAATCTGGGGCAATGACCCCGCCGTGGCCAATCTCACCGAAGTCCTGACCAGCATGGTCAATCCGGAAAAGCAACTCAACACGCCGGAAGAAGTGTTGGCGGGCGTGAAAACCATCCTCGCCGAGACCGTTTCGGAATTGGCGAATTTGCGCGGCGAATTGCGCCGCTTGATTTGGGACTCGGCTCACATTAGCTCCACCAAGGCCGAGGGACTGCCCGAGGGGCGCGGCCAGGAATACAAGGGCTATTTCGAGTTCAAGGAGTCGGTGCAGACGATTCCTCCTCACCGCATCCTCGCCATCAACCGCGGCGAGAAAGAGGGTGCCCTCAAGGTTCGCATCGACTATGACCCCGAGCGGGTCAAGACAGTCGCCCATCAGGTGCTGCCGTTGACCGACCACGCCCACCGCGACATGTTGCTGGAAGTTGTTGATGATGCGGTATCCAAGCTGGTGTTGCCAAGCATCGAACGGGAAGTTCGCCGCGAACTGACCGAACTTTCACTCGAACATGCGGCGCAAATTTTGCGCGCAATCTTCGCAGTTTGTTGCTTCAACCGCCTTTGCGCGGCAAGCGAATTCTGGGAGTCGATCCCGGTCTGCGCACCGGCTGCAAACTGGCGGTCCTCGACGAGACCGGAAATCTGCTCGAACATGCCGTCATTTACCCGCACACGGTCAACAAGCGCGACGAGGAATTTCGAAGGGCCGAAGCGCGATTGCGCTGGAAGAACTAGTTCGCAAGCACCAGCTTTCCGTGATCGCAGTCGGCAACGGCACGGCCTGCCGCGAGACGGAAAAGGTGGTGGCGGAATTGATCGCGGATTTGGAAGCCCGGCAGCACGGGGCCATTCCGCCGACGATTCCGGAACCGAGAGTCGCGGCTCCCGCGGTTTCCCCGGCAGCGCCCGCGCCCGCGGCGGCGGCGCCCGCCGCAGAAACTCCGGCGCCGAACTGCAACCGGCGGTCGGATCCTGCGCCGCCAGCCGAAGCTCCTGCCGCGGCGGAGCCAACCCCTGTTGCGAGCGAGCCGGTGCAGGCGCCGATCGAGCCATCGCCGACCGATCCTGCTTCGGCGGCAGAACCGGTGGCGGCGTCGCCCGAGCCTGCAACGCCGGCTGAAGAGCCGGCGACGCCGCAAGCGGAGGAAGCGGCGCCACCGCCCGCGCCTCCGGCGCCGGTCGCTGCCCAGCCCGTGCACGAATTGCCGAAAATCGATTTCGCCGCGCTGCCGTTGGCGCCGGCCGATCTGGCCTATGTCGTTGTCAATGAAGCCGGCGCTAGCGACTATTCGGCGAGTGAGGTGGCCCACGAGGAATTTCCGACCCTCGACGCCACGGTTCGGGGCACCGTTTCAATCGGACGACGACTCCAGGATCCCTTGGCTGAACTGGTGAAAATCGATCCGCAGCATGTCGGCGTCGGACTTTATCAGCACGATGTGAAGCCAAAACATCTTCGGGAGTCGCTCGATGCCGTCGTGGAGTCATGCGTCAACCATGTCGGCGTCGATTTGAACACGGCGAGCGTGCCGCTGCTGCGACACGTAGCCGGCCTGAATTCGCTGGTGGCTCGGGAGCTGATTGATTTTCGCAAGCAGAATGGGCCATTCAAATCGCGCGAGCAATTGACGCAGATTGCCGGCGTCGGCCCGCAGCGCTACATCCAAGCGGCGGGATTCCTCAAGATTCAGGACGGCGACGACCCATTAGATGAAACCTGGATCCATCCGGAGAGCTACCCGGTCGCCCGCAAAATTCTGGAAGATGTCGGCTACGCCCCCGCCGATCTTCGAGATCGGTCAAAGCTCACCGAATTGCAGCAGAAACTCACCAAGGTTCATGCCGAGGTTTACGCCGAGCGGTTCCAGACCGGCATGCCGACGGTGAAGGACATTTTTGACGCTCTGGCTCGGCCGGCCCGCGATCCGCGCGACGATCTGCCGTCTCCGGTCTTTCGCAAGAATGTGCTCAAGATCGAAGATCTGCAGCCCGGAATGGAATTAAAAGGAACCGTCTTGAACGTGGTCGATTTCGGGGCGTTCGTGGACGTGGGCTTAAAGGACAGCGGCTTGGTGCACATTAGCCAAATGGCGAACCGTTACATCAAGAATCCCTATGAAGTGGTGTCGGTCGGCGACGTGGTGACAGTTTGGGTCCGCTCGGTCGATCTGGCTGCCAAAAAAGTCTCCCTGTCCATGATTCCGCCCGGGCAGGAACGAAAAGCGCCGCCACAGGGGGAAGGCCAACCAGGTGGACCGCCGCGTCGGGAACCGCGGTCGCCACGCGCGCCTCGACGAGAAGGTCCGCCGCACCAAGGACCGCCGCGCGAAGGTCCGCCGCCGGAAGGTCACCGCGACCGTGCGCCCCGGCGTGGGCGTGGGCGGAATTTCCGCCATGGTCCGCCGCACGGCCAACCCGCGCATTCGGGCCACGGCAGCGAGCAGCCTGCCGCTCCGCCGCCCCCGCGGCGACCGGAGTCCAGGCCCAAGCCGCTGCCCAAGCTGACGAGCGAAGCGTTGAAAGGACGATCGCCGTTGCATAGCTTTGGCGAATTGGCCGCGTTTTTTAAGGCGAAGGACGTGCCGGCCAAGGAACCGGCGCCACCCGCTCCGCCTGAGCACTCCGCCCCACCGGCCCCGCCGGCCCCGCCGACCGAATCACCGCCCGAGGCGCCGCCCGGCTAAACGGCGATTGCGACCTACTCGAAATGTCGACGCACATCTTGCTGATGCGGCACGCCGAAACAGCTGCGCCCGCTGTTTTTCATGGAGCCGAATCGGACATCGGATTGAGCGAACGCGGCCTGCGACAGGCTCAAGCCGCGGCGGGCGGGCTCGCCGGCCGGGCTCCCGCCGCGGTCATTTGTTCGGCAATGCGCCGCGCGATCGACACGGCCACTCCCATCGCGGCCGCGTGCGGCGTGCCCCTGCGAATTGAACCGTCCTTGCACGAACGCCGGGTCGGCGTTCTAGGCGGACTTCCCACCTCGCCCGAACATCCCTACTGGACTGAAACGCTCAATCGTTGGATCAACGGGGACACGAGCTTTTCGACCGAAGGCGGCGAATCGTTTGACGACATTCGCGATCGCGTGCTACCGGTTTGGAACCGCTTGGCCGATGAATTCGCCGATCGGCGGTTGATCGTTGTCGCTCATGGCCTTGTCTGCCGGGTTTTGCTTTTGTCGCTTTTGCCGAATTTCACGGTCGCCGACTGGAAACGGATCGGCTCGGTTCGCAATCTGGCCATGAGCGAACTCGTCTTCGATGGAATAACCTGGCGAGCTGCATCGCTTAACCAGATTCCCGAACCGGTGCTTCGAGAAACCTGAGTCGTTGTCTCCGGTGCAGCGTGTGTTCAGCTTTCACATTTCCCTTTCATTTCCAAGTCGCACCGCAGACTCGCGGATGCCGCAACTCGTCGACTTAACGCTCCGGAAGACATGGAGTTCCGATGAAGGTGAGGCGCGGTCAAGCCGATAGTCTTCACGGAAGGAAATGAGAATTCGGTCGAGGCATCCGCCTGTTCGGCACGGTGGGTTCGACCCGCCCGCCGAACTCAGGAGGCACTTCATGACCAGTGGGGAATTGTTGGCGCCCGTGAGCGAAACGGAGCAACTGCGCCAGCAACTGTTGCAGGCCCAGCGGCTCAGCAGCGTGGGGGCCCTGGCGTCCAGCGTCGCGCACGAGTTTAACAACATTTTGACGACCATCATCAACTATGCGCGGCTCGGCCTGCGCGGGAAAACGATCCGATGGCTCGGCGCAGGCGTTCGAGAAGATCCTGAAGGGCGGCCAACGTGCGGCCACCATCGTCAACGGCATGCTCGGATTTGCGCAATCATTCGACCCTGCGGCAGCCGACCGACCTGATTCGCCTCGTCGAGGAAGTGCTGTTGCTGACGGAAAAGGACCTCAGCAAGCATCGCATCCAGGTCGACAAGAAATTCACCGATCATCCGACCGCAACGGTCGTACCGGGCCAAATCGAACAGATCTTGTTAAACCTGGTCATCAATGCCCGGCAGGCGATGCCGAATGGCGGGCGCCTGCGAATTGAAGTTCGGTCCAATCGGCGATCCAACATGGCCGAGATCAAAATCGCCGACAGCGGCGTTGGGATCCCTCCGGATCAATTGCGCATGATCTTCGAGCCGTTCTTTACCACCAAGCAGCCGGATGAACACGGGCACGGTGGCAATGGACTGGGATTGAGCGTCTGCCGCCAAATCATCGAGCAGCATCGCGGGCGGATTCGTGTTGAAAGCGTCGTCGGCAAGGGATCCACCTTCACCGTCAAACTACCGCTCGCCGATGAAGCCGAGCAGGAATAACCTCTTGCCCCAGTTTTGAATTCGGAATCTGGCTGATGCTTTCCGATATGTCGCCGCGTGCCGGGGAGAGGGCCAAGAAATGCAGTTTTGGCCTGCAAAAGTGTAAGATGACAGATTCTGTGTCGCGCACAGGCGCTGTGGCAATCTTACACTCGCTCATTCAGGACGCCACCAGCCAGATGATCAATGAGGCATCTTCATCCGCACGATTGGTTCACGTTTCGATGAAATTGAGTCGATCTTCCAGCTTCCAGCAGGAAAATCGCGTTCGGCTTGACCCGATCCAGAAAAACGTCTATGTGGGGCTCCGTATGGTCCGGCGTTCTCGGATCGCCGGCGTACGAATCGCCATCATACGCAAAATAGATAAGCCGGAGCGTCGCGCAAGTGCTGCGGTCCGGTCCGAGTTTGCCCACGAAAGGACTCACATGTCAGGGCAATCGTTCAAACCACAGTTGCAAAAACTCGATGATCGAGCCGTTCCCGCCGCGGGGATCAGCCTCACTTCCGGGGTTCTTCGCGTCGAAGGTGATAACGGCATCGATCGCATTTTCTTCGGCGTCGATCCGCGAAACGCCAACAACGTACTCGTAACTTGGGAGCATGGCGGCCAAAGCACGGTTCGGAGCTACGCCAAGAGTTCGGTGACGAGCATTCAGGCCGCGGGAATGGGCGGCGATGACACGATCGTCAACAACTTGACCATCGGCATGACGGCGGATGGCGGCGCGGGAAACGATTCGATTTGGGGCGGCGACGGCAACGACAAAATCCTGGGCGGCGACGGCAACGACCGCCTATACGGCCGCGGCGGAAATGACACCGTCGACGGCGGCGCGGGCGCCGATTGGATCTAGGGCGCGGACGGCAATGATTCCATCACCGGCGGAATCGGCGACGATCTTCTCGTCGGCGGTTCGGGAAACGATTTCCTCGACGGCGGCGACGGCAACGATCAAATCTGGGGCGGCGACGGACTCGACACCTTGCTCGGCAATAGCGGCAACGACTTGCTCCAGGGCGACGCCGGCAACGACTCGATTGTCGGCGGTCTCGGCAACGATTCACTTGCCGGAGGGGCCGGCAACAACTTTCTCGATGGCGGCGACGGCAACGATCAGATCTGGGGCGGTGTCGGCAATAACACCATTCTTGGCGGCAACGGAAGTGACACGCTGATCGGCGGAACCGGCAACGATTCAATTCTCGGCGGGGCCGGCAACGATGTCCTGCTCGCCGGCAACGGCAAGGTTACGTTGGACGGCGGACTCGGCAATGACACCCTCTTCGGCGGCACCGGCGGCGACACGATTAGGGGCGGCGCCGGCGACGATCAAATCGTCGCCAAGTCTGGAAACAACTCAATCGATGGCGGCGACGGCAACGATTCCATTTGGGGCGGCTCGGGAATCGATACACTTTCCGGCGGCACCGGAAACGACTACATCCAGGCCGGAACCGGCCGCGCGTTCATTTATGGCGGCGCTGGAAACGACTCGCTCCTTGGCGGCGCCGGAAGCGACTATATCGACGGCGGCGACGGCGACGACAAGATCTGGGGCCTGGCCGGCAACGACACCCTTCTGGGCGGGGCCGGCAACGACTCGATTGTCGGCGGCGACGGCACCGATTCCATCGACGCCGGCGCAGGCGCTAATGCCACGTGGCAGTAATTCCTCATGATGTCTGGAGGCAGATTGGATTCTGTTTAAAACCACCAACCTCGCCGCGGCGTCCGCAATGACACGCGGCAGGCATGGAAGTCGATTTTCAAATGCAACCCCGCAAGGCGCAATGCCTCCATCCCCAGGAGGGGCAACCGCCTCGCGCCGGGGATCGCGGTCGGCCAGACGGCAATTCCGTCATTCATTTCAAGTTCACGCGGTTTGAATTCGGTGAATTCATCGCGTTTACCCGGCCGATTGCAATGAAGCCAAACGATGGCGTCGCGCGATGGAATCCTGAGCCGTCCGACGCGCTGAGTAGAAAGTGAATAAAGTTGCGATACATATATTCCGGCCCAATCAACCAATTGCTGTTCCTGAATCATGAAACCGCGATTGTAGCCGGTGTCGAGAATCGCGGGGAATCGGCGCCATGTGGCGGCGGTTCGGCGACGTCAGGACGAGTTACGCTCACCCATACAATGATTTGATCATTTAAGATCGAGACAGTTGGGCCGCCCGGTATGCTCAAAAGAGTCGGATTGGGGAAAAATGGTAAGTCACGAAGGATCCTGGGCACGATCAATTCGCTCCTAAACTTCGATGGGTAAGTCAACTTCGTCGTCGTATTCCGGGGCGACATGTCGAACGACAAATTCCCCGTACGGCAGCCCCTGTTTGAGACATTGTTGGTATAAGCCCTGTTTGGATCTCCCCACCCCCACGCGTTGCTCGCCATGATACGCGACCCACTGGCCGCGCAGGCGGCGGTCCTTCAGCAACTCCGGAAGATCGCGGCGAAAGGCGGCTTGGGCCTTCTTGATCATTTCGGGTATGTCATCGGCGAGGTTGCCAATCGGGGCGGGGTTTGCTTCTGCGCTCATGGTCATTCTCGGTGATGGTTCATGTGTCGATCATATCACACGCCACGATGCGGAATATCATAGCTTGGCCCGTCCCATTGTTGAGTAAAATGACGGTAGCGACACGATCAGTTCCCAATCGTCGCGGGCGAAGCGAATGGAAGAAGCGTTTTTCCACAGCTTTCTGGAGAATCACAACGACGATTCCGCCGCCCGGTTTTTGCTGGCCGAATGGCTGGGCGACCGAGGCGACCCGCGGGCAGCCGGGTATCACTACATGGCGATCGCGCCGAAACATCCGTACCGGTCGTATGCGACTTGGGAATGGTGGAGCATCGAGTCGGCCAACGAAGAGCAGATCCGATTGCCCAATCGACTTTGGCTGCCGTTGCCGCCTAGACCGGCAGCGGGTTATCCGCGCTGTAAGGAATGGCCGTCGCGGCGCTCGGCGGAAGAGGCGCTTTGCCAATTGTTGAACGCCGGGTCGAGCCAGAGAACTAGTTCGCGCTGAACTCCGGCGGAAACTTGCGCGGCAGATTGGGGCCCTGAACGCTCTTCAGCGCCTCGATCAAGGTCTTGGCCCGAATCCCGACATCGGTTTCTTCGAGCATTTCCTGTTTACGCGGCACCGTGAGCGGGAGTTGGAAACAGAGACAATGGATCAGCGGACCGAGCGGCATTTCGCCGTCGAACAAATCCACCAGCCGTTGTTTGTTGGTCTCCGTGCCGCTGAATCGCGGCAGAATCAGTTCCGCCAACTCGTGGCGAATGTCCTGCACATCCTTGATCGACATCGACAAATTATCCGGCATCAGTTGCAGGCGCGCGGTCCGATAGGGAAGCTCGGAAATGAACTCCCGCACGATTCGCGCCGACTCAAGCCGCGAATCAGAAGCAAATAGCGGCCGTCGTCGAGAAGCTGATTTGCGACAATCCGACCGAGGCAGACGACCTTGTGAATCGGCGGTCGTTCGAGTCCGGTCGATTCCCAGTCGGCTTGGAGCAGGGCCATCGCAATCAAGTTGTCGTCCGCCAGGGAGTCGGCCGTCATGTCTCGATAGCGCGGTTCGAAAATGTGCAATGGCTGAACGACGTGCGGGAACAACACGAGATTGGGCAACGGAAAGACCCGGGCCGTGCCGCTGAAGTTTTCCAAGGCCCAGGAGTCGTCGTTCATCAAGTGCGGTCTCAAAATAACCGGTTTTAACCGGTTTTTTCAGTTTTCGTAAGAAGGATTCTTGCCACAACTCATTTGTCTTC
Source organism: uncultured Gemmataceae bacterium (assembly GCA_963815035.1). Classification (GTDB taxonomy): domain Bacteria; phylum Planctomycetota; class Planctomycetia; order Gemmatales; family Gemmataceae; genus JBGQCZ01. Next base: position 44,381 of record CAWFFC010000009.1, read on the forward strand.
AAGAATTTAGGTCTTGAATATCGTTAGCAAGCCTTCGCGGACCGGTTACTTTTCTCTTTATGGTTTGAACCGGTAAGAATCTCTTGGGCATTGAATCAGCCAGCTGACCGAATCGCGTAAACCGTTACTCTTCTTCATCAAGATACTGCGCCGGGTCGGGCCATTCGTCCACCGTCGGATTCAATTCGATCGTTGGAATCGAGTTCGGATCGAGCCGAACCTCGGCGTCGTTTGGAGCCGCGAACAGCCTGGCAAAACAGCTTTCCATGTCGCACCAGAACTTCCCGATGTCCAGCCCGAGGTGCGGCGATTGGTAAGCCTCCATGTAAGCCCGGCTCGACTTGTACAGTTTCGTCGCGCCGCTGCGATTGCCATTGCCGAAATGGTGCAGTGCGACCGCCGCCTGGATCAATGCCTGCACGAACCGGCGATCGGCCCCAACGCAGGCGTCGAGCCACAAGCCCTCCCAGACCTCGTGCGCTTCAAAGAACTCCCGCCGATTGAACAGCACAATCCCGGCCAAATAGCGTGGTTCATACTCGGTCGCCGCCTGCGTCATGTCAACATTGTAGCATTGCGGATGCCGGAACTCAGCCGGGCAAATGGAATTGCGCTGAACCAAGCGGGGGCAACAAATCGACCGTAGCGTTTATAGGAGCGAATTGTTCGAGCCGAGGCGACTCGAGGTCGACCAATCCCAGCCTGGCGAGACGCGAGTGTAGATACGGAGCCGCCCACGTGGATTCGGCCTGGGAATGCAATTTGTCGTTCAGCAAAATACTCCAAGAATCTTGAAGTATTTTGCATGAGCCGATTGGCCCGAAAAGCTAACCGTTTGTTCTGGCAATGACGACGCGACGGCGATCTGGAACCTCATCGTGTCACCGCGTCCGCTTTGATTCAGGCGCCAACAAAATCGACGTTTTGCCGTTAAATTAGCATCGTGCCCATCAAGCCGCCGATGGGGAAGGACAATGATGGCTCGCTCACTCTCGGCAATTCTCGTTTCGCTTGCGATAGTCGCAGTCAGCAACGCGCAAAGCCGCCGGGATATATTCGGTGATCCGCTGCCCAAGGGCGCGATGGCGCGCCTCGGCACAACCCGCTGGCGAAATGTTAATGATCAAAATGTTAATGATGAATCGGACCGAGCCGACATTCAGTTCACTCCAGACGGAAAGTCAATCGTTTGCTTGATGCCAGACGGCTCGCTCGCCGGATTCGATGTCATTTCCGGTCGGCAGAATTGGAGGCTTCGAGGGCCGCGTCATTTTCTATCTTTCGTTTGCACTCCTGACGGCAAAACCGTGTTGACGGGCGATTGTGGGCCGAGTCTCCTTGACCCCGTCGATCGAAAGGTACAGTGGGGAATTCGAGTTTGGGACGTCGCTAATCGTCGCCAGATCCGATTCGTCGATGCGGGGCCGATATTTGCCATTCGCGATGAACATGTTGCGACAGCAAACGGTGATCACGACATCGCCATTCTTAACTGGAAGACTGGTAAGCTGGTTCGGACGCTCAAGACAACCAGATTATTGGAAGGAACCCCACCAATGCTGTTGCGGGGCGGCAAGGTTGCCGCCTCGCTCGGCTATGGTCACCGTGGATTCGAGATTCTCGATTATCGCTCTGGCAAGTCGCTCAAGGTTGTCGAACCAGAGCTCGGACCATCGCCGCTTTTCTACCCGGGCAATATCGCAGTTGCTTATTTTGATCAGAAGTCGATCCATCGATGGGATCTATCAACCGGCAAGGAATTGCCATCATTGAGCGGCTTTGAGAATGAGGCAATCTGGAAAATCGCCGTCACTCGCGACGGGAAGACGTTGGTTTCTTTCTGTCCTGAATCGATCCGCCGATGGAATCTGGCGACAGGTAAACAGACCGGCCGAATCGATCCCAAGCTCGACCCATTCGCAAAGGCCAATGCATTCGCGGTTTCAGATGATGGAAAGCGCGTTGCCTTTGTATGTCTCGGAACCGAGAATCTTCGCGTATTTGATTTTGAACGGGGTGACGAACTGACGCAACCAACCGGACACGCGAAAATGGTCACCGCGGTCCATTTCACGCAAAATGGGAAATTGATCGTTTCGGCCGGCGAAGATAAATCGCTGCGGGTTTGGGACGTGGACACCGGCCGCCAAGTTTTGAAACTCAATTCGGCCGGCCATGTTGATCCGTCCGGCAATTCCTTCGTCGTCAATGGCGCCGTCTTCGATCTGCAAACAGGGCGGAGACGATTTGCCGTTCCAATGTTCGACCCAAGTCTCAGCGGGACGTTCACCGCGGCTGATGTGCCGATGATTGTCATTACTACCGAAATACAGCCTCCCGACACCAAGCTCGAACTTATTGATGCAATTTCCGGGAGGCGACGCTGGACGACGGTCGTCCCAAATTTGGCCGCGGACAACTCGTGGTATTTACCCCACCCGATACGGTTTTCACCCAGTGGTCGACTGGTCTGGGGTCTATGGGGAGATTTCGGACCGCAAACACTCGATGCGGCTACAGGTTACTCGCGCGGCAATTCCAAAGTCACGCTTTGCACGCTGACATTGTCACCTGATGGTCGGACCATTTCCGGTCACGTTCCATCAGATGACCCTACCGAGTGCCATCAGTTGGGACTGATCGAGGCCGCCTCGGCACGTTTGCGCCTGCAGATTGACGAGGGCACGGTTGCTGAAAAGGATGCGATTGGCTGCATATTTCCGCCGGTTTTTGCACCCGACGGACGCCTCGTCGCTGCGGTCTTTCCGAGGCACATCACCACCGTATTTGTATTCGACACCGCAACAGGCAAGCTTGTCCATCGCTTCCAGGGCCACTCCCTGCCTGTCACCTGCCTGGAGTTTTCTCGCGACGGATCCAAACTCGTATCCGGCAGCGAGGATTGCACAGCAATTATTTGGAACGTTTCCGACATCGCAAAGGCACACAAACCGAAGACGCTGACCGCCCCGGAACTCAACGCGCTTTGGAGAGATTTGGCGAGTGACGACGCGAAGCAAGCCTATCGGGCGATCAATTCGCTTCGCGACTCCGGGCCGCAGGCAATCGAACTGATCCGCGCTCGATTCAAACCGCAAGCTATTGATCTCAAGGAAATTGAACGCCAAATTGCGGACCTGGGCTCGAAAGATAAAGCAACTGGCGATCGAGCCCAGACGGCGTTGCAACGAATCGCGCCGCAGATTGAGCCGTTGCTCGATGACCAATTGCCGAAGCAACTCACGCCCGAAGCCCGCCGCCGAATTGAACAATTGCTAACAGGAATTTCCTGCTTCGAAACCTCGCCCGAGCACTGCGCGAGCTGCGTTGCGTCGAGGTGCTCGAAGGCATCGGCGGCGATAAGGCCCGCAAATTGCTTGAATCAAATCTGAAGGCGACTGCCCACACTCGCTTGGGAATTGAAATTGTGCAAACAATTCGGCGGATGAAGAATCCTTGACCAAAGCGTTTTGTCGAACTTCACGTCACCACCATGATTGAGTCCAATCACGACCGGCACAGCCAACCTCTATCTCCCTAGCCCCAATCGTGGTAAGATGATCCCAATTCATCGCGGCAAGTCATCGAGGTCGCCATGCTATTCTCATCCCGGATTTCACTCAAGAGCCTTGTGACCCTGTGCCATGCCTTTCGCGTCGGCCACGGCGCCGGGCTGAGTCTGGTGGATGTGTTCAAGCAACAGGCGACTCGCGGGCCTTCGGATGCCCGGCCGGTGATCAGCCGAATCGCCGAGCGGCTGAAACAAGGCGATGCCCTCGAAGACGTGCTCAAGACTGAGGGCGGCGCATTCCCACCGCTCTTTGTCAGCATGATTTCGGTGGGCGAGCAAACTGGCAATTTGCCCGAAATCTTTCGCGAACTCGAGCGGTATTACAGCGAGCAACTCAGCTTGAGGCGGCAATTCATAATTGCGATCGCTTGGCCCGTGATCGAGCTAGGACTCGCGATTCTTGCGATCACTTTCTTGATCCTGGTTTTGGGGATGCTTCCAACGGGTGAGGGCGGAAAGCAGTGGGATCCCCTTGGATTGGGTGTCGGCCCATTCGCGGCAGTACGCTTCCTGATTCTCGTTTTCATGTTCTTCTCGGGGCTGTTCGCTCTCTACTACTTCGTGACGCGTGTGCTGGGCCGGAAGGAGGCGGTGCATCGAATCCTGCTAAGCATTCCGGGAATTGGCGGGTGTTTTCAGGCACTGGCGCTTGCCCGATTGGCGCTCGCGATGAAGTTGACGCTCGACAGCAGCTTGCCCACGCACAAGGCCGTGAAGCGCAGCCTGCTCGCCTGCGGCAACGGCGCTTATGAAGCATGCGCGGAGAATACCGCAAGCGAAGTCAAGCGTGGCGAGACCGTCACCGACGCATGCAGTCACTGCCACGTCTTTCCCGAGGAATTCTTGCAAGCGATGCACAGCGGCGAGGAAAGCGGGCAGGTTCCGGAAGTCATGGCTCGCCAGGCCGAGCATTATCAGGAAGAAGCCAGTATGAAGCTGGTGATCCTAAATCGATTCGCATCCGTCGGAGTCTGGCTGTTTATCGCATGCATCATTATCTTTGCCATTTTCAAAATCGCGTTGACAATCTTTGGTGTTTATGAGGCGGCCGGAAGCACGGATCTGAGTAAGCCGCTGTATTGATGCAGGAGCTTCATTTCGGCTGCGTCAGAAGTTTGTGCAAATGAATATGATGCGGCCCCAGTTTGCCGCCGTAGTTGCCCGCGGTGATCTGCAACACGCCTTTGCCACACGCGGCGGTGATGCCCGTTTTCATCGCGGCTTCGACTGAGGCCAGATCGATGCCGTCGATGACGATTTCGTAAACCGCGTTGACGCCTTCGGGCAGTTCGCTTTGACTCCGCCGCGCAGCGTCGGGCAATAGGCGTCGTTGGTGCTGGCCTTGCAGTTTCTTGTAGCGGCTGCCGACCTTGCTGCCGCTGCGGACGATGCCGCCGGGGAACGGCAGGATCACGCCGGGCACCTGTCGGATGGCCGCGACGGCGGCCTCCGCGGCGGCCAGGGCCGCCGCCTGGCTCGCGCCGAGGATCAGGAAGTTGCCGCCGGCGACGCCCTTGACCGTGCCGAAGACGTCCTCGCAGACGAATTCGCCGTCCATGACCGGCAGCCGCCAGTAACGCCGGCCATCGAGCTTCTTGCTGAACTGCCAGCCGTCGCCGAAGAAGCGCAGGTTGCCGCCGATGCGGATGGTCTTGTCCTTGACGATCGGCAGGCCGTTGTAGCAGGCGGTCGTCGGGCAGGTGAGGATGCACTGGCCGACGCGATTGACGACGGCCTTTTGCAGGGCGTCGCGGCTGAAGGCGAACAACAGCAGGCTGACGCCGGGCCGGCCGTCGGGCGTTTCGTCCGGGGACAGTTCGCGTTCGATGCCGGCCTCGGCGTCGCAGCCGATGACGCTGGCGGCGTAGCCGGTCGCGGTCTGCGCCGGCGGTGCGCGCCCAGCTCGGCGTCTCCGCCGTGACGAGCAGCCGCGCCGCCGTCATCGGAAACGCTTCGGCGAACGTGTCGTCGATGGGAACGTCATGAATCGTCAGCAAGGCAGGCATCCTCGGGGTTAACGTTCCATATTGCGCGGGTCTGATCGAGCGCCAAAACGTAAACCATTTGTTGTGTTTGAGATACTTGGCGCTTTCGACCGGTTCAACCCCACCTCGAACCAGCCCCGGCAGCACCGTATACAATGTCTTAGCGTGGGTTGTTCCTCCGCCACACTAAAAACAAGGAAACCCTTCCATGTCCACCAGCCCTCGCCACACACCGACATCGTCGCGGAAATCAAGCCCTCAAGGACCGCAAGAGCGCGACATCCTCGCCCACTACTACCAGGATGGCGAGATCCAGGACCTGGCCGACTTCACCGGCGACAGCCTGAAGCTGGCCCGCGCCGCCACCAAGGTCGATTCGCCGGTGATCGTCTTTTGCGGCGTCCACTTCATGGCCGAGACCGCCAAGATCCTCAACCCCGACAAGACGGTGCTGCTGCCCGATCTCCAGGCCGGCTGCTCGCTCGCCGATAGCTGCCCCGCCCGACAAGCTGGCCCGCTATCAGGAGATGCTCCGCGATCAACGGCCGAAAGTTTCAGACGGTCACCTACATCAACAGCACGGCGGCGGTCAAGGCGCTGTCCGACTGGGTCGTCACCAGCGGCAACGCCGAGGAGATCATTCGCCGCGTGCCGCCGGACGTCGAGATCCTGTTCGTGCCGGATCGCCACCTCGGCGCAGTATCTGCAGGAGGTCACCGGCCGCAAGATGATCCTGTGGAACGGCTCCTGCATGGTCCACGAAATCTTCAGCGTCGGCGACCTGTTGGCGACTGAAAAAGCAGACTGCCGCAGCGCCCTGACGATCGCTCACCCGGAGTGCCCGGCCAACATCCGCGAGCACAGCGATTTCGTCGGCGGCACCGAGGCGATGGTCAAGCTACGTCGGCCAGTTCGCGGAGCCGACCGACTTCCTGGTCGCGACCGAGGCGAACATGATGTGGCAGCTGCAAACACAAGTACCCGCAGCACCGTTATCATCCGGTGCCGGGCATCACCTGCGCCTGCAACAAGTGCCCGCACATGGCCCGCAACACGCTGGAGAAGCTGCGCGACTGCCTCGACAACAGGGCCAGCCGGAAATCACCTGGCAGCCGGAGTTCGACAGGGCCAAGGAAGTGCTCCAGCGCAGCTTGTTGCAGCCGTCGAACAAACCGGCGGCGCCGTTGCCGGTGGGCGATTGAATCCGATCCGAGGCGAGCCCGAGAGAGATCCGCCATGCGATTGGCTTGTTTTGTTTTTTGCGTCGCTGTGACCGCAACCGTTTCACCGATCGTGCGGGCCGATGAACCCGACCATTTTGCAACCTTCGCGTACGATTCGAAAACGGGCGAGTATTGGTTCTCGTACGGGTTGGAATCCAAAGAAAAGGCCGAGGAAGAAGCCAAGAAGCGAGCCAAGGATCCGAGTCATCTCACTCTTGCGACGTTCAAAAACTGCTACTGCGCGTTGGCCATCGCCTCGAATGGCCGGACCTTTGGCGTCGGTTCCGGCGAAGGGCCGCTCCTCGCTCAGCAGGCCGCGCTCAAGGATTGCCATAAGAAAACGAATCGCAAATGTACGATCCTTCTGACGCTGCACACGGCTCAGGGAGTAGGAGGCGATTCGTATTCCGCGATTGCCTTTTCACCTTCGACCGGGCGCTATGGCGTGTCGGTCGCCAAGGCGAGCAAGTCCGAGGCGGAAACCGAGGCGATCAGTCAGTGCCACGCATCCGACGCCAAAGTGGTCGGAACCAGCAAGAACGGCTGCGTCGCCCTGGCAACTGGAAAGAAAAAATCGGTCTATGGCGTCGGAACCGCGGACACCGAAAAAGAGGCCCAGGAAAAAGCCATCGAAGACTGCAAGAAGAAAACGACCGACGTCAAAATCGCGGTTTCGCTGACTGGGAAAAAGTAGCCGGCTTGCGTTCAGAACATGTCGACTCTTCGGTGGACGAGTTACTCTTCTGAGTTAAGGAATGCAGGAACGCAGGAAAAAACATTGTGCGATTCTCGCGACTTTTTCCTGCATTCCTGCTTTCCTGATTCATCACATAGACCCCATGACTATTCATCCAAAATCCCTGAGCCGAAGTCGGCGTCGGGCGTTCGTGCCGTCTCGGCGGAGTAAACCACTTCCACCTCGGGCGGCGGAGCCGGCAAATCGATCTGCTTGGCCTCCTCGCCTTCGACCACGTCGGCGGCCTTCGCGCTTTGAATCACCAAATCGGTGCTGGTCGGATCGACCTTGCGGCAGGCCGCTGTCAGCTTCAATTCGAGATCGCGAAGCCATGCTTTCCATTCGTCCTCGGTCGTTTCCGGCGGCGTCAATTCGCCGAACTCGGCACAAAGCAAAATCAACCGCAGCAGGTGCCGGAAAATGATCCCTTCCTGCTTCGACAGGTCGCATTGTTTGACATAGGTGTTGAAATCGCCGCCCCGGCGAAGCAACTCGCCCGCGGCCCAGACCGATTGAACACTTGCGTCGCCGACCTCCGGATAAATCGCCTCGAAATACATAAACAGCTTTTCGGCGAGCAAGGGCGGCCGCTCTTCCCATTCGTCGTTCTCTTCTTCCTCCTCGCCCGGAGATTTGGGCGGCTTTGCGACCATCAGGCCGCGCTGCACCAATTCGTTGTCGAGCCGTGTCGTCGCCAACGGGCCGGGCGGCAATTCAAACGGCACGCGGACGAACTTCAATAGCGGCCGCGGCATTTCCAGCACGCTTTCAAACGCCTGCAAGCGCTCCTCCGGGCTCGCGATCCCCAATTGTTCGATCAAAAACGCCCCATACAGCGGATGCACGCCGCGGAAGACCAGCAACCGATTCAGTTTCTCGGTCGGCGTCGCGAGTCTGATTGGCTCTGGATTACTGACTTCTGACTTCTGATCTCTGACTTCTGACTTCTGATCTCTGACTTCTGACTTCTGATCTCTGACTTCTGGGACTGGATCAAGCGTCACATACCCGCCGGCCGCCAGCGCGTGCAGCATCTGCTCCAGCACCTTCTCACCGGCGGCGATGCGCGGCTGATCGAGCAATCGCTTGCGAATGACATTGCGGATCTTTTCAACTTCGGGCGAGATTTTGAGCAGATAGGCCAGCAATCGCCAGGGAAGCGGACCCTTGCTGTAAAGCCGGGCGGGCGGCGAACCCTTCAGCTTCTCGAATTGGCCCACGGTCCAGTAAGCGTTGTCTCACGCCGCGGGCGGTTTCTTGCGCTTGAGATCCTTTTTCATCTTGAGCAGGCCGGGATCTTTGGTCGTTTCCGGTATCTGATCGTATTTTTCCTTCCAGCGTAAGAGCCGCACGTCATCTTCATGTGCGACCACATAGACATGGCCTTCGGTATCGAACTGCGGCCGGCCGGCCCGCCCGAAAATCTGATGCGGCGTGCTCGGGTCGATGAGTTTCTGCTTTCCGAAGGGCCCCTTCAGCAGGCTCGTGACCACGACCGAGCGCGCCGGCAGATTGATGCCGGCGGCGAGGGTTTCGGTGCAAACGGCGACGGTGAGAAGTTTCTTCTCAAACAGATCCTCGACCACGCGGCGATATTTCGGCGAGCAGCCGGCGTGATGCACGCCCACGCCGCGAAGGAGCATTTGCCGCAGTTTCGGCCCGACACCTTGCGTCCAGTCGAGCTTGTCGATGACGGCGTTGATCTGCCCGCTGCCCGCGCCAGAGCAGGTCGAGCCCCTTGAGCATCTCCGCCGATGCTCCAGCATTCATCGCGATTGAAGCAAAAGACCAGGGCCGGCGTCTTGCGCGTCGCCTCGTCGCCTTTTGCCATGTCCAGCAGCAATTCGCTAAGAAACTGATTCGGCACCCAGTGATAGGTCAACGGAACCTTGCGTTCCTTCCCTTCGACCAGTTCGAGCTTCGGCTGATGGCAGCGCTCGAGCCATTGGATGAACTCGAAGGCGTTGCCGACGGTCGCGGAAAGCAGGAGCAGGCGAATGTGCTTGGGCAGCATCGCCAGCGACGAGTTCCCAGACGATGCCGCGCTCCGGGTCGGCGAAGTTGTGGAACTCATCCATCACCACGGCCGACACGTCCTCGAAATCGAAACGCTTCCGGATGCAGCAGGCGATTCAGCAGGATCTCGGCGACGACGACGAGAATGCGGGCGTCCGGATTGACCTTGCGATTGCCGGTGACCAGGCCGATGTCGTCGCGGTTGAAGCCCCAGCTCACGGCGGCCGCCTGCATCTCACGGAATTTTTGCTCGGTCAGGGCGATGAGCGGCGTGGTGTAATAGGCGCGCGTGCCGGTGTGCAGCGCTTCGAACAGGGCCGCCTGGGCGATGAGCGTTTTGCCGGTGCCGGTCGGTGCGCAGACCATCACGCCCTGCCCGGCGGTGAACCAGGCCAGCAGGGCTTCTTCCTGCACCGGGTACGGCGAATACGGAAGCTGCTCGAGATAGCGATCGCAAAGTTCGGAGCGGGACGGCATAGACGATTTATTCTACGCTCGGCCGCGCGGGAAATCGTCCCCGATGAAGTACGAAAAGCTTTCAAACCGGTTGAGGGCCTCATCCAACGCGGGACCAATCATCTTGCGCACTTCGATCGTATCGGTGACCCGTTGCCCGTCCTTGTGGGCGTTTAAGACGTTGGTATTGACCATTTCCACCAGCATGCCCGTGAGTTGTGCCCGATCATGATTGCCATCGAGGTGGCGGAGGATTTGGCGCTCGAATTCGCCGAGATTGCCAAGCTCGTGCTTGAGATTGGTCGCGGTGCGGCCCAACGACGCCTGACGCCGCACCAGCGGCGAGACCAGCGGCTTGTCGTCGATCTTGGTTTTTACCGGCACGGGGTTCTTGCGAATCTCGATTAATCGATCGACGAGTGCCATGTAAAACTGCAAGAACATCCGGCCGATCATTGCGAGATCCTTGGCTTTCAAAACCTCGTCCGGCGTCATCAGCGGATTGATTCGTTTGCGGGCCCGCAGGCAAACCTCCTCGAACGGCAGGCTTGCCGGCCACGCCTCGACCAGTTCCATCATGGCGTTTTTGCACAGCGGATCGGTGATTTGCACATTCGCATTGCCGATCGGCATTTTGAAAGTGACCTGGGCGTTGGTCTTCAGATCGGGTTCCGGCGTGTCGGGCTTGAGCGCCGAGGCGACGTGCAGGCCGATCAGCCGTTCCGGCGTGACCGCATACTGCGGGTTCTGTCCCGGCAGGCACAAGAGCGTCTGGCGGAACATGCGGTTCCGCAGAAAATCCATGTATTGCTCCATGTGGATAATGTCGTTCGACAGCCGCTGCAAGGTCTCCTCGACTTCTTTGGGATAATTCCCGGGCACCATCTGCCGCACCATCGACTCGCCGAGGAACTTAAGACCGCTGGCCTGGGCCCGTTCCATGAATTGATAAAAGTAAAGCGGCGCGTTCACTTCCTCCAAGTGCTCGTGATACAGGTACCAGTCTTCGGAGTTCTTGAGAAACTCGGTTTCGACCTTGAGCAGCACCGAATACGGATTGTCGGCGTTGGAGCCGACCGACTTGGCGGTGAAATCCAACAGCGCCCGCGCCTGGGCGATGCGTGTTTGCGGCTCTTTAAAGCGCATGGCATGGTAGCGCATCATGTCGCGGATCATGCCGCGCATATGCCAGCCGGGCAGCGTGTTGTAACTGATGTAGGCCACGCCGGCGGGGGTCAGGTTGTGACTGCAAATGCTGAGAATCTTATTCTGAACTTCGGTCGGCACCCAGGAAAATACGCCATGCGCGATGATGTAATCGAACTTGCCGTATGACTCATCGACGTCGGTGATGCTGGCGTGCCGCAACTCCAAGTTGTTCATGTCGAGCGGCGCCAGCGCCTTTTTGCCTTCGTCGACTTGTCGGGCCGAGAGGTCGATGCCAAGAAACTCGCTGTTGGGGTAAAGCTCCGCCATCGGGGCGATGTTGCCGCCGCTGGCACAGGCCAGTTCCAACACGCGGCAGCGGTTGAGCGGCGGCGCCTCCAACCCGAACAAATGAGCCACCGTCGCCATTCGGTCCGGGTGCGACTCCGGAAAGGAAAAGCTGTGATAGGGAACCTCATCGTATGCGGTCTTTTCAATAACCTCTGGCATGACAAACTCCGCAAGCAGGGAAAAATACGGCGGCTGGCGACTTGGGACGAAGTCCAAGCGGACTTGAGAAAGTATCGGGAAGCCGCTACAGACGGACACCCCCCGGCATGAACCGAATCCATCGCCAATCCCGACGATGATACGCGGAACAACGCTCGGGCGGTAGTCGAGTTATCGCTGCAATGCGAGGCGGAATGCGGTTTTGCGCTCTTAGCGGCCATGCTCTTCGTGCCGTGCGTCCTGCCGCGCAGCCGCCGGCCGATGTCGATCCGCCCATTGCGCCGGCAATCGATGAACCCGCCGAGCCAAAAGCAAATCGAACGCTCGATTTCTCCGGCTTGCTCCGCGGCTTTTATCGCAATGATCAGCGCATCGAATGGTCGGGCGTCGAGGACACCTTCGGCGCCGAGGCGGTGCTGCGCGGCCGCTGGGAAACCCGGCAGGGCCCCTGGACGCTCGCCGCCCAGGGCGAACTGTTCGTCAACTTGCCCAACGGCCAATCAATCTTGAGCGATCCGAACCGGGACTTGTATCGCGCCAACTTCACCGTGCCGGCGCTGCAGGTGTTTCAACTGTTCGCCGAGGCAAGTTACGGCGACTGGTCGGTTCGCTTGGGCCGTTTTACCACGCCGCTGGGCGGGTTTTTGCCGCCGGCGCTCACCAATTCGTTGATCGATGCCCCGTTTCTTCGCACCGATGTGATCGGCTTCGCCGAGACCGGCCTCCTGATCAAGTGGCATCCCGGCATCTGGTCGTTCGACATCGGCGTGACCAACGGCGAACCCGACCTCGACACTAACTCGAGCAAGGCGTTCATCGCTCGCGTCGGCGCCGATCTCGACCGCTGGTCCGGCGGCGTCTGGATCAAAGCCCAGGACGGCACCAGTTCGGAGCAGCAAAAGCGGTTCAACAGCTTCGTCGGTTTTGACTCGCGATTGCATTTCGACCGCCTGACGCTTTATTGCGAAGGCGCCATCGACGAACATGGCTTTTATCGCGACCTCGACAAGGAAGGGAATCCGCTCGCGCTGCGCCCCGAAGCCTCTACGGCCGCGACGTGTTCAAGGCCTTTCGCGTCCCGACCTACGGCGGCGGCTTCGACGTTGGACTGCTTTGGCACGTCCGCCGCTTCACCGTCGATCTCAACTACGGCCTATATTTCCCCGAGCAAATCGGCCTCGATTTCCATGACACGCCGATCCACCGCGGCCTCGCCAAGGTGATGTTCGAAATCGCCCCGCGAATGCAGATCTACCTTGCCGGCATTGTCGAAAACAATCGCCCTCAAGAAGTGCCCGAATTCAACCACGCCCCTCCCTTCATGATCCTGGGCGGACTGCAGTATGGGTTTTGAAATCGCGAGCCGATACTTGTTATCGCAAATTTCGTCATCTTGGCCGCGGCATGCATAAATGGTGTCAGTTCATTTATTTGTGGGGCCAAAAATATGATCTGACACCATTTCTTATGCTTGGCGCATTGCCTCGGGTCGATTGCTCAATGCGACATTGCAAGTCCCGCCAAACAGGCTAATCCTTGCTCTTGACCCTAATCGCGACGCGGTCGCTCGCGTTGGTCACTGTCGCCCCGTACGCGGCATACGAGTACTTCTTTGCCGTGGGCTGCCCCTTGACGACGCGGCCGTCGGCAGGATTGACCTTCGGCGCCGGTTGCTTGGTTTTTGGAGCGGGCTCATTCGGCTTTGGCACCGGGTTTACCGGACCGCCATCGTAACGATAAGTCCCAGGCTTGGTCGCGGGTGGCCCATCGTATGGAAACTCCCGGCCGGAGGGGGCGAGTGGCGGCTCCGGTTCAACCATCGTCGGCCGCCGTGTGTTCGACGTACGCGGAGTGGCGCTGCCGTTTGAATAGCCGTAGCCTTGAGTGTTGGGATAGTAAATACCGGCCGGCACGGCATAGTTCGCCGCGGAGTAATAGCCACCGTCATAATATCCGGGATCGTACGAGCCGCCGTAGTAGCCACCGTCCCCGTAGTACCCAGCGCCGTAATACCCACCGCCGTAATATCCGCCGCCGTAGCCCCAGAACGGAAAACCGATTCCAATCGAGAAGCCATACCTGGGGTAAAAGCCGCCGTAGTAGCCGCGGTAGAAGCCCGGATAATATCCGCCGCGAAAACCACCGTAATACCCGCCACGGAATCCGCCCCCATAACCGCCGCCGCCATAAAAGCCGCCGCCGCCGTGGAATCCACCACCGCTGTGGAATCCTCCGCCGCCATGGCCGCCTCCACCGCCGTGGCCGCCACCACCGCCGTGGCCGCCTCCACGAATCGTCATCAGATCGTCGTCGCTTGATTTGGCACGATCGGCGTAATTGAAGTCGGCGATCGACCCACGGACGCCAACGGTTGTCGCAGTTGTTTTTCTGGCATCGAGCCGGACTGTTTCATCGCCAGCGGACGCTGACCCGATCAGTACGATGGCCGCAACCGCCGCCAGCGCACTGGATCCGAAAATCTTGCTCAGCATGACTGAACTCCACTGAAGAGGGGAAGAATACCCGTGCCAACCATTCCATCTTGGTCCGGTTGACGCAATCCGCTGGACGTGAACATATCATAACAATCTTTGCCGCGACTGCAATCACGCGTCATCAGGCAACGGATGTCTGATGGACGCCAGGTCAGTATCGATATGGACGTCGTTGTCGTTGGTTGCCGTTACGGTGCGGATGGGGTGTTTCCGGTTGCCTCCGGGCGCGCCAGCAATTCGAGTATTTCGAATCCTTCCGCCATGAACTCGCGCACTCTCTCGGGCCGGAGTCGGTTGTACTTGTAATAGATCAATGTGTCGCTGTCGCCCTCAACGTTCAGGCCCCTGGCCGATTCGAAGTATGCCAGAACATTTTCGGTGAACAGTTCGCGAATTCGCAGCTTGCTGACTCCGCGAAGCAAGTACGCGCTGGAGAACGTCGGGTGCGAATCGAAGTTGATGTCGTCATTGCCGAACCATTTGCCGATTTTGTGCCAGATGCTTTCCGGCCGCATGCAGAAGGTGGGCAGGTCCATTCCCGCGCGGCGGGCGCAAAAGACTGACTGCACCCAGGTGTGGCGTTGCTTGCCGCTGCCAGTGACGTAACGATAGTCGAAAATGCAGATTTCCAGGCCATTGGCCACGCCGCGGAGAAGGTTCCAAAGTTTTTTGGTATGTCCCTGGCTGAACAGGTGAAAGCCGCTCAGCGCGGTTCGCAATTCGGGTTGATCCAGCGGGGAAAAATCAAAGCTTAACGCCGAGGCCAGCTCGGCGAACGCCTCGGAGCGCTTTCGTTCCTGAATGGAGTTGACAATTACCACGACGACGGCCACGCCGAGCGCCGCCGCGAGCAGCAAGGCTGGAATGACAAAGGGATGCATCTTTTTCACTTCCTGGAGTGATTCATTGGACCGCGGGCCGACCCATTCCAAAGCGCATTATGGCATGTGCACAAATCAGGGCGAGCGATGAATCAAGAATGCGGACACCGCAGTTAGTGTACGTGCGTATAATATGGCACGATCGGCCCTTCTTTCGAGGGATTCGTCATGCTCGCACGAGTATTCGTCATCGCAAGCTTGATATTTGCAGACGGGTCAATGTTCACAGCCCGGACGGACAACCGGACGGACATGTGGACGGACAACCGGACGGACGGACGGGCGGACAAACCGGACAACTTTTGCGATGGCTCGGAATTCAGCGCGCAGCCGCTTGGCGGCCAATAACTTGCATCAAAAGCAGGTCGACCGGCGCGAAGGTGAAATGTCCGCTTTTGTCCGGTTTTTTGGGTTTGGTTCGAGCAGCGGTCCAGTTAATTTAGTAGTCGCCAATCGGCTCGCCGCCTTGCATGGTGGACAAGGCGCGATAGGTGTCCGGCGAAATGTCCTGCCGCACGAAGCGGACGCTGCCATCGCAGAACAGAAAGTAGGCCCCGCCGGTGTGCACGCTGCGAAAACCGGAAATGATGTCGTAGCCGCCTTGAGTCGTGCCGGAGTTGATACAGCCGTTATTGTAGTCGAGCGACGGCAGTACAAAGGGGCTGTTCAACGGTTCGTTCCAGGGATCGGCCTGCCCGCCGCGCAGGGCGGTGATGCCAATGGTTCCGCCGAGCAGCAAGCCAGTGGAGTGCAAGGCGTTGGTGGCCATCGGCCCGGACGACCAGCTTTGGTCCATGTAGGTCGGCTGGCCGGGGAAGAGATCGGCGGCTTCCGCCGTCTCGGGGTACCAATGGCGGATGCCGAAGGCGGGTTGCCGCCGGCGCCTTCGCCGATGGCGAAGGTATTGCTCGCCCCGTCGCGAATGTCGGTGATCCGCGTGTGGCTATTGACATCGAATACGCCGCGGCCGGGCTTCGGAATCTGCGTGAATTCACACATTCCCGCGTTCGCCCCCTTGCACAGCAAATAGTCGCACGAGGCGACATTGGGCAGCGGTCGGCCGGCGAATGGAACCAGAAACTGCGTATCGATGACGCCGCCGGCCCGATTGCTCGGGCAATAAAAGATCTTCATTTCAATCGAGACGATGTCGAAATTCGGCGCTTCGTACCAGAGCTTGTTTGGATCCCATTGTCGAAACCAATTTTCCTGTTCGAGATAGGGCAGCAGCGGAATGAGCCCGCCGAAGCCGCCCAGTTCGAGATTGTCGGTGCCCTTGACCGTGTAGCCCGCCGGAAACGAACCGCGAGCATCGTGATGATGATGGAGTGCCAGCCCCATCTGTTTGAGATTGTTGCTGCAAGCCAGGCGGCTGGCAGCCTCGCGAATCTTTTGCACCGCCGGCAGCAACAAGCCAATGAGAATGGCAATGATGGCGATGACGACCAACAATTCCAAAAGTGTGAATGCAGTGCGCCTCATGGGATTCTCCTGAATGTGATAATGACGCGCAAAATGATTGTACCCGATCGGCAACTCGGGCGGAACAAGAAGACAACGCAGCGAACGGGGATTCGTTGGTTCGCACGCGCCTCGGAGCGAGACATTCGCCTGTGCAGTCGCAACGATCAACGCTAGAATCACAATCAGCCCGCCTGCATTGGGGTCCCACCATGACAGAAACCGTCAATCAGGAAAAAACCGGCCTTGGGAACTACTTCGTCGCCAACTACCCGCCGTTTTCCTTTTGGAAGCCGGCCCATCTGCCGAAGCTGCCCGCGCCGCGATGGGCTCGCCTCCCAAGCCCGGCGTGCCGCTGGGGCTCTATCTGCACATTCCGTTTTGCCGCAAGCGCTGCAAGTTCTGCTACTTCCGCGTCTACACCGACAAGAATGCCCGCGACGTGGAGGTCTACACCGATGCCCTGGTGAAAGAGGTCGAGCTTTGCAGCAAGTTGCCGATCGTGGGCGGCCGGGCACTCGATTACGTCTATTTTGGCGGCGGCACGCCTTCGTATCTGAGCGCCACGCAACTGCGCGATCTCATGACGCGGTTGCAAGCGGTCATGCCCTGGAAGCAGGCCCGCGAGGTGACGTTCGAATGCGAGCCGGGCACGCTGCAACGCCACAAGCTCGAAGCGCTCAAGGAACTCGGCGTCACGCGGTTGAGCCTGGGCGTGGAAAACTTTGATCCGAAAATCCTCGAATTCAACGGCCGGGCCCACCTCGAGGAGGAAATCCACCGCGCCTATGGCTGGGCACGAGAGATTGGATTCGATCAGATCAATATCGATCTGATCGCCGGCATGGTCGGCGAATCGTGGGACAATTGGCGCGGCTGCGTGGAAAAAACCATCGCCTTGGCGCCGGAGAGCGTCACCATCTACCAGATGGAATTGCCGTATAACACGGTCTTTTCGAACGAACTCAAAGTCATCGGCAACGATGAGCCGGCGTTGGCGATCGCCGACTGGCCCACGAAGCGGGCCTGGGTGAATTACGCGTTCGATCAACTCGCCGAGGCCGGCTACAAAGTCTCCAGTGCCTACACGGTGGTGAAAGACAAGAAGCACACGAAATTCGTTTATCGCGATGCCTTGTGGCATGGGGCCGACATGTTCGGCACCGGCGTCGCCTCGTTCGGCCACCTGGGCGGCGTGCATGTGCAAAATCTCGATCGCTGGGAAGATTATGTCGCGGTGCTGGATCGCGGCGAAATCCCGCTCAATCGAGCCTTTCCGACCACGCCGCGCGAGCGGCTCATCCGCGAAATGATCCTGCAACTGAAGACCGGCCGTCTTGACGCCGGTTACTTCAAGGGCAAGTTCGGCGTCGATGTGCTCGCGGAGTTTGGCGAGCCGTTCCACAAACTCGAACGCGACGAATTCCTGAACATCACCGATTCCGGCGTGGAATTGACGCGTCATGGACTCTTACAAATCGACCGCCATTTGCCGCTGTTCTTCGATCCGCAATACCGTACCAGCCGGTACACTTGATTTATGCCCGCAGACATCAATTTCATGATGGGCAAGTACGCCGCGCGGTTGCCCGGTGATTTGCTCTATGCCCGCAACCACATGTGGTGCCGAGAGCTTGCGGGCCGATTGCGGTTTGGCTTCGCCGCCTACGCCGTGCGGCTGATGCAGGATGTCTACTTTCTCGACTGGTGCGTCGACGAGAACACCAAACTCGCGCTCAAGCAGCGGATCGGCAATATTGAAACGTCCAAGGCAGTTTCCGATCTTTTCGCCCCGATCGCCGGGACGATGGCGGTGATCAATCGTGAGTTGCTCAAGGACCCCTCCGGAATTAATGTGGATGGCTACGACGCCGGTTGGCTCTTTGAAATGACCGGCGCTTCGGCGGATCTCATGGGCGCGGCGAATTACGCCCAATTTCTCCAGCCGGAATGGGAAAAAGCCCAGCGCGTGATTAAGGGCCAGATCAACAAAGAGTAAACGGCCGGTTTTGACATTTCCACGGAACGCAAGCTACAGTGGATTAATCCTGCTCGCATCCTTCCGCCTTCGTTTGTTCGGAATGGTCCGCACCATGATTGGCCGATTATACATGGGTCGGTACGAAGCCAAGCGCCTCCTGGGCGAAGGGGGCATGGGCCGCGTGTACCTGGCACGCCAGTTCAACCCGGATCGGTTCGTGGTCGTTAAGATCATGCACGAGCATCTGGCGGATGACCCCAAGTTCAAGGACCGCTTCGAACGCGAAACGCAGACGATGGCGAGGCTGAAGCATCCGCACGCGGTGCAATTGCTCGACGCCTCCCTTGATGATCCCGGCGGCCCCTGCATCGTGATGGAATACATTCACGGCGTCGGGCTCGACGTTTTGCTCAAGAAAAACAAGCAATTCACCGCGGCGCACGTCGGCCGCATGATCATGCAGCTTTGCGACGTGCTGCAAATCGCCCACGATTTGAACATTATTCATCGCGACTTGAAACCGTCGAACCTGATGGTGGCCGACCCGGAAACGCCCGATGAACAGATCAAAGTCATGGATTTCGGTCTGGCGAAGATCATCGACGGCGTCGTTGCGGTGAAGAAGGTCACCAACGCCGAGGTGGAATTCGCCATCGGCACGCCGAGCTATATCAGCCCCGAACAGGTCCGCGGCGAGCAGGTCGATCATCGCTGCGACCTCTATAGCGTTGGCGTCATTGCCTACGAGTTATTGTCGGGGCGGTTGCCGTTTCACCGCGAATCGAACATGGACTTGATTCTGGCCCATGCGACCGAAACGCCGCCGACCTTCAAAGAGCTTGGCTTACGCAGCTGGGTGTCGCCGCGCGTCGAACGCGTGGTCATGGACTGCCTGGCGAAAGATCCATCGCAACGGCCGCAATCGGCGCGGGAACTGGCCGATCAATTCGAGGCGGCCCTGGAACGATCGGTCGAGATGCCACCGCGTCTGCCTGACAAACCGCCGCCCATTGCAAAAGACGAACTGGACTGGCCGATTGATCCCAATGCCTTGGTGTTTCAATTCGAGGCCTGGATGCCGCAGCGAATCGCGATGGTCAAGATTCGCGGCTTCATCCACGATGCCGGCGGCCAGGTGACCGAGAGCGAATTGGGGCTGATCCGCGTCCTGCTCGGCGCGGCGGCCGAGAAGCCTGCCCGGCGCGGGTTCTCCCTATTTGGCGGTCCGCACAACCAGGAAGCTCGCGAACCGCTGGAACTCGAATTGCGATTGAAACCAATCGATCATCGGCAGGAAAACCGGCTGCAAGTCACCGTGGTCTTCCATCCGCCCAACGATCAATCGCTGGAACGCTTCGGTTGGCGGCGGCGCAGCGAAAAACTCTTCTGCGACGTGCGGGCTTATTTAATGGGCCAAACCGGCGTTTGACCCGCGTCTTGACCCGATTCGCCGACGCCTTATGATGAAAAAGTAATCGACGTTTTCGCTTAAGCCGAAGTGGCGGAATTGGCAGACGCGCTAGCTTCAGGAGCTAGTTCCCGTTACGGGAGTGCAGGTTCAAGTCCTGTCTTCGGCACTCACTTCGAATTGGTAAGGGCGCCACACCGCCTGCGCCGCAGACACCAAATCTGTCATCTTACAAAAAACAGGCCAACTACTTGACGAATGTCCATTTCACCCAACGCTTGAGTGCCTGACAGTTCGGCCCAAAGGGCCGGTTGCTTTTCACTTCTTTCGGAGGAATGTCATGTCAACTCGATTCGAAGCCATGAGTGCGATTGAGGCAAAGCCCGAGCAGATCGACTGGTTGTGGCGGCCGTATTTGGCGTCGGGCAAGCTCACCATTCTCGACGGCGATCCCGGCGCCGGCAAGTCGATGATCAGTATCGACATCGCCGCACGCCTGTCTCGCGGCGCCGCCTGGCCGGACGGCTCGCCCGGCCCCGGCGTGCGCAAGACGCTGATCCTCAACGCCGAGGACGATCCCGCTGATACGCTCGTTCCCCGCCTGTTGGCCGCGGGCGCCGATTTGAATCAGATCGTCCTGCCGAGCCCGAGCGACGGATACGGCAAAATGCGATTTCCCCGCGATATTCAAGAACTCGTGCAGCTGGTTTGCAGCCAGGACATCGGCCTGGTCGTGATCGATCCCTTTTTGGCATTTGTCGAGGCCAATCTCGCTGTCGGCGAAAGTGCCAAGCGGCTCGCCGCGACGCCGTTGGCGTTTCTGGCCGAGCGAGCCGGCATCGCCATCGTGTTGATTCGGCACTTGACCAAGCGCCACAAGCGACTCGGCCATTCGCCGCGGGCTGGGTTCGATGAGCATCATGGGCCTGGCGCGCACGGGATTGATCGTCGGACGGCACCCGCACGATCCCGCGATCAGTCTCGTGGCGGTCACCAAGACCAACCTGACCGCCGCGCCCGATCCGCTCGCGTTTCGCATGAAATCTTTCGAGCAGTCGGTGGTGGTGGATTGGCTGGGACCGAAGGCGGGCACGGCGGACGACGCGGTTCGCACGCCCGAACGCGCGGAGCCGCCCGGTGTCGTCCGGGCCACGCTCTGGCTGCTTGACGCGCTTGCTCAAGGCGAGCGCCCCGCCGCCGAACTCCTCGCCGCCGCCAGGGCCGACGGCATCAAGGAGCGAACGCTCGATCGCGCCAAACGATCCCTGGGCATCGAATCGAAGTTCATCAACGTCCCGGGCAAAGGCCGCGCCTGGCTGTGGTGCCCGCCCAAAGAGAAAATGAACGATCGCGATTCGCTCGATGAATTGATCTTGAAGATGCCGCCAATCGTCGATCCGATCCGAAGTGATTTACCCGAGAACATGTCGAACGAGACCAGCGAAATCCTCGATCGCGAGCGGTTCGACTGGGCGGTCAAGAACCTCAACCGGGGCTGATACCCAGACTTGGGCCAGGGAAAGTACGGGGAGTTTCAACTCGATGAAAGCGAGTTGAGACTCGCCGCTTTGCACTTACACGACCAAGTCCGCGGCGTTGCATGAGTGCGCGAGTCCTAGATTCCCGTTCCCGAGCCAAATTTCGTTCGGCGGATCAAAGGACATTCGTCCGATCAATCATCGTTCAAAATCGTGCCGATGCCGCGATTCTTGGTAATCAGCGAATTGCCGCTATTGCCGAACAAATCAAGATAGAACGTCTCATTCGATTCCTTCTTACTGTCGCCCTTGACCGTGATCGTGATGCTCTTCGTGGTCTCGCCCGGCTTGAAGGTGATCGTGCCCGAGTTGGCGACATAGTCGCCATCGCTGGTCTTCGCCGTCCCGTCCACGGTGCGGTAAGACACCGTCACCGTCTGATCGTACGCGGCCGAAAGGGTGATCGTGAAGGTAAACGAGGTCGATTTCCCTTTGCGGCCTTCCGATTTGGTCACGTCGCCGATGCTGATCCGCGGCTCGTCGTCGAGAATCGTGCCAACACCCTGCGCCGGCGATGGTCGCATTGGTCGCGTTGCTCAGGTTGACGAAAAATGTTTCGGACTGCTCAAAGGCTCGGTCACCGTTTACCAACACGTCGATCGATTTGTAGGTCTCGCCGGGCGCGAAGGTCACGGTGCCCGAAACCGACTGATAGTCGGCTCCGGCGGTCGCCGTCCCGGTCGCCGTGGCGTAGTTCACCGTCACCGGCTGGTCCAACACGTCGGACAGACTCACGATAAACGTGAAGGCCCGCGTGCCCGTATTTCCCTCGACATCGGTGCATTGGGAGATCCCCACCGTGGGGACGTACGGGTCGTCGTTGAGGATCACGAGCTCGCAGTACTCGTTTGAAAAGAATGAGGCGTTGCTGCTCGTGGAGGCCAGGTAGACCTGGAGACTCTCGTCGTATTCGTAAATGGAGTCGCCGATCACCTGGACGGCGAAGGTTTTGGTCGTCTCGCCCGCGGCGAAGGTGACGGACCCGGGCCGCGTCAACATAGTCGCTACCGGGGGCGGCGGATCCTGTGAACGCCGTGGCGTAGTTCACGGTGACCGGCTGGTCGTAGCCCTTCGTCAAGTGGATCGTGTAGACAAAGGGCGTCGTTCCGCCATTGCCTTCCGTCACCTCGGCGTAGTACTGCGGGGTAAGGTACACGTCCGGTTCGTCGTCCAAGATGTTGACCATCCCCTGCTGCCAGACGAAGGCGTAGCTGTTGGTGTTGGCCAGATTGAGCGAGAAGGACTCGCCGGTCTCGCCGAGACGATCGCCAAGCACCGTGATCGGGATCGACTTGCTGGTTTCGCCCGGCGCGAAGGTCAGCGTGCCGGATGCGGCCAGATAGTCGCTGCCGGCCACAGCGGAGCCGGTCGCGGTCGTATAGTCCACGGTCACGGCCTGGTCGTAGGCGTTCGAGAGGTTGACGGTCAACATGCCCGAAGTCGAACCGGAGTTCCCCTCGACAATCGAAATGCTGCTGCCGCTAATGCGCGGCTCATTGTCCACGATGAGCCCGATGCCGTACGGATAAGCGTAGGCGTTGCTGCTTGCGTTCGAGAGAGTCAGGTAAAAGGTTTCCGGCTCGTCGACGGGATACTCGGTCCCGTTCCAGTCCCACGCGGTAATGAATTCCGGGATGCGGTCGCCGAGCACCGATACGACAACCTGCTTCGAGATTTCGCCCGGCGCAAAGGTCAGCCGCCCGGAGGTCGCTAGGAAGTCGCTGCCCGACGTGGCGGTGTTGCCCGACGTGGCGTAATCGACCGTCACCGGTTGATCGTAGGCGTTCGAGAGGTTCAGCGTGAATATAAGCGGCGCCGTGCCGGAGTTCCCCTCGGTCACGAATTCGCCGTTGACATAGATCCGCGGTTCATCATCCGTGATTTGGCCGACTGCCCAATTCCGGGAGACGACGGCGTTGACCGGGTTTGTCAGGACGACATAGAAGTGCTCAGGGTTGGACTCGACAAGACGATCGCCGACGATCGGCACGGAGATGGTTTGCGTGAGTTGTCCCGGCGCGAAGGTCAACGTGCCAGAGTTCGCCTGGTAATCGGCGCCGGCGGTGGCCCAACCATCCGCCGTGGCATACTTGACGGTCACGGTTTGACTGCTCGCTTCGGAGAGGCGGACCGTGAACACGGCGGCGGTCGTCCCGCTATTCCCCTCGGTGGCCGTCACGTCGTCGATGGTGACGAGCGGAACGCCAATGCTCGCGGGCGTCATCAGGTAGGCGTGGTTGGGATTCTGTTGGGTGACCGGGTTCCAGATGGTGCCGCTCCCGACAATCTGCCCCGCGTCGTTGATGGCGGTCGCGCCCTCCAGCCACCAACCGGCGCCGGCAACATTGAGGGCGTTCAAGTCCTGGACCGAGCCTCCGGTCCACAGCACCGGATGGTAGACATAGTAGGTGCCGTAGCCGTCGTCTTGTGGCGTTGCCGACCAGCCAACCGTTTGGCCGAAATTGCTCAGGCTGACAGCGCCGCTGTAATCGTCGCCCGCGAAAAGCTCCAGATTGGTGAACGAGCCCGCCGTGCCGTTGGGCGTCGTCGGGGTCCAGACCGTGGCCTGATAGGGCCAGGTTGATCCGGCCCCAGCGACCTGGCCTGATTGATTGATGTCATTTGCCGCGTTGGATGCCCCGAGGTCGTACATGACGCCGCCTTGCCACAGGAAGGTGGATTGCGGCCCCGCCGACCGGTCGGCCAAGCCGGTAACCTGGCCGGCGTCGTTGATCGCGGTCGCGGAACTACCGGGGCCGCCGAGCGTGCCGAGGTCAGTCATGACCCCGTTCTGCCAGAGGAAGGCGTGATTGGCCGCGGCGGTTGATGCCGTGCCGACGACCTGGCCCGAGTTATTGACGTCGGTCGCGCTGCTGAAACTGCCACCGAGTGTGCCCAGGTCTCGCATCAGGTCATTTCTACCATCAGCGTTGCTGTCGCGATACCAGCGATCCGGCGTTCCGTTGCCGTCGGTGTCCTCCGGCGTGATCAGGAAGGCGTGCCGGCTGTAGACGCCAGGGGTCGTGTCGGATTCGCCCACCACTTGGCCGGCGTCGTTGATGCCGAGGGCGGTACTGTTGCTGCCGCCAAGAGTTCCGAGATCCGTCAGGACTCCCTTCTGCCAGACAAATGCGCTGCGCGTTCCCGTTGGCCATGGCCGACATTCCGACCACCTGAGCGGACGAATTGACGTCGTTGCCCTGACTGGCATCGCCCCCAAGCGTGCCCAGATCGATCACGGAATAACTGGGCAACCACCGGTCTTCAAGCGCTTCGAATCGCAATCGTGCCGCCAGCGGCGGATTTCGCCGAATCGGCCGGCGACGGCGTGAAGTCGCGGTCCAGGACTTGAGAAAGTTCTTGATCCACATGGTCGTCTCCCTCGCGGTGTGGTCTGCGATAGAATGACGACGGCCCTCTCGGCGCAGACCGTGCGCCGGGGCGGTGCCGGGCCGGTGAGGGGCTTGCTTGGCGGTAAGGACCTCACCGGCCGCTTCGTCTGCTACTGGTTCAAGTGTGTGCCGAGCCGTCGCGCGAACGCGACGAGATCAACAACTCCTACGCGATCGTCTCCGTTCACATCGAAATAGGCCAGGTAGTTCGCGTCGCCCGCCCGCCGACCGAAGGTGCTGAGGAAAAGCCCGAAATCCTGCCAGTCCACGTCGCGGTCGCCGTCGCTGTCGCCGAACAGTCGGAAGAGCACCTCGGTGCGGTCGCCGCCGGCGATGCCGTCGCCGTCACCGTCAAGTTTCTGGCCGCTCGCGTCGCGGATCCAGTCGGCACGGATCGTGAGCGTGTAGGATCCGTCCGCCAGCGAGCCGCCGTTGATGTCCGCTCCATTGAAGGTCAGGATCGCGACCGTGCGGCCGCCTAGGACGGACGCGGCGACGTCCACGCCGACCACGCTGCCATAGCGCCCTTGCAGCGCAAATGCGCCGGGGATGACGGTCACGACGCCGGCGAAAGTGATGGTGAGGCTGTTGACCATCGAGCGCTGAGCCGAGCCGTCATTGACGACCACACTCTCGACGCGGACCGGCGGCGCAGCCGCGGCGATGACGAAATTGAGGCCCTCCGGCAGCGCCCCGGCGATCGGCGTCTCGAAGAAACGGGCGGGCTCCGGGTGGATCACCGTGACGCCGTCCGACGCGAAGAACATGGCGACCTGCTCCTGGGCGCCCTGAGTGATTGCCCTGAAACCAGGGATATCGAGTGTGGCCAAGAACCCGTGCGGATTCGTCGGCGGTTGGGGGTTCTCCGCGAAGGCCAGGTCGTGGCGGTAGAAGGTGGCGCGGTCGGCCAGGTCGCCCGCACGCAAAAGCGCCGTCGCGGCCGGATTAGGAACGATTTGGTCGCCCTTGGCGAACTGGATGATCACCGACTTGGCCGGGACCCCGGCAAGCGGGGTCTTGCGGATGTGCGGTGCATACGCCATGGGGTCGCCGGACTGCGACACCCACTCGTAATGCTCGAGTACCTCCTGAATCGGCATGGCCCCTGGTACGGTGTTGATCACGGGCGATTGAATCACGCGCTCGGTTCCGTTCGCGAGACGGACAACGAGTGGGACGCCGTCGCGGAGTGGCATGTTCTCGTCGAAGCGTGGCCCGAGAACGGACACCCCGTCGAGGCTGGTAACCCCCGGGCCGTTGAGGAGCGACGGCATGCGCGAGACCAGCGACGCGCCGACGGCAGCGCGGAAGATCGGCGACAAGCGATTGTTGCCGCCCAATGCCCCCGCGATATTGAGCACGCCGACTCGAACGCTCGGCTCGACGGCCAGGAACTCGGTCCCGTAGATCCCGCCCAGCGATTGCCCAAGATAATAGATGCGTGATGGGTCCAGGTCCGCAACGCCGTTGCCGTCCGCGTCCACACCGACCTCGATGACCCGGACCAGTTGCATCAGATCCGCGACGGTCTGCCGTTGCCCGTCGCGGTCCCGGACGATTGACTGCGGTGCGGCAGCGTTGATCCCTTCGTTATTCTCGATGGTTCCGTCGCCGTTCTGGTCGGTACCGCGCCCGCCTTCGAGGAATGTGACCGGCGCGCCGACGCTCGGCGTCACCGTCAGGGTGCTGAGCGGGCCGAAGCCATGACCAACGACGTTGATGGCGATCGTCGCGATCCCCTGTTCCGCCAGGGAGGCGGCCAGGGCCAGCGAAGCGCCGCCACCGACGCCTCCTCCTCCTCCTTGCTTGCTGCTCCCGACACCGTGGCCGAAGATCGCCACCGGCCACCCACCCGCGGGCTCGGGCCCGGACGGCAGGTACAGGTTGAAGAATACCTCGTTGACGCCCTGGGCTACCGGCGTCCCGGTTTTGGTCCCGACCTGCGGAATGAATTGCTCCGCGGTCTCGTAGTCCGGCGAAACGTACTTGCCAAAGGCGACCTGGCCCACCGTACCGGGTATGAAGCGGAGCAAATTGACAGCAACTGGCACGGGGTTGAGCGGCCCGGCCGCCCGGGTCTGCTGGTTCCAGGTGATCCCGGCCACACTGCCCAGGTCGAACACCGTCCGCTCGCCGCCCGGCCCCAGGAGAAAGTCGGCCGACCCCGGCGTGGCCGCGTGGACTTGGTCGCGGATCTTCTCCAGGATGGCCGTGGCACTCTGCGTCGTGAAGACGCTCGCCGTCACGACGTCCGCCTCGGCCACCCCGGCCTGCCGCGCGGCCTTCAGGGCATCGAGCAGGTCTTTGCGGTACACCTTGAGGGCGGGGTCGTCCGTCTGCCCGAAACTGAGATCGTGGCGGAAACGCGAGAATTCATCACTCGCCTCGACCGGCTGCCCAGCCGCGTCATGCACGCCGCGCGTGACGATCAGCGCGTAGCGCGTGTGCTGATCGAGGAGTTCGTCCGACTCGACGTGCAGCGTGTTCGTGGCGACATCCCAGACCGTTTGATTGATGCCGACGATCTGGCCGCCCCTGTCCTCAGTCGAAGTCGTGTCGCCGAGCTTGACCAGGAAGACGGTGGTGCTGTTGACCGTCGTCACGTCGATGGGGCCGCTGAAGGCGACGGACAGGCGTGGCTGCAGGTTGAAACCGTCCAGTGTGTTGAGGACACTTACGTCCGCAAAGTCCGACGGGCGTGTGGACGCGTCGGGCAGCGGCAGATTGACCCGCCGGTTGGTCAGTTGGTTGGCATCGGCCACCGTGAACCGGTCACTCGGGAAAGGGCCGAGGTCGGGTTTGTCCAGGTCGAAGGCCGCGAAGGTGCTTGGCACACAGCGGTCTTCCAGGATTTCGAGGTGCAGGCGGCAGTTTTTCGCGAGAGTTCTCATGACAAGACTTCCTAGTAAAGAGTGTGGTCCGCGGTATCATGGAACTCGGCCCCAACGGTGCAGACCGATGCCGGGGCGGTGCCGGGCCGGTGGGGGGCTTGCTTGGCGGTAAGGACCCCACCGGCCGCTTAACTCTGTCACTCGTTCTTGTTCTCCGAGTCAATCCTTCGTTTTCCTTTGATCTCCCGCCTTGAATAGCCGCCTTGGCCTCGATCCGAAGCAGCCTGACGCCATATTCGTCTTGCCAGTTGTACCATCGGGGAATCGGCTTGCCCGGCACATCGGGCCCCGGTGGGCCGACCACGCCGAGCCACTTGTCCGCGTTCACCAAGCAGTCACGGGCCTTCTGGCTCTCGCCGACGTCGTGGTGCGCCATCGCCTCGAAGCACCAGTCCCATGCCCGCGGGGGTGTGCGCGGCCGTTCGGCGAAGCAATCCCGGGCGCGGGCCGGCTTACCAGCCCGGTACCAGCAGTGCCAAGGAGGCCGATGTAGAGAATGCGGTTCTTCGCGCAAGCCCGCTCGGCCAACTTGACGAGCAGCGCGTAGTCGGCGACGGCGTCCGGGGCGGCGACGCAGGCGTAGACGACCCGACCGGCAATTTCGGGATCAGAGGTTTCAATGAAACGCTTCAGCATCCGCGAACACACATCGCAGTAAGCCTTCCGGTCCCCCGCTGCCAGACAAGCCATCGCGTGGTCGTACCAGAAGGCCGGCTGCGTCGGTTCCTGGTCGACCATCTTCGCGAAATCGGCGGCTGCCTCGCGGAAGCGTCCAGCCTCGGCGTAGGCCCACCCCCGGTGATTCCACGGCCGATGCCCCCTGGCGCCGGCCCGTTCGATTAGCACCGTGTAGTCAGCGATTACCTTGTCCCACTGGCGTAACTTGCGGTACATCCCAGCCCGCTGTTCTCGCAAGGTCGAGTCTTGAGGTACCAGCTCGATCATCCGAGACAGATCCTGAAGCGCCTTTTCCGTCTCATTCATTTCGAGGTAAAGCGCATGACGCCGATGCAAGGCTAACACGTAAGCCGGCTTCAGGCGGATCGCCTCGGAATAGTCTGCGATGGCCTTCTCTCGTTGGCCGAGAGCCCGATACGATTCGGCCCGGGCGAGCCACGCCTCCGCGCGTTTTCGGTCGACCTCCAACGCCCGATCACAGTCGGACAGGGCCGCCGGCAGCCGCCGCAGGCGAATCAGCGAATCGGCTCGACCAAGTAGGCTGGGAATGTCTCTGGGAAACAGTTCCAGGACCTGGGAGAATTTCGCAATCGCACCTTCGTAGTCCTTCTTGCCAAATAGCAATACATGCCCGAGTTCGAAGTGGGCCTGAGCGTAGTCAGGCTTCAACCGGATCGCCGCTTGGTACGTGGCAATCGCCTCGTCGAATCGGCCTAGTCGCTCCAGGCACCATGCCAGTTTTTCACGGGCGCCGGGGCTCTGGGGCCTCAGGCCGACGGCGACACTGAAGAAGCGAATTGACTCCTCCAGGCGGGCGGGCCGGCAGAACATCAGGTGCATGCCCAGATTGTGATTGACCCAGAAATCATCAGAGTGCTTCCGCTGGGCCTCGGACAAGAGGGCGGCGGCGCCTCCGGCCTCGCCCTGACGCTGCAGGTAATCACCGAGCAGACACAGGCTCGCCGGCGACTGGGCAAGTGCCTCGGGGGCTGCGGCCAGATGCGTCAGCGCGGCCAGGTCCGCCTGGGCGGCGCGGACCTGGCGGCGCCAGGGGTCCGGATCGACCGCGGTGACAATCGCCATAAGACGACTTCGTAGATTCGGATCGACCGCGCGATTACCAGCCCAATGCTCCATCGCCTGGGTCAAATATCGCCGGATGGAGTGCCGGCGAATGCGGTCGGCGATCTCCCCGGGCTCACCTGTTTCTACGTCGAAACCGAATTCGCGAAAGGCCGTGGCGTAAGCGAGCATCATGCTCGGGTCGTCGAACTCGCTCTTCACATGTTTCACGGCCGCGAGTCGAGCTTCTTCCAGCCTTCCGGCCAGGTCGAGGTCGTTCAACAACTCGCCGAGGCGTTGTCGTAGCTCATTGCTGCCGCCACCCGCTTCCAACAGTGCCCGGCCGGTTTGCGCGGACAGGATGGCATCCGGCAGTCGCCCCTTCCGGGACAGATCCTCCGCGGTGGCGATCGCCTGCTCCACATGGCCCGCGGTGGCCGCGTGCCGGGTCGAACGATCTCGCAGATATCCCGCGGCGGCGGCTCCGAGCAAAACGAGTAAGATCACGAACAGGCTCGCGGTCGCTAGTGCCTTCGTGTTCCGCTGCACAAATTTCCGCAGCCGATAGCCGACTGACGGTGGACAGGCCAGGACGGGCTCATCTGCCAGATAGCGCTGCACGTCAGCGGCGAAGCCATTTGCCGTCTCGTAGCGGCGGTTGCGGTCCTTCTCCAGCGCTTTCATGACGATCCAGTCCAGCTCGCCTTTCACCAGCTTGGTCAGCTTCGCTGGCTCGGTCTGCGCAACGCGGAAACCGAGGCGAGACTCGAAGTAGGTCCCGCCTGCCGGGCGGGACTCTCGGAAGTCCCGCCTGCGGTACCGCCCGGCAGGCGCGACCTACCAAATCCGATAGCCGCGTGCTCGGCTTGGGCGGCTCTTCTTCGCGAATGATGCGGCGAATCTCGTCGTAGGCGGCTTTCTTGAAGCGCTCTTTTTCAAAGGGTGTCGTGCCGGTCAGAAGCTCGTAAAGGAGAACGCCAAGTGAATAGATGTCGCTGCGCGTATCGATGTCGAGATCGCTCATGCCGGCTTGTTCCGGCGACATGTAGAGCGGCGTCCCGATCATCTGGGCAATGCCGGTGAAGTAACTTTTGTCGGTGAGCTTGTAGCCGGGGTCGAGACCCCGTTGTAGCCGGGTCGAGACCCGTTGTAGCCGGGGTCTGAGACCCCGGCTACAGCCTTAGCGACGCCGAAGTCGATGACCTTCGGCACCGGCGTCGAATCGTGACGAGACACGAGCACATTGGATGGCTTGAGATCGCGATGGATGATGCCTTTTTGATGGGCGTGCTGCACCGCCTGGCAAACGGGAATGAACAATTCCAATCGTTGGCGGGGCGTGAGATGATTTTGATCGCAGTATTCGGTGATGGGAATGCCTTTGACGAGTTCCATGACGAAGTAAGGGCGGCCGAGCCGGAAATTGTCGGCGGGGGTCGAGTCTTCGAGGCCCACCGATTTGGCGTCATCTCCAGCGGTGGGCCTCGAAGACTCGACCCACCCTACAGGCCCCGTGCTGCCGCCATCAAAGACCTTCGCGATATTCGGATGGTCCATGATCGCCAGGGCTTGCCGCTCGGCTTCGAATCTCGCGACGATCTGGCGCGTGTCCATGCCGGGCTTGAGGATCTTCAAGCGCGACTTTGCGGCGGACTGGTTCGGTTTGCTCCGCGAGGTAGACGACGCCGAAGCCGCCTTCGCCGATTTGTTCGAGGAGCTTGTAGGGGCCGATCATGGCGCCGAGGGAAGCCGAGGGGTCAAGCCCCTCGGCTGGCAGTTCGGTGGTAGGGGGGCTAGGGTGCTCCAGAAAGCCGGTGGCCCCGACGTTGACTTGCAGTAGCGCTTCGACGGAGGCTCGCCGAGCCGGATCGCCGGCGCAGGCCTGGTCGAGATAGGCCGCCCGCTCTTCGGGTTTGCGGGCCAGCGCTTCATGGAAGACTTCTTCTTCGTTCATGACACACCTCGGAAGCGGAATATGCCCGCCTCCACGCTTCTATGCGAGAAAAGTTCTGCTTAGCACCAAGAATTTGCCCGCATTTTTCCTCCCCGCGGAGAGTTCAGAATGCGGGGAATGGATTACTACGAGTCGACGCCAAAGCCGAGTTCGCGGCGAAGCCAGGCGCGAGTGTAAACCCACTGGCGATCGGCGCTGCTGGGACTGATGCCGAGGACGACGGCTGCCTGCTCGCCGGTCAAGCCGCCGAAATAGCGAAGTTCAACGAGTTTTGCCTTGACGGGATCCTGTTCCGCCAGCCGCACCAGCGCCGCGTCCAGAGCCACCAAATCGACAATCGGCTGCGGAGCGACCAGCGATTGGTCCTTGAGATCCTGTCGCTGCCGGCCGCCGCCGTGCTTTCGGCTGTTTTTGCGGCGTGCGTTGTCGACGAGAATTCGCCGCATGGCCTCCGCGGCGGAGGCAAAAAAGTGACCGCGGCTCGCGAACTCGGAGCCCGCAGCGCAAGCAAGGGGATCGTTGTTCCCCTTGCTTGCGCTGCGGGCTCCGACTAGGCGAATATAGGCTTCGTGGACCAGAGCGGTGGCGTCGAGGGTTTGGCCGGGTTTTTCGTGGGCGAGCTTTTGCGCCGCCAACTTGCGCAATTCGTCATAAACGAGCGGCAACAATTGCGTGGCGGCCTTCGGGTCGCCTTGCTGGATCTGATCGAGGATCCGAGTCACCTGGCTCATGCCGCCTATGATAGGCGCCGCCGGGGCACTAACGGAAATTCATGGCAAAAGGAGTTTCACCTCAGGCGAGAATTTGGGTGATGATTTCGCCGTGCACGTCGGTGAGGCGGAAATCGCGGCCCTGGAATCTGTAGGTCAGGCGTTTGTGGTCGATGCCGAGGAGTTTCAGGATGGTCGCGTTCAGATCGTAAACCTCGACCGGATCGCGGACGATGTTGTAGGAGAACTCGTCGGTTTCGCCGTGGGTCATGCCCGGGTTGATGCCGCCGCCGGCGAGCCAGATTGAAAAGCAGCGGGGGTGATGATCGCGACCGTAATCGGTCGCGGTTAGTGCTCCCTGCGAGTAGATCGTGCGGCCAAATTCGCCGCCCCAGATCACGAGCGTGTCGTCGAGGAGGCCGCGCTGTTTGAGATCGTGAATGAGCGCGGCGGACGCCTGATCGGTGTCCTTGCATTGGCGACGGATTTTCTTCGGCAATTCGCCGTGATGGTCCCAACCCATGTGATAAAGCTGAATGAAGCGGACACCTCGCTCGGCCAACCGCCGGGCCAGGAGACAATTCGCCGCATAGCTGCCGGGTTTGTGCACGTCGGGGCCGTAGAGGTCGAGGATTTGCTTGGGCTCGCGCGACAGGTCGGTCAGTTCCGGCACCGAACTTTGCATGCGAAAGGCGAGTTCGTATTGAGCCACGCGGGTGAGGATTTCCGGGTCGCCGGTCTGGTTGTGGCGCAGGCGGTTGAGTTCGCCGAGGTCGTCGAGCATTTCGCGGCGCATCGCGGGCGAGCAGCCGGCGGGGTTGTCGAGGTAAAGCACCGGTTCCTTGCCGCCGCGAAGTTTCACGCCCTGATAGCGCGTCGGCAGAAAACCGCTGCCCCAGAGGCGATCGTAAAGCGGTTGATCGGTTTCGCCGCGCGAGAGCATAACGACGAACGCCGGCAGATCCTGATTCATGCTTCCCAGGCCATAGGCGACCCAGGCGCCCATGCTGGGCCGGCCGGCCAGTTGCGAGCCGGTTTGAATGAAGGTGATCGCCGGGTCGTGATTGATCGCCTCGGTCTTCATCGACTTGATGAAGCAAAGTTCGTCGGCGATCTTCGCCGTGTGCGGCAGCAGTTCACTCATCCACGCGCCCGATCGGCCATGCTGGGAGAAATTGAAGATCGTCGGCGCAACAGGCAGCCGTTTTTGCCCGGAGGTCATGGTGGTGATGCGCTGGCCCATGCGGATGCTGTCGGGCAGATCGATGCCGCGTTTTTCCTTGAGCCGCGGTTTGTAGTCGAACAGATCCATTTGCGACGGCGCGCCCGATTGAAACAGATAAATGACGCGCTTGGCCTTGGGTGCGAACTGCGGCGCGCCATGCTTCGCCTCGGCGGCAGCCGCGCGCTCCTGGCCGAGCAGCGAGCCGAGCGCCATCGCGCCGAGGCCAACACCGGAGCCGGCGAGGAAATTCCGCCGATTCATTTGTTGCACGAGTTTCCGATTATTATCCACGATCCGCCTCTCATTCTTTGGTGATCGTTTCGTCGAGATTGAGGATCACGCTCGCGGTCGCCGCGTAGGCCGCCAGTTCGGCCGGGTCATGCTTGGCGTCGACCGGGCTGTCGCCATGCCGCAGGAAGTGCTTGGCCGATTCCGGATTCGCGGCAAATTCCCGCTGGTAACGCTCCAACCCGCGAACCAGCAGGTTTAGTTCTTCCGCGCTGGGCGTGCGAGCCGTCGCCCGGCGAAAGGCGTAAGCGATTCGTTCTGGCGGCGATTTCCTGCCCTTGGAAAGCATCAACTGCCCGAGATTCCGCGCCGCCTCGACGTAGGTCACATCGTTGAGCAATTCCAGAGCCTGCAACGGCGTGTTGGTCCGCGGCTCGCTTGACCTGGCAGGTTTCCCGCGTCGGTGCGTCGAAGGTTGCCAGCGCCGGGTGCGGCACGGTCCGCTTGCGATAGACGTACAGGCTGCGGCGGTACAGGTTGCGACCCTTTTCTTGCACATAGGGCCCCTCGCCGCGCCGCCCGCCAACTCCTCCCAAAGCCCGGCGGGCTGATACGGCTTGATCGATGGGCCGCCAACTTTCTCGACGAGCAAGCCGCTGATCGCCAGGGCGTTGTCGCGAACCACTTCCGCCGAGAGCCGGAAACGCGGCCCGCGGGCGAGCAGGCGATTCTCCGGATCGCGCTGCTCCAACTCCGGGGTGACGTTCGACGATTGGCGATACGCCGCACTGGTGACGATGAGCCGCTGCATCGCCTTGATGTCCCAGCCGGTGCGGATGAATTCGGTGGCGAGCCAGTCAAGCAGTTCCGGGTGCGACGGCGGCTCACATTGCCGGCCGAAGTTCTCCGCCGTCTTCACGATGCCGGTGCCGAAATAATGCTGCCAGTAGCGATTGACGGTGACGCGGGCGGTCAGCGGGTTCGCGGGCGACGCCAGCCATTCGGCGAGTCCCAGGCGATTGTGCGGCGTGTTCGCCGTCATTGGCGACAAGCACGACGGCACGCCGGGGTTCACATTCTGTTCCTTGTCCGGGTGATCGTATTGGCCGCGTTTGAGCACATAGGTCGGCCGCGGCGTCTTCGTATCCGCCATCACCATGACGGTGGGAATCTGCCGTTCGTATTCCGATTTCTCTTTCTTGAGCGCCGCGATTTTCTGTTTTGCCTGATTCAGTTCCGCGGCGAGCGTCGCCTGGGCAAACTGCCGCAATAGTTCCTGTTGCGTCTTTGTTCGCTTCGGGCTCTTCAAAATGACTTCGAGCGGTTGCTCGGCGATTCCGCGAACTTCCTCGGGCGTCAGCGTTCGCCGATAAATGCGAACATCGGCCAGTTCGCCATTGAGTGAAAACGCCGTGGAGCGTTTGCCGAGCCGCAACGGCTGCGTGTTGGCGATGCCGCCGTGCAAATGATCGTTTTCCACCGTGACCGGAACCGGCCGGCCGTTGACATAAATCTTTACTCCCGCCGCCGTGCTCGATCCGTCGTAAGTCACGAACGCGTGCGTCCAGAGGTTTTTCGGCAGCGGATCCTTGGTCGAAACCTTGATGGCGTTGTCGGGCCATTGATGCACGAGGTGGACTTCGAGCTTGTCGTTATTGAACAGAAAATCAAAACCTCGGTAGCCGGCATTGTCGTCCATCTTGCTCAAAATCGTGCCGCTGCCGGCGGGTTTGAACCAGGCGCCGTACGAAAAGCGATCCGCTGGCTCTAGGCCAATCGCCTGGCCGGCATCGACAAAAGATTCGCCCTGGCCGTCGAGCCGCAACGCCTTCGCGAGCGGCCCTTCGGACCAGACCGGCGACTTTTTGCCGCGATAAGTTGCGCTGCCCGACTTTCCGCCGGGAAGTTGAAAACTCAGATCGCCGGCGAGAGCGCAGCGAAACGCCCAATCCTTCGGCTCGGGCGGAGTCGCTTGCTTCGCTCGCTCCGCTTCCCATTTTTTCTGCCGCTGGGCGACTAATTTCTCTTGGTCCTTGACGACCTTCTCCGCCTCGGCGATTTCGACGTCGAATTGTTTCAGGCGTTCGCGATTCTCCTTGGTCGGCAGCGAAACCAGCGGCGGCACGTTGCCGCGCGTCTCGGTGTAGACGCCGCGCTCGTTGAGGCTGTTGAAGAATGCGAAGAACTGGTAAAACTCTTTCTGCGAGATCGGGTCGAACTTGTGATCGTGGCAGCGGCAGCAGCCCATCGTCAGGCCGAGAAAGACCGTGGCGGTGGTTTCGACGCGATCGACCGCGTTTTCGACTCGCCATTCCTCATCGATCGAGCCCGCCTCGGTGACCGTGCGATTGTTGCGATTGAAGCCGGTCGCGATCCGCTGCTTTAGCGTTGGCGACGGCAGCAGATCGCCCGCCAACTGCTCGATCATGAATCGATCGAATGGCTCATTGCGATTGAAGGCGTCGATCACCCAGTCACGCCAGGGCCACATCGTGCGGGCGAAATCGTTCTGGTAGCCGTTGGTATCCGCGTAGCGCGCCTCGTCGAGCCAATCCTGGGCCATGCGCTCGCCGTATTGCGACTTTGCCAGCAGGCGGTCGACCGCCTTCTCGTAGGCGTTGGGCGAATGATCGGCCAGAAACTGGTCCAGTTCGCGCATGCTCGGCGGCAGGCCCGTCAGGTCGAGCGACACTCGGCGAAAGAGCGTGGCCCGGCCGGCCTCGGGCGAAGGGGCCAACCGTTCCTTGTCGAGTCGGGCGAGGATGAAATAATCGATGCCGTTTCGACACCAGCCCGGCTTCGAGACTTTCGGCAGCGGTCGCCGAATTGGCGGCCTAAAAGCCCAGTGCGCCGACCATTTCGCTCCCTCGGCGACCCAGCGCCGCAAGGTTTCTTTCTGAGCGGCCGTCAGATGGCGATCGCTCTTGGGCGGCGGCATGCCGCCGTCGTCCGGCCGGGCATTGATTCGCCGAATTATTTCACTCTCGCCGCTCTTGCCCGGCTTCACGACGCGCTCGATGCCTGCCTTGGTGTCGAGCCGAAGCTTCGCCTTGCGGACTTTCTCATCCGGCCCGTGGCATTTGAAGCAATTCTCCGCGAGAATTGGCAGAACATCGCGGTCGAATCGGACCGCCGGCGTCTTGTCGTCGGCGAACGCCTGTGATGAAACCGGAAGCAGACAAACGGCGATCACAAGACTTCGGAGAAACCAACACATTGCGAAACCTTGGGACTGAGGATCAGAAACGCAAGCAGCAGTCGCGGCGGGATTCATTCGCGGTAAAAGAGCAACTGCTGGATCTTGCCGTCGGGCGTGCGGTAGAGCGAGGCGCGGACCTTGGCGGTCTTAAAGGTTAATTTTACATCGGCGACCTCCATTCCACCACGTTCATGCGCTGGGCCGACCTCGACTTTTTGTGGTTCGCCCAGCGCCTTGAGCCGGGCGCCGCCCGCCTTGATCCGTTCGTCATTCAGATAAATGCTAAACTCTTCGCCGAGCTGGCCGCGATCCACCTTTTCCTCCCTCATCTGCTTGAGAAAATCGAGAACGACTTCCTTCGGCTTGGGCCCGGCGACTTTTGGAACGGCGGGCGCGTCGCGATCCTCGATGTCCTTGAGCAGCAATTGGAACAGATCGGCCCGCAATTTCGCCGAGGCGACATGATCGCAATTGGAGAGCACCACCATGCCGGACTTCACCCGCGGAATGAACGAGTTGCCGGAAACGAATCCACTGACTGCGCCCGTGTGGCGAATGACCGGCTCGCCATCGATCACAGCGGTCGCCAATCCGCAAGCGTAATTGGAGATTTTACCCGTCGAAAGTTTTCGCGGCGTAGCCATGGTCTGGTACGATTCCGATTTGATCACCCGGCCCTCGACCAGCGCCAAGTCCCAGTGGAGGAGATCGGACGCGGAGGCCCACAATCCGCCGGCCGCTTCGACCCAACCATCGGCTTCCGCAACCGCCGGCTCCGGCGGGCCGAGCGCGAACGAGGTGTATCCGGTCGCCGCCAGCGGCAGGTCCTTTGCCGAGCCGAAGCGCGAATGCGCCAGGTTCAGCGGTTTGAGAATGCGGCCGGTGAGGAATTCGCCAAACGGCTTGCCGGTCAACTTCTCAACGACGCCGCCCAGGATGATGAAACCGGTGTTGCTGTACGAGTAACGGCTTTTCGGCGCGAAATCGAGCTTGCCCGAGGCGTAATCCTTTAGCATCGCTGCGAGCGAAATCGGCTTGCCCATTCGGCGATCGACGAAATCGAGCGGGTAGTAATCCGGATAGCCGGAGACATGATTCATCAGATCGCGAATGCTGATCTCGTTCGCATGCGACAGATTCGGGAAATACTTGCCCACCGGGTCGTCGATCGACAGCTTGCCTTCCTCCGCCAGCAGCAAAATGCACGCGCAGGTGAACTGTTTCGTGATTGATCCGACCGCAAAGCTGCTGTCGGGCTCAACCGGCAGATCCTTCTCGAGTGAGCGCTTTCCGTAGCCCTTGGCGAAAATAATTTTGCCATCGCGCATGATGGCGACGGATAGCCCGACGAATCCTTTTTCCTTCACCTGGCTCGCCAGATAGGCGTCAATCGCCTTGAGGTCGAATTTCTTCGGCGGCTGCGAATCGGCGCGGGAATTGGCGAGCGGAATCAGCAGACCGCAAAGGGCAGCCGCGAAAATGGATCGTTTCATTGGCAAGCTCTCGATTTGGAATCAGGATGGATTTGTTGTATGCCGGGCCGATTTCGAGGCCGCGCTTCTCGGCTGCGGCAATTGAAAATCATTGAAAAAAAATCCCCTATTGCACTTCGCAGCTCGCCTTCGGTATATTCCCCTGCCCGACCTTGCGGGCCGGTGGGAAGGAAGCCACCGCGAACACCGAATCTTTCAGGGAGGAAAGACCATGGCGTATCCGCCGCGCCCCGTGATTGGCATCAATATGGACCTGGTTTCGGCCAACAAATCGGCCGCCTCCTATGTCCGCCTGGCCACGGGTTATTTCGACAAGATCTGGGAAGCGGGCGGATTGCCGCTCATCATTCCGCCGATGAACAAGGAAGACGCCCTCGACGCACTGCTCGATCGCGTCGATGGCATGGTGCTGTGCGGCGGGGCC
Source organism: uncultured Gemmataceae bacterium (assembly GCA_963815035.1). Lineage (GTDB taxonomy): Bacteria > Planctomycetota > Planctomycetia > Gemmatales > Gemmataceae > JBGQCZ01. Next base: position 83,044 of record CAWFFC010000009.1, read on the forward strand.
GATCTCGATCCAAAACGCCGAAATCTTCCGACGCACTCGACCGTCGCGCCGATGGCCCCCCGCCGCGAGGACAACGATTTCCTGCTCATTCGCCGCATTATGGATCGCCGCATTCCCGTGCTCGGCATCGGCGCCGGCATGCAGCAACTCAACGTCGCCCATGGCGGGACGCTGTTCCTGCACCTGCCCGAGGAGATGCCGAAATCGCTGCCGCACTTCGATTCGTCCGGCGGCCCGCATCGCCATATCGTCCTGCTCGAACCGAATACTCACCTCGATGAGATCTATGGCGGCGGTGAAATCCGCGTCAACAGCAGCCATCACCAAGCGGTGAAAACTCTCGGCAAGGGCCTGCGCGTCAGCGCCAAATCGCCCGACGAAGTGATCGAGGCGATCGAGTCAACCGACTCCGATTGGTTCTGCGTCGGCGTGCAATATCATCCCGAATCGGAAACCGCCTCGGCCCTCGACATGCAACTATTCGAGTGCTTCATTCAAGCCGCGTTACGAACGTCCCAACCGCTCTCTTTGGCCGCTTGAGACAAACGGCCGTGGCACAGGACTCCGATCCTGTGCCACCTAAAAATTCCCCTAACTCATCGTGCACACGACAGGATCGGAGTCCTGTGCCACAGACTCCGGCCGTGGCACAGGACTCCGATCCGACGATCTCCCCGTGGCACAGGATTCCATTCCTGTGATCCTCGAAGACATCCGAATTTTGAATCCCCGGCGCTCGCCTTGCGCTGGCGGGACATTGCGTGCGCTTCGCTTGGCCTGTAACCTGAACATGGAGCCGCGAATTTCGAAACTTGGAATTGATTCATGCCGTTGCCGGTCCGAGCGTTGCCCGTCGTGCAGAATTGGGATTGCGGCGGGTGCACGTCCTGTTGCCGCGAGTATGTCGTCCACATCACCGATGAAGAAAAAGAACGCATCGATAAGCAGCGCCTGGCAAGACGAGCCGGGCTTCGCGGGCGTGACCCTGTTCGAGCTTGAAAAGCGGCGCTGGCGGCTAAGCCACGGTGCGGACTGGGCCTGCGTGTTCCTCGGCGAAGGCGGCCGCTGCCGCATCCACGAAAAGTTCGGCTCGGCCGCCAAGCCGCTCGCCTGCCGACTGTATCCATTCATGTTGGTGCCGGCAGGAAACGAATGGCGCGTCGGGCTACGTTTCGCCTGTCCAGCCGCCGCGCAGAGCGAAGGCAAACCGCTCAACCAGCATCTCAGCGAGATTCGCGAATACGCCGCGGCGCTGGAAAGACGGACGCCGGGAGCGGTGGCCGAACTCCAACCGCCGCCGCTGCAAGCACGGCAGCGCGTCGACTGGAGCGACCTCGGCGCCTTCGCCAAAGCGCTGGGCGAAATCATGTCGCAACGGACCGATCGCATCGAGCGCCGTCTGCGAAAGTGCTTGGCGCTAGCCGAGATTTGCAAGCAAGCGAAATTCGACAAGGTCACCGGCCCACGGCTCGGAGAATTTCTCGACATCCTGATCAGCGGACTGGACGGCGAAGTGCCAATCGACCCGGCGACGCTGCCGGAACCGACCTGGGTGGGCCGCATTCTCTTTCGACAGTTGCTGGCCCTGCTCGCCAGAAAGGACACCGGCCCGAACATCGGCATCGCCTCGAACGGGCGAATCGCGCTGCTCGGCGCCGCGTACCGATTCGCCAGGGGCGCCGGCCGCGTGCCCAAGGTTAATGGCCTGCTGCCCGAAACTACCTTCGAAAAACTCGAAGAAGCGTCCGGCCCGACGCCCGCCGAATGCGAGCAAACCCTCGAACGCTACTATCTAACGAAAATTCATTCGATGCAATTCGCCGGTAAGACGAACTTTAACATGCGCTTCTGGGAAGGGTTGGAATCGCTGGTGCTGACCTACCCGGCAATCATGTGGCTATCCCGAGCTTTCGCCGACCGGCCGAAAAAAGATGCACTGCTGGTCGCACTGCGAATTGTTGACGGCAGCTTCGGTTTCCACCCGCTCTTGGGCACGAGCCGCCAAAAGCTGGCCCTGCGAATCCTGTCGTTCCGAGGCGAAATCGCGAAGCTGGTCGCCTGGTATAGCCGGTGATTTGAGACAGGAGCCCGCAGCGCGAGCAAGGAATTCTCAACAACAGCCCGCCGCGCGAGCAAGGAATTTTCAACAACAGCCCGCCGCGCGAGCAAGGGATTCTGTCGTCTCCTTGCTTGCGCTGCGGGCTGCCTTAACGGTCGTCTCCTTGCTTGCGCGGCGGGCTGCCTATCGTCTCCTTGCTTGTGCGGCGGGCTCGTGTTGAATTCACCCGGTCACGCTGGGCTGCTTTGGCTTTTTCTTTTTCTTCCCCTGCGTCTGCTCCATCATTTTGCGGATTTCCTTGCGGGCTGGATCCGGTGCGTTTTTCTGCATGACTTCAAGTTTCTTCAAGCGCCGTTCCTCGCGGGCCATCAGCTTTTCGAGCTTGCGTTGATAGGCTTCGTTGGCCCGGGCGGCCTTCGCGGCTTTGGCCTGTTCGCGGGCCAGCTTGGCGTCGATGCCTTTCTCCGTGATCCGCTTGTAGCGATTGGCGTTTTTCTTGGCGGCGATCGCGTCCCTGCTATCGGCGGCGACCTGCACCCGATCGACAATCCGGTCCGCCAACGCGTCGAACCGCACCGCTTCCTCCAATGGCTCGGTGTTCGAGGTTAACCATTGGCCGTTGTGGAGAAGCGTCTCGCCGAATTGGCGATCCTCGTTGGAAAGCCGCGACGCCGCCAAGTCGGCCTTGAATGATTCAGCCCGGTCGGAATAAAGCTTTTCGCGCTCGGCGGGTGTGCTGGATTCGCTTAACTCCAGGTTCCAGTCAATCAGTTTGTCAATGACGTCCGAATCCGCATGCGCCTTCTGTGGCGTTGACATGATGAATACGGTCAGAGTGACGCACACGAGCAAGCAGGCGACAACTGCCCATCGGGCAACGACCAACATGAGCGATGTTCGCGCTGCGGGTTTGACGGCCTGGCGGACGAGGAATTGTTCGCGAGCCATTTCCGCGGAGGCCGGCAATGGCTGCTCATCCCAAATTCGCTCCATTCGATGCAACTGCTGAACCAGCCGCTGGCAATCGCCGCAGTCGCGGATATGCGCGGCGACATCCGCCGGGGCGCTGGCCAGTTCTTCCGGCAACGCCGCCCGCAGCAACCAATCTCTCGCCTGCGAGCAGATCATTCCGCGTTCCCCAGTTGCTCCAGAATTTTGGTGCGGGCGTGGTGCATGTGCCAGCGCGCCGCCTGTTCGGTCGAGCCGGTGATCTCCGCGATGTCGCGAAACGACAGATCCTCGGTCGCCCGCAGGTGAAATACCATTCGCGAAAGATCGGAAAGTTCACTCATCGCCGCGCGAATCTTCGCCGCCTGCTGCGAGACATCCAGCGTATGGTCCGGCTCCGGCGTCGCGTCCGGCAGTTCCATTTCCAGCGGCTGCGAGCGCGAGCGCTTGCGGCGGCGCTGTTCGTCGAGAAAGGCGTTGGAGGCAATCTTCAACAGCCATGACCGCATCTTGCTGCCGGGCGAAAACGAATCGATCCGCTTCCACGCCCGCAGAAAGGTTTCCTGGGCCAGATCCTCAGTGTCATGAACATTGCCGCACAGCGAGCGAAGCAGCCGGTAAACCGCGTCCCAGTGCTCGCGCACCATGGCCTCGAACGGCGATTCGCTCGCGTGATGAGTCACGTCAGTCGGCTCGGCCAGCGCTGGTACAACGTCGGGCATGAGATTTCGTTAGGCAGGATCGGCGGTGGGGCAGGAAATCAACACCATATGCAACCCGCGACCGCGCCGCCGGTTCCGGGTTCGCAGTCAGCCGATTCAAAGATAAACCACGAAAGCCCTTAAGAGCGCTAAAAGAATGAACGAGGAAGGCAGGAACACGGGAAAAAATAGCAGCTTTATTATTCCTGTCTTCCTGCCTTCCTCATTGCTTTAGGACAAAACCGAAACGGATCTTTCGTTTTTTCGTCCTTTCGAGCTTTCGTGATTGCGTCTTGCACCTATTTCAGCGCCCGGGCCGCTCCGAAGCGACGCAGCACTTCATCGAGAATCGCGCCCAGCAGCAGCGCTCCGCCGATGACCGTATATTCGAGCGACGATGGGATGTTGAGCATGATGGCGAGGTTGGGCAGCAAAACCAAAATCGTGGTGCCGATCGCCAGGCCCGCGACGCTGCCTTCGCCGCCGCGCAAGCTGCAACCGCCGAGCACCGCACCGGCGATCGCATAGAGTTCGAGGAAGTTTCCCGTGCTCGACGGTTGTGCCGAATTCTCCTGCATCAGGAACAGAATACCGTAAAGCGCCGCGAGGGTGGAACACAGGACATAGGCAAGAAGCTTGTAGCGATCGGTCGCCACGCCGGAATAGCTCGCGGCCTTTTCGTTCGAGCCGATCGCATACAGATAGCGACCGTAAACGCTGAAGTGGAGGAAGACGACCGCGATTCCGGCCAACAGCAGGAAAAACACTAGTGACATCGGCAACCCGAAGACATCGGTGCTGCGATAGAGATAGTACTTGAGTGTCTGATGGCTGATGCCCAGGCCATGAACCGTGTCGCCGGCGATCCATCGCGCGGCCCCGCGGAAGATGAACAGGCCGCACAAGGTGACCACGAACGCCTGCACGCGCACTTTCGTGACGAGCAGTCCATTGAACAAACCGATTGCCGCGCCGAGCAGTAGCACGGCGACAATCGAAATCGCAGGCGCCAGCACAAGCTGCCAGGTGGCCGCCTGACTGCCGGGCGGCGGCATCAGCCAGCGCGTCAGGCCAAGCTCGCCTTGAAGCAGCATCGCGAATATGGTGGCGCACAATCCCACCACCGAGCCCATCGATAGGTCGATGCCGCCACTGATGATGAGGGTCCCCGCCCCGAGGGTGAGAATCCCGTACATGCCGATGCGGCGGGCGAGATTGAAATGATTGACCGCCGAGCGAGCGCCTTCGTCGGACCAGAGCAGAATCCCATAAATGATCAACAAGAAGACAAAAATGCCGATGAATTTCTTCATGACTGCTCGTTTTTATGATCGGTTCCAGTCGCCAGGCGCATGATGGCTTCTTCATTCAGTTCGGAGCGCGGCAATTCGCCGGCGAGTTGGCCCTCGTGCATGACCAGCACGCGGTCGCTCATGCCGATGATTTCTTCCAGGTCGCTGGAGATCATCAGAATGGCGACGCCTTCGCCGGCCAGTCGATCCATGATGGCGTAAATCTCGGACTTGGCGCCGACGTCGACGCCGCGAGTCGGCTCGTCGAGGATCAGCACTGCGCGGCCCGCGGCCAAGCCATTTTGCCAACGCGACTTTTTGCTGATTTCCGCCGCTCAGCAAGCCGACGGTTTGGCTTACACCGGGCGTGCGAATGTTTAATTGCCGCTGTTGCTCCTCGGCCAGGGCCCGCTCGCGCCAGCGCGACGAGTTGCATGCGGCGAAGCCGGTCAAGCGACGGCAGGCTGATGTTTTGACGAATGCTCTGCGCGAGCAGCAGTCCTTGCGAGCGCCGATCTTCCGGCACGAGGTAAATGCCGGCGGCGATCGCATCCTGCGGCTGGCGAATTCGCAGCGATTGCCCGTTGAGGCGAACCTCGCCGCTGACCATGGCTCGAATGCCGAAGACCGTCTCGGCGAATTCGGTACGCCCGGCGCCGATCAACCCCGCCATGCCGACAATTTCGCCCGGGCGGATGTTCAGGTCGATGGCCGGCTGGCGCGGCGTCCAGCGCAGACCCGCGCACCTCCAGACCGGCGTGTTCGATCGGTTGCGAGCGCGAGCGCTGAAAAAACTGTTTCATTTCGCGGCCCACCATCAGCCGCACCATCGCCTCGTGATTAATCTGGTCTTTTTCGAGTTCGCCCGCGTTGCGGCCGTCGCGCAGCACCGTCACGCGATCGGCGATGATTTCCACTTCCTTGAGCCGGTGCGAAATATAAAGCACGCTGATGCCGTCGCGCTTCAGGTCGCGGATCACCTCATAGAGGCGTTCGGTCTCGCGTTGGGTCAAACTGCTGGTCGGCTCATCCATGATGAGCACGCGCAACTTGAGCGAGAGCGCCCGGGCGATTTCAACCATTTGCTGCTGGCCGATCGGCAGATCGGAAACGCGAGTCCGGGGCGACAGATTCAGGCCAATGCGGTGAAGAATTGGTTCGGAATCGGCGGCGATACGCCGCGAAATCATTCGCAGCGGTCCGCCCCAGGTCGGTTCGCGGCCCAGGAAAATGTTGCCGGCGATGTCGAGGTTCTCGGCGAGGTTCAGTTCCTGGTGGATCAACACGATGCCCAGATCCTGGGCGCGATCCACGGCGCCGATCACTACCGGTTTTCCTTCGAGGCGGATTTCTCCAGCGTCCGGATCGTAAACCCCGGCAATGATCTTCATCAGCGTGGACTTGCCGGCGCCGTTTTCACCGACCACGGCGAGCACCTGGCCGCGATTCAAGACCAGGTTTACATCCTGCAGCGCTTGCACGCCGGGGAAGGCCTTGCAGATACCGCGAACTTCGATGAGAGGAGAGGATTCAGACATGGGAACCGGATAGGTTTAGCCGCGAGGGGAGCCAAGCTCCCCTCGCGGCTAAACTGATTACTTCTTCAACTCGCTGAGGTTCTTCTGGAAAGGATCGACGGCTTCGATCTTTTCGTCGCCGGTCAGCGGGCCGGCCTTGCCGCTCTTGTTGATGATGCGATGGCGGATGTAAATCTGTTTGTCCTTATTGATGTCCTTGCGGGCCGCCAGTTCGGCGTCGCCGTTGCCCTTGGCATAGGCCGCCATGATCTTCACTGATTCGTAGCCAAAATTGTACGGATCCTGCACCACGGTGCCGACGATTTGACCATCGCGGATGCCTTGCAACGTCTCGTCATTTTCATCGAACCCGATGAGCAACACTTTCCCGTGATTAGCAGAGGCGCCCTTGACGGCTTCCAGCATGGCCGGCGGGTTGTAGGCCCACAGCCCGACCATCGCGGCCAAGTCGCCGTATTGCGCCAGGGCATCTTCGGCCTTGGCTTTACAGGTGCTCTGACTCTCGTTATCGGTTCGGGTATCGAGCAATTCGAAGTTGCCGAACTTGATTGGATACTTGGCGTCCTTCAATTGTTCGAGCTGGGGCCCGCATTTGTCCTCGCCGCCGGCCAATTCCGTGACCAGGCCCCGCCGACGTTCGATGGCGTTTTGCACGTCCAGCTTGCCGACAAAGATCATGAACTTGCCGCCCTTGGGCAGGGCTTCCTTGAGCAGCATTCCGGTGGCGTGGCCGGCGGCAATGTTGTCGGTGCCGAGATAGCATCGCCGCGCCGACGGATCGGTCACGTCGCTATCCACGGCGATGAGCGGAATCTTGCTGTTGATCTCCTTGAGGAATTCGCCCTGATTCATGGCGTCCTTTGGGCTGATGGCGATTGCCTTCACGCCCTTGACCATCAAATCCTCGATGATGCGGCGTTGATCCTCGGCGGTGCCGCCGCTGGGCGGCATGCGAAACTCGCAATCGACTCCGGTCTCCCGAGCGGCGGCCTCGGTCCCCTGCTTGGCGATGGTCCAAAACTCGAACGAATTGTTGCTGATAAACGCGACCAGCGGTTTGCCGGAACTTGTGCTCTTATTGCAAGCGGGAATCGCGGCGGCGATCGCGCCGGCCAGCAGCGCGACAGCCAAGATACGCCCGGTGCGAAACATGATGTCAATCTCGCGGGTTGGAGAGAACGAAAAAGCCTCGTTGAAGAATGAGGATATTCCGAAGCGCACAAAGCCGCAAGCGCCTTTTAGTTGCCGCCGGGCGGATTGAATGGCGCGGGCTTCGGGGCGGAGGTCATTTGCCGTTGAAGATCGGAATGACCGTCGGCGGCAGCGGAGGATCGGTCGGGCGTGGTCGAGTTCGGCCTCGGCAAAGCCGGCGCGGCGAAGATAGAGGCGGGCGAGGCGGTTCGGGTCCGGCAGGTGCGACGCGGTGTACTCGCGCCGCTGCTCTTGCTCGTAAAGCGCTCGTTCTTGCAGCCTCGCCGGGTCGGCGGGATTTGCCACCCCAGCGATATTGCCGCCGATATGACCGGGGTCGATCGGTTGGTGGATCTCCGGTTCGGAATCGAAGGGGGCCAGTACGATTCGCTCGGCGGCGATTTTTGCCACTTCCAGCGCCAGCACCGCCGCCAGTTCCGCGTCGGTCTTGCACGATTCGACCAGCCCCTGGGTCACGACAATCTTGTTATTGGACTGGTGAAATACCTCCGGCGTCGGTTGGCCCACCGTGAGAAAGATCGTCTGCTGCGGCAGATCGCGGTTCGAGGCGAGCAGCTTCTGGCCGATCGAATAAACCCGGGTGCAAGTCTGCGTATTCGCTTGGCTCATTTCGATTTGTTTTTGGGAGAGGGCCGGGTTGTCCGGCACCGCGGGCCCGCGCTGGGACGCCTGCTGGTCCCAAACGCAACCGCAGGCTCCCAGAGTCGCGGCGAGTATCAGCAGGCGTCCGCGCATGACAAGGCCCTCTTCCTCGCGAGATTTGCGAGGAAGGGGGCCATACCGTTGCGTTTCGAAACTGTAAAGGCTATTTTTCGAAAACGGGGCTAACGATTAACGGACCTTCGCCTGGAACGAAACGATGCCCTTGCCGCCCGGAGGAAGACGGCCGGAAACTTCCCAACGCAACGCCACCGAGCCGGCTTCGTTGGGCTCCACGGTCAGCGCGGCGACGCGATCGGATCGCGCGGAACCCTGGATATACTCCAACCGAGCGGTCAGGCTGTCGGAAATCGCCACATGATCGACAAACTGCTTGGTGTTGTTGTGGTAGCGCAGGTAGAACGTCACCACGTCGCCGGGCTGCGCTTCTTTGGGTTCGGACCATTTGAAGAGCGAAATCGGCTCGCACAAGGGAAAGGCGGTGATCTCGTCCGGTTCCTTGGCGTTGCTCACGACCCGCACACCCGCCACGCTGCCAACGATCGAGACGGATTTGAGATTTTCGATCGAATGCAGTTTGTATAGCGTCTGCATGCCACTGGCGGTCAGCTTGCTGGTGGCGGCGGCCAAATGGGTGTTGGCCGTCTCGGTCAGCGGAGTTTGCCTTCGATTCATGGCCACGCTAGTCTTCGCGCTGGCCGCCACGCCCGTCAGCGTGATCAGCTTGCGTCCGGCGGGGACCATCTCCTGACGAGCGACGCCGTATCGCGGCGCCAAGACACAGACGCGATTCGACGGTGAAAAATGCCGCTTGCCGTTGGGACTGGTGTATTCGACCGCAGCCTCGCTGGCGTTAAAGCCGCCCAGCTTGCCCATGGGATCAATGCCCATGCGGGGACCGATGTCGCCGCCGTCGGGCAGGCATTCTTCGCTGGTGTGCTTCGGCCCAATGATCGGGTCGTAAACCGGCAGGTGTAACCACGGCACCTGGGGCGGAATCGGCGGAAGCGTCAGCCGTGGCTCGCCTGGAAACAGGATCGTATTGGGCACGTCGAATCGAGCCAATTCTTCGCGTGCGGGTTCCTTTTCGCCAAAGTGAACCACCACCATGATTCTGCCCTTGCTTCGCGCTTCGTCCATGGGATCGACTTCAAAGGGCACATCCACCACCAGCGGCTCGTCGGGCCGGCTGGCCACCGGGGCCGCCTGGTCCGGATCCTCGAGGTAGTGCACTTTCGTGATCATCGAGCCGCTGCGATCGACGCGCCGCAGTTCATCGTCCAGAAACGCGATCGGCACCGGATGCCGGCTCGCCTGGCTGAGCGTGGTCTGCAAGGCGCCGCGGACTTCAAGCGACGGATAAATTCTCACGCCGGGTATCTCCGGCACGCTTAGCGCGACGCGATAGACATAGCCGGGGCGAAGTCCGACAATGGCCGGGCTTTCCAGCGTGCGCTCGGCATTTGTGCCGGGCCGGAACGTGACCTTCATGCCCGCCGGACCGAGAAGCTTGACATAAAGCAGCGGCGACAGCGGCTGTGGCGGAGCCGGCGGCTGCGCCGGCACGCCCGCGGCGGTCATCGAAAGCGCGAGCAAGAGTCCGTTCATGACTTATCCCCGACTGAGCAGATAAGGAGACAAGGGGACAAGGAGCAGAAGGCGAAATCGTCTGCTCCACGTCCCCTTGTCTCCTTGTCTCATTGTCAACTCATTCGACTTCTCAGGCCCGGTCGCATGGAATCAAGGCAGTACGACCGAACTGCCGCTTTTCGGCATGGGTAGTTCGACCGTCGGCACCCTCGGCGAGCCGGGCGGCGGAGCCAAGGGGCCGCTATGCGGTGGGCCGCCCGGGCCGCCGGGCATCGGGCCTTGCGGTCCGCGCGGCCTGGCGCCGGGGCCGCCCATGGGCGGCATCGGGCCGCGCATATACGGATTCGGCGCGTCCATGCCGGGCGAGTTCGGCGTTTCCAGATCGATATTGCCCATGCGAATGATCGCCAGGACGCTGCCGCGACGCTGGGCTTCGGTGATCGGATCGATGCCCGCCTCGAGCTTGGTCGAAACCACCTCGTCGGGCAGTCCGGTCGCCAGTTCCTGGAAGGCCGGGTCGGGCAGGTAAATGACCTTCACCACGAAGTTCCCGGAAATGACCTGCTCGAAGTCATCGTCCGTGTAACTGATCGGGATGGCGCTATGAGCCAGGAAGGTGCCGGTTTTCGGGCCCTGCGGGACGACCTCGATGGTCGGATAAAGTTCGAGATTGCCGCGCTTGGGAATGTTGCTCAAGCGCAGGCGATAGACGCCGCCCTGGAGAAAGTTGTAGCGGCCGGGCGTGGTGACCTGGTCGCGGAACGCGACGCGGCCGTCGGCGGTCGGCGCGAGCCAGCCGATTTGCATGCCGTCCTGGCCGATGAAGCGGACGGAACTGCGGGCGTTGGTCATCACGGGCAAGCCGCCCGGCAGGGCCATGCCCGGCACGGCCGCGACCGCGCCGGGAGGTCCGGCATACGGCGGCGGAGGCACCTGGCCGGTATGCCTTTTGGCGAACAGACCGCTGGCATGGTCGCCCTTGGGCGTTTCCGCCGCCGCGGCTTTTGCGGCTTGGGTGACCAGACTGGTTTGCTGAATGCCGCCGCGCCGGCCAAGGCCTTGGCAGGTGCGGCCAGATCGTCGGCGGCGCCGCGAGCCACTACGGGTTGGCCCCACGCCGCCAACCACGCCGGGGGTCGCCGGGGCCATTCCGACCCGGTTGTTCGGGACGCTGTTCGCATTCCGCCCTGCGTTCGGACTCATGCAGCCGCCCAGGGCGGCCAGCATCGTAATCGCTGCCGCTGATCGCTTCATTATTCATTCCTCACGTACTTAAATTCCGCCGAAGCCTGCCGCCCGAGCGCGGACGGCGATCGCGCCGTATCTTGGCCGCAGCCGTTCGTCTCTGAATTTATCTTCGACCGGTCGCGACCCGAACTTTGGTTAAACCCGGCAGGATTGTCACAATCCGCAGCAGCCGGTGAGTTTGGCAATTGGCCATTCAGCCCGGACGAACCTGGGCAATTACCGAGATTTCGGTTTCCACTCACACCGCAACCCTGCCATGCGAGGCAATTTCATCTGATGAGATCAAACCAAAACACAAATGAACGATTGGATTTGAGAGTCTACTGCTGCGTCAACACTCAGATTTGGGGTTGCCGCATACCGCGGGGCGCCCGGTTCCGCCCGGCAGGCGGAACCTACTTGCGCCGGGATGTAGGTTCCGCCTGCCGGGGCCGAGCCGCGCTGGGGCAATCCCAATTCTGATTGTTGACGACGCACTGAGTTCTGGTTTCGAAACAACCGGTTTTGACCGGTCGGTTCGATGCTCAAAAGAAGGAAGGTTGACACAACATATCTGGGAAAAGCTACTTATGGCAGCGGCTTCGAGTCCAAGCGTTCGCAGACCGGTTGTTTTGCTAGCTACGGTTCGAAGAACCAGCGAGGTGCGCGTCGCAAGTCACGATCGCTCAGCGGGTCAACTAGAAATCGCGTTCAGAGCTTCGTGGGCGGCGCTGCGAACAACCTCATCCGAATCGTGGAGCAGCGATTCGAGCGCGAATTTGGCTTCCGTCGCGCCGGGACCCATTCGTGCCAGGACATGAACGACCTTGGCCCGTACCTCGGCCGACGGGTGCACCAGCGTTTGAATCAAAGAGGGGATGGCTGCCTCGCCGACGCGCTGCAGGGCCGCCCCGGCGATGGCTCGCTTTCGTGAGTCGCCGGTCCAAATCGCGGCCAACATCACGGGAATCGCCGAGGCCGCCAATGGCCCGAATTCGCCGAGCGTGGCGACGGCCTGCAGGGCCACGCTTTCGTTTTCGTCCTCGCTGGCGGCTTCGACCGCAGCCATGGCGTCGTCGGCGGCAACGGGCCCGATGAAGCCAATGGTGCGAATCGCCCGTCGCCGAACAGTCGGATTTGCATCGGTGGAAGCCTGAATCAACTCTGGCAGCGCGATTTGGGCATCCGGCCCGAATTCGGCCAGGGCGCCGGCCGCCAACTCGCGAATTTCATCGTCGGCGTCGGTCAACGCCTCGGCCAATGCGCGGATCGCTTCGTGATGAGCCGGGTCGCCGGACATGACCGCGGCCTGCAGACGCAGCAACGAATCGAGTCGGCGCCGTTTTTCGAGCCAGTCGGAATTGGAGTTGGGGACGGGAGCCATGCCGGTCTCAAGAGCGGAGTTCTGATTTCAATCCGGGCGGGCCGATCGCTAGGGAACTGGACGGGAGGGCAAATGGGGCAAGCAAACTCCAGGCCGATACCGCATCCACTTCCCTATTGTGTTATACAAATAACCCGTTCGCCAATCCCAAGCCAGCGAAAAATCGCGATCACGAGCCGCCGGCTGAACTCGATTCCGTCCCGAATTCCGGCGGCAGAAGCCGCGCGGGTTGCGGCGGCGGAGCGGGTTTGGCCGCTTCGCGACGCGCCGAGGGCGGCCGCGTAGTTCGCAACCAAGCGCCGGGAGTCGTGATCGGCCCATCCCACTCGGTCGGCCACGGTTCCGGTGCGGCAATGGGCGGGGCGGTCTTGGGCGGCGGCGGAATCACTGTCGTGCCGGGCGGCCCGGTCACCGGCACGCCGCGCGGCCCGCCCGGCATCAGCTTGATCTTCACATCGCGATCCGCCTCCAGCACGCGGCCATCCGCGAGCGTAGTGAATTGGGCCACGACGCGCAGCTTCTCGCTCGCCGGCCAACGCTTCCAGGGCAACTTGACGAAATAGCCGGTCGAAAACAAGCCATTGCGCCAGTTGCGCTGCAGTGTCAGCGGCGCCACGTCCCACCGGTCGAATGGAACCTTGAGTCCATCGGAGGTGATTTCAAAAACGATGACGACCAGTTTGCCGGGCACCTTGACCGCCTGACCGTCCACGTCCTGAGGAACGAGCACGACCTGCAGCGCCTCGTCGCCCGGCCAACCATCGTCGTCCGTGCCGCCGGTGCCGCGACCGAGCAGGATTTCCTTGATCATGCCGCTCATCATCGCCGCCGGGCCGTCGACTACGGCGGAAGAGGGCGGGCAGGGGGCTGCCGCGCAGTTTCGGCGATCGGTCAGTTCGCGGGTCATTGCCTGGTTGAGCGTCTCCGCCCGTTGCAGGTCCGACTGCAATTCGCGAATCTCGCGTTCGCGCGTGCGAAGTTCAGCTTCGGTGAGTGCCGATTTTTGACCGGCTCGGCAGCCTGAAAGCAGGCAAAGCGCAGCCAATGCAAAGCCCAGGAAACAGCGAGGGTGGAGAATCGGCCACCGCATTCGGTCGCCCATTCTCCACCCTCGCGAAAACATCGTACGACTCCGTTCGTCGATCTGGCTGCCTAGTTTGGAGGAGCTGAATTCGCCAGAGTTCAGGTTTCCAAGAGTGTAGCTGGACTCGCCAGAGATCAGTTGGCCCTGAAGTCTGGCGACTTCGCCTACCCAATACTAGCCGGTCACCTTGTTGGGCCGGGGCGGCATCGCCGGCATTTTTTCCAGCACATGATCCACCAAGCCGAATTCCGCGGCGTCCTTCGACGACAGGAACTTGTCGCGATCCGTTTCCTTTTCGATCACTTCCAGCGGCTGGCCGGTGTGCTTGGCCATCAACTCGTTCATCTTTCGCTTGATGTTCAGAAACTCCTTGGTGCGAATCAGGATATCGGTGGTGGTGCCGCCAAATCCGCCGAGCGGCTGATGGATCATGACGCGGCAATTCGGCAACGCGTAGCGTTTGCCCTTCGCGCCGGCGGTCAACAGCATCGCGCCCATGCTTGCCGCCTGGCCGATGCAGTAAGTGGCAACGTCGCAGCCGACGTATTGCATCGTGTCGTAAATGCTCATGCCGGCGGTGACCGATCCACCGGGGCTATTGATGTACATATGGATGTCGGCGTTGGGGTCCTCGCAGTGCAGATATAGCAATTGCGCGACGATTGGAGCGGCGCTGTCGTCATCGACCTGGCCCTGAAGGAAAATGATCCGATCCTTCAACAGGCGGCTGTAGATGTCGTAGGCGCGCTCCTCGCGGCCCGTGTTTTCGATGACAAAGGGAACCGATGGCATGTTTCCAGACCTCCGGAAAGCGCCCGGCTCGACCTTGTCGGGTTGATCGACCGTCGGACGCGGTGTTTATAAGTGAGACGACCGCGGCGGCCGCGTTTCGCTCGCACGCGGTTCCGCCGGAACGGATTATGCGGAATCGTTCCGAGTTTCAGGTTCCAAGCAACCTGTCGAATGCGCCGACTCGGAACTACTTGCCGGCCTGCAGCTTGGTAAGCACCTCGTCGACCAGGCCGAATTCCTTGGCTTCTTCGGCCGTGAAATACTTGTCGCGTTCGGTGGCTTTTTCGAGTTCGTCGATGGTTCGGCCGGTATGGCTGGCCATGATTTCGTTGAGCCGGGCCCGCTCGCGAATGATTTCATTGGCGCTGATTTCGATATCGGACACCTGTCCCTGGACCTGGCCCCACGGTTCGTGGATCATGACCTTGGCGTGCGGCAGGGCATAGCGCTTGGCCTTGGTTCCCGCCGCCAGCAGCACCGCCGCGCCGCTGGCGGCGATGCCCATGCAATAGGTCGAAATCGGGCATTCGAGAAACTGCATCGTGTCGTAAATCGCCAGCGTGGCCGACACCGAGCCGCCCGGGCAGTTGATGTACATGTGAATTTCCTGATTCTTGTTCTCATATTGCAAGAACAGGAGCTTCTGGATCGTGTAATTGGCCATCAAGTCGGTGATTTCCGGATAGCCGATCTCGGGAGAACTGCCGATGAAAATGATCCGGTTTTCGAGCAACAGGTCGGCAAGGGTCATTTGCCGCTGGCGGGCATAGTCGCGGTAGCGCTGCAATTGGGCGCGATCGTGCGCCGTCGGTCGGGAGAATGATGTTCATGGGGCCCCCTTTTCATTCGGTCGATTTAGTCGCGAGGGGAGCATGGGCGACCCACTCGCTCGGGTCGCTCGTGCTCCCCTCGCGACTAAACAAAATCACGGCTTCGGCTCTTCGGCAGTCTCGTGCTTTGCTTCCGGCAGCGGCGCGGCCATCGGATCGGCCATTTCGCCCTGGACGGTCTGCACTTCCGCCGTCGACACGGTCGAATCTTCCTTCGTTGGCGTCAGCTTCACGTCCTCGTACTCTGCATTTTGCAGGATCAAGTCGAGGGCGCGCCGCTCAATGAGTTCGATGGCCAGGGCCTCCATCAGGTCCTCGCGCTCCAAGCGGGCGCGCAGGCGCCGCGGCGACTCATCGTTGGCCTCCGCGATTCGGACCACTTCCTCGTCAATATCCGCGTCCTCGATCTCGATTTTCTCGACCTCGGCGATCTTTTGCAGCACAAAGTGTTCCTTGAGCGAGAGTTCGGTGCTGCGCAGAACGTCGCGTTCGAGCAATCGTTGTTGGGCGGCGATTTCCTGGTCGGACATGCCGGCGTTGCGCATTTCCATGACCCGCCGCGAAAACGCCCGCCGGGCATGCCGCCGGAGCAAATCCTGCGGCAAATCCCAGGTGGCCGACTCGGCGATCAGCGACAAAATCTGCTCGCGATACGACCGCTCCTGCTGATACTGCAAGCGGCGATTGAGAACCACCCGCACTTTTTCCCGAAACGCCTCGGGCGTACCGACGCCGAAGCGATCGAGCAAGTCCGCGTCCATTTCCGGCAGGCGAAGCTCTTTCACTTCGTTGACGTGAAAAATGCCTTGCACGGTTTTGCCGCGAAGTTCGGGATCGGCGGCGGTGTCCGACAGAACGATGTCGATCGTTCGCGTATCGCCGCGCTTCGCGCCGGTCATCTGCTCGCCGAACTTCTCGGCGACGCCGTCGCGAAGGGCCAGACGGGAATCGACCCGCAACTGCACATCCTTTGCCTGATTCAGGACCTTGTCGCCATGCTTGGCGGTCATGTCGACGGTAACGAAATCGCCCACCGCCACGGCGGCATCGTCGCCCTTCGGTGCGATTGTGCCGTAGGGCTCGAGCAGCCGGCGTTCCTCGCGCTGAATATCCTGGTCGTTGAATTCCATCACCGGCCGTTTCAGCTTGATGCCCTTGTACTGCGGCAAGTCGAATTGCGGCCGGACTTCGACGTCGAACTCATAGACCATCGGCCCTTCGTTGGGGATTTCGATGCGGGCCGGGTCGATATCGGGCGGGGCGAGCGGGGCGACGTCGTGGTCCTCGGCGATCTGTTCGAGGCTGGCCATGAGCACTTCGGCCCGAACTTGTTCGAAAACGTCCTTCTTGAATCGTTGCTCGACCAGCCGCCGCGGCGCCTTGCCGGGCCGAAAGCCGGGCACCCAGGCCGGTTCTTTGGTCATCAGTTTGTCGTAATGCTCGTCCACGCGAGTATTGATGTCAGCGCGATTGACGGTCACTTTGATGTGTTTGCGGCAAGGACCGATATCCTTGATCTCGACTTCCTGCTGGAGTTTCCCCTCTTCCATTTTTTCCGGCGCCGCCAGGGTGGCGGCGCTGGAGGATTCGGTCTCGGGGCTGGCGGGAGTTTCTTGTTCGCTCATTTCCTGACCTTTGTGACGTCCAGAAATAACAAAGCCGGGAGTTTCGGAATCGCCGAGGCAATGCCTCAGTCTATTCCGAACCGCCCGGCTGAAAAGAGCGGGTGATGGGGCTTGAACCCACGACATTCACGTTGGCAACGTGACGCTCTACCACTGAGCTACACCCGCGGGAATGCATGCAGAATTATACGGGCGGCCATTCAGGCTGCAAGAGGAAAAGGCACGGATCGAATACTCCATCACTTTCGCTTTCGTAGGGAATCGGGCAACGCTATGATTCCATCAAATAAGAAGGCGCCCCTCATGTCGACTGTTCTGGGCGGCATCATCCGCGGCAAATCCGTTCTCCGGTCGCATGAACCAGGACTTCCTGACGGTCAGGATGTGACCGTTTCTCTTCAACCGGTTCTGCAACCATTGCCTGCCGGGGAAGGAGTGCGGCAGTCGGCCGGCGCCACCCCAAAGTTACCAATCGTTTCTTGCAATACACGGGAAATCTGCATATCTCGGCCGTGACCCTTACTCCAACCGCAAACTGCTATGATGGCAGAGTGATTTGCCAAAAGGAGTGCATGCATGCCATTACACGATTGGAGCAGTCTTTCCGGTTGGGACGGCCTCCACGATATTTGGATCGTGGAATTGCTGCGGCACATCAAACCGCGGCTGCCGGAAGGGTATCGGGCCTACATTGGGACGGCGCCGGCGCTTTCTGTCGGAGCCCCGTTGGAGCGTCCTGATGTGAGTGTCCGCCATTGGCGGCCCGAAGCGCCCGCGCCCGAGCCTACCATGGCATCCGACGCGGCGGTCGCGGTCTCCGAGCCCGATATCGAAGTGGCAAGCCCGACACTCGATCCCCAGTCGGCTCTGTTCGTGACAGCAGCCGGGCGCCTGGTTGCCGCAGTCGAAATTGTCTCGCCGCGAAACAAAGATCGGCCGAGCGCTCGAGCCATCTACCTCGCACGGTATTTGAGCTACCTCATGGAAGGGGCGAATCTACTGCTCATCGACGTGCACACACGGCCGGCGAATTTCTCATTCGCGGACTCGCTGGCGGCCGAACTGCACATTGATCAGCCGGCGACACAACCGCCGTTTGCCGTCAGTTATCGGGTCGGTGAGCCGGCCGCGGCAGGCGGCAGACTGATCGGCATCTGGAGACGGCCACTGGCGATCGGTCAGACGATGCCGAGCGTTACGTTGCCGCTGACCGTCAAATCGGAGGTACTCGTCGATTTAGAATCGACCTATTCGCGTTCTTCGGCGGATGTTTACTTGAGTTGAGAGTGTCAATCGCTGCTTTCGATTTGCCTGAAGCCGCCGCATTTTTTCGTGTCTTTCGCGCGTTTCGTGGTTAAATGAATGGTATGACCGAAGACTTACTCGCGAAGCGCGACAAGCTCCTGGCGATCCTTCGCGGTATGCCGGGGGCCGCCGTGGCGTTCAGCGGCGGCATCGACAGCACCGTTGTGGCCCAGGCGGCGCAGCTGGCGCTGGGCGATCGGGCGGTCGCCGTCACCGCGGACAGCCCGAGCGTGCCGCGTTCGGAATTGGCCGAGGCTCGCGAACTGGCGGCTCGCATCGGCATTCGCCACGTTGTTGTTACGACCGAGGAATTCGCCAATCCGGATTACGTCCGCAACGACGGTTGCGCGCTGTTATTTTTGCAAGGACGAACTGTACGGCCGCATCGAATCCTTGCTGCCCGATTTGGGCGACATGATCGTTTGCAGCGGCGCCAACCTCGACGACGCGGGCGATTATCGGCCCGGACTCTGACCGCCGCCGCCGAGCATCGCGTGCGGCATCCGTTGCAAGAAGCCGGCTTCACCAAGGCCGACGTGCGGGCGCTGGCTCGCGAATGGGAGCTGCCGACCTGGGACAAGCCGGCCAGTCGCCATGCCTTTCGAGCCGTCTGGCGCCGGGCATGGAAGTGACGCGCGAGCGCACGGCGATGATCGAATCCGCCGAGGCGTATCTGAAATCGCTGGGCCTCGCGATTGCCGCGTCCGGCTGCACGAGGGCGAACTGGCCCGCATCGAGGTGCCGATTTCCGAAATCGCGCGCCTCGCCGCACCCGAAGTGCGCGACCAACTGGCCCATCGGCTTCACGAACTCGGCTTTCGCTTCATCACGCTCGACCTGGAAGGATTCCGATCCGGCAATTTGAACGCTCTGATCGATCTTGAAACGAAGCGAATCTTTCAACCGACTGGCCACGCAACATGACTCCGACACCCCTGCCTGCCTCGAAAGCCCTGGATCAGTTTTTTCTCGAAGCCCGCTGCCGGCTGTTGGACATCGCCGCAATTCTGGATCGCATCGATCGCGGCGCGGAGGCCACGGCGGCCAAGGCTGACCCGCGCAGTCCAGAGAATTCGCCAAGGGCTCGAAATTCTGAACGACGCCAGCGGCGGCCGCGCCGAACGCATTCAGAAACTGTTTTCGCTGGACTATGATCCATCCTGGAAGCGACCGGAACCGCGAAGCTGATTTCGAGGCACTCGGTATAATCTGAAATCCATTTTTTTCCTCGCGCCAACGAAGGACGCTTCGGACCCGTTCACACTTTTATCGGGGAAGGGTGCAACAGCCCGAGGAAATCACCAATGCGCAGAAAATATGTTCTCTCCGCGGTGGCCGTGCTGGCCATCAGCGGAGTCGCCGCTGCTTGGGTTTTTCGAAACCTGAATTACGCGCCGCCGCGACAGTTGATCGCCAAGCAGCTTGCCGGCGACGGCAACGGATCGACTTTGCCCATCGCCCGCGTCGTGCTGTTCAGCAGCGGCGTCGGTTACTTTCAGCGCGAAGGCTAGGTCGAGGGAAACGCGCGCATCGATCTGCAATTCCCAATCGGCGATGTGAATGACCTGCTCAAAAGCCTCGTGCTGCAAGATCTGGGCAAGGGCAAGATCGGCCCGGTGAATTACGACGGTCAAGATCCACTCGACAAGACGCTGCGAAGCTTCGCGTTGGACCTCACCGACAATCCGACTTTTGGCGAATTACTGAATCAGGCGCCGGCGAAAAAGTCGAGATCACGATGCAACAGACCGCCGCCGGCCAGCCGGGCACGCTCACCGGCGCGATCATGGGCATGGAATCGCAGATGCAGCCCAATGGCCCGACCACGCTGCACGAAGTGCACCTGCTCAATCTCCTTTGTGCCGAGGGAGTCCGCAATATCAACTTGCGCGACATTCAGCGAATCCGCTTTCTTAATCCGCGCATCGAGGGCGAGCTTCGCAATGCACTTAACGTGCTCGCCGAATCGCATGATTCATTGAAGAAACAGGTCAGCCTGAATTTCAAGGGCGAGGGCAAGCGGCCAGTGCGCGTCGGCTATGTCGCCGAGAACCCAATCTGGAAAACCAGCTATCGTCTCAGTGTCAATGACGATGCGAAAAATCCAGCGATTGCAAAGGTGATGCTGCAAGGCTGGGCATCGGTCGAAAATGTCACGGATGAGGATTGGAAAAACGTCCGCGTGGTGCTCGTGGCGGGCCGGCCGATTTCGTACCAGATGGACTTGTATCCGCCGTTATTCGTGCCGCGTCCGGTTGTGGAGCCGGAACAATTCGCCTCGCTGCGTCCGCCCAATTACAGCGGTGCGCTAACGCGCGAAAAGATCGAAGCCGCGATGGGAAATCAAGTTGGCAATGGCGGGGCGCTTGCAACCCAAGCACCAAACTTCGGCGGGGGTGGCGGCTTTGCCGGAATCGGCGGCATCGGCGGTGGCCTTGGCGGCCTTGGCGGCCTTGGCGGCCTTGGCGGCCTTGGCGGCCTTGGCGGCCTTGGCGGCCTTGGCGGCCTTGGCGGCCTTGGCGGCCTTGGCGGCCTTGGCGGCCTTGGCGGCCTTGGCGGCCTTGGCGGCCTTGGCGGCCTTGGCGGCCTTGGCGGCGGCGGCCTTGGCGGGATTGCCGGCTTGCCAAATCAGGGTACCGCTCAACCCAGGCAAGGTGCAGCGCCCAACCCGTTCGGCAATCGCTATCAAAATCGTCAGCGATTCAATCCGGGCCAATCGGCATTCATGGACGACGACAGCGATTTGCTTCCCGGTCCGAAAGGCAGTCGCCTCACCTATGAGCAAATGCAGGCACGCCGCAAGGCCAAGCAAGAGGCCCTGGATCAGGCAAAGAGCGAAGGCCCCAAGATGGTGAATCTCGATCCGCACGGCCAGTTGGCCGCCGAGGCCGCCGCGGAAAATGTCGGCAGCGCCGTGCGTTACACGATCGAGGAAAAAGTCAGCCTCCCGCGACAGAAAGCAGCACTTCTGCCGCTGCTCGACAAGTCGATTCAAGCCACGCACGTGATCATTTATAACGAGAAGATTCACGCCCAGCATCCGCTCATGGGTCTGCGGATCAAGAATACAACCGGCATGCCGCTGACGCAGGGGCCGGTGACCGTCTACGACGGAGGCAGCTACGGCGGCGACGCCCGCATCCCCGACCTGCAGCCCAACGAGGAGCGGTTGCTCAGCTACGCGGTCGATCTCGGCACCGAGGTGAAGACCGAAACCAAGACGGGGGTCGGCCCCGCCATGACGGTTTCGTTTATCGGCAACACGCTCGTCACTCAATTCACGGCGCGCGAAACCCGCCAATACACGATTCGCAACCGCTCGCCTCACGATCGGTTGATGGTCATCGAACACGCCGTCCGCAAGGGATGGGAATTGGCCAAGGACCAAAAGAAGCCTCGCGAGACCGCCGCCGATGTTTATCGCTTCGATGTCTTGGCCAAGGCCGGACAAACGATTGACTTCGAAGTGGCCGAGGAAAAAGAAGACAGCAGCCGCGTCGGCGAGAGCGACGTCAAATCGCGTGGCGATGTTCGCGAAAGCAGTTTTGTCACGAGTATGGATCTCCAGGTCGTCGCATCCGAGCGATCGTTGGCGACGGAAATTGAGCACGCCCGCGTCAAGAACGGCGCCTTGTTCGTCACCTCGCGCGATCGCCGCGAAATCGCCTATCGCGTCGTCAACAACTCAACCCAGCAAGATCGAACGATTACCCTGCGGCATTGGGTTCCGCTCGATTGGCATGTGTTGGACAAGGGCAAACCCACAGGCGGATCCTATTACTACAAGGATTTCCATTTGAAGGCGCCGAAATCCGGCGGCGCCAGCCAAAGCGTGGCGATGGAGCGAACATTCGAATCCAATTGGTCGATCGCTATGGCGACCGACGCGGCGATTCAGCCGCTCCTCGATTCGCCCGCCGTCGGCGATCAGGTGAAATCCGCGCTCAAGAAATTGCGGCACGATCGCGCCGAGCTCGCCAATCAAAAGCAGCACCTAGTCGAATGGCAGAAGTCGCTGCATGAGATCTCTGACGAGCAGGCGCGGCTGCGACAAAACCTGGACAAGGTCCCGCAAGGGTCGGGGTTGCAGAAGCGCTACCTCGAAAAAATGGAGAAGCAGGAAACCGAGATCGAGAGCCTGCAAGACAAGATCAAGAAAGGGCAGGACGCCGAAAAGCAGATGCAAAAGGCCTTGACCGACTTCGCCGCCGGGCTGACGGTGGAATAGGGTTCGAACTCCCACCGCGAGCCGCGGGCAGGCACAGCTTGCCCGCGGCCCGTTGATTTTCCCGCGATTCGCGTCGGGCCCTTGATTCATAGGTCGCAGACGCTTAGCATGCTTGCATCGTGACAAGGATTTTCACGAGTACCAATCATGCTAATTCTGCACGCGGCGCTTGAGGGAAACGCCTTCAATGTCTGGGGAGAATGCCCCGAGGGATCGTTCGACACTTCGCCGCAAATTCCTCCATTCTCGCCATTTGATCCTGGCAGCCACCGGTTGCGCCGATCGCTCGCGCCGTTCGTAAGTCGCAGTCAAAAAATTGAGAAGCCGCACCGGTCGGTAATGTGGCTGCCGACCCTTTACGGCAGACCGCTGCCGTCGAGCCCGCTGATCGCGACCGCGACTCCCGGCGAGCCGGAGCTAAAGGCCTGGAGCTCGACGGCAATCGCGCTTCCCCCCGCCGCGGCGATCGACCTGCTCGCCCAATGCGTGGACAAGGACACGCTGTCGCCGGGGTTGATCGTCGGGTCGTCATTGAAGTATTGGTCGGCCGCGTTACGATTCGCCGGCGCGCTGGTCGCACGCGATTCGTATCTGCCCGGGCTGGCCGAAACGGGGCATGATTGGTGGGCGGTCTGGCGCGCCTATGTCGCGGGGCCGGACTCGGCCCGGTTCGCGCAGCTTGCGAAGGCGATGCCGGGCTCGTGCCGGGCGATCGGCACACCGAAGCGCGCACCTTCGACTCCCGCCACCGCCGTCTTGCTCGACTTTCTCAATTTCGCGATCGATGCGCTGGCCCGGCAGACGCCCGCGCCTGGATCGATTGCGAAACGGGCCGAATCGAGTCACGATCAGTGGGTCCAGGCATTGTGCCGGCCGGATGGGCGGCTCACCGGCGGCGCCGCCGGCTGGCGCGAACTGGCGGGGCAAATCGCCGATTGGTCGCGGCCGCTCGCCGAGAGCGCGGCGGCCGCGTTTCGCCTTTGCTTCCGGCTTGAAGAGCCGGTTACTCCCAAGCATCCCTGGCAGATCCGCTACCTGCTCCAGGCTCATGACGATCCAAGCCTGCTGGTTGATGTGGAAGACGCCTGGCGTCCGGACGGAATCGTGGCCGACGCGTTTCGCCGGCGGCAATTCTCGGCGAAGGAATATCTGCTCGGCGCGTTGGGGCAAGCCGCCCGCGCCAGCGCCCGCATCGAGGAAAGCCTGCGCGCTTCGCGCCCGCCGGCTATTCGACCGACGTCGCCGGCGCCTACGCCTTTCTCAGCGAGTCGGCCTGGATGTTGGAGCAGGCCGGTTTTGGCGTCATGCTGCCCGCCTGGTGGACCGGCAAAAAGCGCTCGTTCACGGCGTCCGCGTCGGTTGCGGATGGGATGAAAGTATCCAAAGGCGAGTTTACGCTCGATGCGATTGTGAAATTCGACTGGAGAATCGCTCTGGGCGACGAACCAATCAGCGCCAAGGAACTCGCGCAACTCGCCGGCGCTGAAATCGCCGCTGGTGCAGTTTCGAGGTCAATGGATCCATCTCGAGCGCCGAGCAAATCCAGGCCGTCCTGGCTGGGATGAAAAAGAAGCAGCAAACGACGGTTCGCGAACTGGTGCTCACGTCGCTCGGCGCGACGAGAAATGCCCCCGGCGATATCGAAGTCACCGGCGTCGAAGCGACGGGTTGGATCGGCGAATTGCTCACGAATTTGAAATCTGAGGCAAACTACGAGGCATTGGAGCCTCCCAACGCCTTCACGGGACAACTTCGTGCTTACCAACTTCGCGGCTACTCGTGGATGGCGTTTCTCCGCCGCTGGGGCCTGGGCGCCTGCCTGGCCGACGATATGGGTCTGGGCAAGACAGTACAAGCCCTGGTTTTAATTCGCAAGGCCTGGGAAGAATCGCGGCAACCGACGTTGCTGGTTTGCCCCACGTCGGTGATCGGCAACTGGCAGCGGGAAGCCAGCCGCTTCGTCCCCGACCTGCCGGTCCACATTCATCATGGCGGCGACCGACCCACCGGCAAAAAGTTTCAGAGGCTGGTGAAAGACAGCGGTTTGGTGCTGACAAGTTACGCCCTGCTGCACCGCGACTCGGAATTGCTGGGCCAGGTCTCCTGGTCCAACGCGATCCTGGACGAAGCGCAGAATATCAAGAATCCGGAGACCAAGCAATCGCGGGCGGCTCGTTCGATGAAGGCGAATTTCCGCATCGCCTTGACGGGAACCCCGGTGGAAAACCATGTCGGCGATCTTTGGGCGATCATGGATTTTCTCAATCCCGGGTTGCTCGGCAATCGCACCGATTTTCGCCGCCGGTATTTCCTGCCGATTCAGACCCGGCAAGACCCGGACGCGACGGCAAAGCTGAAGCGAGCCACGGGCCCATTCATCCTGCGCCGATTGAAGACCGACAAGAGCGTGATCGCCGACTTGCCCGAAAAGGTCGAGATGAAGGTCTTTTGCCGCCTGACCAAGGAGCAGGCGTCGCTGTATCAGGCGGCGGTGGACGACGCCATGTCGCCGATCGAATCCGCCGACGGCATCGCCCGCCGCGGCCAAGTGCTCGCGCTCTTGCTGCGGCTTAAACAGATTTGCAATCATCCGGCGCACTACCTGGCCGATGGTTCGCCGTTGCCCAAGCGTTCCGGAAAGCTGAACCGCCTTACCGAACTGCTCGACGAAATTCGCGACGCGGGCGAACGTGTGCTGATCTTCAGCCAGTTCACCGAGATGGGCGTAATGCTTCAACGCCACGTCCAGGAATCGTTCGGCAAGGAAGCGCTGTTCTTGCACGGCGCGGTGACCCGCAAGGGCCGCGATGAACTGGTTCGCCGATTTCAATCCGACGAGGGGCCGTGGGCGTTCGTCCTTTCGCTCAAGGCGGGCGGAACCGGCTTGAACCTGACCAACGCCAACCATGTGATTCATTTCGATCGCTGGTGGAACCCGGCGGTAGAGGATCAGGCCACCGATCGCGCCTTTCGCATCGGCCAGAAGCGAAACGTCATGGTTCACAAGTTCATTTGTTCGGGCACGCTGGAAGAGCGAATCGACATGACGATCGATCGCAAAAAGGACGTGGCGGGCCGCGTGATCGGCTCCGGCGAACAATGGCTGACCGACTTGAGCAACCGCGAACTGCGCGACATTCTGGCGCTTTCGGACGACGCCGTAGAGGATTGAGACATGTGGTGGAGTTATCAGCGCTTTCCGAAATCGACGCCGAAGCGCGTCGCCGGCGGGATCAAGGCGCAGTCGCGGGGCGGCGCCTTCGGCAAATCCTGGTGGGCCAAGCCTGGATCGAGGTCCTGGATTCGTTCAACCTCGGCGCTCGCCTGACGCGCGGCCGCAGCTATGCCCGCCAGGGACAGGTCATCTCCATCGACGTCGGCGATGGAACGGTCACGGCCAAAGTACAGGGTTCGCGGCCGAAGCCTTACGACATTTCCATCAGCGTCAACCGTCTCAGCGACGCCGACTGGCAAAAGGTCGTCGATCGGCTCAACGAACAGGCGGTGTTCGCGGCCAAGCTTTTCGAGCGGCGAAATGCCCCACGAAATCGAATCGGCCTTCGCTGAATGCGGGACGTCTTTGTTTCCGAATCGAATGGACGATTTGACGACCGATTGCTCCTGTCCAGACTGGTCGAATCCATGCAAGCACATTGCCGCGGTCTATTACCTGATTGGCGAGGAATTCGATCGCGATCCATTCTTGATGTTTCGGCTGCGCGGCAAACGCCGCGAGGATTTACTCAAGCAGCTTCACGCTCATTCGACCACCGCGCCGATCAGCGCCGCGGCCGCGGAAGAACCAATCACCGCCGACGCCAAGGCGTTTTGGGATCTCGTGCTGCCCGGCGACCTGGTGGGTGATACGACCGCGCCGCCGGTAACCGCCGCGGCATTGCGTCGCCTGGGCAAGTTCCCCTATTGGCGCGGCGAACAGCCGCTCGCCGAAGCGCTGACGCCGGCATATGTCAACGCCCGTGAGGCGGGGCTCCACGCCGTGCTCGGCGAACGCGAAACCAACATACCGAACGACGCTGTTGCACCCGCCGGTCGAAAGCGGACGAAAATGCCGGCGAAGCGCGGCTAACTCGGATGCGCGCGGCCCAACTTTTTTGGAACTCACGCCGTGCCTATCTTCTCACTCTCGTTGCTCTGATTCCAACTTACGCGTTGGCCGCCAAGCCAAGATGCAAGGCGGGCGTGGCGTCGGTCGCCATCACGCCGACGGAACCGATCTGGATGGCAGGCTATGCATCGCGCAACAAACCGGCCGTAGGCAAGGAGATGGACCTCTTCGCCAAGGCGGTAGCGCTCGAGGATCCCGCCGGCACAGTGTTGGTGATCGTGGGCACCGATCTGGTCGGTTTGCCGCGGTCGCTGTCCGAACCGGTGGCCCGCGAAGTGTCGAAGCGCACGGGCTTGCCGCGCGAGCGGCTGATGCTGACCTCGTCGCACACCCATTGCGGGCCGGTGGTTCGCGACAATCTCATGGACATGTACGACATGCCCGCCGACATGCGGCCGAAGGTCGCGGCGTATGGCGACCTTCTACAACAGAAACTGGTCGAGGTGATCCTCGCCGCGATCAAAGACTTGCAGCCGGCAATTCTGAAACGCGGCGAAGGCGTAGCACGATTCGCGGTCAATCGCCGCAAGCAAACTCCCAAGGGCTTCGACAATGCGGCCAATCCCGCCGGGCCGGTTGATCATTCGGTGCCGGTGCTTAGCGTGACCAGCCCCGGGGGCAAGCTGCGGGCGGTGATTTTCGGCTACGCCTGCCACAACACCACGATGCAATATTTCAAATGGAGCGGCGACTACGCCGGCTTTGCTCAGATCGATTTGCAACAGAAACATCCCGGCGCCGTCGCGCTCTTTTCATGGGCTGTGGTGGCGACGCCAATCCGTTGCCGCGAAGCAAACTTGAATTGTGCAAGAAGTATGGCAAGGAACTCGCCCTATCAGTCGAGGAGGTCCTGACGCAGGGCAAATTGACGGAAATCAACGGCCCCTTCGCCGCGAAATACGCCGAGATCCCGCTCGAATTCGCCAAGATTCCGTCGCGCGAACATTGGCTCGCCGAGGCCAGCAGCAAGAATTACATTCTGAAAACGCGAGCGAAGAAATATCTGAACATGCTCGATGCTGGCAAAGCGATCCCGACGGAATACCCCAACTATTCAATTCAAGTTTGGAAGCTCGGCGATTTGCTCTGGATCGCGCTGGGCGGCGAATGCGTGGTCGATTATTCGCATCGGCTGAAGAAGGAACTCGACCATGACCGCCCAGTCTGGGTCACCGCCTATGCGAACGACGTGATGGCCTACATTCCATCCGAGCGCATCCTGAAGGAAGGCGGCTATGAAGGCGACACCTCGATGCAGGCCTACGGCATGCCCACGAAGTGGGCGCCGGGCGTTGAGGAGCGCATCATTGGCAAGGCAAGGCAAATGGCCGCAAAGTGAGGATTGGTGCGACGAGTTCCTTCACGGGCAGCCAACAATTCGGATTTTTTGCCTGATTTTTCGCAGTCATGACAAACATCGAGTGGGTTTACCAGACTTCGCCCGTGGCCTCGCCCCAGTCGGTTTCGCGATGAATTCTCTTGCGCCCGACAGTTTTTAATAAATCGCAAAGCCGTGATTTCGCGACCCGCGTTATTGTTTGGCGGATCGCGATTTGCTTTTCATAAGACGCCTTTCCGTGCACGGTGAACGAAATATCTTTTTCAGCCAGCGCGGCCAGCGCGGCTTCAGGCACGATCATTTCGCCCGATTTCAGGACCTTGCCGGAGAACCGGCCGAGAAGAAAACCGACGGCCTTGTTCTTTGTTTGGCTGTCGGGAAATGTGATGATGACCATGTCCGGTGTCCTTTAATGCGTTTCCCGAATTATATCGGAAGACGCACGTTCGCAAGACCAATCGCTCATCGCCCCGCCGCCTCCAACTCGATCGCTCGCAGCACCCGCAGCGGATGATCGGTCTGAATCACGTCGATGCCCCAGGCGATGGCTTTGCGATAGTCGGCAATTGACTCATGAAATCCAAGCGCATCGGAAAAGACGCGGATGCCGGCTGCGTGGCATTTGGCGATCATTTCCTTTGAGAGAATCGACCAGTTGGCGTCGACGCCGTAGGGCTTCAGCTTCGCCACGCTTTCGAACGCCGACATCGACCGCAAGGGCGGCAGCAGGCGCACGTTTGGATCAAGTGCTTTCAGCTTGTTGCAAAAACCCGGTGCTTGATAGACCACGTGCCGGTTCATCAGAGAATGTTTGCGAATCGCCGCGAGCAGGCTTTCCGGCGAAATATCTTTCGCATCGAGATAAACGTGTGATTGATCGCCCAATGCCGAAAGCGCCGCGTCGAATGTCGGCACATGCTCATTCGCGAACGGCTTGCCGAACCAGGCGCCGGCGGAAAGCACCGTCACTTCGTGGGCGATCATGTTGCCCACCGGTCCCTTGGCGGCCGTCGTGCGATCGAGCGTACGATCGTGCAGCAAGACGAAACGGCCGTCCCTCGTTGTTCGGATGTCGATTTCAATGTAATCGGCGCCGAGGGCCACGGCGGCGCTATCGACGCGACTGTGTTTTCCGGGGCGTAGCGATTGGCCCCGCGATGACAGGAGATTTGCACCGGGAACTTGCCGATTCGCCGGCGAACCTCGGCAAAACGGACGCCAACGGGATTGTCGGTCTGCAGCCAATCGACTCCCGCCTCGATCATGCGCAGCCAGATCGGCGGGTTGTCCCACTTGCTGCCGAGCACCTTGGCCTGGACGCGAATCCCCTTCGCATGAAAGTTGCGGCAAAGCTCCCGCGTCACGTCATCGGCGTCGATTTCGACCGCGGCGGGATCGACTTTCTGCACGAATTCATCGAACGCCATTAGCTTCGGGCGAAATTTGGTCATGGTCGCGATCGAGTTGCCCGCGGCCTGGCGAATCTTCGGCGAGAATTTCAGGCCGATCGTAGACGATCACCTGCCGCTCCATGCCGGCGGCCCGAATCTCCTCCACCAGCAACTTCGGGTCGATTTGCTTGCAGTCGAGATAGAGATTGACCTTGCCCTTGCAGGCGGCGAGCAGTTCGAGAAATGACAGTAGCCGAACGCCCTTGTATCGCTGGGCGAACCACGCCCCGGCGTCGAGTTTTTCAACTCGTCGAGCGTGAAGTCGGAGACCTTTCCTTGCCCGTCGCTACGCCGATCGAGCCGATCATCATGAATCACGATATGCTTGCGATCTTTCGTAAGCCGAAGATCGACTTCGGCCCATTCGATGTAGTCGGCGGCGCAGTCGAGGACCGCGGCGCGGCTGTTTCCGGCGCCCGCATGTGCAGGCCGCGATGCGCCATGACCTGCACGGCGCCGGCGGCGGCACCGGCTCGAAGAATTGAAAACGTGATTGTGCGATCGCAATGGAAGCGAACAGGCACGCCGACAGGGCAGACAGGTGAAATCGCATCGCCGAACACTCATCTCGATTGAATGATTCTTCAAATTGCCATCCAATCCTATTGGAAATCAACAAGAAAAGAAATCGGACACGCCGATCGTCCGTTTGGCGGCATTCTTCTTGTCCCCGCGACCATCCACTAGAATGAACGTTACTTCCAGAGTCGGGAACAGTCACAGGAGTTCACGGTGTCCAAAGACATCAGCGAAGTATTAGCTCAATTCAGTCAGATTCGCACGCAGATGGTCGATCAACTGCGGCGTGGTGGTCGGGCAGACCGAGGTTGTCGAGCAGATCCTGGCCGCGATTTTCACTCGTGGGCATTGCCTGCTGGTCGGCGTGCCCGGCCTGGCGAAGACCCTCATGGTCAGTTCCATCGCCCAGATTCTCGACGTTGCGTTCAAGCGCATCCAGTTCACGCCCGACCTGATGCCCTCTGACATCACCGGCACGAACGTCCTGGAGGAGAACGAGCAGGGCAGGCGCGGGCTTCCGCTTCGTGCATGGGCCGATGTTCGCCAATATCGTGCTCGCCGACGAAATCAACCGCACGCCGCCCAAGACGCAGGCCGCGCTGCTGCAGGCGATGCAGGAACGGCAAGTCACCGTCGGCGCAGGAGACCTACGACCTGCCCGAGCCGTTCTTCGTCATCGCCACGCAGAATCCCGATCGAGCAGGAAGGCACCTATCCCCTGCCCGAGGCCCAGCTCGACCGCTTCATGTTCAATATCAAGCGTCGATTACCCCAGCTTTGAAGAGGAGAAGCGCATCCTGGCGATGGTGGCCAAGGATGAAAGCCGGGGAACTGACGAAAGTGCTCAGCGCAAGGCGATCGTGAACCTGCAGAAGCTGATTCGTAGCGTGCCGGTCGGCGACTTCGTGATCGATTTCGCGACCCGGCTGGCGCGGGCCTCGCGGCCGTCGGACTCGACGGCCCCGGACTTCGTGAAGAAACTGGTGGACTGGGGCGCCGGCGCGCACGGGCACAGACCTCATGGTCAGCCGGCCAGGCGTTCGCCGCGATGGATGGGCGATTCAGCGTCGCGATCGATGATATCCGCAAGGCGGCGGTTCCGGTGCTTCGTCACCGCATCAGCACCAACTTCCAGGCCCAGGCCGAGGGCAAAAGCAGCGAGGATGTGGTCGCCATGCTGTTGCAACACCGTCGGGGAACCGGAACCCGCCAAGTACGCGGGGCGCAGAAACTTTAGCAAAAAAGGCGTGACCAAAAAGAGCGACTCGGTAGGGTGGGTCGAGACCGGCCTGTCAGGCTCGGTCGAGGCCCACCGATGGCAATGGTGGGCCTCGACCGAGCCTGACAGCTCGGTCTCGACCCACCCTACCAGTTTGAATTCCTAGCAGTTTTTCTTCATATGTGGCATCGCGTGTTTGGCTTGAATGACATCATGCCGCAGCCGGCTCAGATGCAGGAAGAGTTCGGCTGGGGCGAAATCACCGTGCGCGGCGATGATCTGGGCTGGACCGCGATCGAAGCCGCGCTCTACGCATCGAGCGTTATCTCGCCGAGGCCGACGACATTCGCGACGATCTCGACGCCTGGGCCGCCTGGCTGGAAACCCGCGACCAAACCGAATTGATGCAGCACGTCATCTCGACGCGGCAGATGTTTACGTTCGAATCGGATTCGGGCGATTCAATTGCGCACTGGTTGGCCGCGAAAACCAACGGGATCTATCAAATCGATTCGCGGGTTCTTTGATGGGAATGGGAAACTAATCGTCGAGGAATGACCGAGCACGAAACGTAAACAAGAAATGTTTACGTTTCACGCTCAAAACGAACAATCAATTGCATCATTTCTTCGGCGCCGAAGTCTCATTGAAGTTCAGGATTTCGAATGTCGCTTGCTTCTGGAATTCGGCCAATGTAATTTTCCCATTGCCGACCTGATCGAGCAGTTTTTTCGGCGCGGAGATGATCAACTTGGTCGGAAGTTTGATGCCGGGCGCCGGTTTGACTTGCGCACGGCTGGGTTTATGGGCGTCATCCGGTTTCTTCTGCTGTGCGGCGACGCCGAGTTCGAGCATTTTGCGGGCTTTATCCAAGTCGCCGGACTTGAGGTAGACCTCGGCGAGCTTTTTCGCCAGTTCGCGAGCCGGCTAGCATCCGCGGTCTTCCGCAGTGCTCGATCGTAGGCCGAGGCTGCGTCGTTCCAGTTGCCGCGCTTTTGATGCAAGTCGCCGAGAAGTTCGAGTTCGCGGTCGGGAGCCATTGCCTCGCTGCCCGAGCTTCCGCTTAACGGTGCACCACCGCCCATCGGTCCGAGTGAGCCTGCTGAAGAACCGCCTCCGCCGAGCCCAGCGGAGGGCGCCATCGGCATCCCACCGATCGGACTTGCCAAGCCTCCTCCGGTCATGGGCCCCATGCCGCCGGGTCCGCCCATCATGCCGCGCACGGAGCTGCCCGGCCCCGGACTCGCCGGTCGATCGGCCGCCGCGAAACGTAACAACGATTGTCAGATTTTCATTTTCGGGCAGGCGGGTGAAGTTCTTGCCATTTTCGGCCAACGACTTGAGCAGCTTGTCGGCGAGCGTGCCCTGTGGCTTGTGCGCGGTGGTTGTCGCCTTCTCGCCGCGAATCTGAAGTAAAGTTTTCTCCCAATCGCTGAGCGATTTTGGCGACTGCGTCGTGCCGCTTAGTTTCAATTCCTTGGCCGGCACGGGCGGCACGGTCGCCTGAAAGATCACGCCCTGGCCTCTGAAATAGGCGCCTTCCACGCTACCAAGGCCGATTGAGTTGCCGTGCGGATGGTTCGCCAGGAATATATCGAGCCGGCCATCGCTGTCGAAATTAGAGATTGCGGCTCCGCCGCCCATGCCGGGGCCGCCGACGCCGGCCGAACCGCCCATGGCGCCCATGCCGGAGCTCATGAACGAATTACCGCCCGCGAACGGGTCGCCATGACACGACGTGCAATTCGGCACGACGCGGCGCACGAGAATCGCGCCCATGACTTCAACGTCCTGGTACATCGCCCGGCTGTCGGCGGCCGGCCTGACCGAGTCCTGCGCCGCCGCCGGCAACGCGAATGTGAGCCCTGCGAATATCCAAACGAACCGTTTCATGGGTTTGCTCCTGGATTGCGGGGCCCGAACTGCGCCGTGTAAAGGGCCAAGACGTCCCGCTCGGTCGCGGCCCATCGCTTCTGATCCATTTGCCGCATGCTTGCGATTTCCTTGCGAAGTTTCGCCAATTCCTCACTGCGGTCGCGATCGCCGGCTTCCAAATTCGCGGCGATCGCGTGAACCAATTCATTCAGCAGGCGCCATGCACTCGGCGATTTCGGTGACGCCCGCCGGATCCTGTTGAACAATGACCGGCGGCTGCGAATGCTCGATATGCTGCGCGACCGGTTCACCTTGGCCCCAGCGGACGATCAACTGGTGATGGTCAAAACGAAATTCCAGCCGCGTCGCCGCGAGCAACAGGGCCGCCGCCAGTCCGATCAGCGCCGCGACGCGCAAACGGCGAGCCGCTCGCCGCAGCCGATCCGATTCGCTTCGCTGAATGGCGGCAACGTTGACGCGTGCGGTAGGCGATTCTTTCAACATCAAGCGAACGCGGGACGGCGCCGCCAACTCCGTCCGGCAGGCGGCACACTGGCTTACATGCGATTCGACCGCGGCGCATTCGGCGCCGGCCAAATCGCCGTAGGCGTGCAGGGGCAACAATTCGCGGACCTGTTCGCAGTTCATGGCAATTCCTCGGGCAATCGTTCGCGCAGGCGCTTCAGGGCGGCGGCGAAGCGCGATTTCAATGTGCTCGCCGGCACATTGAGCCGGCGAGCCATTTCCTCGAAGCTCATGTCCGCGTCGTGCCGCAGCGCCAGCACTTCCCGCAATTCGTCGGGCAAGTCGGCGATGGCACGCGCCAGGCGATCGGTCGTCTCGCGATGTTCAAGCATGGATTCGGCCGATGCCGCTCGGCCGAGCGGATCGTCGGTCAGTGATTCGGGCGACTTGCGGCGCTTCCCCGAATCGCGGGCAACATTCAAGGCGATTTGAAACAGCCACGATGAAAAGTGGCCGTTCTCGCTGTAGCGAGCTCGTGCCCGGTGCACGCGCAGGAAGGTTTCCTGAAGCAGGTCCGGGACTTGGTCGGCGTCGGCGAGCCGGCCGAGAAAGCGGGCCAGCGGCTGTTCCCAGCGGCGCACGATCTCCGTGAAGGCGGGCTCCTCGCCGCACCTCCAGCGCCGCACCAGTTCGCCATCGGCATCGCTCATGCCCGCTCCGACCGATCCATTTGTGTAACGATGCGCAGGCCCGGAATCGACGACGCTGGTCCCGAAAAATCTCGCGAACCCGCCGCCACCCTGAGTCATCTTGCCAAAAGCGAGCGCGCAGGTTAAGATGGGAAATATTACCGGTGGGTGTAGCTCAGTTGGTTAGAGCACCAGATTGTGGATCTGGGGGTCGGGGGTTCAAATCCCCTCACTCACCCTGGTGAATGTCGCGGCCCGGGATCTCGATCGAGAAGCCCGGGCTGTTTTATTCTCCGCCTTTCTTCCCGCTACGGGCACGGAAATCGCCACGGTCACTGACGATATTTCTCCTGGAGAAACCGCCATGGTCGATATCGATAAAGCCGTCCAGATCGCCGCCAAGTCGCATGAGGGGCAAAAAGACAAGGTCGGAGCGCCTTACATTCTGCATCCCATTGGAGTGATGATGCGCGGCCAAAGCGACGCCGCCCGCATCGTCGGCGTTTTGCACGATGTGGTCGAGGACACGCAAACCACGATTGAAGATCTTGAAAAGGCCGGGTTCGCGGAGGGAATTGTTGCAGCGGTCCGCTGCATGACCCATTCGAAGGACGAATCGTACGCGGACTATGTGGTGCGCTGCAAGGGGAACGCGACCGCGCACGAGGTGAAGCTGGCCGATTTGACCGAGAACTCGCGGCTGGACCGGATCATGCTGCGGCCGGAACAGTTCGAAAGCGACATGGCCCGAATTCGTCGCTATTTGCTCTCATATAAATACCTCACCGACCAAATGTCGGAATCGGACTATCGCCGGCTGATGAAAGACGCCGCCGAGAAATGATCGAACAGCCTTTTGGGGGACTCGCATGTCGGCGTTGATCGGCTTGGTCATGGGTTCGCGCTCCGACTGGGAGACCATGCAGCACGCCGCCCAGACGCTCGAGTCCTCGGCGTGCCGTTTGAGTCGCGAGTCGTTTCGGCCCATCGCACGCCCGACTTGCTCTTCGAATACGCGAGCACGGCGGAGTCGCGCGGCCTGGAAGTGATCATCGCGGGAGCCGGCGGCGCGGCTCATTTGCCCGGCATGTGCGCTGCCAAAACAGCTTTGCCCGTTCTCGGCGTGCCAATCGAGTCCGCGGTGCTTCGCGGCGTCGATTCGCTGCTTTCCATTGTGCAAATGCCTGCCGGTATTCCCGTCGGCACGCTGGCGATCGGCAAGGCCGGCGCGATCAACGCCGCTCTGCTGGCGACCGCCATCATCGCGGCGAAACACCCGCAGTTTCGCAAGGCCCTGCACGAATTTCGCGAACGGCAAACGACTCAGGTTTTGGCTCATCCCGATCCGACCGGTCCGTCGACCCAAAAATAGCGCCGCGTGGTAGATCTCATCTGCCGGGCGGGACCGGTTCCAACCGGCAGGCGAAACCTACGTCAACCACTGCTTTGGAATTGTTTCTTACCCGTCCGCTCGACGGAACTCGCCGCTTGGTAGTGGTACAGTTTGGTTTTCTGTAGCCGGCCTCTGTGAGGCCGGGCTCGCAGAGCCTGGCTACAGCGGTTTTCTGTAGCCGGCCTCTGTGAGGCCGGGCTCGCAGAGCCCGGCTACAGCAAAACTGTACCACCATTGGCCGCTTGCAACTCGAC
This sequence comes from uncultured Gemmataceae bacterium, assembly GCA_963815035.1. Taxonomy (GTDB): domain Bacteria; phylum Planctomycetota; class Planctomycetia; order Gemmatales; family Gemmataceae; genus JBGQCZ01. The sequence goes on from CAWFFC010000009.1 coordinate 118,849, forward strand.
AGGCAGCCGTGTAGGATGCCCACCATCGAATTCCGATACTGAGGTCACACATGCGTTCGCTCGCCAAGCTCTCCGCGCTCGTTGTCGCGTCGATCGTCGTGCTGGTCGCCGTCATGGCCCGGCCGGATGAAAAGATTCCCCGAATGAAGTTCAACGACGTGAAGGAGATCGCCCCCGGCGTCTTCTTCCGCTATTCCTCCATCTCCGCCAACGACCCGAAGATTCCCTTCGGCGGCAGCAATCACGCCTGGATCGTCTTCAAGGATTATGTCGTCGTGATCGACGCCAACTTCCCGAAAGAGGCCGCCGACGTGATCGCCGACATCAAGAAGACGACCGAAGAAGCCGATCAAGTACGTCCTCGACACGCACCACCACGGCGACCACGCCTACGGCAACTGCCATCTGGGCGAAGGAAGGGGCGAAGATCATCGCTCGAAGCAAGCAACCGCCCGGCTGCTCAAGGCCAACGGGCCGAAGCAGTGGGAGGACGCGCGCCAAGGACCGCAAGGACATGAAGGACAACGAACTCAAGCAGGCGGACATCACATTCGACGACAAGCTACGAGATCAAGGACGAGACGCAGCACGTCGTGTTCCATGCCTTCGGGCACAGCCACACGATCGGCGACGCGGTCGCGTATCTGCCGAAGCACAAGATTCTCTGCACCGGCGATGCCTGCGTGAACGGCGCGTTCAACTACATGGGCCACTCGAACTCCGCGGCCTGGATCAAGTGCTCGACAAGATGAAAGCTCGACATCGACATCGATCTGCCCCGGTCACGGCAAGCTCGGCGGCGCAAGGACCTGCTCGCGACCGCAGAAGCGATACTTCGCCGAGCTGCGCGACCAGGTCAGGAAGGGGATCGACGCGGAAAAGTCGCTCGACGACATCACCGCGTCACTCGACATGCCCTGGTACAAGGAATGGACCGGCAAGGATGCGAAAGAGATTCAGCGACAATATCAAATATGTTTACGATGAACTCACTGGCAAGATCGACCACGACAAGCTGGGTTCGTTGCCCTACCGGCCGCGTTGGCCGCTGGCTGAACCGGCGGTCGAATTGACCGGCTTCACCGAACGTCGATAAGTTCACGATTTGATCCGAGGTTGCGATTCATAGGAGATGGAAGCTACCGGCATCATTGTCGAATCGTCCCAGGATCTCACCGCGGTGGCTCGCTCGCCTGCCCCGGCCGTGGTTCGTGTCAGGCCCGGAACGTATGCTCTCGATGGTCTGATTCTCGACGGGCCAATTCAACTGGTTGGCGATGGATCGCGCGAGCAAATCATTATCCAGCTTTCCGCGCCGTTGCAGATTCGCAACCGAGAGGCGGCCCTACGCGGCCTGACCCTCATCGGTTGCAATCCGAAACCACAGGAGCCGACGCCCGCCGCATGTGCGATTTTTCTTTCCTGTTCGGCGAAAATCGAGAACTGCGACATCCGCAGCGAAACCGGTTCGTGCGTGGGGATCGCGGGCGTCGATGCGTCGCCCAAGTTGATCGACTGCCGAATCCACGACGCGGCCGACAGCGGAATTGTCATCGCCAGGCAGGCCAAACCGATCCTTGAGCGTTGTGAAGTAGAAAAATGCCAGGGTGTCGGGCTGGTAGCGATCGATGGCGCCGAGCCGACAATCGGCGATTGCCGATTTCACAGCGGCATCGGCAACGGCCTGATCTTCCGCGATCGCGCCGGCGGCATCGTCCGAAGTTGCGAGATTTCCGCGCATCAACTTTCGAATGTTGTGATTCAAAATGAAGCAAACCCGATCTTCGAGGACTGCACGATCCGCGACAGCCGTCAGGGCGGCGTCTTTGCCTCGGAAGAGCGAAAGGTTTGTTTCGGAGACTGCGAAATCTTCGGCAACGAGGGAACCGGCGTCGAGATATCGGACTCCATAACAAGTTTGACCGAGTGCAGGATCCACGGCGGCCACAGCCACGGCGTCCTTATTGTTCGGGGCAGCCAATGTTGGCTCGAGCGATGCAATATTCATTCAAATCGTTTCGTGAACCTGGGCGTGATCCAGGACGCCGATGCGACCCTGATCAACTGCGACATTCATGACGGCGCCAGTAACGGCGTCACGGTCAAGCAAGGGGCGACCGCACTGCTCCGCGGTTGTCGCATCATCGCGAACGGGCAGGGGAACGTCGCCATCGTCGATGGCGGGCGGGCGACGCTGCGGGACTGCCGAATTGCCTCGGGCCGTGGGGCCGGGGTCCAGTGCGAAAACGAAGCCCGGGCGACGCTCCATGGCTGCGACATCGATTCCCACGCGCTGCCAAACGTTGCGGCGACGCGGCGATCCCGCATCATAGTTTGCGATTCGACTATTCGCGGCGGTAAGCAGAGCGGCGTGATTTCGTCCGTCGGTGCATTCGTTCGCATCGAGCGTTCCCGAATCATTGAAAACGCCAAATTCGGCGTCGAAACGGCCGGCGGTTCCGCCGAGATCGTCGATTGCGAATTCGCGAACAACAAGGCCGGCGATCGCTCCGCCGATTCTCGCTAAACCGGCCGATCGTCCGTACAATACGGCTCGCTTCCCTCTCTTTCGGAGATTCGCACATGCGCGTTGGAATGAACATGCTGCTCTGGGCGACCCATGTGACCGCCGAGCATTTTCCGATCATGGCCAAGTTGAAGCAGGCCGGTTTCGATGGCGTCGAGATACCCATCTTCGAGGGCGACGCGGCCCATTTCAAAAAAGTGCGAGCCGAATTGGATAAGAACGGCCTGGCCTGCACGGCGGTCACGGTCGCCACGCCGGAAGCCAGCCCGATCAGTCCGGACGCCTCGGTGCGCCAGGCCGCGGTCGAGCGGATGAAATGGGTGATCGAGATGTGCTCGATCCTGGGCGTGGAAAACCTGGTTGGGCCGTATCATTCGCCGTTGGCCCTGTTCAGCGGCGAACCGCCGACCGAAGCCGAAAAGAGCCGCGCCGCCGACGTGCTCCGGCAGGCCGCCGAGATCGCCCAGAGCGCGAAGGTCAAACTTTGCATTGAATATCTCAACCGCTTCGAATGCTACTTCCTGACCACCGCGGCCGACGCCGTAGCGTTCGTGAATCGCGTCAATCACCCGAACTTCCGCACGATGTACGACACGTTTCACGCGCATATCGAGGAAAAAAATCAGGCCGCGGCGATCCGGCAGGTCGCTCCGGTCTTGGGCCACGTGCATTTCAGCGAAAACGACCGCGGTACGCCCGGCACCGGCCAGGTGGCTTGGGATAGTGCGTTCAAAGCCTTACGTGAAGTCCGCTACGACGGCTGGACGGTGATCGAGGCGTTTGGCCGGGCGCTGCCGGCGCTGGCCGCCGCCACGAAGGTTTGGCGCGACCTGTTCCCGAATCCCGAGCAGGTCTACACCCACGGCTTGCAATTCATCAAGAAGAAATGGGCCGAAAACGGCTAATCGATCCCCGGCCGCGGCGATTGGCGCGTCGCGGCCGGACTATTTGCGATGATTATCGCCGCCCACGAAATCGCCGACCTGAATCGCCGCGCCCGGTCGAATCGGCGTGAACAATCCGATCGAGCGGTTCACCTCAATTTTCACCAACGACAATGTGCCGACGGCATCCTGCAAGAACAGCGAACGATAGACGCTGAGCGCCGCGTCCGGGTTGACTCCGTCGTCGCTGCCGCGATTGATCGTCGCCAATTGGCCGTTGATTTTGATGATTCGGCCGGCAACGATCTGGGTCGCCGCGCACTTTCGCTCGATCTCGGCGATGCGGCGATTGCGCGATTCAATTTCGGAGCCGAGCCGCTCCGCCGCGTTTCGCTCCTTGTTGATTTCGCGATCAATGACGGCTCGCAGCTCCTCGGATTGGTGCTTGAGGTCGGCAATTGCCTGGTCGCGTTCCACCTGCTCGCGTTTCGCGCATCGACTGAAGATGATTGTCGACAAGGATGACCGCGATGATCGTCGTCACCACGACCCCGGCGACCAGGCCGAGTGCGAAATGAATCAATTTGCCGGAGCGGCGAGGCGAAGAAAAATGCATCAACGAATACTCTGAATGATAGAGGGGCATCTCGATCTCCGTTGTGCAGCACTGCTTGGCCGCCAGCGGCGATTGGGATTGACGGCGAAGCTCTCGAAGGCGGCCAAGCAGTGGCAGTCACAATCGCGCCAGGAATCACCAATATCAGATTCCATTGCCACTGCTTGGCCGCCTTCGGCACGCTTGCCATGGTGCAGAATCGTCGCTGGCGGCCAAGCAGTGCGAAGTGACCGTGCCCGAGTATGCGGCAGAATCGTGAACGGTCATTTAGGCCGGATCCCAAGTGAGCAATGCCGGGTGCTCAATCCATTTTCAATTTGGAGTTCCACCGTGTCAACCTGCGAAATGTTGATCGTCCAACTCCGGTTAGCCAGCTATTGGGGTGAAGACTCGGAAATCGAAGTGCGAGATGGACTCGCACTCGCGATCGAACATGAACTCAAAACTCGAGGCTTGGGGATGCTCGATGGGCATGACACCCGGATGCGGCATTTCAAATATCTTCTTCACTCAAATCCCATCCGGCCGACTTCCAGAGGCGATTCAGGTCATCGTCGCGAAAACTGAGGAACGCGGGCTAGCCAACGATGTAATCGTTGCGAAAAGTGTCGAGGTACCGAAGGAGCCGGACCCTGATATCGAGCACGCGGTCGTGTGGCCACCGGGTTTCCCGCGAAAGTTCGACATCTTCAAGTGGAGTGGTCTCGATGGGTAAGTCTTGGTGAGATTTGAGGCAGCCGTTCGTGTTGGGGTTTGTAGCCTTGATTGAGTCATATGTTCCAACTTCCAGCACCGCACCCAAGGAACCCCCCATGAAATCCGACTACTGGAATGTCAGCGACGAGCAGGTGATCGAGAAAACCGGCAAGCCGCTCGCCCACTGGCGAAAGGTCCTCGACGCATTCAAGGCTCGCGACAAGAAATCGAATGACGTGGTCGCCCATCTTCAAAAAGACCACGATGTGCCGCGCTGCTCGGCGCGCACACTGACGACCTGGTATTTGAAACAAAAATAGCGGCTTTCCCTGTTATTTCACCCGTGCGCGCCGCAATCCCGGCAATCGTAAGATGAGCGAATCTAGAGTCGGAGCGCACATGTCCATCGCGGCGACGGGCCGGTTGATTCAGCATCTGCGGCGGACGGCCGGTGCAACACACTCGCCCGGCGACGGCCAATTGCTTGACGAGTTTCTATTGCGCCGCGGACGCGTTCGCTGCGCTGTTGCGCCGGCATGGACCGATGGTTTGGGGCGTCTGCCGACGGCTGGCCGGCCGAATTCCGCCGGCACGTGCAGGAATTGCACCAAAGCGTTGCGAAGTGACTCGCCATTGCCTATGCTGTTCGCTGAACCGCCGGGACGTGCCCGATGGTTCGCTTTCATTCCCGGGCGAATCCGATCATGCTGCCGCTTCTTATCGCCGCCGTTGTCGCGGCCCCGCCGGACATTCAAATCAAGACGATCGAATATTCCAGCCGCATCGACGAGACCAAGCCACTGAAGGCCGATGTGGCGATGATCGCCGACGGAAAGAAAAAGCCCCTGCTGGTCGTGATGCACGGCTATAGCGGCTCGCGCAGGGACGTGACGCTCGATCTCAAGCAGTTGGCCGCGCGAGGCGTGGTCGCCATCGCTCCAGACATGCGCGGCCGTGGCGGCTCGGCAGGCAAATGGGATTCAGGCGGTCTGGATGTCCACGACATTCTCGACGCCGTGCTGGCCGTGAGTCGCAAATATCCAAATGAGATTGACGCGAAGAATCTTAACATTGTCGGCTACAGCGGCGGCGGCGGCAACGCCATCGCCTGCGCAGTGCGCTTTCCCGATCTGTTCCGCAATTGCGTGTCGTTTTTCGGCATCAGCGATTATGGCGGGTGGCACCAGTCAAAGGGCCGGCCGGATTGCAATCGCCGCATGGAAACGGCGCCGGGCGGCCCGCCGGAAATGCTGCCCGAGATTTACCTCGCTCGCAATGCGATTCCCGCGGCCGGCAACTGTCGCGGCAAACTGCACCTGTTTTGGGACGAGCAAGAGAAGGCCTGCCCGCCGAGGATGATCGAGGATTTCGTCGCGGAGTACCGAAAGGCCGGTTTGAACCAGATCGCCGTGCACATCAGCAAGAAAACCGATTCGCATCGTTGGATTCACGGCTACCGAAGCTCAAACCGCGACTTGACTAAGGCCGACGACTTATTCCTGCCGGACATGCTGGCCGCGGATGCGACCGCGCCGCGGCTGCCGCCGAGCGGGCGATTAATCGTGCCCGGCTATTTGGTCACACGAAGATTTCAGGTCTGGATCGAGAACGGCCAAAAAGGGCAGGTGACCGTCGAATACGACTTTCGGCGTGATCGACCCACGGTGCGCGTCGTCACGAATGAAAAAAATTATCGAGTTCGCATCAAGATGAAAACTCCGCTGGCGGCCTTGCCGGAGTAAAGGCGAGGTAATTCCACGACCGCGCCTGATCACGATGCGCAATGCCGGTTTACGGCGACCGACTGAGCAAAAATTCCGGGCAGTTTGATTCCTGTTCCAGGTTACATTTTCCGCGTCTTTTCCATGCTGTTGGTGCGAAATTGGTAAGCCGCGAAAGCAGGGCAACTCGTGCGGCCGCCTGGCAGTCAGTCGAACTTGACACTGCGGAATAATGGCTCTAGGATGCGGCGGCTTTCACGGCACGCACTTGATTGGAGTGAGTGGGGTTGCCCGTTTGGGGCAGGGGTCGGACGACGAATTGCGAGCCCGCCGCGAAGTCCGCCGGTCAGTGTCGAAACGGGTTCACATGGAGGAAATGAGATGAGGCGTCTTACCCACCGAGGGTTGGTCCTTATGGCTGTTGTGGTGGCTTTCGCGGCAGCGCCGCGGGCCCAGGCCGGCATGATCCCGGTCAATGTGTCGACCACGCCCGATGCGACGAACTTTCGCTGGACCTACGGGGTCGTGGTGACAACCGACGTCGCGGTTCAGCCCGGCGACTTTTTCACCATCTATGATTTTGGCGGACTGGTGGACGGAAGCATTGTTGCACCTTCTGGCTGGAACGTCGCCACCGCGTTGGTCGGCCCCACGCCGGACGGCACTCACCCGGCGGACGATGCCGCGATTAGCAACATCACGTTCACTTATGCGGGCGACGCGCCCATCAACGGCCAGGTCGGACTGGGCAATTTCTCGGCGATTTCGACTTACGGCGAGCCCACGACTTCCGACTTCACGTCGATCACGCATCGCCAGGTTGACGGACGATCCGAGGCGAACATCACCTCGACCGACGTTCCCGTCCCGGGCACGTTGGTGCGCGAATCGCCGGAACCGGCGACTCTGGCCCTGTGCGGCTTTGGTCTGCCGCTGGCCGGGTTGGTGAATTTGATTCGCCGCCGCCGCAAGAAGGCCTAATCATGGAATCGATCGGAAGCCGTGAGGCGGACGGCTTGCGCCGCACTCACGGCTTCGATTGTTTTTGCACCAGTCGTCGTCGCAGGCGATCGTTCCCCTATCGCCGAATCAATAACTGCGCAACCCCGAAAACCGTCAAGCACAGGCCAATCAACGTCGCCAGTCCGCCGCCGCCGATCAGCGCGAGCAGTTGGCTGTTCCCCGCCGGTTCCCGGCCTTCCTGAATGATCAGGCACGATTCGAAGTCGGTCGCCGGGTACTTCTGCTGAAGCAACTTTTTATAGTCGCTCTTGAGCGAAACAATTTTGTTGACGACCAGGGCCTGGATCTTGGGCCGGCTGAGCCGATTGAACAGCTCCTGTTCGTTTCGGACCTTGGTCGTAAAGATTAGCGCCCTGAATGATTCGTGGCGTGTCGGCGCGTTGGTTTGCGCGAACGACGCCGTCGGGGGGAACGACCGGCACCCAGGCGCCGGTCCAACGGGTGTCTTCCTCCTCGTACACGTAATCCTGGCATGGTACAAAGTCAGTCAGAATGACGTTGGGATTGCCCTCGGCGCCGCGAGCGACGAGTTTCGCCAGCGAAATCTCTTCCGGCGCCTGCGAAGAACGCACGGCGATCGCGCGCTCCTTGAGTCCGAAATAAACGCCAATCACGCCGACCACCAGCAAGGCAAGGCCGATTCGGAACAGGATGGCGCATGGGACCCCTCAAATGTTGCGAGTCATTGAAGGCATTAAGGCCGACAAGTCGAAATTACCCGACGGACCTCGCGCTGGCCAGCAAAAAGTCACTCGAAGAGAATCGCTCCGGCGTGCGAGGCCGAAACTACTTCACGTAGCCGGTAATTAGCGTGAACAGCACAACGCCGATGATGCCGCCAAGGATCCAGACCCCGGCTATGCGGAGTTCACCCGCGCACGATCCGAAATGAACCGTTCCTGGCTCGGCCCGGATTCCTTCCGAGCCCGACCAGCCCAAAAGAATTGGCCCGACTGCCGCGGCAACGGCTGCGATGGCAAGAGTCGGCCGCCGCCAGCGGCGGATGGCCGCGAGGGCGCCGGCGAGCCAGACCGCAAAAATAATGATTCGCACAAATGGGAGGAATTCGGACGGCATCTAGACTGATCGATTGCGTGCTTCGGTGAATCGGGAGACCGCATTCCGTAGCCGAGGCATTAGCGCGGGGGTCCGCCAACCACGCGTCGCCAAAACGAGTTTCGATTCTTGCCGCCGAGCGTCGCCGAATTCATGGCGGCCAGGTTCTGCTCGACGCCATGAACGACCTCGGCGATCTCGGTGGCGTTTTGCGGTCGCTGCTCGGGCTTCAGCGCGATCATGCGCTGCGTCAGGTGCACCAGCGGCGGCGGCACCTGCGGATTAAATTGCGACACCGGTGGCGGCGTCTGGGCCAGCGACGTGATCAATTCCAGTAAGTTTGAACCATGGAACGGCAGCGTGTCGGCGAGCAAGCGATAGAGCACGACTCCGAGACTGAAAATATCGGAGCGGGCGTCGCCGGGTTGGCCGTTCGCCTGCTCGGGCGACATATAAGGCGGGGTGCCCATTGCCTCGCCCTTCTTTAATCGGCCCGTCGCCCCTTCGGTGAGCAGCGCCAGGCCGAAATCCAGGATCTTCACCTGCGTGTATTCCTCATCCGCGAAGGTTCGCCAGGACTTTTCCTCGCCATAGGTGCGCATGATTTCGGCGCTTTTCTTTTCGGGATCGCGCGGCACGCTCAGCCACAGGTTTCCTGGCTTGATGTCGCGGTGAAAGATGCCGAAGCGATGCACCTGGGCCAGGCCAATTGCTGCCTCGCGCATGATCCACAGGGCCACCGGCAGCGGGATCTGTCCGCGTTTCAGGCGCGATTCCACCGATTCGCCGTGGAGCAGTTCCATCGCCAGAAACAAAGTCCCGCGCTGTTCGCCGATCTGATAAATCGTGGCCATGCGGTCGCTTTGTAACGCGGCGGTCGCGCGTGCCTCATCGAGGAACCAGCCCCAGCAGCGCTTTCGTTTCGCCACTTCCGGTTTCATGATCTTGAGTGCGACCGGCCGGCGCAGGTATTTGTCTTCGGCGAGGAAGACATAGCCCATGCCGCCCTCGCCGATCATTTCCGAGACGCGATACGACGAAATCCGCCCGAGGAAGCCCGGTTTGTCGGGCGGCGACAAAAACGGAAACGAAACCGAGTAGCTGCCCGAATGCGAGGGGGACACGAAATCGGATCGCTGCGACGAGGTCAGGCCGGAATCGCTGGAATAAGCCAGATGCCGCTCGGATTCTTCCTCGGGTTCCGGTTCGCGATTAAGCCGGGTGGACTGGTTGGCGTGCGCCGCTCCATATTCGGTCCACGGCGAAAGCAACTCGGGAACCACTACCGCGGGATTGGGCTCGGCGGCTTGCAGGCTCGGAATCGCCGAGTCCGAGGCCTTGTCCGCGTGCCCGACGTCCGGCGTCGTTCCTTCTGGATTTTGAACCAAGGTGGAGGATTTCGGTTTTACGACCCGGCCGGGAATGAGCGGAGGGAGGGATTTTTTCGCGATCGAAAGCCCGGGTATATGGACTTCTTCCAACAACGGCGGAGCAGAGCCGGACTTGCCGGCGGGTGGCGAGGAGTTCGAAGGTGCCTGGTTAATCGACGGTGGCACCGGATTGAGGGGGGACCGGTCCATCTTCGTTCTCTACTGGTGGGAATCAGGGTTATTCAACAATCCACACAACCATACAACAGTTTTTGCCGGCGCGATGGTTTTTTCGCTATAAGCCGAAAAATAGCCGAAATCGCTGAATCTGTCGCGGCCCATTTGATCGAGCAACACTCATGCAAATTCGCGTCGCAATCGCTTTGCTTTTCGCTCCCGCTTTCCTTCATGCCCAGGATGCCGACCTGATCTTGCACCATGGCAAGATCGCGACCGTCGATCGCGAGTTTCACATTCGTCCGGCCTTGGCCGTACGCGCTGGGAAAATCGCCGCGGTCGGATCCAACGAGGAAGTGCTCAAACTCAAGGGCCCGAAGACCGAAGCCATTGATTTGCACGGGAAGCTCGTGTTGCCGGGACTGATCGATTCGCATGTACATCCAAACGGCGCCTGCATGACCGAGTTTCTGGGCCCGCTCCCCGATTTCGAAACGGTTCGGGACGTGATCGACTACATTCATGCCCAGGCGGCCAAACAGCCGGAGGGGACCTGGATTTTGCTCAGTCAAGTTTTCATCACGCGGCTCAAAGAACAGCGCTATCCCACTCGGGCCGAGTTGGACGCCGCGGCGCCCAAGCACCCGGTCGTTTACTCGACGGGACCGGATGCATCGCTCAATTCCTTGGCGTTGAAGCTGAGCCACATCGACAAGAATTTCAAAGTCACCGACGGCGGGCCCGGCCATGCCGAGATGGACCCCAACTCCGGCGAACCGACTGGGATCCTTCGCAGTTGCACCCGCTACGTGAAGTCGCAGGCGTACGGCAAAAGCCCCACTGAAACGGATCGCGCCGAACGCCTGATGAAGTTGCTGAAAGACTATGCCAGCGTGGGATTGACCGGCATCATCGACCGCGACGCCCAGCCCGATCATATCGAGCGATACCGAAAGCTATACGCGGCCGGGCGATTGCCCTTGCGCGTCGCCATCTCGCACAGCGTCGGCACCAACATGCCGACCGAGCGAATTCAGGAGGCGATTCGCAAAGTCGCCGAGCATCCGCTGCGTCAAGGGCGACGCCATGCTGCGGATCGTCGGCGTCAAGACCTATCTCGACGGCGGAATGCTCACCGGCAGCGCCTACATGCGCCAACCCTGGGGCGTCAGCAAGATTTACTCGATCACGGATCCCAAATACCAGGGCGTCCTGTTCATTCCGAAAGAGCGAACTGCGCCAGATCGTGAAGACGACCGTGGAAAACGGGCTGCAATTCACCGCCCATTCGGTCGGCGATGGCGCGGTCCACGCCTTGCTCGAAGCCTACGAGGATGTGAATCGGACCATCCCAATCCGAACGACGCGGCCCTGCATCACGCATTCCAACTTCATGAGCGCCGAGGCGATTCACAAGATGATCGAACTCGGCGTGGCCGTGGACATCCAGCCGGCCTGGCTCTATCTCGACACCCGCACGCTGGTCGACCCAGTTCGGCTACGATCGCACTGCGCTACTTTCAACCGCTGCAGAGCATCTTCAAGGCCGGCGGCATCGCGGGCGGCGGTTCCGATCACATGCAGAAGATCGGCTCGTTTCGCTCCATCAACCCGTACAATCCGTTTCTGGGCATGTGGACCACGATCACTCGCCAGGCGAAGTGGTACGACGGTCGGCTCCACCCGGAGGAGGCCCTGACCCGCGAGCAGGCCATTCGCTTTTACACAATCAACAACGCCTATTTGATGTTCTTGGAGCAAGAGACCGGCTCGCTGGAAGCGAACAAGCGCGCCGATTTCATCGTGGTCGATACCGACTTACTGACGTGCGATCTGGATGCCATTCCCAAGACCAAGGTGCTGCGAACCTATATCGAGGGCAAACTGGCGCATCAGGCCAGGTGACGCCGCATCCTCGGCATAGGCCGCAAATCTGGACTGGATCGAATCAGAAACCACGCAAGTTCGCCACTGAGTCGCAGTCGAGCGGTCGTTTGCCGGCCGTTTTGGCGTAACCTACAACGAGAGAAACGGCTGATCGCAGCGCTGGCGAAATTGGCTCCCGTGTTGAGGAAAGGTGCATGGCTTCGTCGTTATTGGATTTTGACGCCCTGACAAAGCCCGTTCAGGAGGACGCGCCGGCCGGCTCGCCGCTGCCATATGACGTGCGTGCCAAGCTCGAGGATATGCGCAAGGAAATCAATCCCGATGACTACGACGCGGACGATCCGAGGCGCCCGCAATCGTATCGCGGGCCCGACTGGCCCGGCATCATTGATCTCGCCACCGACACCCTGATAAACAAATCCAAGGACCTGCTCGTGGCGGCGAGATTATGCGAGGCCCTGGTCATGCAACATCAGTTCGCCGGCCTTCGCGACGGCGTCGAACTGCTGCATCGCCTATCGGCGGAGTGCTGGGATCGGATCCATCCCATCATTGAAGAAGGCGACACGCCCGAGGCGCGCGAAGGGCCGTTCAAGTGGCTGAATGAGGAAAAATTTGGGGCGCAGTTTCCGCACACGCTGCGAACCACGCCGCTGATCGCCGTCGACGGCAAGAGATTCTCATTTGAAGCCTGGCAAAGCAAGGATCGGCGCCCCGAGTTTGAAACCGCCGTTAGCGGCATCAGCCCGGAGACGGCCCAGAAGTTGGTTGACGATGTGAAAGCCGCCAAGAGCGGTCTCAACGCCCTGAGCGAATTGCTCAATGAAAAGATGGGAGACCTCGCGCCGGATTTGGTGAGTTCCGAAAACAGCGAAAACCTCGGCGCCGCGATCAACGACTGCCTGAAAGTCGCGAATCAAATCCTGCAGCGGAAGTCCGGCGCCCCCGAAGCCGGCGCTGAATCAGCTCCTGGAGCGGCCGGGGCCCGTTCCGCCGGAGGCTCCACCGTGTCATTGAACCTGGCCTCGCGCCGACGCCTACCGGATGCTCAACGAAGCCGCCGACTTATTGCAGCGACTCGAGCCGCACAGCCCGATTCCTTATCTGGTCAAGCGCGCGGTGCAGCTGGGCGACATGCGGTTCCCGGAATTGATGAAAGCGCTGCTGCGAGAGAGCGCCGCCTTGGAAGAACTGTATCGCTTTGTTGGCGTCGAGCCGCCTGCTTCGTCGGGGTAATCGACCGGCCGTCAGGGCGTCCAATCCGCGTCCGGCGTGATGCTCAAGCAAAACTCGGCAAGCAGCCGCGCGGCCCGATCCAAATCGTCGAGGCTGACGACTTCCACCGGGCTGTGCATATAGCGATTGGGAATGCCAATCAGTCCGGTGGCGACGCCGCCGCGGGAAAGCTGCATGGCGTTGGCGTCAGTGCCGGTCGCGCGCGGAGCCCCGCAAATCTGCACGGGAACTTCCGAGTCCTTGGCGGCTTCCTCGAGCCTCTCCACTCACATGCGGATTGATGTTTGGCCCGCGAAACAGCGCCGGGCCCCGAGCCGACTTTGACGTCGCCCACCTGCTTTTTGTCGTTGCCCGGCGTGTCGGTGGCGTGGCAAACATCGACCGCGATTCCCAGCGTCGGGATGGATGCCATAAGCGCTCGTGGTCGCGCCGCGAAGACCGATCTCTTCCTGCACCGTCGAGACCGCGGCGACTTCAACTTGCACCGATTTGTTGCTCAGCAACCGCAGCGTTTCCATGACGACCCACACGCCGACCTTATCGTCGAGTCCCGGCGACGCGATCATGCTGTTGCGCAATTGGCGAACGCCCAGGGCATAGGTCACCACATCGCCGGGGCGGACCAGTTTCTCGGCCTCGGCCCGCGACTTGGCGCCGATATCGACCCAGACGTCCGTAAACAGCGGCACCTTGTTGCGCTCTTCATTGGTCAGCAGGTGCGGGGCCTTGCGCGAGACCAGACCGTTGATGGGGCCATCGCGGCCGCAGACCGTGAGGTACTGCCCGAGCAGAATCTGCATGTCCCAACCGCCGATCGGCTGAACGTAGAGATAGCCCGAGTCGTCGATGTGCTGCACCATCAGGCCGATTTGATCGCAGTGCCCGGCGAGCATAATCCGCGGCACGTCGCCATTTTTCGGCTTTTTCTTCGCGTGCTTGGTCGCGATCACGTTTCCATGGCGATCGGTGCGGACCTCGTCGGCATGCTGATCGGCCCAACTTCGTACGACATCCTGAATGGCGCGTTCGTAGCCGGAGGGACTCGGAGTCTCGAGGAGTTGTTTGAGAAAAGCAAAAGACGCGTCTTGCATTTCAAATAGCCTGAATGAATCAATTGCAACGATCAACCACTTATGCCATTCCGAGGAACGGCTCAGACATCAACGAGCAGTTCATCCCAGCTTTGGACCACCAGAATTCGATCGGCAAGCATCTCAAGCCGCTCGATGTCGTGAATCGCACGAATTCGCGATTCCACGTCGTTTGATGGCGCACCGAATCGGTTCTTTCCTTGTCGCAGCAGGGTATCTTGGCGCCCCTTTTCAATGCCTTTTTCAAACACGGTCTGATTCATGGCTTTCACCTTGGCGAATGATTCGCCCGCTACGATTCGGTCGTATTCTTTGCGTTGCTCTTCGTCGAGCGGCAAGTAAGCCTGCACGCATTCGGCAAGCAGAAACTTTTTCTGATCATTGAGCGGCGCCTCGGTTAATCGCCGCAAGGCTTCCGCTCCGAGCCATGCCGCCCGTTCCGGCGGGATTCGCATGAGTGCGGTCAAGGCGATCCCCAACCAGTTGTCGCCGTGCAAATATTCTACTGCGTCGAGGCCGGGCAAACCAACATACAGATAATTGAAGCGCAGCACCTGAAATTCCCAGAAGCTCTCTTCGTAATAATCCGCGCCCAGGCCATCGAGGCCCACTTTCAGATATACCACGATCGGCAAGACCGGGATGCGGTGCTTATCTCGCAAATGGAGGTAATAGCGTGGCAGCCGCGGCTTCACATTGGTGGTACGACCCGGTGATTCAATCTCGATATGGATCAGCGCCAACCATTGTTCCGGATCAGCGAGGCCCGTGTCGCCCACGTGCCGGAGCGTTCGCAGTCGCGCCACCAGATCCAGCAGATGCCGCGAGCCTTCGGGCGGGTCGGGCAGCAGTTCCTTGTCCAGCCATTCGATTTGGACAAATCAAACCGGGCGGCCCAGTCGGCAAAGAATAATCGCAGAAAGTCCGCGAAGAATTCCTGAATCAGCGTCTTGAAGCGTTGATCGTGGTCCATGGCAACTCATTCGCCGTTTCACGCGATGATCTTCCAAATCGGCTCGACATGCTCGACGCCGACCAGTTTTTGATTGAGTCCGCCATAGAAGTACGACAGGCGATTGGGATCGAAGCCCATCTGATTGAGCACGGTCGCATGCAGGCGCTTGACATGGCAGCGATCCTCGACGGCGTTGTTGCCGAGTTCGTCGGTGGCCCCCATGCTGACGCCGCCCTTGATGCCGCCGCCCGCCAGCCACATGGTGAAGCCAAAACTGTTGTGATCGCGGCCGGTGCCCTGGGCATACTCGGCGGTGGGCTGGCGGCCGAATTCGCCGCCCCAGATGACGATGGTCTCGTCGAGCAGTCCTCGGCGTTTCAAATCCTTCAGCAACCCCGCGATCGGCTTGTCGGTTTCGCCCGCGTGTTGAGTGTGGTTCTTCACAATGTCGGTGTGAGCGTCCCAGTTGTCGTCGTTGTGGGCGCCGCCGGAATAGACTTGAATGAACCGCACGCCGCGTTCGACCAGTCGCCGAGCGAGCAGGCACTTGCGGCCAAAATCCTCGGTCTTCGGCTGATCGAGTCCATAAAGCGACTTGGTTTCCGCGTTTTCCCGCGAAAAATCGACCGCCTCGGGCGCGTACTGCTGCATCTTGTAGGCAAGTTCGTAGCTGGCGACGCGCGCCGCCAGTTCGGAATTGTCGGCGCGGGCAGCGAGATGCTCTTCGTTCTTTTCGCGCAGGCGATCCAGCAACGTCCGCTGCGTCTGGCGATCCATGCCCGGCGGCAGTTCGAGATTGTGGATGGGCGTGCCGCTCGCGCGAAGGATCACGCCCTGATACGCCGCCGGCATATAGCCGCTCGACCAGTTTTTCGGCCCGCTGATCGGCCCGCCTTTGTTGTCGAGCATGACCACGTAGCCCGGGAGGTTTTCATTCTCGCTGCCGAGACCATAATTCACCCACGAACCGAGCGACGGATGGCCGCTGAGGAGGCGGCCCGAATTCATCATGAGCAAGGCCGAGCCGTGGATCGGCGACTCCGCATACATCGAATTTAAGAAGGCGATGTCGTCGACACAGGTTCCGAGGTGCGGAAATAGATCCGACACAAGTTTGCCGCACCGGCCATAGGGTTTGAATTTCCATTTCGGTCCTACCACCCGACCGACATTCTTGTGCCCGCCGCGGCCGAATGTCTTTACCGGGATCGTCTTGCCATCGAGCGGGTAAAGCCCGGCTTGTAATCAAAGGTTTCAATGTGGCTGGGCCCACCATACATGAACAGGAAAATGCAGGCCTTGGCTTTGCCGGCGCGGTGCGGTAGTCGCGGGGCCAACGGATTGGCGAACTTTTCCGCCGCCTCGGCCCGATTGAAAAATCCGTCGGCGGAAAGCAGGCTTGTGAGCGCCGCGGCGCCAAAGCCGGCCCCGGTTTCCCACAAAAATTCACGCCGTGTTCGGCGACAGAATTGGCGAGCGTTGTTTTGGGCCATCAGAAAGTCTCCGGCGAATCACCAGATCTCGAAAACTAATCCTGGGATTCGATTAAAATCTCGCGCGTTTGACGTAGCGAGCGTTACACCGTGAACGCTGCACAATGCAGCGATCCGCATGTCACGAACGCCCACTTTGATTTTCTGCTTTCGCCAGTTTTCCACCAGGGAATGCGCCGCCGCGGTATACGACAAAACTCGCATTGCGCAGATTCCGCTAATTGTTCTTTCAAGGTGCTCATATGCGGTTTCAAGGCTAATCTTTCCCTTGCCTGCCTCCGCTTGCCGAATTGAATTCAGCCGACCGCGAATTGCCTCCTCGACCACAACAATTGGCAACAACTGTTGATCGAGAGGAAGCGGAATTAGCCGCGGCGCGATTGTCGCGTCACCGGCCAGAATTCGAGTCAGTACATCCGAATCGAAGGCGATCATTCTTTTGGCTCTGCGTCGCGTTGCCGGTAGATTTCATCGCAGATATCTTGCAATGTCGGATCGTCGGCAAATTTCCCAAACAACGGATGCGCTTCCAATGCAACTTCGACCGTTGTCAATTCACCGGACGCAACTTGTTCGGTGATCAATGACTTTACCGCCGCGACAGCAGCCTCTCGAGTTGCCGATTCGGCATGTACCTTTGGGTTTCCGGCCATCGTTGCCACGAATTTCCCATTGGTTTTCTCCACCAATATCGGAAATGTCATTACATGTGCTCCTTTCAATCCACATACACGAACTCATTCGTGTTTAGCAGCATCAGGCAATAGGTCCGCAGCGCCTCGGCGGCGTTCTGCTTCTTTCGCAACTCCGCGATAAACGCCAGGTCCTTCTTAATCTCATTTACACTGGGCACGCGACCGGTCGTCAGGCGGATCGCTCGCCGCACCTGCGACGGCAAATCCTTTGCCTCTTTTTTCAAGCGCGCGGCGAAGGCCGTCGCCGTTTCATGCGCGAAGTCGCCATTGAGCAATCCGAGCGCCTGCGTCGGCACAGTCGTCGTATAGCGCACCGGACAGGTCGAATCAGTGTCGGCCTGGTCGTGCTGGGCGAGGATCGGCAGCCGCAGCGAGCGCTTGATATGCACATAAATGCTGCGACGATTGGCGACCTCGGGAGGCGAAGTCGGCCAACCTTCGCCCGGCCGCGATTGACCCGCCAACACTTCCTTTGAAATCTTCGGATAGACGCTCGGCCCGCCCAACCTGAGATTGAGTTCGCCGCTGATGGTCAAAAACGAATCGCGGATTTCCTCGGCGGTCAGCCGGCGAATGTCGAAGCGCCAGAACAGCGAATTGCTCGGGTCCTCCACCAGGCCCTCGTTAGTCGCTTTCGCGCTCATTTGATACGCGTTCGACATCATGATCAACTTGTGCATCGGCTTGATCTTCCATCCCGTTCGCACGAATTCGCTCGCCAGCCAGTCGAGCAATTCCGGGTGCGTGGGCGGCGTGCCGAACTTGCCGAAATCGTTCGTGGATGCGACGATGCCGCGGCCAAAGTGATGCTGCCAGAGGCGATTCACAAACACTCGCGCGGTGACTGGATTCTCGGGCGAGGCGATCCAGTCGGCCAGCACCCTACGGCGTCCGCTCGTCTTTGCTCCGTTCGGCGCGGGCGGGATTTTCGGATCGGGGAAGCCCAACACTTGCGGGAACCCCGGCTCGACCTTGGCCGCCGGGCTGTGCGGATTGCCACGCATCATCACATGTGTTTGCGGTGGATGAATCAAACAGTTATTTACCGACAGCGCCAGCACCCGGTTCATCTCTGGAATCTGACCCAATCGGTTTAGTTCGCGTCTGAGCTTCTTGTATTGCTGCTCCTGTTCCTGGGTGAGAAAGTCCGGCAACTTGCGGGCGATCACCGCCGGGCGATCATTGGCGGCCGCCGCGGCGCGATCCTCCTCGGGCATCTTCTTGATCGCCTCGTCTTCGATCTTCGTCATCGCGTCCTCGATCTCGCGCTTGCGCCTCACGCTTTTTCATTTCCGCTTCGTGAGCCTTGCGCGGCAGGAGGCGAAATATCCGTCAGATTGAAGCTCGATTTGACATTCCGATCGTTGCTGAAATGTTGCACGTCGCGGAAAAACGCCAACAACCGGTAGTAGTCGGTCTGCGGGATCGGATCGATCTTGTGATCGTGGCAGCGGGCACAATTCATGGTCATGCCCAGGAATACCTGCCCGGTGGTGGCGACCCAGTCGTCCAGTTCGTCGAAGCGCGATTGCAGCGGATCGGCTGGTTCGTCGTCCCACAAGCCGAGCCGATAATATCCGGTCGCAATGATGGCGTCGGGATTGTCGCGATCGATCTCATCGCCGGCCAATTGCTCGCGGACGAAGCGGTCGAACGGTTTGTTTTCATTGAAGCTTTTCACGACATAGTCGCGATAGCGCCAGGCAAATGGCTTCGGGCCGTCGCGTTCGTAGCCGTTGGTCTCGGCGTAGCGGACCAGATCGAGCCAGTGGCGGCCCCACTTTCTCGCCATAGTGCGGCGACTGCAGCAATTGATCGATCAGCTTTTCATAGGCGTCGGGCGATGTGTCATTGACAAACGCGTCAACCTGGTCGGGCGTCGGCGGCAGGCCGATCGAGATCGTAATACACGCGGCGAACCAGCGCGGTCTTGTCCGCGGGCGGCGCGGGTTTCAATCCCTTCGCTTCGAGCTTGGCCAGAATGAACGCATCGATCGGGTTGCGAACCCAGGCGCGATCGCGGATCGCCGGCACTTGCGGTCGCTTGACCGGTTTGTAAGCCCAATAGTTTTTCGACTCCGCGGTAATTACTCCGCCGCGCGAATGATGCAGCGCCGCCGCTTCCGCCTCCAGCGAGCGCATCGGCAAACCGCGCTTGACCCATTCGGCGAGCGTGTCGATTTGCCCCTGCGGCAGGCGGCCGGGCGGCGGCATTTTCAATGTCGGGGACTTGTAATCGATCGCTTTCAACAACCGGCTTTCGCCTGGCTTATCGAGGTTCACCACGGCGCCGTTGACGCCGCCCTTTAATACCGATTCGCGCGTGGTCAGCGCAGGTTGCCGCGGAGATTGTCGCCGCCATGGCATTTGATGCAATTCGCCACCAGCGCCGGTTTCACTTGCTTGTCGAAAAACGCCAAGTCCGCATCGGTGAATTTCCGTTCGGCGGCCGACGAAACCAGCGCGCCGACCGCGGCCATGCCCAGCGCAAGGAACAATTTCCGATCGAAAAATGAAACGAGAATCATTGGCGGATCCATGGAGAACGCCGACGGAGGGATATTGCTAGTTTGCACGTCGCCGCCCGATGATTCAAGGGGAATGGCTGGCGAGTCGCGGTCATCGGATCAGGATATCGGGACGATCGATCTGGATGCCGCCGACGCGAATGCGCTTGACCGGCCAGACCTCGACGGGAGTGACAAGATGTGGGCCGGCATCTGTCACCAGCATGGTGTCGGTGCAGGCCGCCGCGCCGACCTGGCCGGTCCAGACCACCGCCCAGCCGGCCTCCAGCGCGCCGGGCGAATGCTCGGCGCAAGCGGCAAATCCAGCGGCGTATAACCGGTGACCCAGCCGGTCGGCGCCAGCCGCCATTCGTGCCCGAACCCGAGCGGTTCAATCACTTGGCGGCCGACCTCCAAACAGGTCGCGGGATTGGCGCCGACGCCGCTGCCAGCCATTTGGACGGCGGTGAGCCGGCAGGCCGCGTCCATGTCATTGCGAAACTGCTCGTCGGCCGCGTCGAAGCTCACGGCCCGGCTCGCGGCGACATGCAAGCCCCACTTTCTCCCGACAACTTGAATGACGCAATCGCGCTCGATTTTCGCCGTGGTCACGCCGGCCTGTCGATGCCGTCGCATGCGGCGCTCCGCGGCGACATGAATCGCGGCCACCTCCAGGCCGTGGTGCTGGAGTCGGTGCGCGACCTGGCCCGCCACCTCTTCCTCGCTTTCGCCTTGCTCCAGATTTCGGCAGGTCGCCTCGATGCTATGTGCCACCCAGCCGCCGATTTCCATCAGGCGACTTTGCTCAAACGGCGAAAGCGTTCGCCGCGATTTTCGCAACTCATCGGCGACGTCCTTGCAATCGTTGAACGGCGTGTCGCAGGCGACGTGCTTGCCATGACACAGGTCCGCCAGCAGTTGCGCTCGACCGCGATGCCACGGCCATTCCTTCAACTGAAACCCAAGTCCGTCCAGTTCTTCGTCGAAGAGCCGCTGCGTCTCGGCGTTGGAACAGATCAGCCAGCGCTGCGAGTTCTGCGTGTAAATCGCGGGTCGATCGGCGGGGTTGAGCGGGCCCAAGGCCGACGCCCCGCTGGTGAACCAGGCGAAATTCGCCGGGTCGAGCAGCAGCAGGCCGTCGCGATCGGCGTCCCGCAACAGCGCGATCAACCGCGTCTGCTTGTCGTTGATGTCCGTGGCTCGGTCGGAATTGGCTTCGTTCATGCGATTCGCGGAATTGCCCCCTGGGCATAACGCCGGGCCATTTCAAGATAATGATGCGCGATCGCCTGCGTGCGCTGGACCTCCTCGTCGCTCACCGGGCGAATCACCTTTCCAGGAATGCCCACCACCAGCGATCGCGGCGGAATCACCTTGCCCTCGGTGACGATCGCGCCGGCCGCAATGATGCTGCCTGCGCCGATCTCGCAGCCGGAAAGCAGCCGTGCTCCCATGCCGATGAGCGAATCGGCCCCGATGCGGCGGCCATGCAGAATCGCCCCATGCCCGACGACCACGCCGGCCTCGATCGCCTGCGGTTCGTCGCGATCGGTGTGGACAATGCAGCCATCCTGCAAGTTGGCGTTCACTCCAAATGAAATGCGCGCCAAATCGCCGCGAATCACGCAGCCAAACCAGATGTTCGTGCCCGGCGACAGAACGACATCGCCGGTAACTACCGCGTTCGGTGCGACGTAGGCTTCACCGATGCTTCGCATGAGCACTCCTTCGAATTCGCTCACATACTGCATGATAGCTCCGAATCGTGCCGAGCCATTGCGAAACTCCAGATTTGTAAACTTGCGTGTGCAGGCCGATTTGATTTCGATCCTCTAAACTCAATCTGCGTTAACTGCGAAATCTGCGGCTGAATTCATGATGTCCACCCACGCAATTGTTCTTCCCTTCGATCTCTTCGGCCACGCGGGCGCGGGGGCCGGGGCTCAACTTCTCGCCGATGCCTTGCGCGAAATGCTCGACGACAACCGCCGCGAGCGACGGCCGATCCGTGGCCGCGCCTATCAGAAGCATGTTCGAATTGAAGAGTTCACTTTCGAAACTCCCGGCGACTACCAGACCTGGCGTGGCAAGGCGAAACAAATCGCCAGCCGATCGTTGAAGAAAAATGAATTCCTACTTTGGCTGGGCGGCAACCACTTGAGCGCGCTGCCCGTGCTCGAAGCGCTCGGCGGGATGAAGAACTCGCTGGTGTTTCAGTTCGACGCCCATTTGGATATCTACAATCTCGCCGACTGCACCCCCGAGCTATCGCACGGCAATTTCCTGCTGCACGCGGAGGGGCCGTTGCCGCCGATCGTTCATCTGGGCCATCGCGACCTGTTTCTGCCGGAAAAGACCCTCGCCCGGCATTTTCGGGCCGCGATTAGTGCTGAGAAGATTGCACAGGATTTTGAGAATTGGGCACGTCGCCTGCGGATCGACTCGGCGAACGCACAGCGCGTCTGGATCGATATCGATTGCGACGTCCTCGACCCGGCTTTTTTTCCGGCGACCGGCGGCCCGCAGCCGTTCGGCCTCGCTCCGCAACAACTGCTGCGACTCATCGACGCGGTCTGGAGCGAGCGCGTCGCCGGCGTATCGATCTCTGAATTCGATCCCGCCCGCGACCGCGACGACCGCAGCCTCGGCCTGTTGATCTGGCTCATCGAGTGGCTGCTGCTAAAACGTTATGAAAAAGGTTTGATCAATTCCGCCGCCGATGCGGATGCCGAGGAATGAGAAATGAAATTCCTCGTGAAATCGCGGTGATTTTGAGAAAACTGCTGCGCGGTCGCCGTGGCAATTTCGCTGCCGCGGGCGCTGGCCTGTTCTCATCGGCGGGCATCAAACAGCGCAAAACGCTCGTCGATCAAAAATCACTTGCGTGCCGATTTCGAGTTGCCCGGCAATTTCACCGCTTGGCTCAGTAGGCGTTGCAACAAACCGAGCGCGATATCTGCCCTGAATTCATGCGTTTGCGGCCAGTCGCGCCGTCGTCGGCGTTTAATCGCGGCGACGGGGTGGCTCAGATGGCCTCTTCCAAACTCCGGCGGGTACGGAGTTTGCCCGACCCACTTTGCTGCGCATTGTTTGTCAAATACGCAAAGGAGAAGATCGTGAGTCGAAATTGGAAATTTGCTGCCATCGCAATTGCAGCCACGTTCATCTGGAGTGCCAATCTCACCGCTCAGGGCGGCGGAGGCGGTGCCGGCGGAGGTGCCGGCGCTGGTGGTAGCGCCGGCGGCGGCGCTGGTGCCGGCGGCAGAGTGGGCGGCGCGGGCCAAAGCACGTCCGGCTACTCGCCTGCGTCTGGCCAGAATTGGGGCGCCCAGGGCAACTGGGGAATGCAATCGGGCAATCGCACCAGCAATGGCGGCTTTGGCGCGACCTACAGCGGCAATGCCGGCTTCGGAACGCAGCCCGGCGGCTCCGGCTTTAACCAGAACATGCAGGGCCAAGCTGCGTTCGGCAATCCCTACGGCTACAACGGCTACAACCAGGGTTATCAAGGCCGTGGCAACTTTAACAATCCCTACGGGAACACCGGCTTCAACCAGGGGCTCCAAGGCCAGGGCAACATGAGCTATCCGTACGGGAGTTACGGCTACAACCAGGGCTATTACGGCCAAGGAAATCAGGGTTATAACCAGGGCTATTACGGCCAAAATAACCAGGGCTATGGCCAGGGAATACTATGGCCAAAATAACCAGGGCTATGGCCAGGGATACTATGGCCAGGGGAACCAGGGCTATTACGGTCAGGGCTACTATGGCCACGGGAACATGAACAATCCTTACGGCTCCTATGGCTATAACCAGGGCTGGCAGGGACAGGCGTCCTGGGGCACGCCCTACACCGGATATGGACAGGCTTCGTGGGGATCGATGCCCTACACCGGCTACGGCCAGGCTAGCTGGCAAACCCCGTACAGCGGCTACGGCTACACCCAGGGCTACAACTACCCATACGGTTATAACACCGGGTACAATCAGGGCTACTACGGCCAAAATGGCTACGGTCAAGGCTACTACGGCCAGGGTTACTATGCTCAACCCGGCTACCAGTCCGGCTACACGCAAGGCTACTATGGACAGCCGCAGTATCAGACCGGCTACCAAGGCCAATCGGGCTTTAATGGCTACGGCCAACAGGGCCAACAGGGCCAACAGGGCCAACAGGGCCAACAGGGCCAACAGGGTTTTCAACAACGCCAGGGAAATGGCCAGGGCCCTGGCGTGCAAATCCGCAGATTATCCGGTGAAATCCAGGCCACCAAGAAAATCCGTCTTCCCGGTCTCGACGAGCAGATGCTAGTCGCCTCCGTCAAGACGAATCAGGGGCACAATGTTCTGGTCAATCTGGGGCCCGCCGACCGGCTGTCGGAACTGTCGCTTGACGAAGGCGACCAGATCGATGTCGCGGGGCCGGGCTTCCAGGTCGGCAATGCCAAGATCATCCTCGCGGGCGTCGCCCATCAACAGGGCGCCACGACCCAGATCCAGGAGTTCCAACAGATTCATCCGCAATGGCGCAGGCTCAGCGGCACCATCAGCAAAGTTCAAAAAATTCAGTTGCCGGGCGCCAAAGAGCAGTTCGTCGTTGCGCAGCTAAAGAGCGACCAGGACAGCCAGCCGGTCTTGGTGGATTTCGGGCCGGCCAGCGCGATCAAAAACGTTAAGCTCGAGAATGGTCAGCATGTCAACGTTCAAGGTCCGGGGTTCGAACTCCAGAACAAGCGCGTCGTGTTCGCCGAGCAAACGAATTCGGGACAACAACAGCGACAGCTCCCAGAATAATAATTCGGGGGACCACGACAACGAAGATCAGCCATAACGAGGCGATCTGTTGCGTAACGCCGCCCAGTTGCGGCATGGACTCGCGAGTCCATGCCGCGATCGGGAGGTTCGAGTGAGAGACCGTTTCGATCGAGGGCCGAACGAATCTCGGCAACCGCCCAGGCGAAAGATCAAACCGCGAACCGAATCGCCGATCTCTCGCCTCGCCGATTGCAACCTTTTGATCGTTCACGAAACGAATGAAATCTCCGAGAGCCCTCTTGTACGGCGTTCACATTGCCGGGTCTTGCCGCTGATTCGAGAAGGGGAATCCGACACTCCCTCTGATGATTGGACAAGCATCGCGCAGCCAAACGTACCGGATTCATCTTGATTCAGCGGCGAGAATCCCGACCATTCCGAACCGCGAAAAAAATCGCCGGAATTGAACGAACGCAATTCCGGCGTCATGTTTTCTCTGCCCTTCACCTCGCTTGCGCATCGAGCATCAATTAATTGGCGCTGTCCGGCAAACCATGCGGACGTAGCAATAGCATCGGGCGACCTCGCCCTGCCCGTCGCCGCATGCGTTCGTTTGGGGAGTCGAACTCTAATGACTGCGCCCGCTTTGCCTCGCAATCCTTTTTGCCTGTTCCGCCCTTCCATCCTCCGCCCGGGAGCCTTCTTCGGCCATGACCCGCGAACAAGCCTCGGCTTTTGCCGTTCTCGCCCTCAAGGGATTGCAAAAGGAATATCCCAACAAGCCCGGCGAGGTGCTCAATTCCGCCGCCGATGTCAAGACACCGAAAGCGATGCACCCCGCGTTTTATGGCTGCTTCGATTGGCACTCCTCCGTGCATGGCCATTGGCTGCTCGTGAAGTTGCTGCGGCAATTTCCGGATCTGCCCGAGAGAGAAAAGATGCGAGCCGTTCTCGCCGAGCATCTCACCGAAAAGAACATCCAGGTCGAGACGGATTATTTCAATCAGCCCAATCACAAGTCATTCGAACGCACCTATGGCTGGGCCTGGCTCTTGAAACTCGCCGAGGAATTGCATGGCTGGGACGACGCCGACGCCAAACAATGGTCGCGAAATCTGCAGCCGCTCGTCGAGATCATTGTCGCGCGCTATCTCGAATTCCTGCCGAAACAAACCTACCCGATCCGCACCGGCGTCCATCCCAACACGGCGTTTGGCTTGGCCTTCGCGCTCGACTATGCCCGTGCCGTCCATCACGACAAATTGCGCGAATTGATCGAAGAGCGAGCCCGAAACTATTTTGGTAAGGATGAAAACATCCCCGCGAAATGGGAGCCCGATGGCGCCGACTTTTTCTCGCCCAGCCTGATGGAAGCCGATCTGGTGCGCCGCATCCTCAAGCCGGCCGAATTTGCCGCCTGGCTCAAACGCTTCTATCCGGACCTGACCAATGGCGGACCGAAAAGCCTGATTCAGCCGGCGATCGTCACCGACCGCAGCGACCTGCAACTGGTGCATCTCGACGGTTTGAATCTCAGCCGCGCCTGGTGCCTGCGTGAAATCGCCGCCGTCCTTCCCTCCGGCGACCCCGCCAAGAAAGTGCTGCTCGACTCCGCCGCCAAACATGCTGAAGCCGGCCTGAAGCACGTCGCCAGCGGCCACTACGGCGGCGAACACTGGCTCGCGACCTTTGCGACGTATTTGTTGACACGGGGGGAATGAGGTGGTTGAATCTTGACTTGTCGAAATGAAATATGGCGCAGTTTATTCCAGTCCCGCCGCGGGCAGCGGCTGAATAGGTACACCGATCATCACGAGGCGTCGTTGTTCGTCAATCACGTATCGAACAACGAGGGGCGGAATAACGCCGATCCAAAGTTTTCCCGGTAGAGTCGGCAAATCGCGAATCGGCTCGCCGAATTGCGGGTAGAGGCTGAGCCGGTCGTCCAGTTTTTTTGCGGAGTCGAGAAACTGCTGTTTTAGGCCCCTGGCATCGGCTCTTTCGATCAGGCGCCGCAATTCGATCCGCACGTGTTCCGAATACGACACGCGGTATCGGGTCGGCCCGGATGGTTCACTCATGGGTTTGCGCCGCGGGACTCGAGTTCGTGGATGAATTCCTTCAACTCCACTCCGCCGGTTCGCTGAATCTCGCGCACGCCTTCGACAATTTGCTCCTCGCTGAATTGATTGGCCGCCCAGTCTCGCAGCTCCGGAGGTATTGACACCGACGCCGGCTGTTGCCGAAGGCTTGCGCATATTTCCAGCACTAATGCGAGTTGCTGCTCTGGCGGCATCCGGTCGATTCCCAGATCTTTCATCGTCCGATTCATCGATCGATTCCTCGGTCGTGGTTCTGCGAAAATTATAGCAGACTGGCATCGGCGGTTCGACTGAATCGGCGGCAAACACTGGCTGGCGACATTTGCGACGTATTTGCTGACGCGAGGGGAGCGATCTTTCATTTCTGGTCAGTCCTTCAGCGTTTGCAAAAGCATGAGGAATGCAGGAAACCAGGAAAAGCAATCAACTGCGGATTCCTGCATTCCGGGCTTCCTAATCGTCCTGATTCGAGCCTGGTTGTCAGGTTGCGATTTTTTTGATTTCTTCCCAGAATTTTCCCATTAAGCTGTCTCCTATCGCCTCGCCTGTCCGGTTAAGTCCTTATGGGCTCGACCATGACCCCTGAAGCCGACGAGATCGGCGACTTGCTTGGCCGCGCCAGGGCGGGTGACGAACGCGCCAAATCGGAACTGTTCGCGCGGCATCGCCAGCGGCTGCGGGCGATGGTGCGCGCCTGCGGCTCGACCGCCGACTCGCCGGCCGGATCGATCCGTCGGACGTGTTGCAAGAGGCCTATCTTGATTTCAGCCGCCGGCTGCCGGAGTTTTTAGCCGAGCAGAAGGTCCCTTTTTTTCTTTGGCTGCGCGGACTCGCCGGCCAGCGGCTTGTT
The DNA here is from genome assembly GCA_963815035.1 of uncultured Gemmataceae bacterium. Classification (GTDB taxonomy): domain Bacteria; phylum Planctomycetota; class Planctomycetia; order Gemmatales; family Gemmataceae; genus JBGQCZ01. The sequence continues at coordinate 146,493 of CAWFFC010000009.1, forward strand.
GACTTGCACCGCATGCACCTTGGCGCGCAGATGCGTGACGCCGGCCAGGAAGTATCGCTTTATCGCGGGGCGCTGCCGGCGGCTTCGTCGGTGTCGCTCGCCAATCAATTACTCGGCCGCCTGACCTCGCCCACGCAGGCCGCGGTCCGGGCCGAAATGCAGGTTCGCCTGCAGGAAGCGCTCAACGCCATGGACCCGCTCGATCGCGAGGTTCTGGTCTTGCGGCATTTTGAGGAACTAACCAATTCGGAAACCGCCGAGGTCCTGGGGATCCAAAAAGCCGCGGCCAGCAAACGCTACATGCGGGCGCTCGTGCGCTTGAAGGAGATTCTCACGGCGATTCCCGGCTTTTTCGAAACCTGAACGTCGAAATTCGTCTTGAACCACCGATTCACAGAGGACGCCGAGAAGTCAACGAACAGATTCGGGCAGGCGGCTTTTGACTCGGCTTTCTGTATGGTCGATGACCACGGAATTCGTATCGAGAGCGTCTTCCCGGAATGAGTTTCTCGGTGATCTCTGTGACTCTGTGGTTGGTGATTGAACGCTCGCTTACCGCGGCAGAGCGATTTATATAAGAGGGCCCAGTCATGCCCAGCACCAGTTCCGAACGCGACCCGGTCGAGATCCTGGCCGAGGAATTCGTCGCGCGGCATCGCCGCGGCGAACGCCCCTCGCTCACCGAATACACCGACCGGCTTCCCGAGCATGCCGACGAAATTCGCGAACTCTTCCCCGCGCTGGTGGTGATGGAACAACTCAAGCCCGACGGGGAACTGTTGACGGACATCGGCTCCAGTCCGCCGCAGCGCGATCAACTTCCCGACCGCCTCGGCGACTATCGCATCCTCCGCGAGGTGGGCCGCGGCGGCATGGGCGTGGTTTACGAGGCCGAGCAGATTTCCCTGGGCCGGCATGTCGCCTTGAAAGTGTTGCCCGCGCATGGACTCTTGAACCGGACCTTTCTCGAGCGCTTTCGCCGCGAAGCCAAGGCCGCCGCCAAGCTGCACCACACCAACATCGTCCCGGTGTTCGGCGTGGGCGAGGCGAACGGCGTGCATTTCTACGCCATGCAATTCATTCGCGGCGAAGGGCTCGACAAGGTCTTGGATGACGTCGAGCGCCTGCGCCAGCGCAGCGCCGCCGGCTCCGAACCGCAGCCGCGCGAGTTTGGCAGCCAAAGCGTCGCTCAAAGCTTGCTTGAGGGAAGTTTCTCCGATCTCCGCCAAATTCCACTGAGCGCGACCCTTGGCAGCGGTGCGCAGCCCGGAAGCGCCGGCGAGCGACAGCACCAGTCTCGCGAGTCGGGCGACATCCGTCGGCCGCAGCGACGCCGAATATCACCGCAGCGTCGCCCGGCTCGGCCTGCAGGCCGCCGAGGCGCTGGGCTACGCGCATCGGCAGGGCGTCTTGCACCGCGACATCAAACCCTCAAATCTGCTTTTGGATATGGAGGGAATCGTCTGGATCACCGACTTCGGCCTGGCGAAAGCCGAAGGCTCGGAGGAATTGACCCAGGCCGGCGATATCGTCGGCACCATCCGCTTCATGGCCCCGGAGCGGTTCGACGGGCATTCCTTGCCCCAGAGCGATATCTATTCGCTCGGCATCACCCTCTACGAAATGTTGGCGCTGCGTCCAGCGTTTGACGGCTCGCATCGGGCCAAGCTGATCGAGCAGGTGTTGCACGATTCGCCGCCGCCCCTGTCGCGGATCGATCGCCGGATTCCTCGCGACCTGGACACGATCATTCGAAAATGCCTGGCGAAGGATCCCGCCGAGCGCTATGCCGACGCCGACGCCTTGGCCGAAGACGTGCGTCGTTTCCTGGCCGATCGCCCCATCCGGGCGCGCCGGACGACATTGATCGAGCAGTTTTGGCGTTGGCGGCGGCGCAACCCGGTGGTCGCCGCGCTGCTGACGGCGGTGGTGCTCTTGCTGGTCGCGGTCGCCGTGCTGCAGGCGATCAGCAATGTCCGCGTCTCGCGCGCATTGAAGACGGCGTCCGACAATCTCGCGGGCCCACGACGCCGAGCGCGACCAAAAAGAAAAACTCTGGCAATCGTATGTCGATCGGGCCCGGGCCGAGGTGGTCAGCCGCCGCGTCGGCCAACGCTTCAACGCGTTGGCGGCCATTCGCGAAGCCGCCAAGATCAAAGTGACGCCGGAATTGCGCGACATCGCCGCCGCGGCGCTCACCCTGCCCGATTTCGAGATCGCCGACGAATGGGACGCCTATCGCGACGACACATACGCCCTGCGATTCGACGAATCGCTTTCGCGATATGTCCGGGTGAGCAAGTCGGGAGCGATCGACGTTTGCCGTAAGGACCCGTCCGGCGAAGAGATTATTCGGCACTTCGAGGCGGTTGGCCGCCCACCCGTGGCGGACTGTGGCTGAGCCCAAACGGACGATATTTGGCCTATGGCAGCGCCGTCAGCCAAGTCGCGAACGCCGCCGCCTTTTGCGTTCGCGATTTGGAAACCGGGGAATTTGTCATCCGGGACCATCCGGGCGGCATTTACGAGTCGGGCTTCGCATTCAATCCGCAATCGACCGAAATCGCCGTTGCCCATCTCGACGGCAGCGTTTCCGCCTATCGGCTCAACGACGGACAACGACACTGGCGGCAACTGGTTCCCGGATCGTGCGGGCACCTGAGCTACGATCCTTCCGGCGAGCGCGTCGCCGCTTGCGGCGGCGTCGTCGCGATTTTGAATGCCCAAACCGGTCACGTGGTTCGCACCTGGTCCGGCGCCTTCGTCGCCCAGTTCGCCGCCTGGCATCCGCGCCGTCGCATGCTCGCCGTCAGTATCGCCAACCGGATCGAATTGCGGGATCCGGAAACCGGGCTCGAAGTGATGCGACCGTGGGTCTCCCCCCGCAAAGTGTTCGGGATTACCTTCGGATTCAATCACGCCGGCGATCGGCTGTTTGCCACGGACTGGTCCGGCGCGGGCCAATTCTGGGACGCCAACAGCGGGCATTTGCTGCTGGCAATGCCGGTCGGATTCGGTTTTCAATTCAGTCCCGACGACCGCCTCGTGGTCGCCCCAAGAGAAGGACACAAAATCAGGCTCTGGCGCCTGGCAAATGGCGGCGAACTGCAGTCCCTGCGATCTCCGATCGGAGACTCCGGCGTCGCCTTGAGCAAGAGCAATGTCATCGGCCCCGATGGCCGATTTGCCCTTTCCACCGTCCTCGACTCGAAGCACCAGCAGTTGATTGGCTTCGATCTGGCGAGCGGCCGAAATTGGCTTTTCGGCTCGCCCTCGGAAACCAGGTTGGGATCGTGGTCATTCGCGAATCGCAAGTCGGGGTTTGTCTCGGAATATCGCGGCGATCTGTTTTCTTGGCCGGTCCGCCGCGCCCGGAACGACCGGGGACAGCCGGTTGTCGGCCCGCCCAAGCGCTTGGTGTCCAACGGCTCCTGCACCGGAGTCCCGGCGGTCAGCCGCGGCGGGCGAATCGTGGTCATGCCCGTCAGCAGCGGCGCCATCGTCCATGACCTCGATCGGCCGGGGAATTCGATCCGCCTGGGACCGCAATTCGATGTTCGCATCGCCGCCGTGAGCCCGGACGGAAAGTTTGCCGTCACCTGCTCGTGGTGGACCTTGAACGAACAGTCCTCGGGAGTTCGAGTTTGGGAAACGGCCAGCGGCCGAAAGGTCGCGGATTTGCCGCTCCCCAGCGCCTATGCGGCTGCGTTCAGCCCCGATGGCCGCTGGCTGCAAGTGAACGACCGGACCTGGGACGCCTCCGACTGGCGCGAGGCCAAGCCGCTCCGCGGCGCTGCTTCAGTCCGGATTCGCGGATGGTCGCCGCCTGTTCCAAGCCCGGATTTGTGACGCTCTTTGAAGTCCCCTCCGGCCGGACCATTGCGACGCTGGCCGGACCCGAACCGGTGGGTTATGAGCCGGTCGCCTTTACCGAGGATGGGTCGCGATTGGTCGCCCGAGACGAAAATGACTCGGCGCTGCATGTCTGGAACCTTCGCCAAATTCGCGCCGAACTCAAAGAAATGGACTTGGATTGGGATTGGTCGGAGCTTCCACCGGCGGCCCGCGGCGGAACGATCGCCAATCGATTTCGAGTTGGTCGGCGCCGATCTTGTGGTGGACCGCGCGAAAATGGCCGCCCACGAGCGCGCGTCCGCGATCCTCTCTCTCGCGTTCAACCCGTTCGACGCCGAAGCACACAATCAACTCGGCGAGTCGTTTCTGGAGGGCAAGAACCCGCTTGCATTGCCCAACGCCTATCGCGAGTTCTCGCTCGCCGTCGCCCTGAGCCCGGGAATGACCGTCGCGCGTTCAGAATCGCGCCTGCGCTACCGTGCAACTTGGCCTATGGAAAGAGACCATCGCGGACTCCGATTTCGTGCTGAAACAATGGCCCGATCAACCGATCATGCTCTTTGCCCGCGCCCAGGCCTATCAGCGCCTCGGACGGCACGAGCAGGCCATCGCTGATTTTTCAAAAGTGATTCAGCGGTATCCAAACCATGCCGGATCGTACCAATTGCGCGCCGCAAGCGATCAGGCCCTTGGCCGGCAGACCGAGGCCCGAGCCGACCGGGCCATGGCCCTGGCACTCAATCCGACCGATCCGAAACAAATGAACGACCTCGCCTGGCAAATGGTCAACGGGCCAAAAGACAAACAGGACCCCAAAGCGGCGCTCGAATTGATTCAGCGAGCGTTACAGCAGAACCCCGCCGACCCGATCTTTCTCAATACGCTCGGCGTCGTTCAATTTCGCAATGGCATGTACCCGGAAGCCCGGACGACGCTCGAACGATGCCTGACCCTCGACAAGGACCAGCACGCGGCGTTCAACCTCTATTTCCTGGCCATGTGCCACGCCCGCCTCGGCGACGCCGCCAAAGCCCGCGACTGCTTCGACCGAGCCGCCAAATGGCACGATCAACACCGTGCCGCGCTCAGCGCCATCTATCAAAAAGAACTGGCCGACTTCCTGCGCGGAGGCCGAAATCGCCTTGGGCACGGCGGGAAAGCCAGATTGATCAATAATACTCGGGTCGCGACATAACTGCATGGCAGTTCTCACCGCGTGCGACTGTACTCTCTGTGACTAAATCAAAATATCGTCCAGTCTTATTGCCTTGGTTGAGCGGCCGGATAAGTTTTGTGGTGTGTTGAAGTAGCAAGACGAACCCGTCCGAATCGTCTCTAACCGACTGGAGGCATAGTTATGGCCCGTAGCAGTCTCATACTGGCACAACTCTCGCTGGTCGCGCTCGTTGGAATGACTTCGCCGATTAAAGCTCAAAATGGTTACTATTATTGTCCACTTAAACTGATGAGCCAAGTTGCCAATGTCTATTACTATTACTGCATCCATTGCGACCAGAATCAGATGCAGTGCGGTTACAATTGGGTAAGTTCGGGCTACCATAATCTTGGAAGTGACTGCCATTGCCTTGATCCCATAAGATTCGATTCTACAAATTCCGCGATTCGATCCGCGAATCCAGTTCCGAACGGCGGCATCTTGCGCCGGGCTCTAAAACGAAATTGAGTCGGTACGTCCTTCCAAATGAGCCATACATCGGTGTGCAACCAAAAGAAAAAAGGTTGGCACTGAAAGTGCGGAACGATGGCGGCACCTGGCGCTTCTTCTTAGTTGCCGAATTCAATCTTTCGGACGACGACAGCAAATTGCCAAACGGCACGGTGATCAGATATCCAGACAGGAATCGCAAGCACATACATTCCAGACGCCCACAGAACAATCAGATTGGGGCAAGAACTCAAAGATGACCCGGGAAATGCGATTGAGGCGAGCGTCCTCTGCACTCATCGCAACCCAGATGATGCGGGGTATGAGAATCTTCATCATGTACTGAAGGTCAATGACGATGGTCGGATCGCCTACGTGATTTCTTTCACGCCAATGAGCACCAACGGAAGTGATTGCGCCACTGCCGTTATTGTCGTCCCGCCAATGACTTGTAATATCGCGGCTCCATGCTGCGAGCGCATCGAAATCCCAAGCCCGGTAATTCGCTTCCCTCGTTGCCGAAGGCGGCCCGGTATTTGGCGGTAAGTTCTGCCGGCACAAGACGGAACTTTCTGTCGGCGACGGAATAGGGCCCTCCGCGAACAACTCGCCCATGGCGAATTTGGTCGCGGAGCGGCTCGGGGAATCCACCTGGGATTTCGATGGCCGTGAGATCTTGACGGGAGTCGGTCGATTCGACCGCGCCCGAATAGAGACCGTAGACCGGCGGATCTGTGTTGGTTTTGTCGAAGTCCGGCGTTCGAATGGGGCCAATTGGCCATCCTTTGATCTTCGTTTGATCATCTCCCCACGGAAAGTTCTGTCGCCCGCCATCCGTGGCGGCAAATTCGAACTCGTATTGGGTGGGCAATCGCGAACCGACTTTTTCTGCGTACTCCAGTGTGCGCGAATAATCGACATAGGTTACAGGATCGAGATCACCAAGCGGAGCCCCGCTATTTTGCAGGGCGCTCGACAGATTGACTCCTGCATTCTTGAAATCACCCACTGTCACCTCGCTGGAGGCGAGCCAGAAGGGTACAGTTTTGACCCGGATTCTTGGCGAACCGGGCACGGCGTCGTCGCCCGCGTCGAATTGGCCGCCGGAAAATCGGCACATACCGGCTGTCGCCTCGGCAGTTGCCGGTATTTTTTCGATCGGCGGCAAATGGACGACATCGTTTTCCATCTGCCACGACTGGTGGCGGTAACGGCCGCTCTGATTTTCATCGCCAACCGCCGGCACCGTGCGATAGACCTCGTGGAACCCATAACCCTCAATCACCGCCACCACCAAATATCTCCCTGGCTTCAGCTTGGCCGTCAAGGGCGTCACGGCTTTGGGACGCACCGCCTCTTCGGGAATCGGTTCGCCGGTGTCAATATTGATCGGCACGAACACCACCTTGGCCCCTTCGGGATTGGTCGTGAATCTCACCTTGCGGGGCTTTGGACCCGGTTCGGCCTTCGCCAAGTTGATCCATGCGAGCACGCCAACAAGCACGAACAATGCGGCGGCGGTCGCGCTGAGCGTCGCCACTGTTGGATTTCGTCTCGACCAACGCCAGCTGCGTTCCGCCCAGGTGATTCGCCGCGTGAGGATCGGTCTGCCGTCGGCGAAGCGGCGTAGTTCATCCGCCATTTCCTTCGCCGTCTGATAGCGTCGTTGCGGCGATTTTTCCAATGCTTTCAGGCAGATCGTTTCCAGATCCTTCGGAACGGTTTTCTTGAATTTGCGCGGACTCGGCGCCTCGCTGTGCAACACTTGCTGAATCAGCATCATTTTGGAGGAGCCGCGAAACGGTCGTTCGCCCGCGAGCATTTCGAAAAGGATCACGCCAAGCGAATAGACATCGCTGCGACGATCGGCGTCGTGGGCATCGCCGCGCGCCTGCTCGGGCGACATGTATGCCGGCGTGCCAAGGATGTGGCCATCGATGGTGACCGTGATTTCGGCGCCGTCGCGCTTGGCGAGTCCGAAATCAGTCAGATGCGGCCGGCCCTCGATATCCATCAAAACATTGGCCGGCTTCAGATCCCGGTGCACAACGCCTGCCTCGTGCGCATGACGGAGTGCGTCCGCCAATTCGGCGCACAGCGTCGCGATACGCTTAGGATCAGGTTGATTCACCGCAGTCCACTCGGTGAGATTCATCCCCTCAATGAATTCGCTGACGATGTAGACCAATCCATCAGCCTGAGCGGCGTCATAGAGATGAACGACATTGGGATGCTGAAGCTGGGCCGCGACTCTCGCCTCACGCAGGAATCGCTCGACTTCCGCATCCGTGAGTGACTCCTTGCGTGGTAATTTGAGAGCGACATCGCGATCGAATTGCGAATCATGTGCTTTCCAGACTTCGCCAAACGCCCCAGCCCCTACGCGATCGATCAGTCGAAATCGCCCCACGAGTTTGGTTTCGGCTTCGCGGTACGACGCGGTCCGGTTTGGATCCAACAACGAAAAGCTACTGCCGCACTCCGGGCAGCTCACCAACTCCGAAGGCGACTGGAGAACGACCTCGATGCCGTTATGACAATGCGGGCACTCGATTCGCATGGCAGGCTCCATGCTTGACTGAATTGGCCGGATCGTTCTGAACGAACTTGGTCCGAATGCGAAGCCATTATTATATCCAAGAACCCGAGACGCAAGAACGAAATCGCGCCAGCGGTGTTTCGCTCGGCGAATTCGGTCGACCAGAAGCTTCCCAGGCCGTGATGCCACCATTTCCGCGCGCACCCCGGACGCGGCTTTTTCAAAGCCTTGGGTGCGCCGCCTCAATGTCAAGTAAGTTGACTGAACATTTCTAAGAAGACAGATTTGGGGGTGGTGCGCCAGTGAGATCTGTCCGCTTAGAGTTTTCCAAGCAGGAAACCGCAGGTTTCTAAGAAGACACATTCAAAGAAGACAAGCCCCAGTCACTCCACGGCGACCATCGCCTTGATGACGCCGGTCTCCGGGCGAGTGAAGGAGGGGAATGCATCGATCAGGTCGCCGAAGCCGACGCGGTGGGTGATCCAGGGGTCGGTGTCGATTTTCCCCGCCTCGATCAATTGGATAATTCGCGTGAAATCCTGCGGCAGGGCGTTGCGCGTGCACAAGAGCGTGCCCTCGCATTTGTGGAAGGTCGCGTGCTTGAAGTGCACCTCATCCGAAGTGATGCCGACAAAAACCAGTCGCCCGGCCTGGGCGACGTAGCCGAAAGCCGCCGACATCGACTCGGCGTTGCCCGTGGCATCGAACACCACATCGGGCAAATGGCCGCTGGTCAATTCGCGAAGATCGTCGATCACATTCGCCGTCGGCCGCAGCGTTTGGCGGACGCCCATCGCTTTGCGGCAGAATTCCAATCGCGATTCGTTCATGTCCATCATGATGACGTTTGATCCAGCGAGTTTCACAAACTCAAGAGTCGCCAGGCCGATCGGTCCCGCGCCAACGATCAATGTCGTGTCATCCGCCGTCAGCCCGCCCCGCCAGACGGCGTGACAGCCGATTGCGAGCGTTTCCACCAGGGCCAATTGTTCGAACGAAAGTTTCTGCGACGAATGCAATTTCCGAGAGGGAAGGACGATTTCGCGGCGTAAACCGCCGTCGCGATGTACGCCGAGCACTTCCAGCCGCTCGCAGCAATTGGGCCGCCCGCGCCGGCTGGCGTAACTGTTCGGATCGTTGATATACGGCTCGACCGAGCAGCGATCGCCGGGTTGCACGTTGGCAACGCCATCGCCGACCGCCAACACCTCCACGCCAAGCTCATGCCCGGGAATTCGCGGATAACTAAAGAGCGGCATTTTGCCGAGATAGCCGCTAATGTCGGTGCCGCAAATGCCGACGCGATGCACGCGAACCAATGCTTCGCCGGGAGCGGGCTTGCTCGCCTGAGGGACATCGATGCAGGCAATTTGTTTGGTGCTTGGAACGAAATAGCTTTCATGGCACGATCCAGCTCGAACGGGAAATCGGCGCTGCGGATACTCTATTCGGTGTGCCTGTTCTTGACCGGCCGAAAGCATGAGGCGATGATACAGGCTATGGCCCGTCGCGGAGAATTGCCCATGCAAGCGATCGATATCATTCGCAACAAGCGTGACGGGCAGGCGCTCGATGCCGGCGAGCTCGAAGCCTTCGTCGCCGCCGCGACCGACGAGACCTGGCCCGACTATCAACTTTCGGCGTTGCTGATGGCGATCTGGCTGCGTGGCATGTCGCCGGAAGAAACCGCAACGCTCACCGCCGCCATGACCCGCTCGGGCCCGACACTCGATCTTACCGATATTCCCGGCTCGAAAGTCGATAAGCACAGCACCGGCGGCGTCGGCGATTCCACTTCGCTGGTGCTCGCCCCGCTCGTCGCCGCCTGCGGCGCCATCGTGCCGATGATGTCGGGCCGCGGACTTGGCCACACCGGCGGCACCCTCGACAAACTCGAATCGATTCCCGGCTTTCGCGTCAACCTGACGCCCGACGAATTGAAATCGGCGCTGCGATCGATCGGCGTCGCCATGATCGGACAAACCGCCGAACTTGTGCCCGCCGATCGCAAACTCTACGCGCTACGCGATGCCACCGCCACCGTCGAAAGCATTCCGCTGATTTCCGCCTCGATCATGAGCAAGAAGTTGGCGGAGGGGATCCAGTCGCTGGTCCTGGATGTCAAGTTCGGCGACGGCGCGTTCATGAAGAAAATCGACGACGCCCGGAAACTCGCGGAAACGATGGTGGAAATCGGCAAATCCCAAGGTGTGCGCACTCGAGCATTGCTCACTTCGATGGACTGGCCGCTCGGGCATGTCGCCGGGAATGCCCTCGAAGTCATCGAGTGTCTCGAGACGCTCAAGGGCCGCGGACCTCGAGAATTGCGCGACCTATCCCTGGAATTAGCCGCACACATGGTCCACCTCGCGGGAATCAGCAACGACTTGGAGAATGCTCGAGCCAAAGTCCGCGACACGCTCTCTTCCGGCCAGGCGCTGGAGAGATTTCGCCAAATGGTTTCGAATCAAGGCGGCGATCCGCACGTCGCCGACGATTACAAGCTTCTCGCACTTGCCCCCAAACGCCACTATGTGCCGGCGGAGTGCGCGGGATTCATTTCTGAAATGAAGGCGGAGGCGATCGGCCGGGCCGCGATGCGTCTGGGCGCCGGCCGCGATCGAATCGAAGACAAAGTCGATCCCGGCGTGGGGGTCGTGCTGCGGGCCCGCATCGGCGAACATGTGAAAGTCGGTCAAACGGTTGTCGAACTGATCGGCCGCGACGACGATCGAATGCGGGAGGCGGCCCAGCTTGCTCGCGGCGCGGTTCGAATCGACGACGCACCGCCGCGGATACCGCCATTGATTCGCGAGGTCATTTCGTGAACTCAATCGAGCGGTTGCTTGAATTGGCCCGGGCGGCGCGGCTCCACGCCTTCGCTCCCTACTCGGGATTCCAGGTGGGCGCCGCGTTGGAAGCCGATGATGGCCGAGTGTTCGCCGGATGCAATATCGAGAACGCGACCTTCGGCTTGACCGTTTGCGCCGAGCGGGTCGCCCTGTTCAAGGCGATTTCCGACGGCGCGAGATCGTTCACGCGCATTGCGATCGTCGCGGATACGAGCGAGCCGACTCCGCCCTGCGGCGCCTGCCGGCAACTGCTGTGGGAATTCGGCGGCAATCTTGAAGTGATTCTCGGAGATCTGACCCGCGAAACCGGCCGCTACGAATTGAAAAACCTGTTGCCGATGCCATTCGACAGCCGCCTGCTGAAATAGGCGGCACGAGGTGCAACATGTCCGATCAGGTGTTCGTATCGCGGCATCCGCTGATCCGTGACAAAGTCACCAAACTGCGGGATCGCGGCACGACGCCGAAGGAATTCCGCGAATTGGTCGCCGACCTGGCCCGGCTGCTGTTTTTCGAAGCCAGCGCCGATCTGCGCCTTGAAGCCGTCTCCGTCGCGACGCCGATTTCGGATTGCCCTGGACACGTCGTTTCCGAACGCGTCGCGCTGTTTCCCATCCTGCGCGCCGGTCTCGGCATGGCGGATGCGATCCTGCAACTGATTCCGACCGCGCAAGTCTGGCATCTCGGCCTCTACCGCGATCACGAGTCACTCGAACCGGTCGAGTATTACAACAAATTGCCAACGAACTTGTCGCTCGATCAAGCGATCGTGCTCGACCCGATGCTGGCGACCGGCGGTTCGGCCTCGGCGGTGATTGAAATTCTCGCCCGGCGCAACGTGCCCAGAATCAAATTCCTCGGCCTCATTGCCGCGCCGGAAGGCGTGAAACGCCTGCGCAAGCAATTCCCAAACGTGCCGCTGCACCTCGCGGCGCTGGACCGTCATTTGAATGACAAGGGCTATATTGTGCCGGGGCTCGGCGATGCCGGCGATCGCCAATTCGCGACCTGAATCGAATCAGGACCCCTGCTTGGAATCGTTCGCCAGATTCACACTGTCTGGAAATTTGACGCCGGATGACGGCGGCATTTGCGCAGCGCTATTGAGCGGAATCGGCTCGTCGCACGATTCCAGCAACTCGTCCTCATCGCTGTCGGTCAGCGGCGGCGCGGTCGGCACGCCTTGCCGCTTAAGCGTCGCGAATTTCGGCGAACCCTGGTCCAGCCGCGTCGCTTCCTTCGCTGGAATCGGGGCGGTCGCCGGTCGATCATCCCAGGTCACTTGGTAACGAAAATTGCCAATCGTCAATTCATCGCCGGGCTTCAGTTTGCCCTCGAGCACGCGGACGCCGTTGATGCGAATTCCATTCGTGCTGCCAAGGTCACGGACCACCAGATAGGTGTTGACCTGCGCGATGCAGCAGTGTCGCCGCGAAACCTTGCGCGAATTCAACTGGATGTCCGCTTCCGGGTGGCGGCCCAGCAGGAGAATTGGTTTGTCCAGCAGGATGTTCGGACCATCCGTCAAGGCGACAAGCTGCGCAGGCATAAACGCGCCCAACCAGAATGGTCCAATTCCGAATGGAAGAAAATCTCTTTGAAGTATAGCGGGTAGAACATCGATTTGCAGCGGAATCTGAAGCGTGGGTCCGATTTACGGAATTCGCCCGAACCGGTGGCATTCGGCTCGGGTGGACGTCCGGCCCTGTGTCGCAGTTTCACTACGTTCGCTACGACCGATTCAATCGATTTATCTGCGCGCCGCGTCGAGTGCCCGTTGATTCGCGGGTGGACGGTTGTGAACCGAACGCGCCGTTGCCAGCGGACGAACCGCGGCAGCCACGCCACAAGCCAGCAAGGCAAACAGAAAAACGGCGAGCCAAGTTCTTGGTCGAGCCATGGGGCAACTCCGGCTTAAAAAGGTAATCGGGCGACCCCATTTGCAAGCCATATGCCAAGCCGCGACCGAAATCGAAATACGGCATCCAGGCCTGGTTTTCAGGCATACTCGCAGAGCGAGCGAGTTCGCTCGCACAAATACTCGCGTGAAAACCTGAGCGAATCGGAACAGTCTGTGCGGCCGCCTGCGCCGCACACCGGTCCGTTTGCCAACCGGCAAATCGCAATTAGTCGCCGTGGAGCCAACAAATTTCGTTTTCTGCAGGATTCAGAACGAGAAGGACCTGGGCAAGAACTGCGGCATTTCCGCGTCGATTCGGCTGGATTGATTTTTGCGCCGAATTATGCAAGACATCTTCATACGCTCGATGCTCAGTTTTGAATTAGCGAGGTAATTATGCGAATGTCGGCGGCCCTCAGTGGCCTGTGCTTCCTTTTGACCGCTTTGGCCGCGCGGCTCAGGAAGAGGCCCGCCTGCTCCGTTTTCCCACGATCCACGGCGACCAGATCGTCTTTACTCACGCCGGCGACCTGTACACGGTCGCGTCCACCGGCGGGCTCGCACGAAAGCTCACCAGCCATGAAGGCTTCGAAATGTTTCCCCGCCTGAGTCCGGACGGCAAATGGCTCGCGTTCACCGGCCAATATGACGGAAACACCGAAGTTTACGTGATGCCGGCCGAAGGCGGAGTTCCCAAACGCCTGACCTACACCGCCACGCTCGGCCGCGACGACATCGGCGACCGCATGGGGCCGAATAACCTCGTCATCGGCTGGAAACACGACAGCAAGACGATTCTGTTCCGCTCGCGCATGCACTCATTCAACGATTTCATCGGCTCGCTTTATACCGTCCGCATCGAAGGCGGCCTGCCCCAGGAACTGCCACTGCCCCGAGGCGGCTTCGGCTCGTACTCGCCCGATGACTCGAAGCTGGTTTATAACCGGGTGTTCCGCGAATTCCGCACTTGGAAGCGCTACCGCGGCGGCATGGCCGACGACATTTGGATTCACGATTTCCACACCAAGAAGAGCGGAGCCCACCGCTCCGACCCCGCCGGCGACATTATTCCCGATGTGGGCCGGCGACCGCATCTATTTCCTCTCCGACCGCGACGAGCGATAAACGATTCAATCTTTACGTACGACACCAAAACCAAAGATGTCAAGCAACTGACTCGCTTCACCGACTTCGACTGCAAATTCCCGTGCCTGGGCGACAAGGCCATTGTTTTCGAAAATGGCGGCTGGATTTACAAGTTCGAACTGGCCACCGAAAAAACCGCCAAGGTGCCGGTGCGAATTGTCGACGATTTCGCGGCTGCCGGCCGCGCACGCTGCGACGTCCGCAAGAGCATCGGCGGTTTCGGCGTATCGCCCGACGGCAAGCGGGCGTCTTCTCGGCCCGCGGCGACATCTTCACCGTGCCCGCCCACAGGGGCCGACGCGCAACCTGACGCCACGCCGGCCGTGCACGACCGCGATCCCGAATGGTCGCCCGACGGTAAGTCCATCGCATTCATTTCTGATGCCACCGGCGAGGACGAAATCCATCTGAGCCCCAGGACGGCAGCGAAGTCTCCAAACCGCTGACCAGCGGCGGCGATTGCTACAAGTACGCGTTCCAATGGTCGCCTGACGGCAAAAAGATCCTCTGGAGCGATCGCAAGCAGCGGCTGCAGTTCATTGATGTCGATACCAAGCGGGTGACCTTGATCACTCAATCGAAAGTGTTCGAATTGCGGGATTTCGCCTGGTCGCCGGATTCAAAGTGGGTCGCGTATTCGGCCCCGGAATCGCGATCGGTCGGTAAGATCTGGGTTTATTCGCTCGATCAGAAGAAGTCGTTCCCGGTCACCGACGGCTGGTACGCCGCCGGCAACCCGGCTTTCAGCGGCGACGGCAAGTATCTGTTCTTCGTGTCGGCTCGCGATTTCAACCCGACCTACGGACAGACCGAATTCAATTTCACCTATTCGAACATGGAGCGGGTCTACCTGGTCACGTTGCAAAAAGAGACTCACAATCCGTTTGAGCCGAATGACGACGAAGTGAATTCGAAGCCGCGGCGTCTGGTTCGTCATGGACCGGTTTCGGTCAAAATCGATACCGACGGTCTTGAACGATCGCGTCATTCAACTGCCGGTGCCGGCGTCAAATTACGGCGGTCTGTCATCGGTGGGGAGCACGGTCTATTATTTCCGTTCCGGCGGCCTGTTTCTCTTTGACGTCGGCGCCAAGAAGGAAACGTCCCTCGGCAACGTTGTGTCGTACGAGATTTCGCACGATCAAAAGAAAATGATGGCTCGAATCGGCGACAACTATGGCATCGTCGATCTGCCCAAGGGACCGATCAACTTCACGAATTTGAACCTTTCCGGACTCGAAGTCACGCTCGACCGCCACGCCGAGTGGAAGCAGATCTTCGACGAATGCTGGCGGCAGATGCGCGACTTCTTTTATGATCCCGGCATGCATGGCGTCGATTGGAAAGCCGTGCACGATCGCTATGCGCCGCTCGTCGACCATGTGCATCACCGGGCCGATTTAACGTACATCATCGGCGAAATGATCGCCGAGTTGAGTATCGGCCATGCCTATGTGGGCGGCGGCGACGTGCCCACAGTGCACAAAATTCAAATGGGCTTGCTCGGCGCCGACCTGGAGCGCGACCCCGCCACGAAATACTTCAAGCTCGGCCGAATCCTCGCGGCGCGAATTGGGACCGGGCGACTCGCTCGCCGCTGTCCGAGATCGGCGTCAACGTCAAGACCGGCGATTTCATCACCGCCGTCAACGGCAAGCCCACCAACGAAGTCGGCGACATTCAGGAATACTTGATCAACACCGCCGGCAAACAGGTGACGCTGAAAGTCAATTCCAAACCGGAAATGAAGGGCTCGCGCAATGTCATCGTTGTTCCGATCGCGGACGAATCCAAGCTGCGTTATTTCGATTGGGTTCAGACCAACATCGACAAGGTCAATAAGGCCACCGGCGGCAAGGTCGGCTACATCCACATCCCCGACATGCTGCCGCCCGGATTGAACGAATTCGCCAAGTATTACTATCCGCAATTGAACAAGAAGGCGTTGATCATCGACGTCCGCGGCAACGGCGGCGGCAACGTCTCGCCCATGATCATCGAGCGGCTGCGGCGCGAGATCGCCATGGTCGGAATCGCCCGCAACAGCAGTCCAACCGTCTCGCCGGGCGCGACCTTCGTCGGCCCCAAGGTCTGCCTGATGAACGAATTCTCCGCCTCCGACGGCGACCTGTTCCCCTACCAGTTCCAGTATTACAAACTCGGAAAACTGATCGGGAAACGAAGCTGGGGCGGGGTGGTCGGCATTCGCGGGTCGCTGCCGCTGCTCGACGGCGGCACGCTCAATCGCCCCGAGTTCTCACGCTACGACATCGGCGGCAAGAAATGGATCATCGAGGGCCACGGCGTCGATCCTGACATGGTGGTCGACAACGACCCAGCTCACGAGTATGCCGGCATCGACGATCAGCTCAACGCCGGCATTAAGGAAATCATGGAAGAACTGAAGACCAAGGAAAAGGACCTGCCGCCGGTGCCGCCGTACCCGAAGAAGTAGTTTCGCGGCTGGCTTTGATTCGAGCCGCCGTTTGCGGCACTGCCGGCAACAATCCGGAGGTGCCGCAATCGCCTTTTTCATTTTTCAAAAACCTCATTCATTCCGTCTCGAACCCCTTGCGTGGCCGACTGTCAACCCGTAAATTCAGCGTCACTTGCGTGTACCAGCGGGGTTTATTCCTGCAACTTCACGACTCACAACCTGTAATTCGAGGGGACCCATGCATCGGCCAATTTTCCGTGCCCTATTTGTTGCGGCATTCTTCACTGCCGTTCCGCTCTTCGCGGAAACGCCTTTAACCTCCGTTCCCGAGGCGGACGCCAAGGCACTCGACAAAAAAATCATGACCGAGGCGAAGACCAAGTCCGAAATCATGCAAAATCTCGGTTATCTCAGCGATATGATCGGGCCGCGACTGACCGGTTCGGCCAATCTCAAGCGAGCCAATGACTGGGGCGTCAAAGTGATGAAGTCGTATGGCTTGGAAAATGTTCACCTCGAGCCGTGGGAGATTCCCGTCGGCTGGGAGCGCGGCACGCTGTCGGCGCGAATCGTCGAGCCGGAGGGCGGGCAACGCTTGATCATGGCTTCGGCGGGTTGGACCCCCGGCACCAACGGCAAGGTTTTAAGCGAGGTCGTAATCTTCGAGGCGACGAAGAGGGAAGACCTCGAGAAGTACAAGGGCAAACTCAAGAACGCCGTGCTGTTGCGGGGCCGGCCGCGCGATGCGGCGCCCATCGTGGCGGCGGGCACGCCCCAACCGCCACGCCGCAATCCCGCGGCGGGCGGCCAACCGCCGGGCGGACGTCCGTTCCGCGGCAACCGCGATTTCGGCGCCTTCCGGCAATTCGCCCAGGAACTGGGCGAATTCTTCAAGAGCGAAGGTGTCGCCGCCATTCTTCAGGATTCCGCCAAGCCGCAGGGGCTGCTCACGATGACAGGTAGCTGGCGCGGCCGCGAACGCGCGGCGCCGCAGGAGCAGATCCCGACCCTGTTCGTGGCGCACGAACACTACGCCTTGCTTTACCGCCTGGCCAGTCGGCCGGCGCCCGGCAAGACCCGCATCGAATTGGAAATCACCAACAAATTCGTTCCGGGGCCGATCACCGTTTACAACACGGTCGGCGAAATCCGCGGCAGCGAAAAACCCGACGAGTTTGTCGTCGTCGGCGCTCACCTCGATTCATGGGACCTGGCTCAGGGCACCACCGACAACGGCACCGGCAGTCTGCATCACCCTCGAAACCGCCCGCATCCTGGCCAAGTGCGGCATCAAGCCGAAACGCACCATTCGCTTCATCCTCTTCACCGGCGAGGAGGAGGGTTTGTATGGCTCGGCGCCTATTGCGAGCGGCACAAGGATGAACTCGCCAAGTGCTCGATGGCGCCGGTCCACGACACCGGCACCGCCATCGTCAACGGCCTCTATCTTCAGGGCCGCGACGTCATTAAGCCGATCTTGGAAAAAGAATTGGAGGCGCTCAAGGAAGTCGGCTTGACGGATTTCAACATCCGCTCGATGAACGGCACCGATCACGCCTCGTTTGACCGGGCGGGCGTTCCGGGCTTCGCCTGCCAGCAAGATATGACCGATTATCGGCTGACCCACCACACTCAGACCGACACGTTTGACAAGGCGAATGAGGCCAACCTGATCCAGGGCGCCGAAGTGATGGCGGTCGCCGCCATGCGCATCGCCGACTATCCGACGCTGTTGCCGCGCGACAAGCGCGTCCAGGAGCGGCCGGGTCGCCGTCGGCCCGTGCTGACGCTCAGCCGGAGAAGAAACCGGAAGAGAAAAAGCCCGCGGAGAAGAAGCCGACCGAAAAGAAAACCGACAAGTAAGGAATGATTTGTCAAATGGCGAGCGTCGCGCATGTTGCGACGCTCGCTTTTTTTATCGCACCAAGTTCGTGTAGGGATACGAATTCACAATTTGTCGCACTTCGCGCTTGCTGGCCCGCCTGCGCGGACCGCGTAAATGGGGCGACCATAGATTCGGACCGCATGCCAGCGTCGAATATCTCTGTTCAAAAGCGTATCGAAATAAGCCTCGTAGTCAGCCGCCAAATATGTACGCCGTTGCGGATGCCAAACATGTTCGGGCATCGTGTCCCATTCGATCATGTACCACGCGCCATCCTTGCAAACGATGCGCCGTGCGATTGTCAATGAATTTGACTTGCAGTTCTTGCGGCTTCTCCAGAAGCCAGCGCCGACGACTGGGATTTTTCTTCAGAATGCCGGATCGCGGGCAGACATAATACAGCGAGTACAACGGCACTCCGGTGCGATAACCGTTGGCATGGTAGAGCCGTCCGTTTCGCTCAATTACGCACGTCGCGACATAATCCTCGAGATGATCGCGAACATGATCCTGCACCGCGGAGTCGCGATCGAGATAGCGGCAAACGTCGGCGAAAATCTTATCCCAGTGTTGGCCGACCTTTCCCTCCAGGTAACGGCGCAGCGGCCCGAGGTGTTCGTTGAGTCTCTTCCGGTTTCCGCCGCGCAGCTTCATCCGCTCGCGCTTCGGCTGGTCCTCCCAGGCGATGCGCACGCGGTCGCGGTCGTAGCCCTTGCCCTTTGTCGGCAAGCTCGAACCGTATCGCGGTCGTTCGACAATCACTTTAGCCATATCGGGTCGCATATCCGACCACGACACGCGGCATGAAAAATGGGTTCGCGCAAAATAGCCGGCGAGCGTCGCAGCGTGAGCGCGACGTATTTATGCACACACGTCGCGCTCACGCTGCGACGCTCGCCTTTTTCACGCCTTCCCTTCCACCGGCGACTGGGGCAGGAAAAACGTGAAGGCGATGCCCACCGCGAAGACCAGAATCCCCGTCACGCCCGCCGCGAGCGCAACCTTTTCAAAATTATTGGTTCCCATCGTCATCATGGGAGCAATGATGCCGGTGGTCAGGTACGCCCCCGCGGTGCCGAACATTCGGCCGCCGACATTGGTGGCGAACGCGCCACCGGTCCCGCGCAGGTGGACCGGGAACACTTTGGGGAGATACTCGCCGAGATAGGAGAACTGCGCGACAATGCAGGCGCCGGCCAGGAACGCCCCCCAGGCGAAATACTGAGGATAATGGCGGAAAACATAGAACCAGACGACGGGAATGATAATAAGGCCCGGCACCTGGAATAGCCACAGCAGCAGTTTCTTGTTGGCGATGTATACCAGTCCGATCGCCAGCAAGATTCGTCCGAGCAATCCGCCGAGTTCCTGGTGAAACTGGACGCTTTCGCGGCGCGGCTGAATCTCGTCGCGGTTAACCTTGCCGATCTGTTTCAAATTCTCGTTGAATTGTTTCAGTTTCTCGGCCGCTGCGGCGAATCCTTCGGCAGCGTCGCCATATCCTTCTGCAACACCGCGTTGGCCTTAATGGAAGGCAGCATTTTCGCTCGCGCCCCCGCTAAATCGGGCAGGCCTGGCACCCCCTGGGCGACGGTCGCCTGCAAGGTTCCAAACGCCGCGGCATAGGCACACGCGCTGAGCACGGTGGCGACCACGGTCGTTCGCAGCAAACCGCCGCCAAAGAGTTCGCCGAAGCGCGGCCGCTTCAAGACGCCCGACCGTTTCCGTTCCAACCAGACCGCCGATTCCGGAACAAACGGCAGCAACACGGCGATCGGAAGCGCCGGGATCAACCCGGTCATCAGGGTCCAGCGCCAGGCCGGATTGGTGGGATCGCCCGCCGGCAACGCGGGAAGCGTGCCACTCTTGACCAGCGATCCGACTCCAATACTGACTTGCGTCACGAACAATCCGCCGACGCTGGCGAACGCTTGCGTCCACCCGACCACTCGTTCGCGCTGCCGCTTGTCCGGAAATAACTCGGATAGCCAGGTGACGGCGGCCACAAATTCGACGCACACGCCGACAAAGGTGGTGCACCGGAAAAACACCAGCATCGCGAGACTGGTGCTAAGTCCGGCCAGGACCGGCGATAGCGAGTAGACAAAAATGCTGCCGATCATCACCGTCTTGCGCCCGAACCGGTCGATCAGCCATCCGCCCAGCAAGCCGAACACGCCGCCGCACAGCGCGCTGAGCCAAAGCACATAGCCCACCCAATCCCGCACCTCGGGATGGTTGGGCGGCAAGCGCATCAGTTCCGAAAGCGCCGGCGCCAAAACCAGCGGCGTCATCAGCAATTCGTACGTGTCGAATAGAAACCCGATCGCCGCGACGGTGATGATCAGCCAGTGCGTGAGCGTCAGTCGCGGGGCGTCCGAAGTCGGGGAGGAGGTAGACACGAGGTGATTTCTCCACGGGCGGTGGGCGGGATGAATGAAGTGAATTTAGGAATGAACCAAGACGCGAGCAAGCGGCGAAAGCATCGGACACGCCGTTCGAACGTCGCGTCCACACAGTTTGCGATTTCAAAAATTCGCCCACGAACTTTTCGCCATTCGCGTTGTTGAGATAAAGCGTCCGGCGCGGTGCATCCGGCCGCGAACCGGCGAATAACGGACCCATTCGGCCGAGCCGGCTTTGCCGGACCACCATGACTTCCACCAACGAGCCAAGGCGTTTGTCCCTTGGCTCGCCAATTCAACATCCGATGTTCGAGTCACGCGGCTCGGAGCTTTCAGATCTCGGAGTGCTGGTGACTTGTCACCGCTTTAGGATCTTTTGGAAAAACTTCCGCGCTGAAAAGAAGTGGGACCTCGCCATCGTTCACAACAAGGAACTGCTCGCCGCGATCGAGTTCAAGTCGCAGGTCGGCCCGTCATTCGGAAACAATTTCAACAATCGAACCGAGGAAGCGCTCGGCAGCGCGACCGACATTTGGGCCGCCTATCGCGAAGGCGCCTTCAGGCCGTCATCGCGCCCGTTTCTCGGCTACCTGATGCTTCTGGACGACTGTGACCGATCTCGCTCGCCAGTTAAGGTGTTCGAACCGCATTTCCCAGTCTTCCCCGAGTTCAAGTCCGCCTCGTACCGCGACCGGTACGCGATTCTTGTCGAGAAACTGCTCCGCGACCGAATTTACGACGGCGCTTGTTTCTTGCTTTCAAACGCGGCGTCGGCCAAGAACGGCGATTACATCGAACCGCATCCGGAATTGACCTTCGCCAAGTTCGTGACGCCGTTGGTAGCGCAGGTGAGTGCGATTTGTCAGGCCAAAATGTAGGCTTCTCGCTCTGCGGCGCGGGTGGCCCGGGTTGAGAGTCTTCGAAGCCCCAGATTTCAGGCTAGTGCGTCCTCAACTCATGATTTTGGGGTAAAGGCGCTTTCAGTTTCGTGCGGGCGTTTTCGATCTTGAACTGCCAGTCGACACCGCGTTGCTTGGCATTGGTCTTTTCGGTCCAGGCGGCGATTTCGCTTTGCAGTTCGGTCAGTTCACCGATTCGGCGTCCGCGAAGGCATTGGCTGGTCAGGCAGCTCAACTCGCATTCGGCGACATTCAGCCAACTGCCATGTTTCGGCGTATAGCAGAAATCGATTCGCTGCACGTACGCGCGGGCAATGCTCTGGTTCGAACGCTTCGTAGAACGCGCCCTTGGTGTGCGTGTTGAGGTTGTCGCACACCAGCGTTATTTTCGCGCAGCCGGCATAACGCCCATCCAGCAGCGCGGCCGACTTCGAGCGCCCAGTCTTCCTTGGTCCGCCGGGGCCGGGCCGTCGCCTGGCGGAAACCCGAGAGCGGTTCGGCGAACATGAAGATGCTGGCCGTGCCGTTGCGTTCGTATTCGTAATCGACACGCTCGCCGTGTTCCTTCGTTGCCGGGATCGGCATCTGCGTTTCCTTGAGCAACTGGACCGGCTGCTCGTCCATGCACACGCACCGGTTGCTGCGGATCGTACGCCTGCGCATAGGTTTCGAGCACTTCTTCCATACAGGCGACGAACTCGCCATCTTGCTCCGGCGGGATCACCCAATACTCGATCTTGCGCTTGGTCATGCCATTTTTTTTAGCGTCTTGCGCACCGTCTCGTGACTGATCGAATCGACCACCTCCAAGGCCACCAACTCGTCGGCCAGCAGTTGCAATGTCCAGTGTCCGTAACCGGCTGGCGGCTTGCCCAACCGCATGGCAATCAGCTTCGCTTCCCCTTCGCCATCGAGCTTGGGAGGCGTCGGCGGTGTCTGACGCTTCTTGCCTTCCAGAGCCAGTTCAAACCCTTCCGTGACCAGCCGCTTGCGCACATTCTCGATCGTTTGCACGCGGCAGTTGTAAGTCTCGGCGATCTTGGCGTCCGGCCACGCCGGCCCATCGGCATCGGCCTTGAGCAGGATCTGAGCGCGGCGAGCTTTCTGCGACGACCCCTTGAGATTCTTGATGACCTCGTGACACACGACACGCTCTTCTTCCGACAACCGCACGATATACTTCTTGTGCATGGGACACCTCCTTGATGCAGGAAGTTTCCCATTAAACCTTGCAGCTGCCAACCCCAATTCTTATGCTTGCGGACGCACTAGACCGGGATTCGAAGAAGACTCAGCCCCGGCCACCCCACGCTGCCTACGCCAAGCTCAACAAGAATTCCGCCCGCTCTTTGTCAATGATTTCAGTTCTGTTAAGCAGCCGAACTGGAAACGGTTTTTGCGGCTCGGTTGCTGACCACCTGTCGGCGAGGTGTTTCAAGCCTTCCGCGGTGACCAGACAAATATCCCAATTGGTCCGGGCCTTATATTGATAGGCAAGTTTGAGAGATTGCGGAGTAAATGCCGGCCCAATCACCAGGAATGCCAATGGTTGTTTTCCACTTTCTTGCTCCTTGCGCAGGTAGCCGTCAAATTGACCGTCGAGGTGATCCTGCAGATTGACCAGTCCCTCGACGGATTTGCAATCCCAAAGAATTGTCTGGTCGTTTTCCAACGGAAGCCGTCCGTCCGCGCGGTTCTCCTTATTGCTGCGACCGCATTCGACATGCAAGCGAACTTCGAATAAAAACGCCGTGGCCTGCTCGAACATATGCTCGATTTCAAGATCCTTCGTAATGATCTTCTTCGCGCGAAGTTCCGCGTACGCGCATCGTGCCATCAATTCGAAATTGTTGTACCAATCTTCTCGCTGGTCCTTTGAAACACGTTCTTCGAACGTCAAATCGTCGTAAAAGTCGATCAGCCGCTCAATCAACTCCGCCTTGGCGCCGGACGACTTGAGGCAAAAGCTGTTGCAGAGGTTCGCCAACTTCTCTTTGTCCCATGAACCCAGAACCTCGGAAGGCTTGATGTTGCTGACGACAATGCGTTCGATCAGCTCGGGTTTGTTCCCATATCGATTCAGGCCGTGTTCTTGCAAAACGCTTCGCAAGTCGCTCAGTGTGATGTTGTCGTGCACCAGCAGTCGCCGATAATTCGTGCGTTGCAATTCTTGCCGATTGCTGTCGCGAATGACGGTTGCGATCTCGACAGGGATCACGTCAATATTCTGATTGATTTCATCTCGACAACTCCAAAGCAGCGCCTCGCGTTGAAGTTCTTTCCGCGCCTCGTTGATTTCATCCTTCGTATGAAGGACACATTTCTCTTTCGGGAATCGCTTCAAGGTCGCGCTGATTAACCAGTGCTCATCAAGCGAGATGTCCAAGTGATCGCGCAAAACCGCCAACAGGCGCACCTCGTCGGACGAAATCCGGTCGTCATTGGTCCAGGCTGCATTCAATACGATCCGATATGTTTGAAATCGGTGCCAGCGATCACGATCTTGTTTCTTGAGTTCGTCGAAATCCAACGACTTGGACCGCTTTACCAAGTCCTTCTCGAATTCGATCACCTTTTCATCAAGGCGGTTCTCTTCGCAGCTATAAGTCTCCTCTTGCACGAGGATGCTGAAGATAATGTCCTTCAACTGCTCACGGTCAAAATTCTCGTCCGGGGTTTGGACCGTGGCAAGTACGCGCGAACGATCTGCGATCTTTGCGGCCTCTTTCTTGATGATTTCTGTGAGGTCGTCTTCCTCCAAACCCCGAAGCGAATCGAGATATCGTCCAAGAATTCGCAGCTTGATGGTTTTCAGCATGTTGGGCGCAATATCCGCGATCGGCTTGCAGAACGCGCGGCGACCCTTGAGCCGGAGTTCGGCGGCGTCGGCCTTCGGCTGACGCCTGCGCCGTCGAATTCGAACAACTTTCTTGCCAGATTCGTCGGTTTGTTCTTCGACGGTCTCTTCTTCCCATTCTTCATTCTCGTTCGTCGACTGACCGCTCGATAGGTCGGGCAATGCTTCAACCAACTTCGCGGCAATTGTCGTGCTGGAATCCGGGTGTGCGAGCGCAATCTGACCGACGGACGGACCGATTTTTGCAGCTGCCTCTTCATCTGTTTTGGTCGAATTGTTTTCACCCTTCGATGACTCAGTCATGGTGCTCTCGCGAAATTGTGGAAACCGGCCCAAGTAGGATGAAATTCTAATTAGTGTACAACGGTGATTCAAGCAGTGGGGCTACGAAACTGAGTGTGGCTTGCTTTTGTCAACGCAACGCCCCGCGAGCAGGTTTCAGGAGCCATACAATGCCGCCGTCCATTTTGTCGGAGGTTTCCGCATGCCGACCTCAAATTCACGGCGACAGTTTCTCCGTCAGGCGGCGACGGCGTCCGCGGCGGCATTGATCTCGACGAATATAAGCCCCGCCGAGCCCACCGCCGCGAAAGGGCCGCTGCGCGTCCATCCGAAGAATCCGCGTTACTTCACCGCCGACGGCGACAGGGCCATTTACCTGACCGGTTCGCACACCTGGAGTTCGCTGCAAGACTGCGGCCTGACCGATCCGCCGCCGGCGTTTGATTTCGATGGCTATTTGAGTTTCCTGGAAAAGCATCACCACAATTTCATCCGGCTCTGGCGCTGGGAGACGCCGCGCTGGACCGAGCACAATCAAAAACAGGTCAAGTATTGCGCCGTCCATCCCTGGAAGCGCGTGGGACCGGCCAAGGCCGCGGACGGCAAACCCAAGTTCGATTTGAAGCAGTTCGATCCGGAGTTTTTCAAGCGCCTGCGCGAGCGCGCGTCGCCGCGGCGGGGAAGCGCGGCATTTATGTCTCGATCATGCTCTTCGAAGGGTGGGAGTTGTCGTTCGCGTCCTTCGATGGCCACCCGTTCAACTCGCGAAACAATGTCAACGGCGTCCATGGCGACCCGAATGGCGACGGCAAGGGCCGCGAAATCAACACGCTTGCCATTCCCGCCGTCACCGCGATTCAGGATGCCTACGTCAAAAAAGTGATCGACGCCGTCAACGATCTCGACAATGTGCTCTACGAAATCATTAACGAGAGCGGCCTCTACTCGACCGACTGGCAGTATCGCATGATCCGCTTCATCAAGGACTATGAGAAGAAGAAACCGAAGCAGCATCCGGTCGGCATGACATCGGATGGATATGGCGGCGACGACGACACTGATCGCCTATTCAAGAGCCCCGCCGACTGGATTTCGCCCAGCCCCGACCGCGACGATTACAAGGGCAATCCGCCCGCCAACACCGGGGCAAAGGTGATTCTGCTGGACACCGATCACATCTGGGGCGTGGGCGGCGATCGCGCCTGGGTTTGGAAAAGCTTCTTGCGCGGCCACAATCCGATCTGGATGGATCCTTACAAGAATCCATCCGTATGGGAAGCGGTGCCCGCAAACGCCGAGGACGTCCGGCGAAACCTCGGCGACGCCCGCCGCTTCGCCGAGCGCATGAATCTGGCGGCGATGACGCCCGCGAACGATCTGGCCAGCAGCCACTATTGCCTGGCCAATCGCGGCCACGAATATCTCATTTACATCCCGACCGGCGGCGCCGTTACGGTGGATTTGACGAAAGCGGCCAAGGATTTCTCAGTGGAATGGCATAACCCGGCGACCGGGAAAGAAACTCCGGGAAACATGGTCGCAGGCGGCACCGTCGCGAGTTCAAGGCATCATTCAAAGGCGACGCGGTGCTGTTTCTGGTTCGGTCGAAACAGAAGTAGATAGGCCTCCGTCCCAAAGGTCCGAGCAAAACAGTCTCAAAAGATCCAGCCCGCAGCGCAAGCAAGGAAATGACGTTAATCGCCGCCAAGTGACTCCGAGGAAAAGATGTCAATTCACGAATTGCGCACGATGCCAGGAGTTAAAATGAACTGACACCTATCCCGTCGATTTTTTTGGAAATCGATGATCAATATCTCGACCAATCAAAAAGCTCCGCAAGGTTCCTAAAGCGGTGTCGAGCCGCACGCACTCCGAAAGAATTCTTTCGGAGTGCGTGTGGCTTGACACCGCTTTAGGAGATTTTTCTTTTGCGGGAAGAGACCCTGGTGACGGGTGGTCGCGGCTGAGTCTTCGAAGCCCCGGCTTTCAGTCTAATCCGGGGGTTCGAAGACTCAGCCCGGCCATCCGTCCGTCAGATGATGATGACGAATGGCCCGACGAATTGTCACTCGCGGGCGTCGATCAACGGTTTTGCAGTTGGGCTCGGAATGCACTTCGAAGCGAGTGTTTCTGCGTTGGATTTCATCGCTGCGAATCTAGCCGAATCACCGATCGAACATGCAAAGCGGTTCTCCTTGCGAGCGGGCAGCCATCGGAAAACGACCTTGGATATCGGAGTGCTGGTGACTGGTCACCGCTTTAGGATCCTTAGGATAATGAGCGGGCACGCACAGGCGATTTGGCAGCGTCGCGGGTGATGACCAGCCGAAGCAATCCAAAAGATCTGAAAGCGGTGACGAGTCATCAGCACTCCGATATCCAATCGGTTCTTCCATTGAATGTGTCAAATCTGTTGCCGCGTTTGATTTGCCTGATTTGGTCGCGGGCTTAAATCAATGACAATTCGTCTTTTTCACAACGAAAGCCGTGGTTAAAAAAATGAATCGGCCGATTCCATCGCTCACCTCTTGCGCACTCCGCAGCAACGTTTGAACTTCGTGCCGCTTCCGCAGGGGCATGGATCGTTGCGGCCGATCAATGCCGGCTCGGGACGGGCGGGCCGCACGGATGCGGGGCGAGCCGCGACGTCGGGATGATTGTAGCGGACGCGCTCGGCGGCCCCGGACTGCAAGCAAGTACGAATGAGACTGGCGGCAAACACGCCGGCCGCTTCCTTCGAGAGCCCGTCGAACTCCTGGCCTTTCAACTCGGCCTTTAGCTTCGAAATAAACCGCGCACAGCGTCATCGGAGAAAGAACGCCTATTGGCAGGGCGGCGCCCGTTGTCATGTGGATTCCTTCCGGCGCGAAAAGGCGGCACACCAGAACCAGACCGGCGCGGCCGTTTCACTCATTCCAACGTCGAAAATGAATAGCGGCTCGTCGCGCAGCAAGTCGCGGCCGGCGACTCCCACGCCGGCTTCGCGGGTCTCCACGACAAAGACGATAAATCGGGCGTGGCCTAAAGCCTCGAGCCAAGTCTTTTCGTCGGATCCCAAGGGCGGCGGCGAATCGATCAAGTATTGTTCGACGGCGTTGACCCCGTTGTTCCGGACATCGTGGATGCCATAATCCATCAGCACACAGACTTCGTCCTCTGTGTCGAGGACGATTTGGCCATTTTTGACAATGCCAAGCTTTTTGCCGGCTTCGAGAGTGTCCCTTTGGGTTAGCCGCCCGGCAAGACGATCGCTTAGCTTCGGGCCGATCTCTCGAAAATGCTTGTAGCGTTGAAGCAACGCCGCGTGTGATGTCATCGACTGGTCCTTATGACAGAATTGGTCCGCTGCCGCCGATCCGCTCGCGAATCGGCGGCATCATTCCTGAGCCGCAACGAATTCTATCGATGCAAACACGGTTCGTGTGGGCCGGCGGCCGACTTTTTCTTGGCCCCAAGACAAGGCATTCATGTTTTTGTGCGAGGCAGGCATTGCATCACCGGATTGCTTCTTTTGGTTCGGTCAGCCAACGCGCCCAGTTGCAGGATAAGTGTACGCGTGTATAATATCCCATTGGAGAGGTGCACAGCGTGCGCGCACTTTGGAGGAACTGGTTATGTTCGCAAGCAATTTCATTGCCATCGGCGCTTTGGCGTGTGCGTTGTGCGGCCCGGAGTTTCCGCAGGCTAAAGCCATGCGGCTACAGACCGGACAACAAACCGGACGGACATGCGGACGGACAAACCGGACAACTTTTTTGCGGGCTGCGATTTCGCAATGCAAACTGGGCAGAAGCAATGACTTATGCCAAAAGCAGGTCGCCGACAACAATGAGATTTGTCCGCTTTTGTCCGGTTTTTCGACCGCGCAGTTAGTAGTCGACGCGGCCGACGCCTCGGGCCGAAACGGTGGCGACCACGCCCGCGAAGAGCAGCGAGGTCAGGATCGCGATGTCCGGCAGGAAGCGGCCCTGGCGTTCCATGGCGGTCAACGCCGACCACTGCACGAAGTAATTCTTGGCATCAAGCGTGTTGGTCATGATCAGATTAAAATCGACCGGTTTGGGGAGAACCCAGTAGGCGACTTCGAGCGGCCAACGAATCAAATGGTAGGCGTCGGGCTGTGTGGCGACTTCGATGCGGCCGGCGTTGACCGCCATGCATATCAGCCAAAACAAGATCGTGCCGATGATGCAGATGATCGTGCTGCGCGTGGTTACGGCGAGCAGCACCGAGACGCTGTAAAAGAACGCGAATTCGATCATCAACAGTGGAATCGACAGCAGGTAGACCCCGTTCCAGATCCCGGTGCGCACGCCGATGGCGAACCAGGTCCCGCCGACAAAGATCGCCGCCTGCAAGCCGACGAACGCGATCATGCTGCCGAATTTTCCCAGCACCAACAGCCAGCGTGGGACCGGTTTGGTGAGCAAGACGCTGGCGGCGTTGGCTTCGAGAAACGAGGGCAGAAAGCCAGCCGTCCAGATCAGAGTGAGCAGCATGCCGATCGTGCCGGCGACGCCGCTGGAAAGTGTCAGTTGCAGGAAGTGGATCGAATCCTCGGCCCCGCGGGCGTGCGGTACATGGACGGCGCCGAAGCCGAGCGTCATGTCGCCTTCGATGAAATTGACGCCGCTCTTCTTGGCGGCTTCAATGTCGGTGACCATGTCCTTGTGAATGAACTCGGGCTTTTCGCCGGGATCGGCCTCGATCACTCCGCCGGTCACGCCGACGCTGGCACAAAAGAGGATGGCGATCAGGCTGACGCAAAGCATGACCCAAAAGATGCGCGACGCCAGCGATTGGCAAAACGTGTCCCAAACGAGCCAGCGAAGGACATTGATGGCGGCAGGCAGCGACATGGCCGGCAAACTCCCCGAGGGCGAATCATCCCGCGACAATCATACCGGATGATTCGCCGTCGTGCCGCCCGCCGGAGTCATTTCACGCCCATCCAGGCGGAGATTTCCTCGGTCAATTTGCCGCTATTGTCCATCCGCGGCAACTTGTTTTGCCCGCCGAAGCGGCCTTTCGATTTCATCCACTCGCCAAAGCCGCCCGAACGGACCGGAATCACTTCCGGCGGCCCGAGCGTGATCGAGCCCACGCGATACGCAACGTAGTCCTTGTTGATATCGAGCAACGCCTCATCAAGTTTTTGGGCAAACGCCGCGAGGTCGCCGGGTTGGCGGGCAAATTCAATCAAAAAGCGATGCCGGCCCGGCTGATGGGGCCTGGTCGGGAAAACCGGCCCAACATGAAAATCGACGACGAGTGCATTGGTAGCGTCCGCCGCGATGGTCACCGCCTTTTCGATTTCCTCGCTGATGAGATGTTCGCCAAAGGCCGAGAGGAAGTATTTGGTTCGGCCGGTGAAACGCAGCAAAGGCGGATCGCGGCGCTCAAAGCGAATGGTGTCGCCAAGCACGTAGGAATAAAGTCCGGCGCAGGTTGTCAGAACGACCGCATAGTTCACGCCGAGTTCGAAATCGGCGACCGTGTGCCGGGTTGGCTTGGGCGAGTTCAACTCGTCCGCCGGAACGAACTCGAAGAAGATGCCGTGATCCGGAATCAACCGCAGCATTTGGTAACGCAAGTCCTCGACCGCGACATAGCCCTCGGAGGATGGATAGGTGTCCTGAAAGACCACCTCATCGTTGCCAATGATCTCGCGAAATACGCGGCGATACGGATCAAACATGGCGCCGCCATGAATCACCAGTTGCAATGTCGGCCAGATTTCCGCGATCGTCTTTTTGCCAGTGGTCTTTTTGAGGTAATCAAAGAGGGTTAATAGCCACGAGGGCACGCCGCTAATGGCGGTGATCGGAAGTTTGGCGGATTGCTCGGCGAGGATTTTGACTTTCTCCTCCCAATTATCAAGCAGGGCGACATCGGGCGAGGGGAAGAAATAGGGCCGCATCGGACCCGACAATTCTCTGGCCGCAATGCCGCTCAAATCGCCATAGAGGCTGCCATCGCAGTTGGTCTTCAGATCGGTGCTGCCGCCGAGAAAGAAGATGCGGCCCTGAAAGATCGTGGCGCGGGGATGTTCGTGGAGAAAGTACGCCAAGTTCGTGAGGGCGGCCTTCTTATTGGAATTCGCCATCTGCCGCGTGACGGGGATGTATTTGCGTGGCGCCGCTCGTGGTTCCCGAGGAAAGGGCATAATAGGGCACGCATTCCGGCCAGGTCACGCCTTGCAGGCTCGGGTAGGCATCTTTCCAATAGTCGTTCCACATTTGTTCATAGGTCCGCAACGGAACGCGTCTCTGATAATCGCCAACCGAATCGACCTCGAAAAAACGATGATCGCGGCCAAACCGGGTATGGCGAGCATTACGAACGAGTCGCCGCAATTCGCCGCGCTGTGCGGCAGTGACATCCATCTCATCGAGTTCCCGGACGCGGTGAAAGGCGTAGCGGTTGAGGCCGGCATCGGCGATACGCCGGATGAGCGGGCTTCCCGAAATGCGTTGCAAGAGGGTGGCGGCCATGATCGGCTCCCGATTGAAGTTGTTCTGTCGTTAGATTTGATATGCAGCCAAGGCGATGAATGGTGCGCGCAGAAATGCGCTTGCGGCGTGGCGAATTTGTCCACGCCGCAAGCCGGTGCTCATTTTTCCTCGCGCTCCTGATAACCGTTGCAAACATAAACGCCGCCGGGCGGCAGATTCACGGGCACGAAACGGAAGCGCACATCCTGGAAATACCGCCGATAAAGGCGGTAATAAATCCACGGCATGATGGTCAGTTGCCGGAAACTGCCCTCGGGCGTCAGCCGGCGGGCGCTTACGTCGAGAATTCGTTCGCGGATCTCTTCGGGGATCGACGGCAACGGCAAGCCGGAAAGAATGTGGTCGACCTTCTTGATCCCGCGTTCATCCAACAATCGATCCAGATCGGCCGCGTCGGCCTCGACGATGTCGGCGGCGGGAAAACGCTTGCGCAAATGCCGACATAGATCATGGTCGAGTTCGATGATCAGGCAGCGGCAGTTTTTCCCGGCTCGCTTCAGCAATTCGGCGGTAATCGGGCCCGTGCCGGCCCCCAACTCGACGATGCAGCGACTCGATTCGAATTTGATGTCGCGCAAGATGACCGCGCCATCGAGCGCGAGCTTGGCGCAAACGAGGCGATCACTCGCCCCCGTTGCAAGAACTTGGTGAACATCAACCAGCGGCCTTCGGAAGCGACACTCAGCGATCCTTGGCCGGAGGATTCAGGATGGGAATGATCAGATGAACTCATGGAATCCTGATTTCTACTTTGAGGAACCGAGCAATAGCTGACTGAGACGAGGTCGAGACGAGGGTCTAGGGTGCGTCAGGAAATGCACCACCAAACGATTGATCAGCCAGGCTTTCTCAATTTGAGGTGCGTGGCCGCAGCGGGGAATCAACAGGAATTGGCCGCAGGGAAGTTCCCTCGCGGCCGCCTGGGCTTCTCGCGGATCGCAAATCCGATCGTTTTCACCACTGACCAGCAAGGTCGGCTGATGCAGGTCCTTGATCTTCAAGCGGACGGTGTGTTCCTTGGTGTCTTGCACGGTCTTGAGCATGCCGATGCGCCAGCGGCGGTTGGGGAATTGCCGCTTGTAGAAGCGGATCATTTCGCCATCGGCGTGTTTGCGCGGCCGATAAAAAACGCTCTCCACCAGCGCTTTCATGTCATTTCGCCGCACGCCTGCGACAATCGGCAGACGCTCGTCGTCGCCCATGCCGGATGGACACAACAGGACGACTCGCTCCACGAGTTCCGGATATCTGATTGCAAACTCGACCGTGATTTTGCCGCCCAGGCTGCTGGCGACCATGTGATAGGGCGGCGATTGCACAAACTTCGTCAGATACTGATGCAATTGCTCGACCAGATAGTCGACGCTGATCGGTTGTTTCTGTTTGATCCGCTGATGGATGGCATCGCCGTCATACACGAGGTAATTGGGCATGTGCACTTCGAAGAATCGCCGCCAATAGCGATGATTGCGATACCACGATTCCGATTGTTCGGCCAGCCCATTGACCAGCACCAGCGAGGGTTTCCGCCCATAGGCAGCCAGGCGAAACCGGCGCAACAGATTGGGCAGCGAAGCGGGCATCTCGAACCTCGGCAAGGCATTCCCGGCGTCATGTCCGCGAATGCGCGATATCTCTGATTTAGTGCGCCGGGGAACCGGATGGCAGGAGTACATCGGGAATTTCCTCGGCATTGTTCACGTTTCACTCGTTACCTACAGTATGGCTAGCCCCCCGGGCGTCGAACTCCTGGTCCTTATGAATTCTACTCCACAAGTCTCGGAAGTACTCTGCGCGGGCATTATCGTCGCCGACCATGTCTGCACGCCCATTTCGCATTTGCCCGCCCCAGGCGAACTGGTCATGGCGGACCGATTGCTGCTCACGCTGGGCGGCTGCGCGGCCAATACCGCCGTCGATCTGGCCAAAATGGGCGTCCGCAGCGCGGTCAGCGGCCGGGTCGGGGCGGATCTCTTTGGCCGAATCGTCGCCGACATGCTCAGGGAAGCCCAGGTCGATACGTCCGCCCTGAAGGCGGTCTCCAACCAGGACACGAGCCAGACGTTGATTGTCAATGTCGTTGGGCAGGATCGCCGCTATATCCACACGTTTGGAGCCAACGCGGGATTCCGGGCGTCCGACATCAACCCAAACGGCTGCAAAATCCTGTACGTGGGCGGTTTTCTGCTCATGGAGGAGTTGACCGGGACCGACCTCGCCAAGCTGTTTCGCGATGCGCGCAGCCGAGGCGTGAAGACATTTCTTGATGTCGTCACGCCGCCCGGCATCGACTACATGGCCCAACTCAAACCCGTCCTTCCCTTCACCGATGTGTTCAAACCGAACGCGGACGAGGCACGGCTCATCACCGGCGAAATTGATACGCGCCGCCAAGCCCAATTCTTTCGCGATTTGGGCGTCAAAACCGCCATCATTTCCGGCGGCCATGATGGGTCGCTGCTCGTGAACAATGAGGGCACATTCCATGCCGGGGTCTACCCGATCGACTTCGTCGATGGCTCCGGCGGCGGCGACGCCTTCGACGCGGGCTTCATCTACGGCATGCTGAACAACCTGAGCACCGAGGACTGCCTGCGCTACGCCAGCGCCCTGGCGCCAGTTGCGTGCGGGCCATCGGCACCACGCCGGGCGTCTTCACCCGGCCCGAATGCGAAGCCTTCATCCGCGAGCACGCCTTGCCGATCGAACGCGTGCAGTGAATTGCCCGCTTGGAACGCCAGCAGCACGGCGAAAAACCGGACAAAAGCGGACATCCGCGAGTTCAAATTGATCACCTGCTTTTGCCGCAACCCTTTGATCGTCAACCGATTGCACCGCGATTTCGAGCACATCGAAAACTTTGTCCGGTTTGTCCACCCGTCCGTCCGTCCGGATGTCCGTCCGCTTGTCCGTCCGGTCTGTAGTCGCACGGCTTTAGCCTGCGGAACCTCCGGGCGACACAACACGGGCCTTGAAGCTGCGAACATGACCGACTCCTCGCGAACCGCGCACGCTGTGCGCTCGAAACTGCCAGAATTATACATCAGTACACTTATCGGTGCAATCTTGGAAAATGAATCACGCCAGAGCTTGCCGTAGCGGAAATTCGCCAGGATTCCGGCAATGACAAACGCATACCGCCGCCTGCACTCTGCTGAGCATGGTCTATTTCGTCGGCGTAATCATCATTTGGTTCGCCCCGGAAACCAAGGGCAAACCGCTGCAGGAGCGAAGTGGAGTGGCCGGCGCGGCGAACCATAGCCGGTTGATGAGCGTGACGTATCCGGACGGTTGCGTCGTGAGTTGTTGCTACAATCTTGGTTTGAGTGAATCAATCTTGCGGCTGCCGTTGCTGTTGGTTGCATGCAAAAAAAACTCTGACACTATTTATTTGGGAACCGGAGATCGTGCGGCGGCCGAAGGAGGCGAAGGGTTGGGTGGTGTTGCCGATCCGCTGGACGGCGGAGCGGACGTTTGCCTGGCTGATCAAATGCCGGCGGCTGTGTCACGACCGGGAACGAAGCGTGCGTTCGTCGGAGGCGATGATTTATTTGGCGATGATCCGGCTGATGCTCAATCGCTTGGAGCCCGAGCAAGCTAATGTAGAGTTCGGATTTCGCTGAGCCGCCTAAAACACCACTTATGGGACAGACACTTAGCGCCGGTCGCCCTCTTCCCTCCATTCTTCGAAGAACTTGGCCTCATTCTCTTCAATCTTGATCTCATACTCAGCCCATTCGCGTACCCGGCGCAGCTCATGGGACAGGAATGGCTGCATTTGTGTGCGCTTCTGAGTTGGGTCAACGTCCACTTCGCTGAACACTCGATCTGAGCGACCCATGCAGAACCATTCAAACGCTTTTTGGTGGTTCTCGTGATCGCGGAACAGCCATTCGGTCAATGGTGGCAAGGCTGGCCTGCCGTCTTTGTCCAAGTACGGGCTTTGAAAATGGCGAGCTAGCCATGGCAGCGCATCCTCGCCATGTTGGGCGACCCATTCCGAGACATGCTTCACGCCGATTGACTCGAACAAGCCGTGAATAACCGCAACACCATAAATTGTCCGCCGTTTCGGATCTAGGACGCTGGCCCCGACTACCTCCATTACGGCCGCCGGATCAAAAGATGCCGCACGACTAAAAACGGCAACAACTTCTCCGTCGGACCATTTGCCAACGTTTCCCGGCGTCGTCAAGAAGTCCGTCATTAGCCCTGAGACCTGACGTGGGTAAAAAGAGGAGAGTGCCAACAGCACCTCGTGCCAGTCGTGAAAATCGCCCAGTCCTACGGGCAGGCTGCTTGCTAACGATAGCGCGACAGGGGCCATATCCGGACCGATTGGCGCTTTGTGGACGTGCTCCCACATACGGATTAGGTCCATCCCGACCGATGTAGCCTCGTTATCGCCCGAATCGGCGAGACGCTTCAGAGCATCAAGGGCCACGATTCGCTGCGCTTCCGTCAGGGCTTGAAGCCAATTGCCAAACGCCAGAGGACGCATAAATCTTGAGGCGGGTGCAGCAAGTCGGTCGGCCAGACCAGTCAGACGTTCGAATCCTCGACCGCTGACGTCCGCCAGCGCCGTTACCGACGCAACGACCTCGGGGTGCAAAACTGCAGCAGCGTCCAACTTCGTGGCCCATACGGAAGGTAACTCATTGTTTCTGGCTGCCAATCCGCCTAGGTAGTTGGTGACAACTAACCCGAACAAGCCTGCCCCGAGCCATTCTTGAATGATGCCAGACAATCGGCCATCGTTGTCGCGGCGGCCAATGGTCCAAACAAGCTGTCCGGCGGATTTTGCCTCCGGTGAACCGAGCCATTCACCCGATGTGCGAAAAACGTTCTCAGCCTGAATCAGCTCGTCCGCGAGACGGTCATAACGAGCCTGTCGGTCTTCGTCAACCCGATGCGACCAATAATTTTGGACAATCAAGCTGCGCATCCGCGACGGCAAATCGTCGGGCGTGAGTTCCCTGACCCATTGTTCAAGAATTGGTACCAACGGCCTCTGATTCTCGTTAAGGGGAATGCTACGGAGCAGATCCAGATAGCTTTCCAGCTGAACTAGGAGACTCAGGCGGAGCGACTCATCGATGTTAAATGCAGAAAATGATCGCTTGAGCTCTTGAAGGACTGTTGGATGACCAAAGATACGAACATGTTTGGATAGGAATAGGACGGCGGACTGCCATCTTTCTTTGTTCATCCTCCGTACAGCCAAGAGAATCTCGTGTGCCGCAGCCAGTCGCAGTGCGTGGAGTTGACCCCAAGTTTCTGGCCGCCAGGGCTTCGGAGCAACCCGACCACCGACAATTGCAGCGGGAATTGGAAGCCCTATCCCTCGATGGTCAATACAACCAACTGCGCCGGCAAGAACCAGTGGGATCTGTTCAATGGTTGCATCGCCGAGGCGACGAATCAGAATTGGAAGACGCTCGTTGAACGGCTTCGACGTACCTCCCAGTCCGGGCCAATACAGACTTTGCCACGTGATTGTGCTGTTGTTGCCGATCGAAGGTTCAGTCTCGTGCAATGCGAGCCGGAACAAAATTGCCTCGCAGTCTTCAAAATGTTCTGCGAAGCTCGCTAGGTTCTGGCAAAGCCAGACCAATTGTCGGCGCCCACGCCAGCCCCCGCTTCGATCGGGCTCGCCGTCCAATGCCCGCAACTGCTCCGGTGTTGCCCGATCTACTTCGCGGCGCAGCCAGCCCAACCCCCGTGATGGGTCGAATTCAGCCCATTCCTGAAATAGCCTTGAAGCCTCTCGGGACGCAAGGACGCTAATGTCCGCGCCATGAAGCGCTCTCAGAAAATAATCGCCTAGCCGGGCCATTACCTCCTCGCGGGCTGGACTAGCACAGTCTTCGCACCGCTCCAGAAATCGTTTCCCAAGCCGACCGGATTGACCGATCACGGCGCGGCCGAATTCATCGAGGCGGTCCCGAATTCTTGGCCAGACGTACGATTCAAATAATCTGGCGGCCAACGCTCGCGGAGTTGCTTCAAAGAACCGGCGCGTCCTAATCCCCAACCCGCACTTGTGCGCGACTTCGGCTGCGGATAAAACCTCGTCTTGGTGCTTTCCGAAAAACGTGGCTAGTGCGGTAACTTCCCCGATGGCTTCCTCGGCCACACCGACGTCGACGCATGTCGTCAGGACTTCATAGCGCTCTCGGAAGACGTTCCGGTCGCCGACCTGAACGGCGAATAAGCGCATGAGACGTTCCCAAACCCCGTCAATGTTCACTAGCGGCACGCCGCGAAATTCTGCGATCTCCTTGCTTGCCTGAACCAAAAGCAATGCCAAGCTCAAATCCTGGCTAGACCAATACGCGATACTCTTCTGCACCTCTGGCGAAAGCTCTGCGCCAGCCGCCCGAACGATCTCAAGGACTCCGGAGTCGGTTTCTGGCTCAGAAAGGACGAGTACGTCACCTTGGGCTACAGGTGCTTGCCGAATCGCCGGCCCGATTGTCACGACGCGGACGCGATCGGCGTATTCGGAGAGTCGACCTTTAATCGTGTCGATTTGTTCGAGCCGAGTTTCGTCAATGACGAGGTAGACATTTCGTCCGTCTTCCTGCAGGTAGCGGTACAGATCGTGGGCCCCGCGTTCTATCTGCTCAAACCGCTCCACATAAAAGACGCCGTTCAGTTCCTCGTTCGCCTGACATGCTTCAAAAACGGTGCGCGTCTTCCCAATCCCCGAAAGGCCGGCGATATGAAAAACATTTGGCGACTCGCGACTGAGGAAATGCTTCATAACTCGACGGATTACAGTAGTGCGCTCGCCGAATTCCACCCATTGATCCGTAAGCTTAAGTTCCTGCTTCCATCGGGCTAGCGGAATCAAATCTTTGAATGCCAAGGCTACATCTTGTAGGTGGACCGGAATCAAGTTTGGATATAGGTTTGTTTGGTCAGTCAAATCCTCGGGCGTACGAAATTCAATCAAGCTGGGGTCGAACTGGAGTTCCGCTGCAATCTCATCGGCAGCCTTTCGCATTTCGTCCCGTTTGTCGATGCTCGCGGGGTGAATTGTGCACCAAACGTAAACCCATCCTGCAGCTAGTCGTTTTCTTACCTCTTGGTGATCGCGGATTTCGCTCTTGAGTGAACCTGGACTGATACCATCATTGCCGGATTTCATCGACCAAATAGATGGCTTTTGTGGGAAGAACTGCTTGCCCCCTCGCGGGTTACCTACGCGAATCTCCAGATCGCGGCCACCGTCGGCGACGTTTGACCGATAATCCCATGCAACCGTATTGTTCGACGGGTCAACTCCGCAATATCGGACAACAGCTCGAACTAGATCATGCGTGAAATCCTCAAACAGGCCACCGTTGCCTTGGAACTTCTTGACGAGGTCTGTTGTTCGGGCGCGCATTGTCGTACCTGCCAGCGCGAAATCAAATGCATTTCTATTCTACAAGAAGTAATCGTCGCATCGTGGGGGACTTGGCGGCGATTTCCACGCTGATCCAATAGTCGCGGAAGGCTTCGGGTTCGGGCGTGGGGCGTTCACAGCCTTCTCGGCCGGTG
This sequence comes from uncultured Gemmataceae bacterium, assembly GCA_963815035.1. Classification (GTDB taxonomy): domain Bacteria; phylum Planctomycetota; class Planctomycetia; order Gemmatales; family Gemmataceae; genus JBGQCZ01. The sequence continues at coordinate 185,279 of CAWFFC010000009.1, forward strand.
GCTGGGGCTGAGCATGGACGCGAATCCCCGGAGCAGGGCAACTTCTGCGCCGGAACTTCGAAGACTTGCCCCGCGAACGCGTCCACAGATTGCGCGGATTTCACCGATTGGATTGCCCGCTCGCCACGATTCACGCGTTGGCGGCCAGCTGCTCCGAGTCTTTGCGCGGAAGTCGCGGAGCAGGCTCGGGGAACGGTCAGGCGAAGTCCGGAATGAACTCGCGAAAGCGGCGAGCTTGACACTTATTTGTCTTCGCTCGATTTGGCCGACGTGAAGCGCTGGTGCAGGGCAAGAAGCGGTTGATAGTCGTGGTCGTCGGCTGCTTTGATGTCGGTGATCGGCGTTTCACCTGGGATGGGTTTGAATTTGGGCATCATTTCATCCACAGATGCTTGCGCGGTCGTGCCCGGATTTTTCTGGCGGCGATTTTCCGAAGTTCATCGAGATCGGCTTGCTCAGTCAGACCCTGCGCTTCGAGGGCCATGGTCCCTTGCGTCATTTGCACAATTTGGTCGGCTCGTTTGTGAATTTCCGACTCGATCAGCGTCCTCGGACTTTGGATGCGAAAGCTAATTCGCGCGCACCAACGCATCCGCGATCGCCAAGATATTATCCAGGCTGGCTGACGTTTTCTTATCGATCAGCACGCGGCGAACAGTGGCTCTGGACAGGCGCTTCGCCGGGCCAACGCGGGCAACGTCATTCTTAATTCCCGCCGCTGCCTGTCGAGGACGCCAAGCCAAGATTGAACAGTGGGATAATTGGTGTCAGTTCATTTTTCGCTTGGACGGACAAACTCTGACATGATTTTTGTTGTTGATACCGACTCAGGCGTCTTGTAGCGTACAAGTCGCTTCTTGCTGTTTCCAAACGTGCGCTATGTAGCGGACCCAGTTTTCTGGTTTGTTCTGAAATCGATTGCGACGCTTTCCGGCCCGAATTGTGTCACTGGTGGATTGTTGCCATTTCCTGGAGGGAGTTCACCATGTTCGGCATTGGACGACTCTTTCTTGCGACCTTCTTTGCTCTGTTTCTCGCTGTCACTGCCGAAGCCGCGGTTAACCAAACATTATGCGATGCAGTTGCGAGGACGCAATCACAGAACAATCAATTCCGAATTCAGGGAAGGGTCAAAGCCAAGGATTTGCCAGCCGACACCAAGAGCGTGCAATTTGTAATGACTTTCCAGAAGCTCAATACCACCACGATGCGGTGGGAGGACCAAAAACGCCCTGCGGCACGTTATGGGGACGTCGTCGATTCTCGCGGATCATACCGCGTCGTTTGAAACCGATTTTTGTGATTTTAGTCCCGCAAAGGGTTCAAAATGGCGAATCCACGTCAGTGGTTATTTCATCGATAACGGCGGCAATCGGCACAATTTTGCCCCGATTGACTCTCTAGGCTTAACCCCGAAGCCGTAGCCGGAAGCGCCCTGCGCTGGTCTCCGACCGCGCCGGATCCGCATTCGCGAGTTACTGGGCGTCGGTTGGGAAGATCGGGAATCACAGGGTGCTCAGCGCGATCGTGTGGTGAGCTACTGGTTCGATGAAGAGATCTACCGTCCGACGCGGCGGGATCAGAGACCTGCGCCGAGCGCGATGCGAGCGCGGCATCATTGCACGTCTGCCGCCGGTGCGGTGGGCCTCGACCGAGCCTGACAGCTCGGTCTCGACCCACCCTACGCTTCTTGTAGGGTGGGTCGAATCCCGAGCTCTAAGGCGAGGGTGAGGCCCACCGATTGTGGATAGGTGGGGGCTCGACCGAGCCTGACAGCTCGGTCTCGACCCACCCTACGCTTCTTGTAGGGTGGGTCGAATCCCGAGCTCTAAGGCGAGGGTGAGGCCCACCACAACCACTGCGAATCGGTGGGCCTCGACCGAGCCTGACGGCTCGGTCTCGACCCACCCTACAAGAATCGTTTGAATGTGTAATCGGCGCGGCTCGTAATTCAGTCGCACTGTCGGTCATGCACGACCGGTTCAAGCCGTGTTAGAACGTGGATGGCGACGCTGAGAATTAGTAAACGGTTACAAAATGCGCCAAGGATTGATCGCAAGTTTCGATCAAATAATGAGTTGTAGCGAGCCGAATTGACAAGTGCCGGTTTCTAGGCTAGGTTTCGGCAACCCCTCAAGTTTGTTAGCGTTTTCGCCCTTCTTCCAGTTGCCGCGCCCGCGACCGGAGCTTTCGTAACTCTCCCGTCCGAAGGAGAGCGATCATGAAACTTCTGTGCGTCCCCGTTTCTCTCGCCCTTTTCCTGGCAATCTCCGGGCCGGCATTGGGTCAGGATTCGTCCATGCTGCGCGACGAGCTGCGGCGCGACCTGGCGGATTTCCGGGGCGGCCAGTTCACCTCGGCCGCGTCGCCTGGCGTCGGCCAAAGCGATTTGCGGCGCGACCTGACCGATTTCCGGCCGACCGCGAATCCAGCCGCCGGCACGCAGCCGAATTCGCAGGGCTTTGACCCGGCGCAGGCTGCGGCAGCGGCTTGACGACCTGCGCGGCAACTTCGCACCAAGTCAGCCTGGCCAAAATTCCGCCGCGAACCAGTTGGGCCGAGTTGACCCGAACCGCCCGGCGGCGGGCCAGTTCCGCGACCGGGACGACCGCCGGCGTCACGACGACCGGTGGGATGGCCGCCGCGGCGATGATGACCACGCTTGGCATCACGACCGGGATCATGACGGCTGGCATCATGGCGATCATCATGACTGGGATAATCACCACCACGGCTGGCATGACGATCATGCGTGGCGCCACGATCACGACTGGGACCATCGACGCCACGACGACCGCCATTGGGCGCACCACGACGGCGACCGGGACCGCCACGATTGGCGCCGCGACCATGACCGCTCGGAGTGGGCGGCGCCACGATGACCGCTGGCAGCACGGCGACGGCAACGGGCGTCGCGACAACGGCCGGCACACCGGCTGGGACCCCGACCACCACAAGGCGAGACTGGCAGGACAACGGCTGGCGCGCCCGCGGCTTTACCAGCCCGCCGGGCCAGCAGCGTGGCGACGGGAATGACCGCCCTCGGGGCAGCGTGACCGGCTCCCACGTCAAGGACTCGTCGCCAAAGAACTCCTTCCCGAAGTTTTCGGACGGGGACAAGAACGAGCGGCCGAAACCGCACTCGTCCGGCGGCAAGTCCAAGGGAAAGTAATTTGAAGTTGTTAAATCGGTCGGGGGAGCCGCGGGCACGCCGCGGTTCCGCCGGCCGATTTCGCTCCAGACCTGAATACCCCGCGCACGATCCGTTCTGACACACCGAGGTCATCCATGCCCAGTTTCCGGCATCGTTCATCGCTCAACTACGTTTTGCTGCTGGCCGCCGCGCTGCTGTGCCCTGCGGCGGCGCACGCCCAAAAGGACTCCTGGGCCGGCGCGACCGTCATCCTCACCAGCGAGGGCGTCCGCATCGGCCACACCGGCAAGGACGGCCAGCAAATCTATGTCGGCGAATTGACCGACATCGCCTATCAGGTGGTCCGCGAGGAGAACGGCTGGCTGCTCGTGCGCCACGGCGGGACCAGCGGCTGGTTCCCCAAGCAGAACGCCCTGCTGCCCGAGGACGCCATCGACTACTTCAGCGACCGCATCTCCACGAATGACGGCGACGCCGTGGCGCTGGCCCACCGAGCGCGGGCCTGGATGGAGGTGGACGAGCCGGCGCGGGCGTTGAAGGACCTCAACGAGGCGCTGCGCCTGATGCCGCTGCACCCGATCTGGCTGCGCAGCCGCGGGAGCCTGTACGCGGAGAAGGGCGAGTTCGACAAGGCCCTGGCGGACCTTAACGAGTCGATCCGCCTGAGCCCGCGCGACGCCCTCGGCTACGTCGAGCGCGGCATCGTCTACAAGCAAAAGAAGGACTACGACAAGGCGCTCGCCGATTACGCCGAGGCGATTCGCCTCGACCGCCAGTGGACCGCCGGGTACTACAACCGCGCCAACGTCTATCGGGCGAAGAAGGAGTACGACAAGGCGATCGCCGACTACTCCGACACGCTCAAGCTCGATAACAAGGATACGGACGCCTGCTTCAACCGCGGCAGGACGTTTCAGGCGAAGAAGGAGTACGCGAAGGCGATCGCCGACTACAAGGAGGTGATCCGCCTGGATCCGAAGGACGCCGCCGCTTACGACGCGCTGGCGTGGCTGCTGGCGACGTGCCCGGACGACAAGGTGCGCGACGGCAAGGCGGCAGTCGATTACGCGGGCACGGCGTGCGAGATTTCGGAGCTGCGCTGGCCGCCGTTCCAGGCGACACTGGCCGTCGCCTTCGCCGAGGTCGGCAAGTTCGACCGCGCCGTCAAGTGGCAGAAGCATGCCCTCGAAAACGCCGACTACACGAAGGAAGCCGGCGACAAGGCCCGCCAGCGGCTCAAGCTCTTCGAGGCGAAAAAACCATATCGCGAAGAGTGACTCCGCCGCGTTCGGCGCTGGTCTCCAGACTCCGCCGTTCGCGGTGGGGACCTAAATCAGGTGCGGCCTGTCGTGGCAAAGTAGCCGTCACGCTCCGCGTGGAGCGTGGCGGTTATTCAGGGCTCATCACGCGGAGCATGATGGCGACACTTCACGTGATGGCTACTTTCAAATTTGGGCCGCGGATTGTTCCCCAATTCCGGAAATATTTCTTACGATGGGATCAGCAGCGCCCTCTGCGGGCACCTACTTCATGATCCCCGACGCGTTGTCGGGTGATTGACCTTAGTGCCAGTTTTCAAGTTCCCGTAGCGGCGGCCTCCGGCCGCCGTGCGCTCGGCGGCCGCACGCTCGGCGGCCGAGCGCGCGGCGGCCAGCGCCGGCGGCCGGAGGCCGCCGCTACGAGAATTCGAAATCCGCTGCCGAGTGAACGCCATGCCGTCCGTTCCTGCGTTTTCCGGGTTGCCGACGTTGGTCCCCAAGATCGACGATTGCACCGATGCGGAACTCGTTCAGCGCTTTTCGAATCAGCGCGACGAGTTGGCGTTCACGGAGATCGTTCGGCGGCATGGACCCATGGTCTATGGAACCTGCCGGCGAATCCTGAATCACGGCTCGGACGCCGACGATGCCTTTCAGGCCACGTTTTTCGTGCTGGCCCGAAAGGCCGGCCAGATTCGCGACGCCCGAGCACTCGGCGCCTGGATTCACTCAGTTGCCATGAAAGTGGCCCGCAAAGCCCAGCAACAAGCGATCAACCGGAGGGTACGACAAATGGCCGCGGCCAAACCGGAAGCGGTGCAGCCCGCAACGCCGGTTGGTGATTTGTGGGCCGTCATCGACGATGAGTTGAACAAACTCCCCGTGCACCTGCGGCAGGCGATCATTGCCTGCGATATCAGCGGCAAATCGCGCAGCCAGGCGGCTCAGCAACTCGGTTGGCCCGAGGGAACGGTGGCCAAACGGCTGGCGAAAGCCCGTCAGGAGTTGGCCAGGCAACTCACGCAACGTGGCGTGACCCTCGGCGTCGCGGGGCTGGCCGCGGGCTGGGCCGCCGAGGCATGCTCGGCGATTCCGAGTCGATTGGTCACCGAGACGATCAGCCAGGCGCCGGCTTTCGCACTTCGCACTGAGGTCGGTTCGATTGTGGTCCGAACACTTGCGGAGGAAGTCATGCGATCAATGAAAACGAATTGGGTGCGGCTATGGATCCTTGCGGGATTGGCGGCGATCATGCTCGCGGGCGGCGGAATCATGTTGGCCGGGGGCCCGCTCGAACCGCCGCAGAAGAAACCCGAGCCGCCTAAAGCGAGCTTCCAAACCCAGGCGTCGAACGTGGACAATTCGGTCTGGAAGGAAAAAGATCGCATCGAATTTCCGGGCTGGCTGCCGGCGTCGGTGGTTTATTCGCCCGACGGCAAGTTGATGGTCGTCGGCGGCACCGGCGGGAAGGTCGCCGCGTACGATGCGTCCACGTTGAAGGAAAAATGGACCGCCGACGCGGGCGGCAATTTCGCGGCCGTCGCAGTCTCCGCGGACCGGAAATCAATCCTCGCGACGATAAAGACCGGCGTCCAGTACATCGATCTGGAGTCCGGCAAACTCGGCAACACGATCGAGGAATCGGACCCATCGATTCAGGGGCGCATCACGGCCGTCGGCGCCTTCCCCGATCGCACCATCGAAAATGGGATGCAGAAATTCGTCAGCCACAAAATCATGTTCGGCACGCCGGGCGCCTACATCGTCAAGACATGGATCGAAACGGCGGCGCCCGGCAGGCTCAAGATCAGCACAACGGGCACCGGCAACAAGCCCGCCGACAAGAACGCGGTCCCGCTCGCCGTCGATCCCGCCGGCAGCAGTGCGATCATCACCGGCCCAATCGATCCGAAGACCGGCAAGAATATTCTTTGGGCTTACGTCGCGGGGAATAACGATCCGAAAAGCCCCGGCAATCGCATCATGCCGGGCCACGAGGCGACGGTGGTCTCGGCGGCCTGGTCGAAGGACGGCAAGACCGCGGTGACGGGCGATGCCGCCGGCCGCGTCATCGTGTGGAATGCGCAGGAAATGAGGGAAACGAGCCGGATGGAACTTGGCGCCCGCATCGCCGCGGTCGCGGTGACGGCGGACGGCAAGAGCATCGCCGCGGCCGCCGTCGGCAAGCAGGCCAAGTATTATGTCTGGGAAACCACGAAGGCGGCAAAGAACATAAAGCCAATTTGCATCGACAATTACGATTATCAAAAATCAGTCTTTGCCTGCCTGGGGTTTTCACCTGACGGTAAACAACTCGCCGGCAGCGCATTCGATGAGGTTTGGCTGTCGCGGCTGGGCGAACTGGTCGGCAAGCTGCACGTCTGGGAAACGGTCACAGCCAAGTCGGAGTAATTCCCGACCGCCATCCTTCGTAGCACAAGCGTCTCGCTTGTGGGTGCGTGCCCACAAGCGAGACGCTTGTGCTACGAAGGTTCACGCCCGATTGAATCGCTTGCGATTGCGTTCGCGAGCCCGGGCGGCTTCCAGCTGGCGGTCGCGGGGCGCCGCCGAAGTCGTGAGCGAACGAATCAGAACCCTTGCGGCGGCCGTCACGTCGTTAATCGCCCGCGCAAATGCAGCCTCGTTGGCCTGCGATGGCTTATTGAAGCCGCTGAGCTTTCGCACGAACTGCAACGACGCCGCCTGAATTTCCTCGTCCGTCGCGGGCGGTTCAAAGTTGAACAGGGTTTTGATATTTCGGCACATCGCGAACTCCGATGAAGGATCTCAATTTGTCAGGCTCGACGGCACTGCTTGGCCGCCCGCAATAATACTCGCCGTTTCTCGTAGTATAAGCGTCTCGCTTGTGCAAGCTTAGGCACAAGCGGGACGCTTATGCTACGTCACGAAATTATCAACCGTTTCTCGTAGTATAAGCGTCTCGCTTGTGCAAGCCGAGGCACAAGCGAGACGCTTATGCTACGTGACGAAATTGGCAGCCATTTCTCGTAGTATAAGCGTCCCGCTTGTGCAAGCTCGGGCACAAGCGGGACGCTTATGCTACGTGACGAAATTATCAGCCTCTTGCATTTCGACAACGATCCGCCCAAAATGGGCCGCGTTCCTGCCATCAATCGGGAGGCTGCCATGTCCGGCGAATTTCAAGTCACTGGCGACAATGCCGCGGCCCTGTTTACATTGAAGCTTCATCGCGGCGACGGCATGACGCTGTTGGCCATGAACTGGAAGAACGGCCAGCCGACGCAGGATTTCGTCGGCTTCGCCATCGAGTACAAGGAGCCGGGCGGCGACCGCTTCTATGCTTTGAAGAATCGGCTCGGCTTTCTCGGCGCCGACGGCAAGCCCAAGAAAGACAGCTTGTCGACGATGCAATCGCCGATCCAGAAATTCCGTTGGGTGCATTTTCCGCGTAATGCCGAGCTGGCCGACGGCTTCACCTATCGCGTCAGCCCGGTGTTTATGAACGCGGCCGACGAACTCAGCTATGGCGAACCGCAGACTGCCAAAATCGAACTGCGGCGTGAGACCTATCCCGGCCAACTCAATGTGGCCTTCACGCGCGGCTTCGTCTCGTCACAGGCATTCGTGGATTCCTACGAATCGGCCGGACCGATTTCGACCTTGTTGCCGGAGAAGGCGGCGGACGGCCTGAATTTCGTGCCCACGCATCCCAAGGCGAAACAGGCCCTGGCCTGGATGGGGTTCGAGGCGCGCAACGCCATCATGGAAGTGCTCGACCAGGGCGTTGCCGATGCGAACGCCCAGGTTCGCGTCATTGCTTACGATCTGAATGAGCCCGAATTGGTGTCGCGGCTGGAGCAAATGGGGAACCGCCTGAAGATCATCATCGACGACAGCGACGATCATGGCGCGGCGGATTCCGCCGAAACGCAGGCGGCGGCACGCTTGGCGGTGTCCGCCGGCGCCGACGCCGTCAAACGCCAGCACATGAAGTCTTTGCAGCACAACAAGACGATTGTCGTCGACGGGCCTCTGGGTCAAATGGCGGTTTGCGGCTCGACCAACTTCAGTTGGCGCGGCTTTTTCGTGCAATGCAACAACGCCGTGGTTGTCCGCGGCGTCGACGCGATCAAACCGTTTCAAACCGCCTTCGAAAACTTCTGGACGCAGACGCCCAACAAGTTCGGCAACACCGAGTCGGCGCAATGGAGCGATCTCAAGCTGAACGGCATCGATGCCCGGGTGGCCTTTTCGCCTCATGCGGCGTCGAACGCCCTGTTGAAAACAATCGCAGACGATGTTGGCGACCAGACCACATCGTGCCTGCTCTTTTCGCTGGCATTCCTCTACCAGACGCCTGGACCGATTCTCGATTCGATCAAGAAAGTTCTGCTCAACGATCAGATTTTCGTCTACGGGATTTCGGACCGGAAGGTGGGTGGTCTCGAAGTGCAAAAACCGGACGGCAACATCTCCCCGGTGTTCCCCTCGGCGTTGTCGAAGAACTTGCCCGAGCCGTTTTCCAAGGAACCGACCGGCGGCGGCGGCATCCGCATGCACCACAAGTTCGTCGTGATCGATTTCGACCAACCGACCGCGCGGTCTACTTCGGCTCCTACAACTTTTCCTCGCCGGCCGACATCAAGAACGGCGAAAACCTGCTCCTGATCCGCGACCGACGTATCGCGACGTCGTATACGATTGAGGCTCTGCGCCTCATCGACCATTACCATTTTCGCGTGGTGCAACAGGAGGCGAAGACGGCCAAAAAGATACTCGCACTCGCCAAACCGCCCCGCAACCAGGGCGAGGCGACTTGGTGGGCCGAGGATTGGGCGGTGCCGCGAAAAATTCGCGATCGCGAGCTTTTTGCCTGAGAGAACCGAACGGTGGGCCTCGCATCCATGCTCGACCCACCCTACCAAACTAAAAAGAATGAGGAATGCAGGAAAGCAGGAACTATAAACCCGCCATGTTTCCTGCGTTCCTGCCTTCCTCATTCATTCTGTTAGGCGCTCTAAGTTCGACTTTGGCCCTCATAGGGCCTGTGTGAGTAGTTCGAGCAGCGTGTGCTTTTCCTTCGTGGTGAGTTTCTGAAAGGCCGCGGCGTGGCGAGGGCTTTCCAGAACCCAGAATCGCCACATGTGCCGACGCACCAGGGTGATCGCGTCGGAGAACGTCTGCGTCTGCTTCACGCTCCCTGTCCAGGGGACGGCCGGCTCTCGGCGTTCTTTTTCCGGCAGTTCCGAGTACCACAGAGCCACCAGCGTGTAGAGCCCCAGCAGGCACGGCTCGGCGCGCAGGATCGTCGGCTCGCAGCGGCCCCGCGTTGTTTCGAGCCCGACGTGTTCGCGCGTTTCTTCGAAAGTCACTTCGATCGCCCAGCGGCCCGTGTAGGCCTCGATAATTTGCTTGGGCGTCAAAGCGACGTCCGTCGTGAAGAAGTACTCGTCGCGATGCGTGCCTGTCAGATCCTCCACGAACACCCAGCGCACGCGAACGAGCCCCTCGCCCCCCTTGTACCAATGGCTCGTGTCGGTCACGACGGCGACGCGGCGGCTGCCTCCGCCGTACCAGGCCACCTTGAGTCGTCGTCGGCTCCGCGTCTTCGCGACGACCTCCTCCGGCGAGGGGCGCTTGCGTCCTTTGAGCGCGGCCGGCCGTTGGTGCCGGGCTGCCGTTTCGCAGGCGCGTCGTGGAGGTTGGCGTCCTTGTAGAACTTGCTGATCAGCGTCAGCCGCGGCTGCCGGGAAGCGAACCGCGTCAGGGCGTGTGTTCCATAGCCCCCATCGCCGGCGAACACGAATTTCCGCTGGGGAAACCAGCGTAAGAGCACGCCCAGGAGCTGCCGCATCAGATCGCACGGCGTCTTGTGGCGGCGGCCCCGCTTCTTGTCCTCTTCGGGAGTCCGGTACAGCGCGCACAGCACCGGCAAGGCCCACGGGCGGCTCAAACCTGGCAACTGCACCTGAATCGCCAGCACCACCCATTTGTGTCCCCACTTCCATGCCGTGTAGGAGTGCGTGGACCGGACGGCATCGCGGTGCCGCCCCTTGCCGTAGACCTTCTTCCCCGGATGCTGCGTGACCGTGTCGTCGCCACTGATGGAGATCGTGCCACGCGGGACGAAGCGGTCGATTACGTGCTGAGCGAGGATCCGCGCCAGCCGCCAGATCGACCAGCGCCGCTTCGAGAGGACGCGGTGATAACTCGACCAATGACCGTCGGCCAACGCGCCAGCAATCCGCAGCAGCCGACAGATCGTGTGCCGCCCGACGCACACAATCGCCGCGAACACGAGCACCCGGAAACGCGGCCAGACCGTCGCGCAGAACTCGTCGGACCATTCCTGAAAGACGGAACCCACTCCCGGCGGTACACTGGCCATCGGAGCCTCCTTGCTCGGAGAGATTCAAGGTTTGTACACACCTCGAATTTACCAGCAGGGAGGCTCTTTGTGCTTCAGCAAATCGCATCAGCGAAACCTGCATCGGATGGCCAAAGTCGAACTAAGTCGAACGGTGGGCCTCGCATCCATGCTCGACCCACCCTACGAAATCCAACGAAGCTAAGAAGGTCAATTCGGCCGGCGCGTGTGCCACAACCGTAAATCATCCGAGTGTGGATATTTTTCATCCGGGCCGGGGGGGAACTGTTTCATGGCGCGGAAGGGGATCGGGTTCACGTCGCCGCTGGTGGCGGTGAAGGGGGCGGCGTCCTTGCAGTAGCCGTAGGTTCGCAGGACGAATTGGCGCGTCCAGCCGGGCGGCAACGGCGGCAAGTTTCGCGCGTCGAAGCGGACCGTCAACTCGTCGCCGGGGCCGATGATGACATGGCGGTCGTCGGTCGTTTTCAGCAGTTCAGTGACGTCGCCGAGTCTGGTCAAATTGCCTTTCCAGCGATTGACCGGAACCGGCACGAGGTGTTCGGGGTCATATTCGATTAATGGCGAACCCGGCGCACGAATCTCGCGCATGAATCCGCGAACGGCGAGCGACGCCGACGCCACGCCGAGGTCGGTAGTTTTCGATTCAGTCGGCGAAACTGGCGCGAGGAAAATCTGGTCCCAGTAGATCTGCATGTTCGTGCGAATACGGAGTTTGCCGGAAAAACCCGCGAGCAGGCCGGTCACATCCTTGGTCATGACGCGGGGCAGACCCGCCGGGAAGCCGAGGTCGTCGATGGCGGTCCATTTGCCGTCGGGGCCAAGCTTCTCGAGCACCGGCGAAATCATCGGCACGCCCGCCTGCGCCGCGGCGAAGATCGATTCCGGATAGGCGTAATCGGTCCAACCGGCGAGCACCATGTAGACTTTGTCCTTCGGTCCGATTTTCTTCAATTGATCGCCAAAATCGAGTTCGACCCAATGCTCCTCGGCGAAGCCGATCCAGTAACTGGTGGCGAATCCGCCGGTCATTTTCTTGTCGCGATGGCGAATCACCGGCGTGATGTCGTTGCCTTTCTGGTCGCGCGCTTTGATCGGGAAGAAACGATCGCGGAAAAACAGCAACTCCTGCGTCGGCGCTCCCGTGGTCGCGAAGCGCTCGTCGGGGAAGACATCGGCGCCGGGCGGCAGATCGATCACCTGCAGGCGCAGGTTGTCCAGATAAGTGACCTCGTCCATGGGCTCGGCGACTTTCATCATGTAAAAGCCGTCGCGAGGCTTGAGTTGGTTCGATTCCAGTTTGAGCGACTCCTCGGGCCGCGGCGGGCGCGTGCCGCCTTCAGCCTGCATTTCGCCAACAGAACCGGCGCCGAGGAAGTCGGTCACATAAACGAATTTTTCGCCGTCCCAGGTGAACAGGATCGGGCAGGAGGTGGTCTTGCGATTTTCCTCTTGAAGCTGCCAGACGTTGCCTTTGCCGAGCGTCAATTTGCTCCCAGGCGTCTGGTCCGGCGCGCCGAGAAATTCCGCCTGAATCACCTGATCGGGCCAGCGCAGGCGGACAATGGCGTCGCTGAGCCGGGCCCGGCCGAGCCCCAATTCAAGCGGCATCCACGATTGGCCAAGACCGGCCGACAGCGTGGTGTTTTCCGCGTGGGCCCAGTGGCGGCCGGACTGAACGACGACGTGAGCGCCAAAACCGTCGTTGTTGCATCGTTCGACGGGTGGATCCGCCTTGTCGCGCCGGCCGACGAGACGGATCTTCACGGACTGGTTTTGATTGCCGCGGCTGCGGTGAACTTGCAGTCCCTTTGACTCCGACCAGGTCAGGAAATCGGGATTGCCGTCGGCATCGAAATCGCCAACGGCGACGCCGATCAGATCGTCGCCCCATTCGCGGTCCAGACCCAACGCTTCCGGGGCCAGTACCAATTTCCCGTTGTGTTCGTTGACTAGCAGAACGACCTTCCCGGATTCGGAAACGCCGATGACATCTGGCCAGCCGTCCATGTCGATATCGACGACGTGTGCCTGCCGCAGCGGCGGCGAATTGGTTGCGCCGTCGCCATAGAGAGCAGTCTTTTCCTTGCCGGGAATCGCCTGGTTGATTAGCAGCTTCGGCCGTTCACCCGCCGCGAGCAACAGCAGGTCCGATTTTTCGTCCTGATTCACATCGAGTACCAGCGCGCCATTCCAGGCGTGCCCTTCGGCCGCCGCGGCAATCGATGATTTGCTATACCGCAACAGCCGGTCGTTGACGGCAAGGCTCAATGCAGCGTGATCTTCGAGCACGACGACGTCGAGATCGAGGTCATCATCGGCGTCGGTGGCGGCGAACGCGATCGAGCCGCCGTCGAAGTCAAGCATTTTTTCAAGCTCGCCGTAGCGTTTGAACTCGGTCACCAGGCCAAGATACGGCTGTCCGCTGGCGACGGGCTTGGCTTTTCCCGTATTGACGAAGATTGCCAGGCCGCCATGACTCTGCTTGCCGCCGTTTATCGCGGCCAGCGCATGTTCCGACGTGTCGGCATAGCGGGCGACCAGGAGATCGAGGTCGCCATCTTGTTCCAAATCGATCCAGAGTGCGCCGAGGCAGACTTCGGACAGTTTGTCGAGGCCGACCATCGCCGAGACGTCTTCAAACTTGCCGTCGCCTTTGTTGCGAAAGAGTTTTTGCGCCGGCGCCGCTGATGAATAGATCGGGATTGCCGTCGTTGTCGTAATCGCCGACGCAGCAGCCCAAGCTTCGGCGCGATCCGCCCAGGCCGGATTCGGCGGTCACATCGGTGAACTTGCCGTCGCCGTCGTTTCGCAACAGCAGATCGCGCACCTGGCCGTTTTCGACTACCGCGCCGAGGAGAAATAAATCGGGGCGGCCGTCGCGATTGAAATCGAGCCGGACGATAGTTCCACCAAAGCGTTTTCTCACCGCGCGGCGAAGATCGGCGACCGCTCCCGGGCCGAGATCCTCCGCCTTGGCCCAGCGGGCGCCCGGCGCGAGCTTGACCTGGAATTTGTCCCAGGGTTCGAAGATCGGCACCGCCGACTCGCGCAGCGGCCCTGTCGGCGGCGGCGAACGACCGATGACGCGCGAGTATTTTGTGCCCTGGTCGGTGTACTTCTGATCGATTTCCGAATAGTGCCAGTGGGTTCGGAGCCGTTCGGATTCCTCGCGGAGTTTCTCGGCACGAGCCGGGTCGGTCGGCTGCAGCGTCTGGTAGAGGAGTTGCACGGCGGCGTTCAAATACGGGTTCAATCGAATCGCCTTTTCCAGCAATTGCACTATGCGCTCATGTTCCGCATCCAGCTGATTCAGGCAGTACGCCAACTGATAGGTCGCCCCCGCGTCATTCGGATCGACGCGAACCGTCGCCTCGAAGTGCTCCCGGGCTTCCTCAAGTTTCGATTGGTAGAGCAGCAAATAGCCGAGACAGAAATGGGCGTAGGGATTGTCCGGCTCGCGCTTCAGTACATCGCGAAAGATTCCGATCGCCCTTCGAATATTGTCATCTTCCCGCTGGCCGCCGCCGCTCTTGGCCAGATCGCTGCCGCCCTTGTTGTAGAGGGCGATGGCGAGGTTGATTTGCCCGGGGGTCCAGTCAGGGGCCAACTCGACGACTTTGGAGAATTCGTCAACGGCGTCCTTGAACTTGAATTGGTCCATGTAGGCGACGCCGCGATTGTTCGCCTCCAATGCCTCGGTCATTTTCCGGGCGTTTTCGTTGGCACGATTGATGCGCCACCAGATGAAAACAGCCGCCGCCAGGATGACGATGCCGCTGATCAAGAATGCGAGTTGCTTTCGAGACGACATGATTGACACGTCTCCTATCGATGACCCAAGCGCCGTTTGCCTTCCTCGATGGCGGCATTATTGCCGGCGATGGTGGGATGCGGTCCGCCCCTGGGATACACAGTTTTCGGATAATGCGAGTACGCTTCCATGCGCAAATGGCCCAGCATGTGATGGCCCGATCGGCGCTCGCGTTCGGCCCGCAGGGCAGCAATATCGATCGGCGCGACCACGATCTTTTCGCCCGGTCCGGGGTCGGCCTGAGCCAACAGCCGGCCATCGTAATCCACGATCATGCTCCCGCCGGGCCAGGAGAAAGGCGGATAGTTTTCGGCGCTGGCCCCCTGATTGCAAGCCACGACATAGGCGATGTTTTCCAGGGCGCGGCAGCGGTTGACGATGGTCCACCAGTCCATGGGCGGCGTCGCGCCCCATGGGTCCATGTACGCCGAAACCCGCACCAAGAGTTCGGCCCCGTTCAGAGCCAATTGGCGAATCGCCTCGGGGAAAAGCCAATCATAGCAAATCGCCGCGCCGATCCGGCCGATCTCGGTCTGGGCGACCGGGAACATTTCCTGATCGTAGCCGGGCAGATCGTGCGGGCTCGCATGCACTTCCCACGGGATCCAGGGGTGCACCTTGCGATAGCGATAGAGCAGGGCATCTGGCCCGATCAAGCAAGTGGTGTTGAAAACCGCGCCGGGCCAGCGATCGTCGCGCTCCAGGAATGAACCGGTCTGAATGAAAACGTTGCGTTCCTTGGCTTTCTTCTGATAGCGATCGGTGTGTTCGTTAGGGATCGGCATCGCGAGCTTGTCGGTCAGTTCCTCCACCGTGTCGTAAATCGGCGCGGCATGAGCAAACTCTGGGAAGACCACGAGGCGAACATCGCCAAAGGGAGCGTAGCCAAGGACGGCGCGATCGATCATCGCGAGCATTCGCGACGTATGTTCGGCGATCCCAGTGCGGTCGCTCGGGTTCGCGAAGTCGGTCTGGCAGCAGGCGGCGAGATAGCGAAGGATTTGCGGCATGCAAGAATTGTAAAGCGCGAGGCGGCAAGCGACTTCAATTCCCGGCCAGGACGGCGGCCGCCGCGCCGCAGAGGGCGCAAAGCGTGATAAAGCCGATCATCACGGCGTTTCGCGTCCGCGGATTGGCCATCCAGCGGTCCCACCGCCCCGTGGGCGGCGCGTTGCGGGACGCCAGCGCCGGAATGCTCGAGGGCCGCGGCAGCGTCGGCAAGCGGCCGGTGCTGCCGCCCGTCGCGGCCGGGCAGAGTTGCGGCATTTCCTCGTCCGGTGGCAACATCGCCCCCTCGTCCCACGGCTCCAACGCCAGGAACAATTCCTCCGGCGTCTGATAGCGGTTCGCCGGGTCCTTCTCCATCATTTTCTCGATGATCGCGGCGAGCTTGCGCGGAATATCGGGACGATACTCCGTGATCGGCGTCGGCTTGTGCAACTGGTGCCACATCAATTTCTGCGACACCGAGCCATCTTTATACGGACTGCGGCCGGTCAGAAGGACGTAGAAGGTGACGCCTAGGCTGTAAATGTCGGCGCGGATATCGACCGCCATGCTGTCGATTGCCTGTTCCGGCGCGACATAATCAGCGGTGCCGTAAACGATCGAGGCATCGTCTCGATTGGCCGCGCCCGTCTCGTCGTCGAAGAATCGGGCCAGGCCCAGATCGAGGATCTTGATCGTGCCCATGCGATCGAGCAGCAGATTGCCCGGCTTGATGTCGCGGTGGACCAATCCCGCCTCGTGGCCATGCTGCAGACCGTCGGCCGCCTGGCGGATGCAATTGACGGCGCGATTGGTCATCATCGGGCCGAATTTCGTCACGATGTGCTGCAAACTCGATCCATCGACATACTCGAGCACCAGAAAATGCAGGTCGTTCTCATGGTCGATGTCATAAGCGCGAACGATATTGCGATGATCGAGCGCGGCGACGGCCCGGGCTTCGCTAAAGAATCGCTCCAGCACCGCCGAATCGTTAACCCGGTCGGTCGGCAAAACCTTCAGGGCGACGCGGCGGCGCATCATGACATGTTCGCACATGTAGACGCTGCCCATGCCGCCGGTGCCCAGGTGCTCCATCAGTTTGTATTTGCCGCTGATGAAGAAATTTTTCCATTTTCCGCGCAGCAGCAAGCCGGCCTGCAAGGTGGTGAGCAGGCCATCGAGAACCATCATGCGGGCGAGGTCTTTGGGGTTCTTGGGTTGTTGGGGCTGGTTGCCGACAAGCGTGATGTAACTGTCGATTTGCCGTTTCTCGAGGACTTGGCTCTTTCCGGCAAGATCGAGAAACTCGACGACGGTGGTCGGGGCGGGCATGGACAGTCCTCCGACAAACGAACGCCGAACGAGACGACATTTCGGGGAAGATTCGGCCGTTCGTGCGGGCCGTGCGTGGCAAAACGATCAGACGACCTTTGCCGGCCGCGCGGGGTATACCTGTACCTAGCACATTTTCCGCGCTGATGGGAGTCGCAGAGCTGACGGCCATATACCCGATATTGATGGGTAGCGGCATCTTGACCGCGGACGCTCTGTCAATTATCTAACCTCTAGTATGGCAAGCACCTTGGCTCAAAGCACCCGTCCGACCGCTGCTTCCGGCTCGACCCGGAAACGCCGGATTCGCGCCGCGGATGAGGCGGTCCTCACGCTGACCAAACCGGTCGCCAATATTCAGGCCGTAATTTCCTGGAGGTGCGCTGCCTGGGCTTGATTCCCGTTCTCGGTCTGCCGCTGGGTGTGGCCGCATTCGTCTTCTCCTGCCGGGGTTTGCGGCGATTCCGGCGGAAACCCGAAGACCTGGGCATTCGCCATGCAGTCGGCGGACTCATCCTTGGCAGCATCGAGATTCTGGTGAATCTGGCGGGATTGGGCTGCATCCTGATTGGCGCGTTGGAATTGGCACATTCGTCATAGTCGAAAAATCCCTCAAGTTCGGCCCCTTCAAAAACCGATGACCGGATAGGGGATCGTCTCGCCATTTTTTCCCATAACCCAGCGCGCCGTCGCCATGAACTTCGGCTGTCCATCCGCTGATCGACTGCCGAGTTGGCTATTGCTCGCGGCCGTGCTCATGTCGGCGGGCTGTTTTCTGTCGCCGAAAAAAAACAATCCTCTTCCTCTGCTGCCCGACCGCCCGCTCAATCCCGACGAGATCTACACGCTCGCCTGCCCCGATGTCATCGAGGTGATCTTTACCGATCGGCGGCAACTGCTGGGTCCGCTGGTCAAGATCCAGCCGGACGGCTCCATCGACCTCGGCCGCCTGGGGGTGATTCATGTTGAAGGCGACACCATGGACGAAGCCGCGGCGCGAATCGCCGAGCACGTCCAGATTCCCGCGGATCGCGTGAAGGTGCAGGTCGCGGAATTTAACAGCCGGCAGGTTTTTGTTTTCGGGCCGATCAGCGGCGACGCGCGCGTGGTCGATTATCGCGGGCCGGAAACGGTCGTCGAATTGCTCCGCCGCTCCGGCGGCCTATCGCCCGATGCCTTGCCGGACGCGGTCTACGTGGTTCGCGCCCAACTCGGCGAAGGCATCCCCGCCGAGGCACTCATGGTGGATCTCGACGCGATTCAACGCCGCAAAGACAATCGCACCAATATCCATGTTCTGCCGCTGGATTCGATCTACATCGGCGAAAAGCCCCGATCCCTCATCGGCCGGGCGGTGCCGGATCTATTCAAACCCCTCTACGACAGCCTGGTCGACCTGATCCCACAGCGCAAATCGTCGGCCAAAAAGGACGAGCCCAAGACCGCGAAGTGAGGTATTTCCGGAAATCGGGCAAATCTTGATTCCACATTCCTTGCAAACGCGCATATCAATGGTCAGACCGCGCGAGGGCACGAATGCAGAGACGCGACGAACGCGATGAATGGCTGATGGCCGAGGTGGCCCACGGCCGGCGCGAAGCACTGGAGCCGCTGGTCCGGCGATACGCCGGTCCGCTGGTCGGTTTCATTCGCCGAATGGTTCGAGACGCGCACCGCAGCGATGAGTTGTTTCAGGAAGTGTTCCTGGCGGTCTGGCGAAAGCGAAACCAATATCAGTTTCCGCGCCCGTTCAAGTCCTGGCTATACGCCATCGCCTTGAACAAGTGCCGGGCCGATTTTCGGGATCCACCGCCGGCGCACCTGAAATTGGAGCCTGATTCATCGGCCCTGCCGGCGGCGACCGATCCAACGCCCGAGGATGCGGCGATTGCCTCGGAAACCGCCGCGCAAATCGCCGCCGCCATTGACCGACTGCCGCCGCAACAGCGGTTGACGGTTGTCATGCGCGTCTGGGAAGGGCTCTCCTACGCGGAGATCGCCGAAATCACCGGCCGCACCGAGGCCACCGTTCGATCGAACATGCACCACGGACTGGCGGCCTTGCGGAGCCATCGCCCCCTATCTGGTCCACTGACCGGAGCCTGACATGAGCACCCCCGCCGAACGCGCCGATGCGTTTGTTCATGGGTTACTTTTACCGACCGAAGTCGCCCAATTCGAGCGCGATTGCATTGAGGATGCGGAATTGCGCGCGGCGTTAGACCTCGCCCGGCTACGGCTCGCCGCGATCAACCAATCGATGTCGCCCCCGACCGAGGCCAATGAAATGTTGGTTCAAGCCACGCTCCGAACGATTGATGAAACGGAACGAAGGCTGCGGGGAATCCGTCGCCGAATCTACGCTGCGATGCTGGCGCCGCTGGCTGCTATGGCCCTGCTCCTTGGCTTTTTCCATGTCCGGTATCAAAACCTGTCGGCGTCGCCGACGAGTCTGGAACTTTATGGGCAAAATAGCCTGATCGCCGACTCCGACGCGACGTTGCGGGTTCGACTGTGGAATCGCAAATCGAAGCAACCGCTGGCGAACGTTCCCGTCGAAATCGCGCTCGGCGAACCCGGCAGCACGCAATTCGTATCGCTCGCCTCGTTCAATACCGACGCGTTGGGCAACGGCCAGCCGACATTTCATCTTCCCGACTGGGCCGACGGCTCGTATCCGATTCGCGTGGTGGCTCAAACGCCGGGCGAGCCCGAGTCGTTCAGGCAGATTGTGCATCTGAAACGGTCCGTCAAATTGATGCTGACCACCGACAAACCAATCTATCAGCCGGGGCAGACGATTCATATTCGCGACTTGACCTTGCGGCGACCCGACCTGAAGCCGGCGGTCGACGCCGAGGCGGTCTTCACGATTTCTGATCCGCGCGGCACGGTGATTTTCCGCAAGGCGCAGCGGACCAGCCGTTTCGGCATCGCTTCGGCCGATTGCGAACTCGCGGAGGAAATTATCGAAGGTGCCTACAAGATTCATGCGCGCGTTGGCGATACCGAGAGTTCACTGAGTGTCGATGTCCGCAAGTATGTCCTGCCGAAAATCCGGCTCACCATGACAACCGATCAAGCGTGGTATCGGCCTGGGCAGGAAGTGCGGGTCACCTTACAAGCCAATTATCACCACGGCGAGCCGGCAGCGGACGCCGAGTGGCGCGTTGAGGCGACAGGCGAGTCGTTTGGAAATGAGGTTTTGGCGCGGCCTGTTTGGCCGCACGGACAATGACGGCAAGGCGTCGTTCGTTTTCCGCCTGCCGGATCGTATTCCCGCTCGACGCCAATTACAAAACGGCGACGGCTTCTGGCTCTCGGCTCGCGTCAAGGATCAGGCGGGCCAGGAACAAAGCCGCCGGCTCGAGCGGAAAATTGCTCAGCGAGCTTTCACACTGAGCCTCATTCCCGAATCGGGTCTGCTCGTCACCGACGTGGCCAACACGATTTACGTTTACGCCCAAACTCCGGACGGCTCGCCGGCCAAGATTAACGGGACGGTCACCGCCGAAGGCGTTGAGATCCCGATCCAAACCAGCCAACTGGGCGTCGGCGAATTCAAGACCACGCCGCGGACATTGACCGAGTACTTCGGATTTCGGGTCGCCGATGAAAAGGGCAGTCGTTTTGATGGGACCATGACTCTTCGTGCAGGCGAGGCGCCGTTCGACTTTCTCGTCCACGCCGACAAGGCGGTTTACAACGGCGGCGACACCATGCATCTGACAGCCCTGGGAGGCGGTTCGCAGCCCGTATTCATCGATTTCATCAAAGACGATCAAATGATCCGCAGCGAAGTGATCGATGTGAAGGACGGTCGTGGCGAACTCGCGTTCGACCTGCCGCCGGAGATGTTTGGCACGCTGCGGATGATCGCGTATCGCTTCAACGCCGACGGACTGCCGCTGCGGAAATCGCGCGTGATCTACATTCGCCCGGCCCGGCAACTGGTCATCGCCGCGAAACCCGACAAGACCGAATACAAACCCGGCGACAAGGCGAGAATCAATTTTGAACTGACCGACGGCAAGGGCCATGCGGTCCCCGGCGCGCTGAGCCTGGCGATGGTCGATGAGGCCGTTTTCGACGTGGTCCAGCAAATGCCCGGCCTCGAACGAACCTTCTTCCTGCTCGAACAGGAACTTCTGAAACCGGTTGGAACGATTTACCCCTGGGAATCGGAGGCGGGGCCCGATTCAAATCAACGCTTGCAATTCGAACAAGCCGTCTTTGCACGGACCGCGCAAATCATTGACCAACCGTCCTTCAGCGGCAGCACCATTAAACCGCAGGCTCCAACCTCCACGTACCCGGTAGCGCAAGGTCCGACGCCCTACTCGCTCTCCGGCTCGACCTATCAGCAAAAAGTGATCGAAGCCAACCAGGAGCGAATCCGCGGCCTCGATTGGGTCAGAATCTCCTGGGTGGTTTTTGGAATCCTTCTCGTGATTGCAGGCGACGCAATCCTGTGGATGAGCTTCCGGACGTCAACGCTCGTGACGATTCATGCGGTTTGGCTCTTCGCCATTTCGTTTGGCGTCGGAATAATGCTTTTCTCGAAGCTCGGGCGCGTAGTAATGCGACTTTCACAACGGTGGGAGCCGCGGTTGGAGGCGTCGGCGGCCCGGAGGCAATGGCCCAGAAGTCGACCCCCGACTCGATGACGCCGAATTACTCTCAGACGGGGCCGCAAATCCGCGTCCGCGAGCAGTTTCCCGAGACGATGCTGTGGCAGCCGCAATTGATCACCGATGATGCGGGCCGCGCCAGTTTGGATGTCGATCTCGCCGATTCGATCACGACCTGGCGATTGAGCGTCGGCGCGGTTTCCGCCGACGGAGGGCTTGGTGCGCTGCAAACCGGCGTGCGTGTCTTCCAGCCATTCTTCGTGGAGTTGACGCTGCCGGTGGCGTTGACTGGCCAACGACCAAATCGAAATCCCCGCCGTCGTCTCGAATTTCTTGCCGAAAGGCCAAGGTGTCGAGGTTCGGCTCGAAAAAGCGCCCTGGTTCGACATGCTCGTGCGCGGATTCACAAAAGCTGGAAATGAAGCCGCGTGAGGTGCGAGCCGTTTCGTTCCGCATCAAGGCAAAGCAGGTCGGCAAGCATCGGTTGCAGGTCACGGCACGAAGTGCGGAGTTCGGCGACGCGGTCAAGCGGCAAATCGAGGTGGTGCCCGATGGCCGCCGAGTCGAGCAAATCACCAATGGCGAACTCTCGCGTTCCGCCGAGTTCGCGCTCGACATGCCGTCCGACGCCATCGAGGGCAGCGGCAAGGCGATTGTTCGCATCTATCCGTCGAGCTTCAGCCAACTGGTCGAGGGAATCGATGGCATCTTCCGCCTGCCGACCGGCTGCTTCGAGCAAACCTCGTCATCTCTCTACCCGGACGTGATGGCGTTGAGCTACCTGCGAAAGACCAACAAGAACATGCCCGAAGTCGAGGCGAAGGCCCGACAGTACATCCACATCGGCTACCAACGTCTGCTCGGATTTGAAGTCTCCGGCGGCGGCTTCGATTGGTTTGGCCGCCCGCCGGCCAATATCGTCCTTACCGCCTACGGCCTCATGGAATTCCGCGACATGGCCCAGGTGCATGACGTCGATCCAAACTTGATCAAACGCACTCGGCGGTGGCTCATGTCCAAACGCAATGCCGACGGCTCCTGGCCCGATAACAGACGCGCATTGCACGAGAGAATCGCCTCGGGGACGTTGAGCACCACGGCCTATCTCGCCTGGGCCGTCTTCGATGGCGAACCGAGCCCCGAGTCGCGGATCACGCGCGATTTCCTGCTCAAGAATTCGCCGGAATCGATTTCCGACCCGTACGCACTCGCCCTAGTCTGTCACGCATTGCTGGCGATCGATCCAAAAGACGAGACGGTTGCGCCTATTTGGACCAGCTGCTTTCGCTCCAACGCACGTCCGAGGATCGGCGGAAGGTGTGGTGGCCGCTTCAGGAGGGCAGTCACACGTCATTCTACGGTTCGGGACAAAGCGGCAGCGTGGAATCGACCGCGCTAGCGGTCCTGGCGTTGATGAAGAGCGGGCGGAGCCCGGCGGCGGTGCGCGGCGGCCTCACCTGGATCGCCGAGCAACGCCAGGCCGGCCACTGGGGCTCGACCCAGGCGACCATCCTCGCGCTCAAGGCGCTCATCGAAGGTACCGGCATGGCCAAGGGCGATGACCGCCGCGTGATCGAAATCGCGCTCGACGGCCGGACCATCAAAAAGCTCGATATTCCGCCCGATCAGGCGGATGTCATGCAACAAGTCGATTTGTCCGCCGGACTGAAGCCCGGTGCAGAAACTGACAATGCGGGAAACCACCGGCACGCCCCGGTGTTTCAGTTGGAGTTCCGCTATTATGTGCCGGGCGCGAAGGCCCCCGAGCCGCAATCGCCGTTGACGATCGACTTGACCTATGATCGAAACCAGTTAAACGTCGGCGACGCGTTGACCGCGACCGCCACGGTGACCAATCGACAAAATCAGGTCGCGCCGATGGTCATGTTGGACCTGCCGATCCCGCCCGGATTCGCCGTCGAATCCGACAGTCTGCAACGCCTGATCGATGCTCGTCAAATCGAGCGCTATCAATTGACGCCACGACAGATTATCGTTTATCTGCGTAGTCTGGAACCCAACCGGCCGCTGACGCTGAAATACCGCTTCAAATCGACCGTGCCGGCGGTCGTGGCACTGCCGCCCGGCGCGTCTACGAGTATTACAACCCGGCGAAGGAAGGAAAGAGCGTCGGGACGCGATTGACCGTGACGCCACTCCGCCAGTGATCCGGTTGCTCCCTACAAGAAACGACGCGACCTGTTACAAATGGGAGCAGGCGCTTCAGAAGATTCTTGCAGGAGTGACCATGAGCCGGGCCGCGACCGAATACCGTTACGAAAAACTGACCTGGCCGGAAATCAACGACGCCGTCGACCTGGGCAAAGTCTGCATCGTGCCCTGCGGCGCCGTCGAGCAGCACGGGCCGCATTTGCCGCTCGATGTCGATCTCGTCTGCCCGGGCGGCATCGCCACGGGCGCCGGCGAGGCGATTCCCGACAAAATGCTCGTCCTGCCGATCGTCGCCTATGGCTACACCGGCCACGTCATGGATTTTCCCGGCACCATCAACAACGACTTCGAGCACTTCATGCACCATGTGCTCGACATCACCAAGTCGCTTGCCTATCACGGCTTCAAGAAAATCATCCTCCTCAACGGGCACGGCTCGAACATGCCGAACCTCGATCTGGTCGCCCGCCGCACCAACCTCGAAACCGACGCCGAGTGCATGCTGATGCGCTGGTGGAACCTGCTGACCGTCGACAAGACATTTATGCCGCAAATGGCGGCAAAGCAAATTCCCCGGCGGCTGCGCCACGCCTGCGAACTCGAAACCTCGCTCTATCTGTATCTCGATGGCGACAATGTCCGCAAGGACCAGATCAAGAACGGCGACATCTGCTTCAACAACGACAACAGCCCGTTCAAGTGGGTCGATCTGTTCGGGGCCGGCCCCGCGACCGTCATCTCCTGGACGAGCAGCTACTCCGATACCGGCGTGCTCGGCGAAGCCGAACTCGCGACCGCCGAGAAGGGCAAGGAAGCGTACGAGGAAGCCGTCAAGCAACTGGTGCGCTTCGTGTCATGGTGCAAAGACCGGCCCAAGGACATACGCAAGGACCGGCATCGCAAGCCGCCGACGATGCCGATACCTTGGGGCCAGCGGCCGGTTCAATAGGTCCGCGAGCCAGAAGGTTCATCGTTAACGACATTCTTTCTCTGGAGGTTTGCGCATTCTACCAGTAGCCGGAACTGATGCCGGTCCCAGAAGAATCGGTTGCCAGCTTCGAGCTGCCGCTGCAAGCGTTGGAAACGAAGCGGATTTCTGGGCCAGTACAACCGGGTAAAGGGATACTGGTGGTTTTGCCGATAAATCAGGCCGTCAGCCGACGCGATACTCGGTAACGCTCTATAATGTGTCAGCGAACCAAATCGGTTGCCCTTGTGTCATTCGCTCACTAAGTCTATCAAGGGCCTCCTTGGTGTGGGATTTGCGTAGTTAATATTGATGTGATTGCAGCGAAGAAGAGGATGCTCCCATGAATACAATGGCGACATTCCTGTACGCACGCCCATCATTTTGCGGCGGGTTGGCTACGGCGATTGACATTGGTGGAACGCTAGTCGAATATAATCGGTCGATGAGTCCGGAGCAAGCGGACGCGATTGCGACGCTGATCGACTGGTACTTTGTTGGCGAGGATGTTCGGGCCGGCATGAACCAGATGGCCGAGACATTAGCTGGAGCGACCAGTGGCAGAGCAGCGCAGCATCACCCAGGTTTCGGCAGCAGTAACTCCACCTCCTGATCCGCAGCCGCCGCCAGAAAAAGAGCAAATTGTTTCCATCCTCCGTTCCATAGTGCGCGCTGAGTCATTCTCCGGTCCTCTGCCTCCGCCCGAAACACTTGCAGGCTATGAGAAAGTTTTGCCAGGGGCTGCTGATCGAATCATTGCGATGGCGGAAAAACAGGCGCAGCATCGTCAAGCAATGGAATCGTCTGTTATCACCTCAGACGGCTCGCGCCTGATTTGGGAGTAATTACTGCGTTCGTTCTTTCTTTCGCGGCGATTGTCGGCGGGGCAGTTGCTGTCTGTTTGGGTCACGACACCGCTGGTTCCGTCATTTCGACCACCGGCGTCGCAGCACTGGCAGGAACATTCATTTATGGCACCATCGCTCGACGAGGAGAGCGCGTTGAGAAAACCAAGTTGATGTCAGGCAATAAAGCACCAGACGTAACGAGCGTCGCAAATCCTTCGGATACGCCAAGTCGTTAATCACTCGGGCCGATTCTATTACGTTTCGCGATTCAGTTGCGAAACCGTGTTCAAATAGTCGGCCTGGACCACAAGCGCTGGGCGTATCTTGCTACCTGTCAAATCGCTGTAGGGCCAATTGACCTCTACCACCTCGCCTCTGTTCATGCGCTCGCCCGAATAAGGTCATCATCAGCCGGATTGTCCCAACCGCGTCCGAGCGGTTTCAGGAGTTGACGAACCCTGTCGTAGACATCGCGGCGAATGAGGAGGTACTCTTGCCCACTGCGGGTCAACGACGACGGGCGGCTGCGGCGCCGCCTCCAGGGCCTTGACTTGGTTATCGGTCAGTTCGATCATTGCCTGATCCCCCGGCGGTTATGATTGTATTCTAGTCTTGCGCCGGCTCGCATGCATCCGCGGTTTTCAAACTTGGCGAATTCTGCCCGGAACCACAAGGCATCTTTGCCGTTCAATCAAACATATCCAATCGCGAGGCGATTATCATGCAAGCAATCATGCTGGCTCTGGCACTCAGCTTCGGGGCGGACCCGGCGCGGCAGGCGTGGACGGTCGATGGCGTCAAGCGCGAGGCGCTGGTCTTACCGGCCCGCGAAAGCCGAAGGCGCACCGCTGGTGTTCGTCTTTCACGGCCACGGCGGGACGATGCGAAACTCGGCGCGGCGGATGAACCTACACGCGCTTTGGCCAGAGGCAATGGTCGTCTATCCGCAAGGGCTGCCGACGAAAGGGGCCCTGACCGACCGGGAGGGGAAACGGGCCGGCTGGCAACGTGGACCGGGCGTCGAGAATGACCGCGACCTGAAGTTCTTCGACGCGATGTTTAAAACATTCACCAAGGAGAAGACCGACTCGTCGCGCGTTTATGTGACCGGCCATTCCAACGGCGGCGGGTTCACCTACCTGCTTTGGGCCACGCGGCACGACAAGCTCGCGGCGGTGGCCCCGTCGGCCGCGGCGGGCTTCACGATCATCAACAAACTAAAGCCGCTTCCGTGCCTACACTTTGCCGGCGAAAGCGATCCGCTTGTGAAGTTCGCTTGGCAGGAGCGCATGATGACCGCGGTGCGCAAGGTCAACGGCTGTTCCGACGAGCCAAAGGAATGGGCCGGAAAGTGCAAGCTCTACCCGTCGAAGGGCGGCACGCCGTTGGTCACCTGCATCTACCCCGGCGGACACGAGTATCATCGCGACGCGCCGGAGTTGACGGTGAAATTCTTCAAGGAACACAGGCGGCCGGCGACGAAATGAACGAACCACTCGCTTTATCATTCGTAGCGGCGGCATCTTGCCGCCGAAATTGCGGCGGCAAGATGCCGCCGCTACGAGACTTGGCGTTCGCCCTATTTCTCGATGCCTTTGATCTTTGCCAGTTCATACAAGAGCGTCGGGTTGTGGCCGAAGGGCGTTTCGCCGAAGGCGGCCCAGCGGACCACGCCCTGCTGATCGATGACAAATGTGCCGTGCAACAATTCCTCGTCCTTGCCATCGTGGGCCGGCTTGACGACGCCATAGGTCTTGGCGATGCGATTGTTCTTGTCGGAAAGGACCGGGAACTTAAAGCGGCCATATTCTTTGTAGCGCTTGAGCGTGGTTTCCATCGAATCGGGGCTCAGCGCGACGACGTCGGCGCCGAGTTCGCGAAATCGTTCGATATCCTCGTTGACGCCGAACAATTGGCTGACGCAGTGATCGCAGAAGTAGCCCAGGTAAAACACGACCACCACCGGCCCTTTTTTCAGCGATTCCTTGAGCGACCATTCCTTGCCGTCGGGATCGGTGCCGGTGAATTCGGGCGCCGACTTGCCGACGAGCGGGTGCTTGTACGATTCGAAATGGACTTGTCTGGCCTCGGCGAGGAGTTTCTCCATCGGCTCCGAGAGCGGGGCCGGCTTCTCTTTTCGTAGCAGTTCTTTCGCCTCCTCGGCGATGTTCACCTGAGCCATCGGCTGCGGCAACGGATTTTCCTTGGGATTGACCATCCGGTAGACCGCGATGCCCAGAAAAATACAGCCGACCACGAACAGGGCGACACTGAAAAAGATCGCGCCGCGGGAAATACCCGGCGGCGGAGTAGATTGCGTGATTTCCGGCGTAGCGGTCGATTCATTTGCGTTCATACTTGTGCCCGAATTTCTTCCAACAGATCAAAAACGCCCAGTTCCTTGGCCCAATAGTCTAAATACGATTCATCGAGCCTTCCGGCCTGAACCCGCAATACGCCGAGGATGTCGCTCCATTGCTTGTCCGAGACCTCGCCGCCGAGGCGGAACCATTCCAGCTTTTGCAAAATCGTGTCTTCCGGCGAATGAACCTCGATCCGATCGTCGGGTTGCTCCGAGAGCGGCTTCCACACTCGGCGAGACAACGCCGAAAGCTCGAACGGCCGATCGCGGCGGACAAAGAGGTCCAATTTGAAGCCGGCCAGCGTGTGGATGAGATTGAAACTGCGGCGCTCGCGATTGGCCTCGCGAATCGAATCAATGCTTGCGTAATAATTTGGACCAAGTTGCTCGATGAATTCCTGCTCGCGCCCGGGAAACGGCGCCACGGTCAGGTCGGCGTCCTTGGTTTGGCGCGGCTCTCCATGATAGGAACTGGCAAACGAGCCGCCCAAGGCATGCTCGATCTGCATTGCCCGCAGAATTGCGACCACCTCTCGAACGACGTTTAATGATTCGCTGGACGCTCCGATCATAGGCGAATCCTCCGAGTCCGTGTCTAGCGAATTATTGTCGTCGATGAATCGAAGCCAGTCGGCATGAATTTCCTCGGCGGTTATCGATGGATTCCGCGAACGAGCGGCTGCCGCGTGGACTAGTCGGGCGGTGCGGTTTGCGTCCTCGATCATTCGCCACTTCCGCGCCGGCGACATGCGGCGATAGCACTCGATCAAGACCTTTCGCGCTTCCGGCGATGTGTCATCGAGCAGTTTCATGCATCACCTCGCCGACGCTCCGGTCCAGAATCGCAAGCATCTCTTCCAGTTGTTCGCCCGTGCAGTTGAGGGCCGGGCCGAACGCGAGCCAGTGCGGATCGAAGCGGCACAAGAGGCCATTCGCCAGTGCCCGCTTGCCGATGCGCACGCCGAAGGCGGCGGATCGGAAGCGTTCCTTCGTTTTCGCATCTTTGACAAACTCGATGCCCTGAAGCAGTCCCTTGCCGCGAATGTCGCCGATGATGCCGTATTTCTTTGCCAGACGTTCGAAGCCGGATCGGAGCGTCTCGCCTTGCTTGCGCGCGTTGCCGCACAGGTCGCGTTCCAGGATCTCGCGCAGCACGGCGATGCCCGCGGCGCAGGAGAGCGGGTTGCCCTCGAACGTGTGGCCCTCGACGAAACCGGGATTCTCGCAATCGGACCCCAGAAAGCGTCGGCGATCGGCTCGCGGCAGATCATCGCCGAGAGCGGCGCATAGCCGCCGCTCAGTCCCTTGGCCGTGCAGAGCACGTCGGGCAGCACGCCGAACGTCTCGGCGGCGAACAGGTTGCCGGTGCGGCCGACGCCGGTGATGATTTCATCGAAGATCAAGCAGGACATTGTGGCGGTCGCAAATCTCGCGCAGGATCGGCAAGATATTCCGGCGGCGGATCGATGATGCCGCCGGTGTGGCCGATCGGCTCGACCATGATCGCCGCCACCGTCTCGGGATCTTCCATGTCGATCACATCGTCGATCAAGCGTGGCGCAGGTGATGCCGCAATCGGGATAGTTCTTGCCGAACGGACAGCGATAGCACGTCGGCGGAAAGACGTGCAGAAAGCCCGGGGCGAGCGGCTCATTGACGGTCTTGCGCGATTTCAAGCCCGACGCCGAGAGCGAGCCGAGCGTCGAGCCGTGCCAGGACTGGTAGCGGCTGATGATCTTGTATTTGCCGGGGATTGCCGGTGAGCCGGTGATATTGGCGAGCGAGCTTGATGGCCGCCTCGGTGACTTCGGAGCCGCCGCATTGGAACTTGACGGCCGGACTAGATCGCCCGGTCGCCAGCTTCGCGCCAGACAGATTCGCCAACTGCACCGCGACCGGATTGGTCCCGTGCATCGGCGGCGAGAAGTGCAGCGTATCGAGCTGCGTGATGAATCGCCTCGATGACGCGGCGATTGTTGTGACCGACCGAGACGACGTAGATGCCGGAGAGCGCATCGAGGTAACGTTTGCCGGTCGACGTCCCAGTAGTGCACGCCATCGGCCTTGGCCATGACGCAGCGGCTGCTTGCGACCACTCGGCCATCTGATCGCGGACGAAGATCTGACGGAGGAATTGCTCCTCGCACGCTTGGGCATCGGCAATTAGTTCGGGCATTTGAGGCATTGCGAACTCCATTGCGGTCGTTGGCTTGGTATGATTGTATTCCTTGCTGGCCGGCGAAACGCGCCGCGAACGGCGTCGGCGTTGACGCAACTCGGCAATCAGGGTAGCCTGATGATTGCAATCCCGCCGCCCCGCCTCGGGGGAACGCTGATGCGCCAAGTTGTTTGTGCCTTTCTCGCGTTGCTGCCCATTTCGATTGCTGCCGCGGATGATGCGAAACTATCGCGCGCCGAGGTGCGGACGCTGATCAAGAAACTGGGCAGCGCCAGCTACACGGCCCGGGAAATGGCGACGCGGAAACTGTCTCGGCTCGACGAGGTTCCGCCCGAGTTGCTGGCTGCCGCCAAATCCGGCGATGCGGAGACCGCCCAGCGGGCCAAGGCGGTCATCGCCAAGATCGGTCGGCGCATCGAACGGCGGCACGTAGAAAAGGAACTCGCCGCGATCAATGAAGCCGGCTTTGATCGTTTCGTCGATCGCATGGTGCTCACGCCCGGCTTCGCCACCAAACAACGATGGAAATCGCTGGTATCGGCCGTCCAGGCCATTATGGACCGCGGTTACGAGGTCGGTTTCACTGGCACGCCCCTGTCCGCGAATCAACTGGGCCGAGTTGCCGCTCATTGAAGAGTTGCCGCCGCGCTACACGCAATCGTCGCGCGTTTTGGTAGACGGCCATTCGGCGCGCATTGAGCGGCTTTCGCACCTGTCTGGCCCTCAGTTCCGGGTCAATCGAGCGATTGAGCACAGTGCAAGACAGCATTCTGATCGTCGACGGCGACATTTCCCGGCTCAACCGTGTTACCAACTCGCTTGTCATTTGCACCGGCGATCTCGGACCGATTTCCACGCTCCGCAACAGCGTCGTGCTCGTCGGCGGTTCCTTTGAAGGGGCAAATATGTCGCAAAACAGCCTGGTGGAAGCCGGAAAGATGAACCACGCCTCTTCGGGCGATTCAAGCGTTTTTGTCAATTTGGGCAAGGCCCCGGACGGCGACAAGAATCGCTATATCGAAGCGGCAAAATCGCCACTGGGAGCTGCTGAAGCTGTTCTCTCGCGACATGCTCGGCCTTTCCACGAAGCCGTTGCGGAATGGGGTCCTGGTGAACGCCGTGGCCGAACAGTCGGCGCTATCGGCGGCGGGGCTGCGCAAAGGCGATGTGATCGTCGCGATTGACTCCAATGAATGGTCCGACCATGATGAATTTCGCACCCTGTTAAGAAAAAAGTCCGTACAGTCGTCGGCGGCCTTTCGCATCCGCCGCGGCAACATGGAATTGACACTTACGGTAAGATTTGACAATTAGGCCCTCCCGGTTCCGTTCAGGCTGGCGCTTTCATAAGATTGCCTCTCCGAGGCCGAATTCGCGCGGCGGCGGGACTTGAAGGTGGCGCCAACAATGCAATCGCAGGAAATTCCGAATACGCGCATGCCCACCCTGGTCTTTCCGACCAGCAGCGAGGCGGCGCGGCACGTCGCCGCCCAGATCGCCAACACGATTCGCGAGAACAACTCCGCCGGGAAACCCACGGTGCTCGGCCTGGCGACCGGCTCCACGCCCGTC
Organism: uncultured Gemmataceae bacterium; assembly: GCA_963815035.1. GTDB lineage: Bacteria > Planctomycetota > Planctomycetia > Gemmatales > Gemmataceae > JBGQCZ01. Next base: position 216,926 of record CAWFFC010000009.1, read on the forward strand.
GGCCTGTACCGCGAACTGATCCGCCTGCACCAGGAAGCCGGGCTCGACTTCTCGCGCGTCGTCACCTTCAATCTCGACGAATACTATCCGATGCCGCCGGACGATCCGCACAGCTACCACCGCTGGATGCAGGAGACGTTCTTCAACCACGTCAACATCCAGCCGCAGAACATCCACATTCCCGACGGCACGATCGACGCGGACGAGGTCGAGGACTACTGTGCCGCGGTACGAGCAGAAGATCCGCCGGGCCGGCGGCATCGACCTGCAAATCCTCGGCATCGGCCGCACCGGCCACATCGGCTTCAACGAGCCCGGCTCGACGCGCCACAGCCGGACGCGGCTGGTCACGCTCGACCCGGTGACGCGCCGCGACGCCGCCAGCGGTTTCTTCGGCGAGGAGAACGTGCCGCACCAGGCGATCACGATGGGCGTCGGCACCATCCTGGAAGCCCGCAAGATCGTCATCATGGCGTTCGGCGAGCACAAGGCGCCGATCGTGCAGCAAGGCCGTCGAAGGGCCGAATGCACCGACAGCCGTCGCCGCCAGCTTCCTGCAGAAGCACCCCGACGCGACGTTCCTCCTCGACCAGGCCGCCGCCGGCGAGCTGACGCCGTCCGCACGGCCCTGGGGCTTCGGGCCGGTCAACTGGACGCCGACGCTGATTCGGCGGGCGGTGATCTGGCTGAGCCTGAAGGTGAAAAAGCCCTGCTGAAGCTGTCCGACGACGACTTCCGCGAGCACGAGCTGTACGAACTGCTGCGCGAGCATCGGCCCGGCGCCAGGCAGCTGGGCCGCCGCGTCTTCGACGAGATGATGAGCGACGATCTGCACCCCGCACGCCGGCGGGCACGCGATCCGACACGACCGTCCTCGTCTTCAGCCCGCATCCGGACGACGACGTCATCAGCATGGGCGGCACGCATCATCCGCCTGGTCGAGCAGGGGCACAAGGTCCACATCGCCTACATGACCAGCGGCAACATCGCCGTCTTCGATCACGACGCCTGGCGCTTCACCGACTTCGTGGCCGAGTTCAACCGGCTGTTCGACATCGACGAGGAGCAGACCGAGGCGGTCAAGCAGCGCGTGCAGCGAGTTTCTCGGCACCAAGAAGCCGGGCAGCCCGACTCCGACGATTTGCTGAACATCAAGAGGCTGATCCGCGAGACCGAGGCCCGCGCCGCGGCGCTGGCGTGCGGCGTCCCGCCCGAGCAACTGCGTGTTCATGGACCTGCGTTTCTACCGCACCGGCACCATCGCCAAGGCGCCGATCCATCCGCAGGACATCGACGACATCGTCGCCCTGCTGCAAAGGCTGCAGCCGGCGCAGATCTACGTCGCCGGCGAAATGTCCGACCCGCACGGCACGCACCGCATCTGCGCCGAGGCGATCTTCGAGGCGGTCCGCCGGGTCTGCGAACACGGGCAAGCAGTTCGAGGTCTGGCTCTATCGCGGCGCCTGGGAGGAGTGGGAGCCGCACGAGATCGAGCGGGTGGTGCCGCTCAGTCCAGCGATCTGGAGCGCAAGAAGCAGGCGATTTTCCGCCATCAATCGCAGAAGGACCGGGCGATGTTTCCCGGCGGCACCGACCGGCGCGAGTTCTGGCAGCGGGCCGAGGACCGCAACGAAGGCACCGCGGAAGTATACGACCAGCTGGGCCTGCCGGAGTTCTATGCCCTGGAAGGATTCGTCCGCTGGAAGGGGTAATGTGGCACAGGATTCCAATCCTGTGTCGACGGCACGCCACATCGACGCGTGGCACAGGATTCCAATCCTGTGTTGTGGGAATCACAGGATCGGAATCCTGTGCCACAGTCGGGTAATGAGAGCAATCCGGTTGGCTTGACGTACAGGCCGGCCGTCGCTAATCGGGGCGTAAGGTTTGGTTATTCGATCCGGTCGGAGCGATCTGTTCGTGCGGTTTTGCCGTCGGCTCATGGCGAACGCGGCAAAGACTTGATTGGCGATCTATGATGGGAATGGGAGAACTGCGGAACAGACCGGGTCTCTCAAACCCTGGAGGTGTGCGATGAGTGGCAAATCCGAACGGGCCGCGGGAGCCCGGGGAAAGTCTCGGCGAAGAATTCAACCAGTCGATCTCTCGACGGTTCGCCGGATGCTGCCGCTGGTCCAACGGATTGTTTGCGACCTTGTGAGCGATCATCAGGAACTGAATCGATATACGTTCGAGCAGGAAGGACTTGATCGGAATAAGCGGGAATTGACCTGGCCCGAACGCGAACGACGCTACGCGGTCCAAGGCGAGCTAGTTCGCCTGCAATCGCGGCTCGAAGATGAACAGCGCGAACTGGATCAGCTTGGCGCGGTGCTATTCGGCTCCGACGGGCGAGTCGGTTTTCCGACCGAGGTCAATGGTCGGCCGGCGTTCTTCTCCTGGCAGATGGGTGAAGACGCTGTCAACTATTGGCATTTCGACGGAGAATCAACTCGTCGGCCGATCCCAAGTAATTGGAACGAAACCGGTTCGGTCAAACTCATTGGGCAGCGATAAGCGGCAATCTCGAGCAAAATCGCTAAGCGGAAGGGGTTTTGACCCGTTCCGCTTTTTTTGTTTCCCGTCCTGACCGGCTGTTTCAGCCGGAATCCGCGTAAGATGACAGATTTGGTGTCGCGCACACACGGAGTGTGGCATCCTTACAGCCGTCCCAGCCGGAAATCGCTCGGCAGCCCACGTCGGGCCGGCAGCGTAACTTGTTGGCTGCGAAAGACTTATTACCCAATTCATTTCCGATTCTTCGCGGCATTTCCGCGATCGATTAAGAAAATGGAAAAATTCCGAAAAAAATGGTTGTGACGATTTGCATCTTCCAAAATCGTGCTCTACCTTTCTTCTGTCGGCGGCAAGTTCTAGTTGTTGCTGACATCAATGTGGGTCTTAACCGTTCCGAGGGGGGAACGGTTAAGGCTGCCAGGCTACCGAAGGGATGGACGGGACCCGTAAGTATGCTTGGTAACCGGGCTTCTCGAAAGAGAAGCCCGGTTTTTATATCGCCCAGCCATTGAACATTCGCCGGATTCATTTCTTATCCCTGACGATCACATAGAATTTTCGCCAAGGGATTTCGATTCACCTGGTACGGCTTGGTTCAACAAATCGTAATTCGAATTGGGAGGCGCCTCGATGATTGCGCGCGACGATGGGAGTTGGCGAATTTCTGGAACGGGCCGGGCAAGAACTGCTCCGCATTAATCCGAGCGAGGTGCAGATCCTCGCCGATTCCATTTTCGAATGTTATCAGCAGGGGCGCTTCGTCTTCATCATCGGCAACGGCGGCAGCGGCTCCAACGCCTCGCACTTCTGCGAGGACCTGGGCAAGGGAACCCTCCGCCGCGAGGATTTCGACGACGACAACAAGAAGCGCCTGCGCAGTCCTCAGCCTGACCGACAACACGCCGTACATCCTCGCCTGGGGCAACGACGAGGGGTTCGACCGCGTCTTCGTCGAGCAGCTCAAGAACCTCGCCAGCCCCGGCGACCTGCTCATCGCCATCAGCGGCTCCGGCAACAGCCCGAACATCCTGCGGGCGGTCGAATGGGCCAACCGCAACGGCCTGACGACCTTCGGCTGCACCGGCTACACCGGCGGCAAGCTGCGGCAGATCGGCCCAGAAGGGATTGCACGTCCCGCTGGATGACATGGGCATCGTGGAGTCGATCCACTTGACGGCGTTCCACTGGGTCGTGGACGACATGTACCGGCGACATCTCCCTCGAATGAGCGCCGCGGATGGAACTGGCACTGAGCCGACTTGTCAGAAGCATCACCAGGAGGTCCGCTATGCGCCGCAGCGGCATTGCTCTGATCCTGCTGGTCGTCGCGGTCACGGCCTGCTCGAAATCGCCGCGAACGCCACCCGAGGAGCGCCGCCCCGGTCCTCGGCCACCCCAATCCTCGCCTCCCCCAAAGCAAACAGCAGGCGTTGGCGTGCTCCGGCCATTAGGATTGCGCAACCCCGCTGTGCCCGGGCCGACCGTCGGAGGCTTCACCGATGCCAGCGCCGGAGTTTCGGTTTCCGGATTGCAAGCGACCGAGGATGGAAATCATCCCGAATACAACGTCCTCTTCGCCCGGACCCAGCATGAGGCCATTCGGCTGCTCAGTGAGAAAAAACTCGCGGAGGCGTTGGTCAAATTCAATGCATTGCGGGCCCTTCACAATTCCGATCTACTGATTCCATTGGTCATCGAAAGTCTTACCCGGCGCATCGAAACCGAAACCAACGCGCAGCAGACCGCCGCAAACGTGCAGGCGATCCTCGAAGCCGGCCGGATCGACAAAGCTGGGCACTTGGCCGGCGACGCCTTGCGGCAGTTCTGCAACACGGACTCGGTCAAAGACTTGGCTGCGCTCAAGCGGCAAGCCGACTCTCTGCGAATTGCGCGGCTCGCCGATCGGAACGAGCGATTCGAGTATTTCCGAAAGGAGTACGAAAGCGCCGCTTTCGACGGCAACAAACGCGCGGCATTATTGGCGTTGGAACACGGGCTGCAATTCGGCGACCATGCCGACAATTCGCAGCGGTGTCGCGAGCTTCGCTCGGAACTCGAACAGTACGATGCCTTGCGCCATGCGTGCGAGTCAAGTGAGTGCCGACAGCACTCGGTTCGACGAGGCGATTGTCTCACTGCAACAGGCCCAAAAGATCTGGGACAACGCCTCCATTCGCGATGACATCGAGCAATTTCAGGTCGAAGGCCAAATGATCGGCTCAAATGCCCGAGACCGGCTAATCGTCGCCGATTTCGTCGTGCTCGGCGATATCGGCGTGCCGGGTGCGGGAGCGGTCATCGCCGACGGACTCTCTCCCGCCTTCGCGACGCGATACGAAGTCGTCGATCGTGGTCAAATCGCGAAACTCGTGGAGGACCTGAAGATATCGCCCGAGGCATTGCTCGTTGATCCGCTCGCACGCCGCAAGCTTGGGCTGGCGGCCAAAGCTCAATACATCGTTGTTGGCAGCATCAATCCGGTTGACGGCCTGACGGCGCAAGCCGCGATTGATCGATGTCGAGACCGGATTGATCGTGCAGACCGCGCGTCTTGTCGCCGATCGTCGCGAACAGCTCACCGAGAGTCTGCCGCGATTGGCGGCCGACTTGCAGATGAGCGACGCGCAAAAACAAATGGCCGAGGAGGAACGAGCGAAAGACGCGGTTGCCATCAGGGTGGCAGAGCCGAACGACGACCTGAAGTTGGCCCCGTTGCCCGAGCGGCTGGGCGACCTCCCGCCACCGGTGATCCCCGCGCGTCCCCAGGCGCCGCCGGTCGAATTCGCTCCGGAACAGCTCGATCGATTTGTTCCGATGCCTGCGAATGGCATTATTCAACTGCCGGCGATTTCCGACGCGCGACCGAATTCTTCGTCGCCGCGCTTTTTACGCCGCAGTCGAATTGGGCGACAACTTGTTCCGTCGCGGATTGTACCGCGCCGCGTTGCTACGCTTTGAATTTGCGCACTGCTTGTTTCCCGAAATTCAGGACGTTCGCCTCCGCATTGCGCTGTCGACCGCTGGCCCCGCCCGAAGCCAATCGGCGTCCCGGTCTGGCCATTCTCGATTTCCGCATCGTCGGCCAGTCGAAAGTAGCGCCGACTTATTTGAGTTGGTGGATACCCGCAAACCTCGCGCCCTATTTGACTCGCGATTATCGCGAGATCGATCGCGCGGAATTGCTCTGGTGGATGGGCCGTCTCGGCGTCACTCCGGCCGATTTGGTGCGCGATCATGCCGCGCGGATCTATCTTGCTCGAGCGGTTGACGCACGGTATTTTCTGTTCGGCAGTGCCGTGGAGGTCGACGACTTGAGGCTCACCGACTATCTCGTCGAAGCGGCGACCGGTTTTCTGGTCAGCGGCGCGCGAATTCAGGTCCGCGACGCCGGGGACTTGAGGAACCAGTTGGGCGAACTTGCCTGGCTCACGACATTGACGCCGGACGAACGCCGGCGCGTCGACGAGCAAAGCGCTGCAGTGGTCGCTGTTGCTGCAACGACATCCGGCAAGCTCGCCGACAGCAAGCGCGGCGAGCCGAATGCGTCAAGCTGTGCGAGATGGCGCTGCGGCTGCGCCCGGCAATGTCGAGGTTCTCGATATTCTGCAGGCAATCAATCAGGCGCAAACGCGGTCGGCAATCAGCATCAATGCCGACCCGGCCTCGGAATGGATGCGAAACCAGATGCTCGCGAAGGAAGAGCGAACGGCCTTGGCACGCACCGCGGAGCAGGTCCGGCTGGAAGCGGAGGCATCCGCCATGCGGCGGGCGGATGCCGAACGCGAGCAATCAGACTTGCGACAAACCGCCGCGCAGCAATTGCTTGCCGAGGCGACCGCACTCACCCGCGCGGGCGCTATGATGCGGCCATCGCGAGCTCGAGACGGCCGCCGCGCTGCAGCCGAATCAGGACGCGATCATTCGTGAGCTGGCCCTTGCGACCGCCAAACGGGAAGAAGCGCAAAAAGCAAACGAAGCAAAGGCCCGCGCCGCGGAACAAACGGTTGCTCGCCGCCGGCGCGAGCAGGAAATTTCCCGGATCCAGGCGAATCTGCAACGCGAACAGAAACAGAGGCATGACGCCGATCGCGCGGCCCGCGCGATCCGCGACGAGCAGGACCAGCGCGAATATAACCGACTGCACGCGCTGGCGAACCAGTGGGTCGCCGACAAACAGTACGACCAGGCGGTGACCGCGGCTTATTTGGCCGATCGCATGCGCACGACGCCGGAATCGCATCAGTTCCTGAATGAATTGTTGGTGAAAGCGGCGCGGGCCAACGCTGAGACAAAGGATGAGGCGGCAAGAGCCGAGTTTGAGCGGCAACTCGCCGCCGGCGAAGCCGCCCGAATCGCGGCCGAGGCGCGGGCAGCCAAGTCGCAACAACTTTACGAGCAGGCGATGGCCAAGGGACGCCAACTCCTCAACCAGAAAAAGTTCGTAGAAGCCGAAGAGCAGTATCTGACGGCCCGAAAGGTGCGTCAGACCGACGCCGTGTTGACCGCGCTGCAGCAGGTGCAATCGGCGAAAAAGAAAGCGCAGTCGCTGCATGAAGCAAAACGCCAGGCCGACGCCGAATCGGCCCGGCGCGGACGAATGGCGACGATGCCTTGCCGATGCTGAGGCGACCCTGGCCGCGAAGCAGTATGAAAAGGCGGTCCAACAGTTTGCTGAGGCCCGCGAAATCGAGCCGGCCAATATCGAGGTGTTGACCGGTTTGATCAAGGCCGAGCAATTGCTGAATCTGCAAACTGCGAATGCCCGTAGGCAAAACGACGCACGAGTGAAGCTCGAAATCTTTCAACGGCTACTCAGAAATGGCAAAGCGAATTTCTCCGATCGGCGATACGAGGCGGCTGCGTTCGCGCTGGGCGAAGCGCTGAAGTTCGTTCCGGACGACGAGGATGCCAGGTCAGCACTCGCCGAAGCCAACTCCAAACTCGCCACCGACGCCAAGTCCCAGGCCGAACGGCAAAACCGCGCCGCCAAATACCAGGCCCTGATGAGTGACGGCCGCCGATCCATGGCGGCAAGACAATATGACAGAGCCGCGAAGGCATTTCACGATGTGCAAAGTCTGATGAAAGGCGACAAGGCAGCCGAAGAATTCGCGCGGGAGCGCTTCGACTCAAGGCCGAGGCGGAAAACCAAAAAGTCGAAGATCGTCCCAACGTGAAAGCCAGGCCGAAACGAACATCGCAACGCGCCGAGGCGACGAACCGATCTCGCCAGGCCGCGACCGCCGACATCTTGAATAAAGCGCGTGGCGTGCCATTCGCACTCGAAAACCCAACGAGATTACTCCTCAACGAGGCGAATGCCACGGCGGCATTGGAAAACTGGAACCGGCCAATTTGATTCCGCGCGAGCGACTCATGTTTTTGGGCATCGAAATTGGCGGCACCAAGCTCCAATTGGGGCTTGGACAGGGCGATGGCAAATTGATCCAACTGTGGCGCGGCCCCGTTGATGTCGCTGCCGGAGGCGACGGAATCCGGCAGCAAATCTTGAACGCCGTGCCCGAGATCCTCACCCAAGCCGACATCGCGATTTCGGATGTGCGCGGCGTCGGCATCGGCTTCGGCGGCCCGGTTAATGACAATACTCAGACAATCGTCAAATCGCATCAGATCGATGGTTGGGAACAGTTTCCGATTGTGAAATGGTTTCGCGACCATTTCGAATTGCCGTCCGCCCTTGGCAACGACGCCGACGTCGCCGGACTCGCGGAGGAGATGTTCGGCGCCGGACAGGGAACGTCGCCGATCTTCTACATTACCATCGGCTCGGGGATCGGCGGCGGACTGATCATCGATCAGAAGATCTATCGCGGTTGCGGCCAGGGCGCCGCGGAAATTGGCCACCTCCGGATGGCTGACAAAGCGAGCGGGCCGACCATCCTCGAATTGATCGCGTCCGGCTGGGCAATCGAGAGACAGGCCGAGGATTTGCGGCTTTCGTGCCGTCGAGTTCCGCACATTGCTCAGGAGGCCGCCGCGGGCAATGGCGTTGCTCGATTGATCATCGACCGGGCCATCAGTGCGCTCGCCGATGCAATCTGCCAGGTGATTGCTTTGCTGTGTCCGCGACGGATCGTCATTGGCGGAGGCGTGTCGCTCCTCGGCGAGGCGCTGTTCGTTCCCCTCCGCAAGCTCGTCGCCGAGCGCGTTTTCGAGCCGTTCGCCGGGCTGACTGAAATCGTCCCCGCGGCGCTGGGAGAGGAAGTCGTCGTTCATGGTGGCGCTGGCCCTCGCACGGCAGCGGTTCGGCGACGAGAAATGAGCTGCAAAACCCGGTAAACTGATTTCATGTCCCGAGTCCGAATTAAGATTTGTGGCGTCACCACGCCCGACGATATTCGCATGGCCGCCGATGCCGGCGCCGACGCGGTGGGTTTGAATTTCTATGCACAGTCGCCGCGCTATGTCGATCCGCGAACAGCCGCCCCCCTGCTCCGCGCGCTGCCGCCGATGCTCGATGCCATCGGCGTGTTCGTCGGTCTCAAGACCCGACAGGTATGCGCGCTGGCCTATCAACTCGGATTGCGCTGCGTGCAATGTTTCGGGGACATCGAAGATCTGGAGGACTCGACTCCGTTTCAGCGGATCGCCGCGTTTCGAGTCAAGGATCGATCCAACCTCGACGAAATTGAAAATTACCTGCAAAAATGCCGCGAAGCGAAGTCACTGCCAGCGGCCGTGTTGATCGATTCGCGAGTCGACGGACAGTTCGGCGGCACGGGTCGCACCGCGCCGTGGGAATTGCTCACCGAGTTTCGGCCCGGCATTCCGATCATCCTGGCCGGCGGGCTTACACCGGAAAATGTCGCCGAAGCGATCGCGGTTGTTCGGCCTTACGCGGTCGATGTCGCCAGTGGCGTCGAGTCGAGCCCGGGGCGAAAAGATCTCGACAAAGTCCGTCGATTCATCGCGGCGGTCCGAATGACTTGAATCGAAGCGGCGAGTCGGAATTGCCACAGCCCATTCGCGCCGCCGGGCAAATGGTAGAGTGTAAACGAACAGGCCGGATGGCCAGGAATGTGGAGTCGTTATCGTGTCTCATGCCGCTGAAATCAGTCGAACCAATCCCACATGCATTTTGTTTCTGGTCGATCAATCGACTTCCATGAATAAACCGTTCGTGCGCAGCCTGACAAGAAGAAGTCCGAAGGAGTGGCCGACGCTATCAATCGTCTGCTGCAAAATCTGGTGTTGAAGTGCGCCAAGTCCGACGGCGTGCGCGATTATTTTCATGTCGGCATTGTTTCTTACGGCGGCGAAGTGCGGCCGGGCCTGGGCGGGAATCTCGCCGGCAAAACGATCGTGCCCATCAGCGAAATCGCCAACAACCCGATTCGCGTCGAACAACGAAAGCGAACGATCGACGATGGGGCCGGCGGGCTGGTCGAACAAACGATCAAGTTCCCCATCTGGTTCGAAACCAAGACGGCGAAAGGCACGCCGATGTGTACGGCATTTGAGCGCGCGGAACTCGTGCTCGAGCAATTCCTGGCGAAATACCCGAATTGCTACCCGCCCATGGTCATCAACCTGACCGATGGCGAGCCGACCGACGCCAATCCGCTGTCCGCCGCGCAAAAACTGTGCGGCTTGTCAAGCAGCGACGGCAATATCGTCCTGTTCAACGCGCACCTTTCCTCGACCAAGGCAGCCCCCATTCTGTATCCCTCCGATGAAAAGGATCTTCCCGACGCCTTCGCCCGGATGCTGTTTCGCATATCGAGCCTATTCCCGCCGCCCTTGCGCGAAGCCGCTCGAAGCGAGGGGTTCATGGTCGACGAAATGTCGCGCGGGTTTGTTTTCAATGGGGACCTGGTTTCGATCATCAGGTTCCTGGAAATCGGGACAAGGGTTGCGTCTAAGCTGCGTTAGGAATTCTCCATCGAATGATATTTGGAATGTCCTTGGAATCTTTGGCTTGGAATTTGGAACTTGCAACTTAGCAATGCGACATCCCCGAACAATCCTCTGCTCTGGCGGATCTTGCGCGTTCCCAAACGTGGCCACACGATCGAAGAGTACGAGGATGCCGCGGCCGGGCATGGGTTGGCGGGGCGCTTCGCAGTGGCCGACGGCGCTACGGAAAGCGCGTTTGCCGGCCCCTGGGCTCAGGCGCTGGCCGAGGCGTTTGTGCAAAACCCGGTGTTGCCCGGGCAGTGGACCGATTGGCTTTCGGGCGTCCGGCAGCGCTGGCTCGATTTGGTCGGCGCTCAGGAATGGCCCTGGTACGTCGAGGAAAAATTCCAACAGGGGGCCTTCGCCACCTTCCTCGGCATCGAATTCGCGCCCGCTGAGGGAGCGTGGGAATGGAAAGCAGTCGCGGTCGGCGATTGCTGTCTGTTTCATCTTCGAGGCGAGAACTTGCTTTGCTCGTTCCCCGTCGAGCATGCCAGCGAGTTCGGCACGCAACCCGATTTACTGGGCTCGCGCTTTGCCAATGGCGAACGGCCCCGCGATCATCGGGCCAAGGGTCGGGCCCGGCCGGGCGACTCGTTTCTACTCCTTTCCGACGCGCTGGCACAGTGGAGCTTGCGGCGACAGGAGAGCAATCGGCCCGCCTGGGGCGAATTGCGCGACGCATTGGCGGCGCACGATTCTCAAGCCAGTTTTCAAACCTGGGTCGAGTCACGCTGGGATGCGAAAGAATTGAAAACCGATGATATCACCCTTCTGGCGGTGGACCTTCCGGCCGCGGAGGGTCCGACATGACCTGGCCGCTGTCGCAGGATTACAACGAAGCCATTCAAAACCCGGCCACGAGTCTGGGCGATCCCCAGTTGAAAAAGGGAGAGCCGGCGCTGAAATGCGTTCGGCTTGCCGATTCCCCGGTCCGGAAACTTCGCCGATGTCTATGAGTTCCAGGACGCGCACGGTCGGCTCTGGGCGCTGAAGTGTTTTACGCGACAAGTCGCCGGCCTGCGCGAGCGATACGCCGCCATCGACGCCCACCTTCGTCAGGCGAATTTGCCGTTCACGGTGAGTTTCCGCTATCTCGATGAGGGAATCCGCGTCCGTAAGGAATGGTACCCGCTTCTGAAAATGCAGTGGGTGGAGGGCTTCACCCTCAACGAATTCCTCCGCGACAACCTCGACAAGTCTGCCTATCTCGAAGCGCTCTTTCTCATGTGGGTGCGGCTATGCAAGCGTCTGCGCGAGGCGAAAATCGCGCATGGTGATTTGCAACATGGCAATGTGTTGCTGGTTCCCGGCGCGAACGCCACCAAGCTCGAATTGAAGCTTATCGACTACGACGGGATGTGGACGCCGGCCCTCGCCGATTCGCCCTCGGGCGAGGTGGGACACGCAAACTATCAACATCCCGCGAGCCAAGCAATGGACATACGGTTCGGGCGTTGACCGCTTTCCCCATCTCGTCATTGCCTGTGCGCTGCGAGGCTTGATTCTTGGCGGGCCTGCCTTGTGGGCCCGATTCGACAACGGCGACAACTTGCTCTTTCGCGAAACCGATTTTCAGGTGCCCGGACAATCGAACTTGATTCGAACACTCTGGAACCTGCGCGATCCGGTTCTTTGCCCGCTGCTGGGGCACTTGGTATTGGCCTCTCAGCAGCCCATGGACCGCGTGCCGTGGCTCGACGAGCTCTTGATGAGCGAGTCGACGCTCGCGATGAATCCCGAACAGCAAGAGTTCGTCGCGGAGTTATTGGGCTTCCCGATTTTTGAAACCGATTCGATGCCCGTGGAACTCCATCAACCAACCTCGCCGGCCAACATGTTTGCCGCGCTTCGAGCGCAGTCCGAGGGGATCAAGAATCCGGATCGCACGCTGCCGATGGTGTGGCTGATCGCGGCGGGCGCCGTGCTCATCGGTTTGGGCCTCATTATTGGGCCGCTTTTGTTGATGCTATTTTGGCGGATGTCGCACCCGCCGGCTTCTGCTCCGGCGGCGGTGGAATCCACTCCGATGGAGCGACCGGTCGAAACGCCGGCTCCAGCTTCGCCGGCGCCTCCGGAAATCGAAGCGTTGGCGATGATGCCGCGAACGATCGAACCCCAAAGACAAGCTGTCGCGCGGCCGAAGTTTGCGCCGCTGGTTCAGGTTTGGCGCATTGCCGGGAAAGCCGCCCCGCATTGCCTCGACTTCACGCGCGATGGCCGGCAGATTGTGTTGTCGCCCGGCGGTTCCAAAACCCTCACGCTCTTGAATGCGGCGGACGTTAAACCAATCGGCCAGTCGATCGAGACCGAAGATTTCATCATTCGCTCGGTCGGCTGCGGCGCCGACGGTTTGGCTTTGATCTCGGGCGACGACGAAGGCTCGGTCTGGGACCTTGGCCTCCGCCAATCCATGCGCAGCGTCGCCTTGGCCGATGCGGATCTTGCCACGATTTCGATTTCCCCGGACGGCAAGGACGCCCTCTGCATCAGCAAGATTGATGGCCGATTTCTTCGCGTCGGTTTCGATGTCGGCATGACGACTGGAAGCTGGAAAATCACCAGCGAGGAGAAGATTGTCTCGCTCCGGTACGGCCCCGATTCGAAAACCGCGGTCGGCGTGGACGAGTCATTTCAGTTTTTCATTTTTGCCTTGGTGAGCAATGATCAATCGTCGTGGCCCGATCCGACGCGGACGGCGAAGTCCGTTGTCATGTCGCCGGATAAACGCTTGCTGCTCTCCTTTGGCAAGGGCAACGAATTGCGATTGTGGGACATCGCTCAAAAAAGACTGCTGAGAACGCTCACTGGCCATGAGGGCATTGTCAGCGAAGCTGTCTTTACATCGGATGGGCGTGTTTTGTCGATCGCGGCGGATAAGACTCTGCGCGTCTGGAATGTCTCCTCGGGCGAACAGATCGAAAAAATTGGTCTAGCTGAACAGGCAAAGGGATTGAAGCTATCGCCCGACAGACGGTTTGCCGTGACTGCTTCCGCGACGGGCCCAAACGCGGCCATTCAATTGTGGCGCGTGCGGAATTGATCTCAATCAAAACAATAAGCCGACCGCGCCGAGCCCGTAAAACGTGTATTCGACATCGAAGCCAGCGTCCCAACTGCCGCCATGGAATCCGCCTTCGGGTCGCTCGAGCGTTTTTACGTATCGCGCAACCGCGACTGCGTCGATTCGGTTCATTTCGCCGCACTCATTCAGCGTCCAGCAACCGGTGAAGGTTGACAACAGATCGGCGAACGGGATGCGGCTGTTGGCCATGAGGCCGCCTTCGGGCGACTGCATCCCGGCGAGCAAATTCGCCACGCCGGCCTTGGTCTCGGCGTCGAGCGAGCCGGCGAGTTGCAACGCGCCGACGGCCGCGGCCGTGGGGTTGGTTCCGGAGCGCTTCATCTGTTTCATTTCGACGAAACCGCCATCATCGCGGCGGCGCGAGCGAACGAAGGCGACCAGCGCAGGCATATCGGGATGCGATTGACCAAGAAGTTCGTAACAAAGCGCGACCAAGAACGTGTGATAGGTGCTTCCAAAGGCTGCACCGGGTGCTTTCCCATAGCCGCCATCCGTGGTCGCCGAACGTTTCGAGCAAACCCGCGACACGCACTGGCCAATCGGGCGGTGCTTCGGCGAGGACATCGATCCCCGACCCCAATTGAACCAGCGCGACTGCGTAAAGCAGAGAAAAGAAGTCAACCACGGTCGCCGAGCCTTGCAGCCGTTGCCGTAAATATTTCGCAGCGCGTTCCGCGACGTCGGGCGTCAATTCATTGAGCAAGGCCAGGCCGCGCAGGCCGAAAGCGCTGTAATACAAATCGGACGCCGGATCGCGCCCACCGAAGCCGCCGTCGGCGTTCTGACACGAACGCAAGTAACTCGCATGGCGAACTCGAAACGCCTCGGGTTGCTTCGCAAGCCCCTCGGCGAGCCGATTCGTCAATCGCAGCAGGTATGACTCCATTCGGCTGATCTCTATGCGCGTTAAAACTTCACCCGCGAGCCGAAGCGAAGTTCCAGGCGATTCTGCTGCCGCGAATTGAGCCGATTGCCGCTGAGGTCGAGATGTTTGAGGCCTTCCAGCATTTGCGATTGGGCGATCGCTTTGGCGCCGGTCCAGCCTATGTCGCAATCGCGGAGGAACAGAGATTCGAGACCGTTGAGAAGGGGCGAATTTGCAAGGGATTCAGCGCCCGAGTCGCCGAATGCGTTTGCGCTTAAATCCAAAATTATCAAATGTGCCAATCGTCTTGAACGGGCGAGCGCGGCTACGCCTGCGCATAGATCCGAGAGTGGGCCAGATTTAGTCGTTTTAGTCCATCAACAACCGGGGATCTGGCCAATGCAATGGCCCCGCGGTCTTCTATTTCGTTAGAGGCCAGATTGAGGTCCACAAGACTCGGTAGGCGAGGACAATCTGTTGGCCACGCGCCTTGTAAGGTGGTCGAACTTAAATCCAAAACCTTCAATCGCCGCAAGTTCGGCGAGCAAAATACGGCAACAGCGCCCTCATTGCCAATGCGGACCGTTCCGAGATCCAGTAATCGCAATTGCCTCACCTGCGGCGAGTCCAGTATGGGCTGCAATTCCGGTGCACGAAAATTGCCCGCGCTGAGGTCGAGGTCTCGAACGCGACCCAAAGCGCGGCAAAGGGCGAACGCCGTCAGGTCGTCCGGCAGGTGATTCGGTCGAACCTTCACGATTGGAGCGCGATCGAATAGGCGGTTGCCATAGCGCACGAAATCACTGCAACGAATCTGGATGGCTTCCAAGAATCCGCGCTCAAACTCCCATCCATTGATCCATTTCCCAACGAACATCGCCCAGCTTTTCGCATGCCGATCTAGCAGCAATTCCTCTCGTTCGCGAAGTTGCCGATGTCGGTCAGCATCCATGACCCCTCGCACCAACTCAATCTGCACGCGAATGAATTCCGCCCGTTCGCATTGGCCGTGTTCCTCGAGCCAATCGGCGTACACCAGACGCGGCCCGTCGTCGTCGGGGTGCTCGCGAATCGTATGAATGAAGGCGGCTTCGTCGGTCATGGGATTGGAATTAAGAGTCAACCACAAAGAGCGCGAAGGGTTCACAAAGATCACAAAGCAAAGAAAATATCAGATCAGAACATTCTCGATTTCTTCTCTTCTTTGTGCTCTTTGTGCTCTTTGTGCTCTTTGTGCTCTTTGTGGTGAAATCCGTCTTTGATGGCACCTACTTGAGCCCCGCCAGGAACTCGACCAGGTCGCGCAGGTCGCGCTTGCTCATTTTCTGGACGAGATCCTCGGGCATGGCGGATTTGCCGCGGCGGCGCTCCTCGATGTCTTTTTTCGCCACCGCGACCGGTTTGCCTTCCGGCGTGATCAGTTTCACTTCATCGGGCGTCTCAGACTTGAACACACCAGTGACGGTCGTGCCCTTCTTCAATTCTAACACGACGGTGTCGAATCCCTTGGCGATCTGCTTGTCGGGGGTCACGATCGATTCGAGGAGATAGTCGCGTTTTTGTTTGCCGCCGATGCCGGCCAGTTCAGGTCCGACCTCGCCGCCGACCTTGTTGAGTTGATGGCAGCGGACGCATGAGAGTTCGGTCCGGTTGAAGAAAATCTCGCGGCCGCGCTCGGCGTCGCCGCCCTCCAGGCATTCGCGGAATTTCGCGAGCGGATCGTTGGCCGGACGCGATTTCTCAAAGGCATCGACTTTCGCGAGCAGATCCTTGCCGCCTCGAGCCGCCGCGGCTTCCAGCAAATCGAGGCGAACCTCCGACGGCACGTCGCCCTTGTGCAAGCGATCGAGCCATTTCGAAAGTTCCGCATCGGCGTCGGAGCGCTTGAGTTTTCCGAGAATCTCAAACGCGGCCTGTTGTTCCGGAATTGAGCCCTTCTCCAGGGCGACTTCGATCATTCCCTTGGCGGCGCTTGGCCGCGCCAGACAAATTTCGCGGAGCGCCTCGGCACGGACCGCCGGTTCCTTCGCGGACAGTGCCAGCGTGGCGGTTTCAAACGCCTTGACATCCTTCATGGATTGAAGTGCTTGCAAGGAAGCAACGCGAGTTGAGGCCGGCTGCGCAGTGTCCGTTGCCATCGCGCGGAGCGTCACGCCGACCTCCCTGATGCCGAGTTTCGCGGCGACCGTCGCCGCCTCCCGACGCAACACACTCGGGCCGGCGAAAATGCCGCCCAACTGCGAGCGCATGGCATCGACAGCGATCTTCGGGTCACGCGGCGGCAGCAGGCGCGTGTCGCCAATGATCCGATCGCGCGGGCCGGGCTTGGCCCAGTCGCCCAGCATTTTCACCGCCTCAACGCGCAGTTTCGCAGGTGCATCAGCGCTAGCGGCGAACTTCGCCACCGCCGCCGCGTTCTCGGCCTTGCCCAGGCGGAAGTTGGCGTTCAATACCCGATACAGCATCGGCTCCGGCTGCTTCGGATTGTTGATCATCTTCGCCAGGTTCGGCATCGCTTTATCGTTGCCCAGGTCGTAGATCGCGCGGGCGGCCTCGAGCACCAACCTCGGATCGCTGTCGGTCAGGAACAGTTCGTCGCCCGCACCCTTGTAGCCCCGGCGCAACGCCAGCAACGTCGCCATTCGAACCGACGCCGATTGATCCTCGGCGCCGCGCTTGATCTCACTCGCGGGGAGCCGGGACAATGCGATCGCGACCGCCTGGCGAATAAAGAGATCGGAATCGGCATTCTCCGCTCCGAGCTTGCGCAGTTCGTCGCCGACCGTGGCCTGGCTCTTCGCGTCCAGACGCGAGGCGACTTTCCCGAGGCTCTGGGCCGCGAAGAATTGCACGCGCGCCTCGGAATCCTTTGTGAGGTTCCTGAGCGGCTCGATCAGGGCCGCGCCTCCCAGACCGTTCATGTCGCCAAGCACATTTGCGGCCTGGCACGCGCCTCGGAGTCGTGGTCCACCGCGCAGGCGATGATCGCCGGCACGGTCGATTCTTCGTGGTTTCGCCGGGCGATCTGCCCGAGCGCCCAGAGGGCATGAAAGCGGGCCAGGCGCTCGCCGGTATCTTTTGCTTGCCGCTTGGCGATCTTGGCCAGCAGCGGCACCACTTCCGCGCCCTTGTCGGCGAGTGCGAATTGAGCCTCCTGCCGCACGCGCATGTCGGGATGTTCGAGCAGTTTCGCCAAGTCGTCATTTGGGCGTATCAAAGCCCTCGGCGAGCAGCTTTTTCACTTCCGCCACAATTGCTTTTTTGTCGGCTTCCGGATTGGCGAAGCGATAGATGCGGCCCTTCTGCGTCTGCTCCCACCCCTGCACCCAGTCGCTGACATAGAAGCCGCCATCCGGGCCAAAGTCGCAATCGGTGGCGAGGATCGACCAGATGAAATGCTCGGGCTTCGCGATCTCGAATGACGCGCCCTTCGGTTGAGCGCGAACGACCAGACGCCGCTGTTGCCGTTCGATCCTCGGAAATCGGAGAGGAAGAAGTGCCGGGCATAATTGTCGGGAAGCGCGGATACGCCGGGGTTGAAGCAAAAGCCCGAGGGGCCATCGCCGATGTGCGCGAGCGGCGGCACGATGAAGGCCGGCTGATCGGGATTGGGCATATACCAGATTTTCTCGGCGTTGAACGGCCCGCGATTGCTCATGGTGGTGCCGTATTGATAGCTCATGCGCCAGCCGCTGTCGCCGCCCTGCACGATTTGCACCAGCCTGGCCTTGTCGCCCGAGTCGCTATTGTTGTCGCAGGTGAACAGATTGCCGTATTCATCAAAGGCGAGTTCCTGCGGATTGCGCAGCCCCACGGCGACGATTTCAAGATTCGATCCGTCCGGTTCACAGCGGAGCACCGCGCCGGAATTGGGATTGAACAGGTGGACGCCTTCCTTCGTCGTCACGTTCAAACCGCGATCGCCGATGCTGAAATAGACGCGGCCGTCGGGCCCTACGCGCAGGCCATGCATGTCGTGTCCGAGGAAGGCGACATGGACGCCAAAGCCCGTGGCCAGCGATTCTTGGATGTCGGCCTTATGGTCGCCGCTCGTGTCTTTGAGAAGCCACAGATCCGGGATGCAGGTGTAGTAAACATTTCCATGGCGGGCGAGCAAACCGGCGCCGATGCCGCTGGCTGCGGAATGAAATCCATCGGCGAAGACGCTCGCCCGATCGGCGACGCCCTTGTCGGCCGAGTCCCAAATCATGCGGACGCGGTCGTGTTCCTTTTCGTAAGTGGCGGAGAATTTGTCCTTTGCCCATTTGCGGTGCATCGCCACCCGATCCGCCACGCTCTGATTGGCAATATCGTCATCCAGCCAGTCCATGTGGTTGCGGTTATCGGTGACGCCATGGTGCAGGCGGAACGTCTCGGCGACATAGCAACGGCCCTTCTCATCGAACGCGAAACAAACCGGATTCGCCAGAAGCGGCTCGGCGGCCCAGAGCTTGGTTTCAATTCCCGCCGGAACTCGAAACTGTTTGATTGCTTTTTGTCCTTCATCCGACGCCTTGGCAAGCGGCGGATTGTAGCCGGGATCGGCCGCCCAAAGGGCCGAGATCGCAGTGAGTGCAACCAAACTGAATGGGACGCTCCGGCGCAATAAATGGCTCATGAGAAAAGTGACTCCGGCGGGGGAGGAAAAGCAAATTCGGCGGGCCTTCGTCAGTATATGGGGAAACGAGTTTCAGCCGAACCGCGTCAGAACCCTAGCTCACGGTTCAGCCCAACTTTTCGCCGCGAGTACCCGAACATGATGAAGCCAGCAGCTTTTCGCTTGGAAGGCGGTAAGGGCGCCACAGCGCCCGCACGCGACACAGAATCTGTCATCTTACAGTTTTCCCGGCCAAAACGGCATTTATCGCGGCGACTCGGTGACGGCGACATCGGCCAGCAACCGTCAACCAAATTCATCTGGCGTGCGGCAACAAAATGGCTGCCGGCGATGGATCAGGATCCATCGCCGGCAGCCATCAACTGCCATTTGGGGAATGTGAGAATTCCCCAATCAGCTCGCCTTGATGGCGATTCGCCTCGGTTTGACTGCCTCGACTTTCGGCAGATGCAGGGTCATCACGCCGTTTTTCATTTCGGCGTGAATCTTGTCGGCGGCGACATTTTCGGTCACGCGGAACGCGCGATGGAAACTGCCGGTCTCGTATTCCCACAGCCAGGGCCGGCCCGACTGCTTCGCCGACCGGCGGCCGTGCAGCGACAACTCGCCGTTCTCATAGCGAACATCGACTTCTTCCGGCTTGACGCCGGGCAGATCGACATACAGCAGCAATTCGTCATCGGTCTCAACAATATCCACTCGCGGCGTAAAGCTGGCATCCGCCGCCTCGCGTTGCTTCACTCCGGCATTCTCTTTTTTCTCAATCGCGGTATCGGCCATGGAAGTTCTCCTTCGATTTCGCTGATATTTTGGGAATGCAATGCGGTATTCGCGGCAAATCATACTGATTTCACGGCGATCTTTTTCGGCTTGGCGGCCTCGCTCTTGGGCAGCGTCAGTCGCAGCACGCCAAGTTCGTAGTTTGCTTGCACGTTGTCGGAGTCAACCAGCGATGGCAGCGTCACCTGCCGCATGAACTGGCCGAAACCGCGCTCCTGGCGATGCCAGACCGCGCCTTTGGGAACCGAGACGATTCGCTCGCCTTGAATTGTCAAATGATCGCCGTCGGTGACTGTCACTTCCAGTTTCGCGGGATCGATTCCTGGTAGATCGACTTCGGCGAACACAGTCTGTTCGTCTTCCCAGATGTTGAACGCCGGGCCCGCCGGGGCAAGACCATGCTCGCCGCCATTGCGGCCAAACAACCGCGTTAACTCGTCATGGACTCGGCCCATTTCAAACCATAAATCGCCGAACGGTACTCGCGCTTGTGCCATATCAGTTCTCCCTTCAACTCAACAATTGGGCGCGACCGGATCGACGCCCAATTGCGCCGATCCAGTGCGTCGGATGGCTTGGATCTGTGCGGAGAGGCAAAGTACAATCCGCGTGCCAATTCGGGCCAACGCAGCAGGGGAGGCGTCGAAAAACTCGCAAACTATTGAAAATTTGGCCCTTACGGCTTCACAAGATGAGGACAACCGTCTCTGGGATTCCTGCCGAAATGACAGCCGCCTTGCCGCGTGTGACAGTTGCCATCAAGTTTGCCGGCGAGTACGATCGAACGTTCCTCGGCGATCAAGGCTGAATCGAATTGTCCGGCTTCTTCGGCGTCGTCGGCTTCACGCCAATGATTTCGACCCGTGGCGGCGTCACGTCGATGCTGACCGGATCCTTGTATTCCACCAGGGCGACATTGCCGGCGCGATCGAAAACATTCATGCGCACTTTGAATTGATAGGCACTGTCCGGCAACTGCGGCGTGGCGCAGACATGACGCCCGCTGTTGCTCAACGGCTCGGTCAGCGGTTGCCATTTCCCGGGATTTCCCGTTCGGTCCACGACCGCATACTCGAAAACAATTGGCATCGCCTCCAAATGTTCGTCCTTGGCCTTCCAGGTCAGCACGAGCGTGCGCGGGTCGTTGGCCTGGGCGAACTTGACGCTGGTGAGAGCCGCCTCGGGCAACTGCGTATCCACGACGACCCAAATCTGCGGCGACTGGTTTCCCGAGGGCGCCGGCGACGACACGTTGGCGTTGCTGACCGCGACGAGCGTGAAGCCATAGATGCCGTCCTGAGGCACTTCATAGGGCACGTCGGCCGTGTCCGACTTTTCATCGGGCACGCCAAATTGCTGGTCAACCTTTCGCCAATCGTGCCCCGAGCGGGTGAACCAGAGTTCCAACGCCTTGATCCCCGACTTGGGCCGTTCGCCGATCCGGAATTGGAGCTTCAGTTTGTGATCGTTGACGATGGAAAAGGCCGGCTGCCCGGCATTCGCACCGCCCGATGCGCCGCCGGGCTCGGCGCTGGCGCCGGTGGTTTGGCCGACGCCGACTCCCAGCGTCAGATAGCGATCCGCTCGATTGCCGGCTCGATCCATCGCGGAAAGATGCACCTCCATGCGCTGGTTCGAGCGTAGGGTCCATTCCTTCATGCCACGTTCCGGCACCGCCGAATGGTTTGACAAATCTCCCCACATCGGCAGGCCGCCTGCCCATCGGCCTTCCAGTCGAATCGAGTTTGGATCGAGATTCGTGTCGGCGGTTTCCCAGCGGATGCCGACGATGATGTTCCCATCCTGCCGCCTGCGCAATTCCGTGGCGCTGAGTCGCATATCCGGCGCCTGCAAATCGATGACGACACGAGTTTCAGCCTGAAGCCGATCGATGGACTCCGGTTTCGAACCGCCGTCGGAAAATACCGTCATCAACGCAAAATCGTAGGCGCCTTCGCGTTCAAGCCGCACGTCGAAATCGCCTTGAAGTTCGGCGCCGACCGGCCGGGTTTGGTTCGGCGTGGCGGTGGCGTGCAATTCCCAGCCGCGACTGCCCGCCGGAGCGACATAGAGTTTCAGCGACTGAATGCGATCCCGATCGATGGGAGCCAATTTGAACGGGAGCTTGAAGTTTCGGCCGCGGATGAACTTGGATTGGCTGTTCTCGGACGGCGACTGAGCACGCAGGCCGGCGACGGCCAACAGCACGAGGAAACAAGCCACGCCGGCCGCGGCAATGCCGCGGCCTGGCGAACGAGCGGGGCATGGGCTCATGAGGCGTCCCTCCCTGGCCGGCCGTCCGAAGCGCAATCCTTGCAAGGTGCGGACGGTCTGTCATCGCCTAATCAAGATCGGCAATTCGGGCAAGCGACTTGAGCGAATAGGTAAACCGGGAGCGTCGGAGGAAATGCAACGAGGCGGATTGGCAATGGAAAATCGAGAATGCAAACTGATTAATCGGAAATCGATCGTTTTCCAAGAGAAGCTCGAAGACAATGAGGAAGGCAGGAAGACAGGAACAATACAGCTGCTTTTGTTCCTGTGTTCCTGCCTTCCTCATTCGTTCTTCTCGGCGCTGTTAATCGATTTCCATTCTCCATCAACCCCGGGGTCAGGAGGCGACAGCCGCCGGCTCGCGTTTTTCGGGGATCACGGCTTCCTTGGATCGGAACCGTTCCTCGCTCAATTCGAGCCAGCGCTTGATTGTTTCCGGCGGGACGAACGACATGAGCAGGCACATCATGAACAGGCCGAACACGGTCAAGCCCATGAAGACGGCGATGCCGGTGTGCAGCAAAATCGCGGCGATCACCATGTAGGGACGCATTTTCGGACGCCAAACCAAAAACGGGAGGCCGATTTCCAGAAACAACGTATAGACCGCGCCAATCGACATGACCAGTTCATTGGCCCAGCGATGATCGGACAGATGCAGCAGGAACCAGCGATACGGCGCGTAAATCGTGGGCGAAAACTCCGGATTGGCGATGGTCGTCCAGATCGCGGTGTGGTTCCACCAGGCGGTGCCTTTCAGTTTCGAAAAGCCCGACGCGGCATAAATAAAGCAAAAGTTGATTTGTACCAGCCGGGTGGCGAAGGTCGCCATCATCGAGGGCCGCGGGCCAACGAGAATCGCCTCGAGTTCGCGCGTGTCCGTCTTCGATCCGCGCAAGCATCCAATTCACGAGCGGCGCGGCGCTTTTCCAACCAGCGATCCAGCGACAACGCCGCCCCGCTCGGCCCGATCATGAGGTAGAGCAGGCACAGATTCATCATCGTATCCATGCCGAAGAGCACGTACGGAGTGCGATGGATATAGAAGAGCGCGCCCATCCAGGTGAGCACCGAGGTGATGCGCGTCCAGAATCCCAGCGCGAACAACGCCATCGCGCCGATGATCGTGAAATGGATGACATACATCGCGGTCGGATTGGTCACGTGATACCAGATCGACCAGCGAAAGCTGCCCGTGGCCCAAATACGCCGTTTGTCCAGGGTCCATTTCTCGAGATAGTCGAGCACTTGCTTGCGTTCGGTCAGATGGTCGGGCAGGAAAGGCCCTCGTTTGCGCAGATCCTGCGGATCGTTAGACGGTTTGTCGGTCAGGAATTTGAACGTGCGTGCGAGTTCGGTGCGCGGGTCGCGCTGATCGCTCACGCTGAGCGGCGACATCGCCTGGTATTGCAGGTGCGCAAAATAATCGGCGTGTCGTGGCGGTCGCGCGGCAGCGAGCCGAGGAATCGCTCCAGCTTGGTCGCGATGTTCCGCCGTTCCTCCCCGAGCATCGACGCCATAAACTGCGGCAGCATTTGCTTCTCGGCGGCGCCGAGGTGATCGCGCTTCAAGACGCTCATGCGATAGTCGTACTCTTCCTTGCCCACGGGCTCCAGTTGGTCGAGATTTTGCCGGGGATTGCCGTCGGCCGCCTTGAAAAGGAACTGCTCGGCGAACGCGAGCCCCTCGATCGCGGAGCGCGGCTCCAGCGGCAAGCCCTCCAGGTAGGCGAGCGTTTCCCGGCGTTGATCCGACGTGGCCGGGAGCGTCATCACCCAGCGGAAAAACGCCCTGCGATATTCGCGATCGATCGGCGGGACGAAATTGGTGGTCGGTTCGTCCCATTCGAGCGGACCGATCTGAACCGGCGATTCTTTCCGGACGCTGTCGGAAAGTCGGCTGTCGGCCCACCCGGCCGGGCCGAAAAACTCGATCAAGTCGTGGGTGTAGGCCAGATGGACATAAACCACGAGGACGCCGACGATGATGCGCATCAGGCCCAAGGTCGTGGGATCGCCCGGCTTGAAGAAGAAGTCGTTCCAGCCGCCCAGGATCCGACCGAGGAATCCTTCATTGAATTTGCTCGTATTCATTTCTCGGTCCTCTCCGACGTCAGATTATGATCGCTGTGCGTATGCCGTTTTAGGCCATCGATGATTTGAAACTCTTCGGGATTGGTTCGCGGCGTGTGCTACGCCGGCACCGTGTTGTTCTTGGCCTCCCATTTGATCGGAATCAACCAGTAGAGCAGGGGGTCCGACGGATTGAGCAGCGCCCCGTCGGGATCGAATTCGCCCAAGTAAAACGGGCGATAGGTGGTCTCATCGTAGAACTTAACGCCCATCTTAAGTTCGACGGGCAGCGGAATCGCATGTTCGACGCGATAGACCTTGATGCTTTCAATCGATGTGACGCCGTCGTCGTGTTGGTTTTCCGGCATTTTCGCCACATGTCGAACGAATGACGGCAGCAGGTGCTCGCGCACCGGATCGGGTGGCAGTCGATATTGAGCGTCGAGCGGAAATGCGGGATCGATCGGAATGCCGTCGTCTCCCTCGGCGCGCATCAGGCGCTGGCGCTTCATTTCATCCGTGATCAGCGGCATGGGCACGTAGTTGTCCATTTGCTGCGTTAGGCACAGCCGCCGATAGTACGAAAGGGCCATCGGATCGGTCATGTCCTTGGGACGCTGCGGCATCTTATACCAGCGAACCGACGAAACGCCCTCGGCGTTTGGCGTGTACTTGATGCAAAACCACAATTGGCTCGCGGGGCCCGGTTCGGGCGAGTAAAAATGATAGGCGTTGGTCAGATACATGTAATCGAGGTAGGGACGGTAGAAACCGACCCCGACGATGTTCGAAAGCCACGGCCGGGGATCCGGTCCCGTCACCGCGCAAAGAATGCCGCCGAAATGCAGCAGCACCAACAGGCACGCGACGACCTTGCGATATGGCACGGGCAACGCCACCAACACGGCGCCGGCGGCGGAGACCAGGACGCCGAAGCCCGCGACCAGGCGGAACGAATCAAACTGCTCCGGAATGCCGAAGCGGGCCAAAACGCAGGCGCCCGCCGCGAGCGCCAGCAATCGGATCTGAAATGGCCGCAGCACGTTGGCGACTCCGATCGCCAAGGCGCCGGCGACGATCAAGAGCATCTGCGGGACGTTCAAAGACTTGGAGTCGGGGGCGACCAATTGCGTCAGCGCGGCGACGCCAATCGCCGCCGCCCCGCCTAGTGCGATATACCAGACGCGGCCGATCTCTTGCGGTTCAATGTCTTTTTCCATGAGGCTGCCTCATTCCTGACATCCCGATTTTCCGCGGGACGCAATTGGCACTTTCCATGCCATCGCCGAATTCGCGCGATTGAGTGGATGTTTTGCCAATAGTGCGGGTTTTCCGGCCCGTTTCCTGTTCCAACCTGTGCGGTTTCGTGACGGCTCAAGTGGGCGGCCGCCCACTTCATCCACGCGCAACGGCCAAACACAGTCTCCGTTTGCGATTTAGGCCGATCGTCGCGATTGCATGAAGTTGCTCAGTTGGCAAACTTACACGAAGTGCGAAAAAAATTCAGCGCACGATTGGCTTGGGTTGGCCGCTTTCATGCAACCCAAACCGATGACGCCGGTCGTGCAAAGTTGCAGCCGATGGAATTCTCCGAGCTATCGGGTGGGCTGAACCACCGACAGGCGCGGTTTAATCGGCAAAGTCGGCGTTGACTCACAGCCATCTGAAACGCGCGAATTCTAGATTGTCCGCCAAACCAAACCAGATGGCCAAAATGCCGCCCATTGGATCGGCTTCGGCATGCCTAATGACATAAGACCGGTGTAGTGAATGCTTAGCGTCGGTTAATGGCAAGTCGGCTATAAGCAAGTCGTTTGGAATGATCGTTATTATTCTTACTTATTCGAATCAGTCTTCCCAAACTTCCCAGATTGTGGTTGACCTTTATTCTGCCTATATTTACTATTTTCTAGACACGGTGGATTTAACCTGAACTGTGTGTTCTTCCTAGATCGGGCCGTGTTTGTGGTATGTTCGTGTGTAAGGCCTCGACCTGACCTCGCGGGTGGAACGCGTAAACAGGCGGGGAAAAACTGCTTTCTTTTCGCGGAGGTTGCATGTATAGCCTCGTGTTGATGATGGCGATGACGAGTCCGGCCGAAGCCCCAACGTGGGGCATGCATAATTCATGCACGGGCAGCAGCTGCCACGGCGGACATTTCCTGGGTGGCCACAACAAGCTGCCATGGTGGCGGTGGTTTCCTGGGCCATCGTGGCAATAGCTGCCACGGCGGCGGATTCTTGGGTGGCCGCGGCTCGAGTTGCCACGGCGGCGGCTACAGCTGCAGCGGCGGCGGCTACAGTTGCAACGGCGGCGGACATCACTTCGGTGGTTTGTTCCATCGCAATGGCTGCCACGGCGGCGGCGGTTACTCGAATTGCTGCAGCTGCTGCGGCGTTCCGGCGACGAATGCGTGCTGCGGAAGCTACGCCGTGAATTCGTGTGGTTGCTGCGGTTCGAGCCCGGCAATGATGCAGGGAACGATGCCGCCCCCAGCGGGCGCCGTTGCTCCGCCGGCCCGGATGCCAGAGCCGCCCCGGAAGCAATAAGCGATCGTTGGAAGGACTCGTGAAGGCCGCTGGCCGTTGCATGATGGTCCAGCACCTTCGGATCAGGAAGCCGAGGATTGCCGACATGTATGGAATAGCTTAGGGCCCATCCGTTGATGACGGATGGGCTTTTCTTTTTTTTTGCAACCGGCATTGTGGCAATTGGGCAACTGGCTATAATCCGCCCGCTTTAGGGGCTGGAGCACCCCGCTCGCACGAGGCCAGATTGTCATGACGACGCGAATCCAAATTCGTCCGCCGGTCGAGGAAATGATCTTTCAGCTTTATGGCCGGCCGCTCCATCCCGAAGTCTTTGAAATCCTGGCGTCCCGGCGAATTCGGGGCAACGATTTTACCCTCGACCTTTGGATCACCACGACCGGCCATGTCATCACTTGGAACAACGGCCGTTCCCGCCTGACCGAATTGACCACCGCCGGCCCGGACTCGCCCGGCTGGGGCCAACTCCTGAGCCACAAGCTCCGCGGCGAGCACTGCGATATGCTCGGCACCCTGCCGAATCTCAATTACCAAGTCAGTTTCCAGGTCGAAACCCTGCCGCCAAACTTATTCCAAACCGTGCACGAGGAGATCCTCGCCGACGGCGGCCGGCGACGGCTTGCTGTTGGCGTTCAACCCCAACCATCGCTGGGCCCTGAATCCCGTCAGCGCCATTCATGTCGAGTCGCACTGGTTGTCTATCTTTGGCCTCCTTCCACACCTTTCCGGACGAAAGCGCCGTGGTGAAGACGCAATCGCTGATCGAACGCCGCTGAGCACGGCCGCATGCCAATCCTGTTTCTAGAATCGGCAGCATGACTCGTACCGAACAACTTCAGCACATTCTGGACGTCGGCGTCGTCGCGGTCGTCCGCTCTCCCGATAGCCATCAACTCATTGATGTCGCCAAGGCGTTGGCCGACGGCGGCGTCATCGTCATGGAAATCACCTTCAGCGTCCCCAATGCGCTGGAAGTGATCCGCGAGGTGCGGCATCACCTGGGCGACCGGATTCTGCTTGGCGCGGGAACCGTGCTCGACCCCGAAACCGCGCGGGCGGCGATCCTCGCGGGGGCCGAATTCATCGTCGCCCCCACCTTGAATCTCGACGTCATTCGCTTGTGCCATCGCTACGACAAGGCGGTGATGCCGGGCGCGTTCACGCCGACGGAAATAATCACCGCTTGGGAAGCCGGCGCCGACATCGTGAAGGTATTTCCCGCGGACGTGGTCGGACCGGCCTTCTTCAAAGCGATTCGCGGCCCGCTGCCGCAGATTCGCGTCATGCCGACGGGCGGCGTCGATTTGAACACCGCCGCCGAGTTCCTCAAGGCCGGCACTTGCTGCCTGGGCGTCGGCGGTCAATTGGTGGAGCCCAACGCCATTTCCAGCGGAAACTTCGATCGCATCCGCGATCTGGCGAAGCAATATATCGAAATCGTAAAGAAAACACGCGAACAATTGTCGAGACCTTGACCATGGCCGAAATCGTGACCTTTGGCGAAGCCATGATTCGGCTGAGCCCGCCAAATTTTCGCCGACTCGAGCAGGCGCAATCGCTCGACTTGCAGGTGGGTGGAGCGGAATTGAATACCGCCGTCGCCCTGGCTCGCATTGGCCGCTCGAGCGCCTGGGTTTCCCGGCTGACCGACAATCCGCTTGGCCGCCTGATCGCCAATCGCGCCCGCGAGGCCGGCGTGGACACTTCCAGCGTTCTTTTCACAAAGGACGATCGGGTCGGCCTCTATTTTCTCGAATTCGGCGCGGCCCCGCGTGCCAGCAGCGTGCTTTACGATCGCAAAGGCGCCGCCATTGCTCATATCAAACCGGGCATGATCGATTGGGCAAGCGCTTCGCCGGCACGCACGTTGGTTTCATGTCACGGGCATTACTCCGGCACTGAGCGCGATCCGCGGCGGAAACGACGCGCGAGGCGCTGAAATCGGCGCACTGCCGGACTTCAAATCAGCATCGATCTGAATTATCGCAATAAGCTCTGGTCGCCCGCCGAAGCCGGCCGCTGGATGCGCGAATTCATGCAATTGTGCGACGTCTTGGTGACCACCGAGGAAGACGTCGAAAAGGTCTTCGGCATCAAGGCAGACAGCGACGAGGCCGTGGCCAAACGCTTGACTGAGGAATTTCCGATCAAGATTGTGGCCATCACGCTCCGCGACAATCCGCTGGTCTGGCGAAATCGCTGGACCGCGATTGCATATTCAAACGGCCAACTCTACAAGACGCGTTCGTACGAGGTGGAAATCGTCGATCGCCTCGGCGCCGGCGACTCGTTCGCCGCGGGGCTCATTCACGGCCTTCTCGACAACGATGTGCAGATGGGACTGGATTTTGGCGTCGCGCTCAGCGCGATTAAACACTCCATCCCCGGCGATTTTGCCTGGGCGACGCGCGAAGAGGTGGAATCGCTGTTGAAAGGCGGCGGCTTGCGAATCAGCCGATAATTGAGTTGAGAGCAATCGCGAAAGCTGCTATTCTCAAACTGGTATTGGACTAACTCGTATTCCGCTCGCGTGCAATTATGCCGATTCCTCAACGATCCGACGCAATGCCCGATGCTCACTCGATCGACTGGGAAGCCGACGCGAGCCAAGCATTTTTTCGCGACTTGCCGGCAATTAATCTCGAGTCGAGCCGTTCCCGGCGTTGGGTCATGTATCACGGCGCGACACGGATCGCGTTTGGCTCGTCAAAAAATGAACTTTACCGGCTAGCGCAAAAAAAGCATATTCCGATCGACGAGGCGTTCATCTATTACATCACTCCCAAAGCGCCTTCGGCTGAAGTAGATGAAGTGCCCGACGTGTGAACAAGGCCAAAGCTATCGCCCTCGTGCCTAGAATCTTACGACGATTACCGATCACCAAGTCAGCGGAGTCGATCACATTTCCGCTCGGCCAATCCACATTCAAACCGAACCAAATCGTGGTCTGGGTGGCACTGACGCCGCCGGCTTACCCGGACTCGCCGCCCATCCATTGGCGATTTCCCGCGATTCTGGATACGGGTTCGGGCTTTCCATTTTTAATCCATCGAAACCAATTTGACAGATGGGTGACGCGAAATCAACTTTCTCTACCGCGATTGAGTGACGGACGTGTGTTCGGCCGCAACGCAAGCCGATTTCGAGCTGACCTGTGGATCTTCTACAACGAGCCTGGCGCTTCACGGAACTAATTACAACGATTGCCCCTTTCCGTGGCGTCATTCAAGATTTCACCGGCGTTATGGTAAGCGAAGTGAGCGAACAACTCGGAACGAGCACCCCCCCGGCGCCGTGCCGCGCCTGCCGCTCATTGGATTACCGTTCCTCGAGGAGAACGCGCTGACGTTGGTGGTGAATGGGAATCGGAAAACGGTCGCCTTTCGTCGCGGTCATCGATTCTGGTTCTTGAACGACTGACGGACTCGCGGGGAAACTATCGATTCAGCACCTTCTCGAAGATCACCAGGTTGTCGCCGCGGTCGGGGTCCCAGCGGATGCCGACGATGTCGTAGCCCAGCGCGATGGCCAGGTGCAGCATCGGCCGGTGCTGGTTGTGGCACTCGAAGCGGATCGACTCGTAGTCGTTCTGCTGGGCCCAGGCGTGGACCGCGTCCATCAGCTGCGAGGCGATGCCCTGCCGGCGGATAGTCGGGCAACACGCCGTAGAACCAGGCGAAGAAGACCGTCGGCTTCAGCTCAAAGCCGAGGAAGAACCCGACCGGCCGTTCTTCGACGCGGGCGATCATCTGCAGGACGTTGTAGCGGCCGCGGAACCGCCGCATGAACGACGCCACGTCCCGCGGCGGGCGGAAAATCTGATTGTACAATTCGGCAATCGTCGGCACCTCCTCCATCCCGACGATATCGATCAACGCGTCGGCCATAGCAAATCTCTCAACTTGTTCGGGGATCAGCGTTCCGGCCGATAGAGCGAGCCGATCAATTCATTCCAAGTTGGGACGTTCCAATCGGCGAAGGAAATGGGCTCGATTTCGTCCTCGTCGTCCTCCCCAGTTTCTTCGTCGTCCTCCTCGTCGTCCAGGTCCTCGGAATTCGCTCCGCTGGAGGGTATTTCCTCACCGCTGTCAAAGAGGGGTCCGGTTTCTTCGGCCTCGGCGGTTTCGTTTCCAGCCGATTCGGCGCCGTTTTCTCCGCGGCGGCCGCGTCGCCGCCGCCGTCGCCGCCTCTTCTTCTCGTCCGTCGGTGCGGGTTCGTCCGGCACTTCTTCCGGCGCCTCGCCGACCTCGACCTCCTGACCTGACTCTTCCTCCGCGTCGGATTCGAGCGCGGGTTCGGCCGTTACGATCCCTTCGCCAAACAGGTGAACGTCTTCCTCCACCGGTTGGACGGGCTTCTTATCCCGCTTCAAGACCGGCGGTTCCGGCTCAGCAGGCGCTTCAGGCGGCGACTGCTCGCTCATCTGCCGCGCGGCATTCGCTTCCGCTTCCTCCGGCGAGAGCCCAAGGGCCAGTTGCAAGGCTTTCCAATTCTCGATCCGGTCTTGTTCGTCGTTGTTCAATTCGCTCATGTCGAGTCACTGCGTGATGAGGGTTTGCCATTCCAAAAAGGAATTGTACAAACCAATCACGCCGCCGACATCGCGCCGAGCCTCCAGGATCGCGACGCGCACCTCGCCCGGGCCGGTCATCCGCAGTTCAAAAACCTCGTCTCCCGGTTCGGCCCCGAATCCATCGCGCAGGGCCTGCGCCGGATCGTCGGCGTCGGGCAGGTCCTCGCGGAAAATCAGGAACATATCCGGACGTTGCGCCGCCACCAACTGGATGGCGTCGGCCAGATCGACGCCGCCGTCGTTGATTCGCGGCATGCCCGGCAGCCAGTCGCAGAAACCAGGAGAGCGCCTCGCCCACAATTGTCCGAGGCGGCAACAAGTAGAACTGAGCCATGCTGTAAATCCTCCCGGCATGGCTATCGGCCGGAAAGCCGGGAAAGCAATGCCGGCAAACCGGCAAAGCGCCGAAAGCCGCACAAGTTGCCGATTTCGCCGGTGCATTTGCTACGACCGGCGAGAGTCGGAATCGGGCGTCCCGCCGCCGTTCGTTTGCTCCAAACTTGCTGATTGGAACGGCGAAATTGGGTATATAATCCGTGTGACGCGACAACCGAGTGATTGGGCATTTTGATTTCAGATTGGTCGCAATGACCTGAATGAGAACTGCAATGGCTGAGCAGGGCCGGACATGATCGAGTCAATCGAATTTACGAACTTCAAGGCGCTACGAAACGCGAAGTTGCCGCTGTCGCCGTTCACGTTGTTGCTGGGGCCGAATGGTTCGGGAAAAACGACAGTGCTGCAGGCGCTGCAGGGAATTCGCGGAATTGTCCAAAGCAAGCTGACACTCGCCTTCAATTCGATACTAAGCGTAACGTCAGAAAGTCGCGACGCTCCCGTTGAAGTCGCCATTCAAATGAAAGACGACGCGCAAGTCGTAAATGCTCGATTCGTTTGGACTCTGAAATCTGGGCACGGCTCGGAAAAATACGAAGGTGAAGGCGGAAACCCTCTTCAACAATCTTGCATCAACCATGTCAAACAATGGCTAATGCGGGTAGAGTGCTATTCCCTGGACCCTTCTGCGATTGCTCAGTCCGTGCCGGTAAACTCAGGATCGTTGCAGCCGAACGGGGCCGGACTTGCCGCAGTGCTGGATGATCTGAAAGACAATTACCCTGAAAAGTGGGAAACGTTTCTGGATGAAATGCGAGAATGGCTTCCCGAGTACGACCATTTGTTGTTCGAAAAGCCACAACAAGGTCACAAGAGTATCGTGCTCCGCACGAAAAAAGCAGGCCATAAGATCGCAGCGAAGAACCTGTCCCAAGGCACCCTCGTTGCGCTCGCCCTACTCACCCTCGCCTACCTCCCCGAACCGCCATCGCTCATCGGCCTTGAGGAGATCGACCGCGGGCTTCATCCCCGACTCCTGCGGCACCTTCAAGATGCGCTCTACCGGCTGAGTTACCCCGAGAGTTGCGGCGAAAAACGGCCGCCGATTCAGGTGATCGCCACGACGCATTCGCCCTATTTGCTCGATCTCTACCGCGAACATCCCGAAGAAGTGGTGCTCGCGGAAAAGGAGGGACTCGAAGTCCAATTTAACCGGCTCAGCGAAATCCAACATTACGGCGAGATTTTGGGCGATTCGCCGCTCAGCGAAATCTGGTACAGCGGCGTCCTCGGCGGAGTCTCTGTCAAGCCATGAAAATCGGCTTCTATGGCGAGTCGCGCCGATCAGGCGGCCATGGCTGTGATTGTCGAGGGAATTCTCGGCGAACCGCCCGAACCGATCAGCATGAATCTTGAAGGACATGGAGTCGCAAATGTGCTCGCTGCGCTGGATGGCGTTATTCGCGGCGTCCACTGGCATTCCGATGCGGACGCGCTGGTTGTCGTCGTCGATTGCGACGATTCAGAAATGCACGACAATAGCCACAGCGAAGCCAATGAAAGCGCCAATCGTTGTCGCCTTTGTCGGGCCAATCGGATCGTCGATCACGCATTGTCGCAGTTGAAACCGAGAAAAGACAAACCACCGTTAAAGGTGGCAGTCGGTTTGGCGGTTCCCGCGGTCGAGGCGTGGTATCTCGTCGGGAAAAACCACCAAGTCGGCGAGGCAGCCTGGCGAGTCGGCCTGAAGGACGGCAACAAGCCTTTCACTCGACCGCAACTCAAAAAACTTGTCTACGGCACCGATCGGCCGTCATTGGAGCATGAGACGGAACGCGCATTGGAGGAATCGCGGCGCATTGTCAACGATCTCGGCGTCGCCCGCATTGAGACTGCGTTCCCCGATGGCTTTGGCCTGATGGCAAAGGAAATTCGGTCGTGGCAGACATGATCGACCGGTGCGAACATGCTGTAGCCGGCCTCTGTGAGCCCGGCCCGGCCTGTAGCCGGCCTCTGCGAGGCCGGGCCGGGCTCGCAGTGGCCGGCTACAGAATCCGAATATTTCCTTTCTCCTTTCCCCCGCCCCGCAAATCGGGTAATCTTGTTACTATCCCGCCTGCCTGCTCCTTGATCGAGGAAGCCATGCCACAATCATCCCGCCGCTGCTCGGGCGTCACGCGCCGTTCGTTCCTCGCCGACACCGGCATGGGCTTCACCGGCCTCGCCTTGGCTGCCATGCTCGGCCGCGACGGCTCGCGCGGAATCGGTCATCCTGCCCGACGGCGTCGCCGCACCACCCACCCAGGGCCAAGTCAGTCATCTGGATCTTCCTCTGCGGCGGCGTCAGCCACGTCGAGAGCTTCGATCTCAAGCCCGAACTGAACAAATACGCCGGCAAGACCATCGAGCAAACGCCTTACAAGGACGTCGCTCAATCCAAAAAGACTGAATATCGTCGGCGCGAACCCGGCCCACGGCAGTCGCAAGATGCTGATGGGCCTGAACACGGGCTTCAAGAAATACGGCCAATGCGGACTGGCGGTCGGCGACTGGTGGTAAGCACGTCGGCGAATGTGCCGACGATCTCGCCGTCGTTCGCTCGCTCTGGACCACCGACAACGATCACGGGGCCCAACTGCAATGGCACACCGGCCGGCACGTCCGCGAAGGGGCCTTTCCGACCATCGGCTCGTGGGTCTAGCTACGGGCTCGGCGACGCTGAACCAGAATCTGCCCGAGTACGTCGTTCTTGGCGTGCCGACCGGCGATTGCTGCGGCGGCGAGTGGACCCACGGCGGCTGCCTACCTCGGCCCCGAATATGCCGGCGTCCGTTTGAATGTCGATGCCGAAGAACCCCTTGCCGTTCGTTTCCGCCAGGCCGTTTGGCGTCACCGCCAAGGAACAGGAGGCCGAGTTCGGGCTGCTCGGCCGGCTCAATCGCCTCGTCGGGCATCGACTACCCCGACGACCCGGCGTTGCAGGCGCGAATCAAGTCATACGAACTGGCCTTCGGCATGCAGACCGCCGTGCCCGAAGTGATGCAACTGGAAAAGGAAACCGCGGAAACGCAAGAACCTATACGGCATGGATCAAGAACGAAACGCGGCCCTTCGGCATGCTCTGTCTGGCGGCTCGGCGGCTGGTCGAGCGTGGCGTGCGCTTCGTGCAGGTCTTCCACGGCGGCGGGGGCGGCGGCGCCTGGGACGCCCACGGCCAAATCAAGCAACAACCACAGCCTCGCTGTCGACGCAAGTCGACAAGCCGATCGCCGGCCTGTTGAAGGACCTGAAACGCCGCGGACTGCTCGACGAGACGATCGTGGTCTGGGGCACCGAGTTCGGCCGGTCGCCGGGCGCAGGGCGACGGCCGCGATCATCATCCGCAAGGCTTCTGCGCCTGGCTGGCCGGCGGCGGCATCAAGGGCGGCGTCTCCCACGGCGCGACCGACGAGATCGGCTTCCACGCCGTCGAGGACCGGCACTACGTCACCGACATCCACGCCACCGTCCTGCACCAGCTGGGCCTCGACCCGCGCAAGCTCGAAGTCCCCGGCCGCAAACGGCTGGATATCGATTACGGCGAGCCGATTCGCGAGATTATGGCGTGAAGCGACGCGCGAAAGAGCCGCTCAAAATCTTAAAGCGGTGCCGAGCCAGCCGAGGGGCTTGTCCACTCGATGCGGCATGCTCGCGAGGGCGCGAGGATCTTGAGACGGCGCTGTGCCACGGAAACAAGCCCCGCGGCTCGCAAAGAAAGTCTCTTCACCCGCGAACGGCCCGAGTCGGTGTGCTGCGCGGCCATTAGAACACGGATGACACTGATTTCACGGATTCGCACGGATCAGAAAATTGCCATGTTCTGATCCGTATTAATCCGTCGAATCAGTGGCATCCGTGTTCCATTCTCGATTCGATAATTACTCTGTGCCACGATGCCGTAGGACGGTGACGCGGGAGCATCCAATGACAAGGCGAGCCGAGGGGCTTGTCCCCTCGGTACGAGGCGCTCGGGAAATCGCGAATTTTTCGACAGGGTGCTGTGCCACGGGGACAAGCCCCGTGGCTCACCAATTCATTTCCGCCCTGCGAACGGCCCGAGCCGGTGTGCTGCGCGGCCAATAGAACACGGATGACACGAATTTCACGGATTCGCACGGATCAGAAAATTGCCATGTTCTGATCCGTATTAATCCGTCGAATCAGTGTCATCCGTGTTCCATTCTCATTTCGTTAATCACTCTCCGCCACAACGGCGAAGCGACGCCGATCGCGGTGACGCGGGAGCATCCAATGACAAGCGGCCTGCCGCGAACCGTGCATGCCGCCCTCTTGGCCGAAGCCAAAGCCGAGGGGATCAGCTGAATAAGCTTTGCCTGTCCAAACTGGTGGCGCAGCTGCGGGCGGTTGTGTAAACCGACACACCTACGAATCAAATATTTACTATTCCGATCAACATAGTCGAAGAGCGCCAAGGGTGGTACGTGCGCACACGTGGCGCCCTTTGGCGCCCTTTAGGTTTTCCAAGCAGAACACAGCGGGTTTCTCGATGGGCGCTTAGCAAAGGCTGCCAACTGATTCTTTGGCGGCCTTCGAAATTGAGTTGCTCGTGGCAGCCTCTATCCGGAGGAGCCAATTTCCATTCAATCTTCTTGAACTCATTCCACGAGGAAATTCAACATGTCGCCGCGAATAATGGTCGCGCTGGTTGCCGCGACGGGGCTCATGGCATCGACATTGTCCGCCGCCGAGATTGACGACGCGGTGGCGGCGATCAAATCCGTGAAGCGCGGGGGCGTCGGCAATGAGGCCGCTGCCGCGCGCTGGAAGGAACTGGTCCAGGCCGGGCCGTCGGCGATTCCGACCATGCTCGCCGCGTTTCACGGCGCCGACGCCACGGTCGTGAACTGGTTTCGCTCGGCGATCGATGCAATCGTTGAGAATGAGGCGAACGCAGGGCGCAAGCTTTCGGCCGAAACCCTGGAGGCGTTCGTCATGGAGACCAAGAACGATCCGCGAGCCCGGCTCTTGGCGTTCGAATTGCTCGAACGAGTCGAGCCGGATGCCCGCAAGCGGTTGCTGCCGGGAATGAAGAATGATCCTGGCGCCGGCTTGCGCCGCGAGGCGATCGACTTCGCGCTCAAACCCATCGACCTCCTCGCGAACAACAGCAACGAACAACTCAGAGCGGCGTTGCGCAAGCTGTTTGTGTCCGCCCGCGATGTCGAACAGGTGGAAACGATCGCCAAGAAGCTGAAGGCATCCGGAGGCGAGGAGCCGAATGTCATCGAGCATTTGGGTTTGATCACGCGCTGGGAAGCCGCCGGGCCGTTCAGCAACGCGGGGCTGAAGGGGTTCGCCGCGCCGTTGCCGAAGGTCGAGAAGTGGAGGGAATTCGCCACCGCTGAGAAGCGCGGTTTGGTCGATCTGTACCAGGCGTTGAACAAAGAAAAGGGCGTGAAGAATAACAAAAAGGACGCGGTATATGCGCTTTGCCGCACCGTCATTGATTCGCCGACGGCGCGAAAAGCCGAAGTGCGGATGGCGACGGAAAACGCCGTGAAGATTTACGTCAATGGCGAGGAAGTCTTCGGCCGCGAGGAATATCACCACGGCCAGCAACTCGATCAACACATCGCCCACGTCAATCTCAAAAAGGGTCGCAATGAGATTCTCATCAAAGTGCTGCAAGACGATCTGACTTTCGATTGGACCGTGGATTGGCATTTTCAATGCCGAGTGTGCGATGACATTGGCGGCGCGATTCCGATGACCGTCTTGACCGCGCCGAAGGCCGTGCCCGTGGCGCCGAAGCCCGAGCCCAAGGAGAAGAAATGAAGATCATGAGATTGCTCGTTTGCGCCCTGGCTGCGTCGGTGGTCGCTTTGACGGCGATAGCCGGCGAGTGGACGCAGTTCCGAGGGCCAAACGGCTCGGCGGTTTCCCACGAAACCGGTCTGCCAGTGAAATGGAACAAGAACCAGAATATTCGCTGGAAAGTTGAGCTTCCCGGCCGCGGACTTTCGGGCATCGTCGTGGCTGGCGGCAAAGCGTTCGTCACGGCTTGCGACGGCCCGAATCAATCGCGGCTGCATGTGCTGTGCTTCGACGCCAAGACCGGAAAGAAGCTCTGGCAGCGATCGATCTGGTCGACCGGCGGCACCAATTGCCATCCGAAGACCTGCATGGCGGCGCCGACGCCGGTCACCGACGGCAAAGCCGTCTACGCGCTGTTCGCCACCGCCGATCTTGTCGCGTATGACGCGGACGGCAATTTGCTCTGGTATCGCTCGCTCACCGGCGACTATCCGAGCATCACCAATCAGGTGGGCATGGCATCGTCGCCGGTGCTCGCGCCGGGTCTGCTGGTGGTGCCGATGGAAAATAACGGCGACTCGTTCATCGCTGGAATCGACCTGAAAACCGGCAAGAATCGATGGAAGATCGAGCGGCCGCACGCCATCAATTGGGTCACGCCGGTCGTGCGCCGCGCCGGCGACAAGACGGAAATTATCTTTCAGGGCGCGGAGGAACTGGTTGCGTATGACGCGGCCGACGGGCATCGCCGCTGGAGTTACGGCGGCGACGGCAACCGCTCGGAAATTCCCTCGCCGATCATCGGATCCAACGGCGAAGTACTAACGCCTGGAAACGAACTGGTCGCGCTTCAGCCCGCGGACGAGGGCCAAAGCCCGAAGGTGCTCTGGAAAGCCATCAAGCTTCGCGGTGGCGGATTTCCAACTCCGCTTTACTACAACGGCCGTGTTTACTCCGTGAGTTCCAATGGAATGCTGGCGTGCGGCGACGCCAAAACCGGCAAGGTGCTATGGCAGGAGCGAATCAAGGGGCCGATCGCCGCGTCACCCGTGGCGGCCGACGGGCGAGTTTATGTCGTCAATGAAAAGGGACTGACCACGGTCGTGAAGCTCGGTGACAAGCCCGTGATCGAATCGCAAAACAATCTTGACGATGATATTCTCGCCACACCGGCGATCGCCAACGGCGCGATTTACCTGCGTTCCGACAAATTCTTGTATTGCATCGGTTCGAAGTGAACAGACCGCCTTGCGGGTCTGGGAATCGGTTGAGCCGGTTTCCAGGCCGATCCAATCGCATTGATCGAATACTCGACATCGCTGTCAAATTAAGCTAAGTTTCTGATGCGAAAGGCCGGGGCGGCATCCGTTCGCCGCCGCGCCAATCGCCCGTTGAGAGATGCCGTCCCAATTTGCTCCTGGGCAGCAGGCCATGTCCGATCCGACCGCCGCGAAGACATTGCCCGAATCCGAAATCTGGCGACCCTCGTTCGACGATTCGATCCCGCCAACGCTGTTTCAGCAGACGATCCAACCCGGTCAGCAGCCGGCTCGGCGCGACACCGAGACGTTCGGCGATGCGATTGAAATGGTGAATCCGCCGCCGCCCAGGGGCAGCGAACGATATCGCCTTGTCCATGAGATCGCCCGAGGCGGGATGGGCATTGTCTGCCGCGGCCACGATCGCGAACTCGACCGCGATCTGGCGGTCAAGATTCTGCTCGACAAACACATCAATGACCCGGACCATATCCGGCGGTTTTTCAAGGAAGCCTGGATCGTCGGCCAGTTGCAGCACCCGGGCATCGTGCCCCTGTACGACATGGGCCGGTTCAACGACGGCCGGCCCTATTTCGTAATGAAGTTGATCGAGGGAAAGACGCTGGCCGACTTGTTGGCGAGCATCGAGGATCCGGCGCCCAGCCCAGCCAGTTCGCGGCGGCCGCCCCGCGAGCAAACGCAGCTGTTGAAAATCTTCGAGCATGTCTGCCAGACGATGGCGTACGCGCATTCTCGCGGCGTCATTCATCGGGACTTGAAGCCCTCCAACGTCATGGTCGGCGAATTCGGCGAAGTCCAGGTGATGGATTGGGGGCTGGCGCGAGTGCTGGCTGAACCGGAAATTGCGGCCGCCCAGAGCCCGGCATCGGCGATGCCCGCACCCGATTTGGATCACGACACGATGAGCACGCGCCAGCGCGTGCAACCGCATCGACTGACCGATTCGACCAGCACCGGCGACATTATCGGCACGCCCGCCTACATGGCGATCGAACAGGCGCAAGGGCACACCGATCTGGATGAGCGTTGCGATGTATTTGGCCTGGGCGCGATCCTGTGCGAAATTCTTACCGGAAAGCCGCCCTATGTTGCGCCGGAGGCGTCGCAATCGCTTCTGCAGGCGGCGCAGGGAATGCTCGGCGACGCCGAGACGCGCCTGAATTCATGCGGAGCCGACCCGGAATTGATTCAACTGACGCGCGAATGTTTGTCGCCCGAACGGGAACAGCGGCCGCGCCACGCGGGAATCGTCTCGTTTCGATTGACGACCTTTCTCGCGGGCATCGCCGAACGCGCAAGCGCGCCGAAATCGATCGGGCCTCGGCCCTGGCCACCGCCTGCGAGGAACGCAAGCGAAGACGAATGACGATTGCCTTCGCGACGGCGACCTGTACGTTGGCCGTGCTCGCTTTCGCGGTCATCCTTTCGCATTTCCAAGATCGCGCCAAGGAAGCGCAGGAACTGGCGCAACATCGCCGCCGGTCGGTTCATTCCATTCAGCGGGCGCTGGACGACGCGACGCAAGCACGCGATCGCGCCAAACGCTCCGCTTACCGTCTAGTCGCCTGGACTGAAGCGCGGGCGGCCGCGCGGCGAGCCAAGGAACTGTTCTCGGATGATCTCGACGACCCGGAACTGGCGTTCCAGGTTGCCCGGGTCTGCGAGGAGATCGAGCGCGGCGAGGAGGCGGCGCGGCGGTTGGTCGCCGAGTCCCGCTTGCTCGTCGCCCTCGAAGAAGCTCGCTTGCGCAAGTCCGAGGTCAAAAACAATCGCTTTGATTTTGCCCAGGCGGCGCCCGCCTACGAGGCGGCCTTCCGCGAATATGGCATCGATATCCCGTTGCTTTCCGACGGCGACGCCGTCGCGCAATTGCAACACTGCCGTCCCGAGATTCATGTGGCTTTGGCGGCGGCTCTCGTCGATTGGTCGATTTCATGCCGCGACGCGCGCGGCGATTCGAACCGTTTGGCAACGCGATTGATTCAAGTCGCCCAGAAGATCGACCCCGACGCCTGGCGAACCCGCTTTCGCGACGCCCTGCTAAAAGGCGACGGCGCGGCCATCCGGCAGTTGGCCCACACGATCAAACTGGAAGAATCCGACCCGGCCACCGTTTTCCTCCTCGCCAAGGAACTCGAAGCTGAACAACAAATCCCGCTGGCCCTGGATCTGCTCGGCAAAGCATTGGTCCGATTTCCGAATGATTTTTGGCTGAATCATGAGACCGCCCAATTGTGCTTGCGCGATTCCCCGCTGCGCCTGGATGACGCCATTCGATTTCATGCCGTGGCGGTCGGGCTACGGCCGCAAAGTCCCGGCGCCCGATTGAATCTCGGCTACGTTTTGTTACAGCGCGGCCATTATCGCGAATCCGCCGACCAGACTCGCGAGGCCATTCGCCTAAAACCGGACTACGCGGACGCCTACAACAATCTCGGCGTCGATCTCATGCAATTGAGCCGTCTCGACGAGGCGGTCAAAAACCTGCGCCGTGCGGTGGAGATCGACCCTGAGCACGATCGGGCCCTGGTCAACTTGACCGAGGCGCTGCTGCGCAAAGGCGAATTCGCAGCCGCCATCAAAGCCCATGAAGCGGCTGTGAAACTGGCGCCCAACGCCTACCTGCTCGAATCTGATTTCGCGGTCACGCTGCTGAATTACGGCCAATTGCCGCAGGCGGAGAAAGCCGCTCGGCGTGCGATCAAGCTGAATTCGAAATTCGCGACCGGTCACTTCATTCTCGGCAACATTCTCGCACAGCGCCGCGACGAGACCCAGGCCGCGGAGTGCTATCGCGAGGCGATCCGACTCGATCCGACGTATCCTGAAGCTCACTGCAATCTGGGACATTCCCTGGCCGCATTGGGCCATTTCGCCGAGGCCTACGAGGCGATCACACGCGGACACGGACTGGGGCAGCGTAAAAAGGGGTGGAACTATCCGTCCAGCCAATGGGTCAAGGAGATTGGCGACTTGTTGGAGCTAGACAAACGCTGGACGCAATATGTCGAAAAGAAAACGGAACCCACGAAACTCGACGATCTTCTTTCGGTGGCTCGGTTCGGCTTGGAGCGGAAACGCGAGGCGGCCGCGGCGCTGGCTTTACTGGCAACGGCGTTTCGCCTGGATCCCACGCTGGCGACTGGACCACGAAATCCTCATCGAACGCGGGCCATTGAGGCCGTTCTTCAAATTCAATCGACTGGCGGAATCAATCCAGCGGATCTACCACGCTGGCGGAACTCGGCGCTGAGTTGGCTTCAAGCCGATTTCAAAGACTGGCGAAATGCAACCGGCAAGCAGCGAGCCACCGCGGTGCGTGAGATCGGCGTTCTGTTGCGATCTGCCGAATTCAAACCGCTTCGCGACCCGCAGGAACTCGCCAAACTTCGCGCCGCCAAGCGCGACGCCTGGACCAGGTTCTGGACCGAACTCCGTGCGCTTCAAGGCCAACTTGCGGGCGCGCAATGACGATCGATGTCCGTTTTATTCTTGCCGCTACCAATTCTGCCCATTTATTCGTATCTGACTGTTGAGTGATCATGCGGCGTCATTGGATGCGCTGCGACTCGCATCGCCCCACAATCCCTTGAGACAAGCCATGTCCGACAAACCCTCTCCCGGGCCGGACCGGCGGTTGTTTTTGTCCCTGGCATCCACGGCGACCATGGCTGGCGGGCTTCTCGCCGGCTATGGCATGCTCGGATGCATGGCCGGCCGCTTCTTGTATTCGGGCGCACCAAGAAAACTCGCCTGGCTGTTTGTGGCCGAAGCCGGCAAGGTAAAGGTCGGCGACGCACTGAGATTTCAGACCCCCGCCGGACAGACCGTGACTATCACTCGCCGGTCCCACGCGGGCACAGCGGATGATTTCCTGGCTCTTTCCAGCACTTGCCCCCACCTGGGCTGCCAGGTTCATTGGGAGCCGCAAAACAATCGCTTCTTCTGCCCATGCCACAATGGCGCCTTCGACACGTCCGGAAAAGCGACGGAGGGACCGCCCGCCGAAGC
The DNA here is from genome assembly GCA_963815035.1 of uncultured Gemmataceae bacterium. GTDB lineage: Bacteria > Planctomycetota > Planctomycetia > Gemmatales > Gemmataceae > JBGQCZ01. The sequence goes on from CAWFFC010000009.1 coordinate 259,618, forward strand.
GAGCCAGTCGTTGCCGCAATACCCGGTCAAAATTGAAAGCGGCATGATCTTCATACAAGCGCCTGTCGAATTGTTGGGTTGACTCATGCTGGGCCGCATTTCCGCCTGGTTTCGCGAACGCATTCCCATTCAGGGAGACGTGCTTCGCGAAATGACCAACGAGCCGGTTCCCAATCACCTCAAGCGCTGGTGGTTTTGCCTGGGCGGGACGCCGGCTTATTTGTTCGTGGTCCAAATCGCGACCGGCATTTTGCTCGCGTTTTACTACCAGCCGGCGCCGTCCACTGCTTATGAATCGGTTCGGTACGTCACCGAGCAGGTGCAATACGGCTGGTTTATCCGCAGCCTGCACAAGTGGGCGGCCACGCTGATGGTCGCCGCGGTGATCCTGCACCAGATGCGCGTCTATTTCACGGGTGGCTATCGCCGGCCGCGCGAGATCAACTGGTGCATAGGCATGTTTCTACTGCTCTGCACATTGGTAATCGGCTTTACCGGCTACAGCCTCGTTTACGAGCAATTGAGCTACTGGGCGCGACCGTCGGCGCAAATATCGCTGATCGCGTCCCGGTCGTCGGCGGCTTCGGCAAGCACATGCTGCTCGGAGGCGAGGTTTACAACGAAAAGACTTTGCCGCGACTGTTCATTCTCCATGCCGCCGTGCTGCCGGTGACCATGACTCTGCTTATCGCGATTCACATTCTGTTCATCCGGCTCCACGGCGTGACCGAGTTTCATTTCAAGGACGAAGCCGCCGACAAGCCAAAGTTTTTCAATTTCTTCCCGGACCACCTTTACACCGAACTGATGGTCGGATTGGTCCTGATGATTCTGCTCAGCGCGCTCGCGACAATCCTCCCCGCTCATCTCGGTCCGCGGGCGGACCCGCTGACCACGCCGGAAGTCATCAAGCCGGAGTGGTTCTTTTACGTGACTTTCCGTTGGCTGAAGCTGTTTTCCGGCACCGTCGCCGTACTGAGCATCGGTTTGATCATGTTTCTTATGTTCGTCTGGCCGTGGATCGACGCGGCGATTCGCAAATACACTCGCTTCACCGAGGCCAGCGTCTGGATTGGAATCGTCGCGGTCTTCGCGATCGTCGGCCTGACGGTCTGGGAAGCCCTGGTCGAACATTGATCACAAGTCGTTTACGTTTCGCGCTCGAGCGACGACGACGACTGGAGTTCAGAAAATGAGCCTTGAATTCAAACGTTACATCATCGGCGGACTCGGGGGATTATTCCTCGTGTCGCTGATCCTGGTGCAATACATGGAGGTGAAGCGCCGGGCCTCCGAGAGCGGCGCGGAGCCGCACATCGCGATTCCGGCGACCTCGAGTCAATGCGTCGATTGCCATCGGAAGACCACGCCGGGCATCATCGATCACTGGACCGAAAGTACACATGCGCGCAAGGGCATCGGCTGTGTCGAATGCCACCAAGCCGAAAAAGGGGATGTCGACGGTTTTGATCATTACGGCCGTCACATCGCGACGGTGGTGACGCCTCGCGATTGCTCACGCTGCCACAAGGAGGTCTTCGATGAGTTTGAGCGCAGCCATCATGCCAAGGCGGGCAACATTCTCGCGTCGCTCGATAATTTCCTTGCCGAGACGGTGGAAGGAAGTCGAACGCCTTTCAATCCGCATTCGCCGACGCCGGGCAAACCGACGACGGAGAAGGTGAACGGCATGGCGAGTTCTTTCACCGGCTGCCAGCAATGCCACGGGAGCAAGGTGGCGTTGCAATCGACCGACGGCAAGCCGATCACCGCCGACGATCTCAAACCGGATCCGGCGACCGGCCAACCGACCGATCAAGCCGCAATGTCCCGCGTGAAAAAAGACCAAAACGGCCGGCCCTTATACCACGCCAGCACCTGGCCCAATACCGGCATCGGCCGCATGAATCTCGACGGTTCGCGAGGATCCTGCTCCGCGTGCCATTCGCGGCACGATTTCTCTCCGCGCCGCGCCCGGCAACCCGAGAATTGCGGCAAGTGTCATCTTGGTCCCGATCATCCGCAAAAGGAGATTTACGAGGAATCGAAGCACGGCGTCGCTTACCGCGACATGCACGGCCGGATGAACTTAACATCCGAAAAATGGGTGCTCGGCAAGGACTACACTCAGGCCCCGACCTGCGCCACGTGCCATATGTCGGGCCACACCCGTAACAACGGCAAAATCACACACGACCCGGGCGAGCGGATTTCCTGGACGAATCGCCCGCCGGTCAGCCTGGTCATGGACACCGACGCCGATCACAAAGTTGTGACCGAAACCGACGACGCGAAACGACGAGCCTTGATCGTGGACACCGCGGAGGCCAAGCGAAACCGCATGAAAGATGTGTGCAGCCATTGCCATACGCCGGACTACATCAACTCGTTTTACAAGCAGTACGATGATTTCGTGATTCTCTTCAACGAGAAATTCGCCAAGCCGGGTCAAAAAATCATGAAGGCGTTGCGCGATCAGAAACTGATCACGCCCGCCGAATTCGACGAGGAAATCGAATTTACCTGGTTCTTTTTGTGGCATCATGAGGGCCGACGCGCCCGGCACGGTGCCTCGATGATGGCGCCGGACTATGCCCACTGGCACGGCATGTACGAGGTCGCCGAACGCTTCTATCAGAAGCTCATTCCGCAAGCCCGTGAGATCTGTAAACACGCCGAGGCGGAGGGAAAGAAGACGCAGGCTAAGGCAGTGCTCGATGTGATCGACGGTATTCTCAACCGGCCGGAACATCAATGGTACGAGAAGGAACTTAAGGCCAAGAAAGCCGCGGAGCACGCGAAACAATGACAAGGACCATGGACGATTTGATCGGAGCATTTCATGCCGTGCGATGAAGGGCTGGCGAAACGCATTCAATCAACCGTGGCGCGACGCAAGAGGATTGTCGAAAAGAAAATGTTCGGCGGCGTCGGTTTTCTCCTCAATGGAAACATGTGCGTCGGCGTCTGGAAAGATTCATTGATCGTTCGAATAAATCCGGATGATTACCACGACGCGCTGAGCGAGCCGCATGTCGTCGAATTCGATATCACGGGCCGGCCGATGAAAGGCTGGGTGATGGTGCGACCGGACGGAATCGCGGACGACGATCAACTGAAAGATTGGATTCAGCGGGCGGTAAAGTTCGTCGGCAAGATGGGAGCGAAATAGCAGAAATGCGGCACGATTTGACATCGTGCCGCATGAGAAATCTCAGTTCACCGCCGATCCGGACCGTCCGGAGGCGGCCCGCCGGGACCACCTGGAGGCGGGCCGAACCCGCCACCGCCGCCGGGACCCCTCTCGCGAAACTCCTTCAGTTGCTTTCGTTGCTCCTCGGTGAGAATTTTCTCCATCTTGGCGTCGATCTCTTTCTGAAGTGCATCAAATTGTTTCTTTTGTTCATCACTTAGCTTGAGCATATTTTGCATGAACGGCGGCATGATCTGTCCGATGGGAGGCGGACCGCCAAACCCGCCTGGGCCACCGAATCCGCCTCTGCCGCCGCGCCCGCCAGCCGGGCCGCCAAATCCACCGGGGCCGCCCGGTCCTCCGGGGCCGCCTCGAAAGTTCGCGGCTTCCTTTTCGAACAGCGCCTGCAACTCTTCCTTGGTCACGACGCCGTCCTTGTCGGCATCGGCGCGATCAAAAAGCGCCTGCAGTCGTTTGTCGGTGATTTCGTCCTTGGTCAGTTTGCCGTCCTTGTTCTTGTCAAACGACATCATCCGTTTCACAAAGGCGTCGGCACTGCCAGCGCCCGCCCTTGGCCGCGATCAGGCGGCTGGGCGGAAGCGATTGTCGTCCCGAATATCATCGCGGCGGCAAGAAGCGTACCCGTCAAAATGCGCATAGTTTCTCCGTTAATTCAGTAAATCTGTTGAGGTTTTCCGTTCATCGGCGGCGATCGGACCGACGTGGTCCGGCCCCATTTTCGTCAGGCGTTCGGCCGAGAATGATGTCGAAATTGGCCGTGAGTTCCCCGACTTTCGAATCCTTGATGCGCTTGAAATCGACCTGTACCAGTTCGCGATCGATCAGATCGCGGACGCCAGAGTACACACCGTCGCGAGCATTGCCCTGATGCCCGCGAATGAACAGTTGCGTCGTCAGCAGTTCGCGGTCTCCCTTTTTGACTTTGAAATGAATGTGCGGCGCCGGCCGCCCCGGATACGGCACCGGCTTGATCGTGCGAAAGCGATACTCGCCTTTCGAACCGGTCGTAAATCGACCGAATCCCTGGAAGTTCTTGTCGCGCTGGCGGGCCTTGGGAATGCTGTCGGCGGTGTGAAGGTAAACCTGGTTGGCGTCGCATTGCCAGATTTCAAGCGTGGCGTCCTTGATCGGGCTGCCGCTTTCGCTGAGCACGCGGCCGGTCAGATGCGTGATTTCCCCCACCGCCGGGGTGATGCTGTTGTTGATGATGATCAGGTCGTTGTCGGTGTCAAGCGGCAGCTTGTCCGGGTAAAACGGACCCTCGGTCAACGGCGGCGTGTGGATCAACTGCTCGGCGAATAGGCCGCGCGTCGTGAATAAACATGCCCCCAGCGTGCCGAGGAACATGCGCGGGATGGAGTGAATAGCGAATCATTCATGGCAATCGACGCCTCATGGGAGTGGCGATTTCAGGCGATCGTCGTGCTGTTTATACTGTCGCGAAATGAATGGCCATACCGCCAAGAAAAAAATGATAACAGCCGCACCGGGATTGCGACGTGATCGTGCTTTGCCGATGCGGGTCAGTCCGCCGCCAATTACTTCTTCCGGTCGTCCGCTTTGACCCACTTGACGACGGGCCTTGGCCCTTGTGAGCCGACCAATGCACCATCCTTGAGCATCCAGGATTGCGTCAGGGTCGATCCTTGGTAAGTGACCTTGCATCGGACGGTTCCATTCCCGGTGACCGAAAACGTCCCGGTGGCGAGCAACCAGTTTCCATTGTCTTTGATGAATCCGATTTTCGCCGTGCCGTCTTTGAGAAACTCGAGCGGTTGTTTCTGATCGCTGTCGGAGGTCCATTTGCCGACCACCGCGGCGGTCAATTTTTCCAACGCCGCTTTGGATGGGACCAAATCGTTGATTATATTTCTGCTCGCACCGGTCCGCTCGGAAGCATGTTTCTGCACGATCTCGACCAGCTTGGGATGCTGCTGGAGATTCGATTCGAGCGACCAGCGGGCCACGCGCTTGAGCAGCGTGTTGTCGCGATTGTCGGCCTGATCGAACACATCTAAAATCCGCGAAATGGGAGCATATTCGCCGGTGACGAAGAAATTACTCCAGAGAAAATCGAGATCGTCGGGCGACTGAGCCGGCCGGTCGCGGGCATGTTTTCGCTTCGGATCTTCCAGTTCCTTCTTGAGCGATTCCAATTCGGGGCGGAGGTCGGCGAATTTGTCATCGCTCAACCAACCGCCGATCGTCTTGACGGTAGTAGCGTCGCCGCAATTGGCCAGCGCGAACGATCACCCGCCGACCGGCCAATTGAGCTCCGTCGAAGGCCGATTCATATTCGCGCACAATTTTCGGCTTTCCCGTGGCGATATCGCCCAATTGGGCCCCAATCAACAACAGCACATGGCCGTTGTTCGCGAACCAGGGATGTTCGATGTTTTCTTGCCTGAGAAGCGACTTGAGCATCTTCGGGCCAAGGTCGGCATTCGGCGACTTGTAATAGTAGGTCACCGACTGCGCGTATTCCCGGAAGAACGGCGGCGTGGCGGGCTGAGCGATGCTGCTCGCGGCCAGAATGAGCGCGATTGAAGCCGACATATTTGGCAATTCCAATCAACTGGATGCATCGCGATCGCGATGGGAGCGTCCCGCCTTTTTGCGATCGTTTTCCTTGAGCAGCAATTTGCGAACGCGCACGGCGGTAGGCGTGATCTCGACCAGTTCGTCTTCCTCGATGTATTCGAGTGCGAGTTCCATCGTCATTTGCCGCGGCGCTTTGATGGTGACCTTGGCTTCCGCGGTCGCGGAACGCACGTTGGTGAGCTTCTTTTCGCGGCAGATGTTGACCGGGAGATCATTATCGCGACAATGCTCGCCGACGATCTGCCCCTCGTACACCTCTTCCATTGGGCTGACGAACAGGACGCCTCGTTCTTGGAGGCCCTCGATGGCGTAAGCAGTCGCCTTGCCCGTTTCGGTCGAGACCATGACGCCATTGATTCGCGAGGGGATTGGCCCACGATATGGCTGGTAATCGTAAAAATTGTGGTGCATCACCGCCTGGCCCTGGGTGGCGTTCAGTAAGCGTGTACGCAGGCCGATCAGTCCTCGGGCCGGAATGGTGAATTCGACGTTGGTCATGTCGCCGTGCGCGGCCATCTTGACGCATTCGCCGCGCCGGCCGCCAACCAGTTCCATCACCGAACCTAGTCGCCGAAGGCGGCACCTCGACGACCAGATATTCAATCGGCTCGTGCAATTTGCCGTCGATCTCGCGCATGATCACCTTCGGCTTGCCGACGGAAAGTTCGAAGCCCTCGCGGCGCATGGTCTCGATCAGGATCGAAAGGTGCAACAATCCGCGGCCGGAGACGATGAATTCGTCGACGCGGCCTTCGTTGGGTTTCACCCGCAGCGCGACGTTTTTTTCCAGTTCGTGCATGAGCCGTTCGCGAAGTTGGCGGCTGGTGACATATTGCCCGTCGCGGCCCACGTATGGCGAATCATTGATGCGGAAGAGCATGTCAAGCGTCGGTTCGTCGACGCTGATCGGCGGCAGCGCCGTACCGTGTTCGATGTCCACAATGCAATCGCTGATGTCCACGCCTTCGATGCCGACCACGGCGGCGATGTCACCCGCGCCGAGTTCCGTGCATTCGGTCCGGCCCAGGCGATCGAATTCGAACAATTGCTTGACGTTCGCCTCGCTGCGCTTGCCGTCGCGCTTAATCAGGGCGATGCGCTGGTTCTTACGAATCTTGCCGGCGAAGATTCGGCCGACGCCGATGCGACCGACGAATTCGCTGTAGTCGATCGACATCACCTGCATTTGCAGCGGCGCGCCGAGATCGACGTCGGGACATGGCACCTTGTCGAGAATGGTTTTGTAAAGCGGCTGGAGATTGACCGGTTTCTCATCGAGGTCCAGCGTGGCCACGCCGTCGCGTCCCGAGGCGTAAATGGTCGGAAAATCAAGCGTCTCGTCGTCGGCGTCGAGTTCAACGAAGAGGTCGAAGATCAGGTTTTGCACCTCGGTGATGCGGGCATCGGGCCGGTCAATCTTGTTGATGATGACGATCGGCTTCAATCCGCAGGCAAAGGCTTTTCGCAGCACGAAGCGGGTCTGCGGCAGCGGTCCTTCGGCGGCGTCGACGAGCAGAAATGCCCCGTCGGCCATTTTCAGCACGCGCTCGACCTCGCCGCCGAAGTCGGCGTGGCCCGGCGTGTCGATCAGGTTCACTTTCACGTCGCCGATCGTGAAAGCGATATTCTTGGCCAGAATCGTGATGCCGCGCTCGCGTTCCAGTGGGTTGGAATCGACAATGAGACCGTGCTGGCCGCCGGCGAGTCTGTCGAGTTCCTCCCGGCGAAACAGACCGGACTGGCGCAGCATGTTGTCGACCAGGGTGGTCTTGCCATGGTCGACGTGGGCAATAATCGCCACATTCCGTAATTCCGGACGCTTCTGCTTCATATCGTCTCGTGCCTGATTGTCCCGTTCCAATGGACGTGCGAATGTCTGGCCCGTCCTGGGTCATCGACCTATTATAGGGCGGTAACGCGAATTAATAAGGTTCCCATCAATTGCGAAGGCGCCGATGATTCTCTTTCTGATTCGCCATGCCGAGGCCGTTCCTGACGCCACGACCGACATGTCCCGCGAATTGACCGAAACGGGCCGCGAGCAAGCCCGAAAACTGGCCCGAGCCTTTCAGCGCCTGGAAATCAAGCCCGATGCGATCGTTGTTAGCCCTTATGTGAGGGCACAACAGACGGTCGAAACGATGCTGGCCGACGGACGCGAGCCCAAGCCACCGGTGCATACATTTGACGAGATCGGCTTCGAGGTCCGGCCGAAAAAGATTGTGAAGTTTGTGAAAAAACTCGGCGTCGAGACTGTAGCGATCGTCGGCCATCAGCCCGGCCTGAGCCGTTTGGCCGCCTGGCTGGTCGGCAGCAAAAAGGCTCAAATCGACCTGGACAAGGCCGGCGTAGCGAAGATTAACTGCAACGATTTGGAAAAAGGAGGCGGCGTGCTCGAATGGCTCGTAACGCCGCAATGGCTGTAAAGGCTCAAGGAATCAAGGCAGTTGGGTGCCGTGTAGCTCCTGCTGCCCAAGTCAAGTCGGTCAACGTCCGAAGCGGTTCAAGTACGGCTCGTCGTTGTGGAAATCGGCCCAAATCCAGTCCCGCGCGGTCGCGGGCTGGCCTCGTCGCCGGCTCATATAGCGGCCACACGGTTCCGATCACGCGCGCACGGGCGTCGAACGGCTCTTGATGCGGTCGCGTATTGGGCGTCCACAAGTATGGCGCCTCGGTCTATCATGGCCGATCCAGCCAATCTTTGAGAATAGAACGGGCCCGCTCGATGTCGGCGGAATGAACCCAGACTTCCGGGGCGATATTGCCGGCCGGGATGGTCCCGAAACCGCCCAGGTACTCGCCGACCACCTTGCATTCGATTCCCTCGTCCTGGAGCGCTTGCCGCCAGGCGTAAGCCTCCGCCACGTTCGAAGCAATTCCGACTCGCACGATTTCTTCAGTGCTCCGGTCTGCTGCAGTCATGATGTAAGTCCTTTTTGACGGGCGAGGATCGACGACAATCGCAAAAGTGCAATTCGTATGCCGTGAGCATTCCGCGGCATTTGCGAGGAAAAGTGTGCGAATTGGACGGCAAATGACGGCGTAAATCGTCCACCTGTGCGGTTTTCGCGCCGGGGCCGACTGATTACTTCACGTCTTCAGGCTTGATCAATCGAAACCCCGCCTGACCGTACGCCGAGCCTGCAACGCCGTTATCCCTGGAGAACGGCAGCATCCTGGCGAGCTGGTCCGCGGCCGCGGCCGGCGACATTCCGCGCGCGAGGATCAAGTCGTAATACGTGAACTCGATTACGGCACTGCCGGCCCAATCGACGCAGGTCCTATAGCCCGAGACCGGGAAGCGATTGGCTTTGTTCACCGAGGCGATCAGTTCCTCGCCGGCATTGCCTTTCAGGATTTCACAGCCGCCGAAGTGCAACAACTTCAGATTGGTAGCGTATCGAAGCGTTTCCCCAAGCGCCTTCGCCGGAACCGTCTTGCCGTCGGCTTGCGGCCCCTTCGCGTTTCCGTGGCTGGAGATGACCAGCACGACCGGTTCGGCTAGATACGTTACCTCGCCGCACCAGCGTTTTAGGCTTGCCTCGTCGGTAAAGAAGCGATGGCGGACCTGCACTCGCGGCGTCCGTGTGAAAAACGCGCGCAGCATATTCCCAAAGGCATATTCCTGCTCGGCGAGGCTCGATTCCCAGCGGGCTTCGACCACGACGAGCCAGATGATTCCCGGTTTCGGCTCAACGCGCCGGCCGTTCCAATCGCTCCATTTCGAAGTGCCTGTCGCTCGCCATTTGCCGCTGAATGAGTTGCCGTCCGGCGAAAGCTGAAACCAACCCTCGCCCTCGGCTTGCGGTTCCTTGTATTTGAAGGTGAGCTTGTTGCCTTCGAGCGTGCCGGAAATGCTTGAGCCGCCAGTGAAACTGTAGCAGCCGTTGATGTTTTTCCCGTCCTGTACGAGGCGGACCCGACCAAACGAACTTTCCCACAGGCCGGCGAAGCCGTGCGCCTCCGCAACCGCGGAGAGGCAGCTGCCCAGCCAGGGCGCCCACAGGTTCGTGCCGTTCTCACGCCATTTGCCGGCGAAGCTCTTGCCGTCGGCGGAAAGCTCGAACCAGCCCTCGCCCGCCGCGCCCGGTTCCTGGTATTTAAACGAGAGTTTGTTCTTCTCGACCGTGCCCGCAATGTGATTGCGAGTCGTACCCGTTTCATAATGGCCGCTGACTTTGTCGCCCGTTTGCATCAGCGTCATCTTGCCATAAGTCGTGCTCCAGGTGCCGGTGAATTCGCTACCGGCGAAGACAGCCGACGGGATGGCAAGCGTAAATCCGATGCAGATGATGGCGCGGCGCATTGGCGGGTCCTCATTACTGACCGTGTTGGAATTGGAGACGATCATACCCCAGTTTCTCAACGGCCGAGCCAACAAATGCGGTTTTACGGCGTCCTTGGAAGGATATTTCCCAAGAGCACCAAGATAAAGTAACCGGTAATAACCGGTTTTTTCACGCTCTGCGAATCGGTGCCATTGTCGCAAATTATTCAGTCGCAATAAGTTATGGAAATCATTCTGGGGCGTGGGCCCTAGGGACCGGTTATATTCACGCTAATTTCAGTGATCGTGGACAACCGAGTACAAACGCAACGTCTTTGCAGTCAAAAACTTACGCATCGGCACTGCAAGCAGAGCACAAATAACCTGATCGGGAGTTCATTTCAAATAACGAGCTATTTTGCTCAAACTACCCAGTTTGCAAAAACAGCTCCACAGCTCTCGGAATTGCTCTAGCGCCGATTTTCAGCTGATTTTCAGACCATTTTTCGATTTTCGGATTTCCTTTGTACCGTCCTCTTAGGCTATAATGATGGGTCCCGGACCAATGGATCGGTCATCAATCACTGGACCCAGGAGGCTGTGCCATGCTGTCTCCGCCTGCGACGCGCGAATTACAGACCAAGTGGTTTCCGCATTTGACCGACGAGGGACTCGATCGGCTCATTGAGATGCTCGAGTCGGACAGCCCGCTGCTGATTCACGGTTGCTTCACCAGGGCGACGCCGATGGGCTGCCTGGCGACCCACGCCGGCTGGCATCATCCGCGCACGGCCCACTTGACCAGCGAAGCCGGCATCTTCTGGCTGATGCGCGTGGCCGGCCTCAACCCCGCCACCTCGCAAGTGATTCGCGAATGGGATTGCCGCGCGGCCGACGCCTGGCAAGTCCGCAGCGAACTGGCGGAGCTGTTCCGCGCCGAGCGAGAGGCTCGCCATCGCCGAGACTCGCAGCGCATCGAATGTACCGAGCTTGCCGAAGTTTGACTGTGCGACCGACGGTCAACTCTCGACGCAGGCGCTGCAAACGATCGTGCACTTCTAGAGGCTCTAAACCAACTAGGAGAACAGGCAAATAACCGGCTGTTTTTCCTGATTTCCTGCCTTCCTCATTCGTTCATTTAGCGCCCTTATGCTGCCCCGCGTGCTCGAACCTGAGGTCATGGATTCGGTGGAAGAGGCCCGCGATTACGACGCGATGGACCATGCCGCCGTCAACCGCGTGTTTGTTCACGACTTCCTGGCCATCTGGGACGGCCGGGGCCCCATTCTCGACGTCGGCGCCGGGACGGCGCAAATCCCGATCGAACTATGCCGTCAACATTCCACGGCCGAAGTTGTGCCCATCGATTTGGCGGAGCCTATGCTGGCGCTGGCCAAGGACAACGTGTTCAGCGCCGGCTTCGCCCATCGAATCCGTCCGGAAAAGCAAAACGCCCAGCACATGTCCTTCGCCGACGGCTCATTTTCCGCGATTATTTCCAATAGCATCGTTCACCACATTCCGGAGCCGGCGGCGGTGTTCGCCGAGATGGTGCGCGTCTGCGCCGGGCGGAACGCTTTTCATCCGCGATCTGATGCGGCCGCCGGACGCCGCGACACTCGAACGCCTGGTCGATACTTACGCCGCGGACGCGAATAACCATCAGAGGAAGATGTTCGCCGATTCACTGCACGCCGCGCTGACGCTCGCCGAGGTTCGCGGCATCGTGGCGAAATTCGGCTTCGCACCCGATGGCGTCCAGGCCACGTCGGACCGGCACTGGACCTGGACGGCTCACAAGCCGCTCCCGGCGGCGCACGCATGAAACCTGCCAACATTCTTGAAGAAGTCGGCCATATCGCGCACTTTTCCTGGCGCACCCTTTTGTCGCTGCCGTCAAGCGTGCGAAACCTAGGCGAATCGATGCACCAGTTTTATCGCGTACTGATCGGTTCGCTGCCTCTGGGCCTGGTGGCGGGACTGGCGATCGGCCTGGTCTTGTGGATGCATGTCCGCGCCGTCATCATTCGACCACCGGCGGGCGAGGCGGCGCTGCAATATCTCCCCACCGCTGGCCCTGGCGGTGGTGCTCGAATTCGCGCCGATCGGCGCCGGGCTGATCGTGGCGGGGCGGGTCGGCGAATCTCGCCGCCGAACTCGGGGCCATGAAAATCACCGAACAGATCGACGCCGTCGAAATGCTGGGCATGAGCCCGCTAAAGCGACTGGTCGCGCCGCGCGTGCTGGCCTGCATCCTGACGCTGCCGTTGCTCACCATTTTCATGGCGGCGCTGGCGCTGGGCGGGGCGTTTGCCGCCGAGATGCTCACTGGTTCGCTTAATTCGGTCCAATATGAAACCGCCACCTGGAGCGGCCTGCACTTCGAGGATGTCCTGCCCGCGATCGCCAAGACCGGCGTCTTCGGCTTTCTGGTCGGCGTCTCGGGTTGTTACTTCGGCATGAAAGCCGCGGGCGGAACCGAGGGCGTCGGCAAGGCCGCGACCCACGGCGTCGAACTCGCCATCCTCCTCGTCCTTCTGGCCAATGTCATTTTGGTGCGCTTCATTCAAGCGTTCGTGCTGTAGAATAAAAACAGATCGATTTACGGCGTTGAAGGATCTGTCGATGAGTGAAACTGCCGGAACGATTGTGGCCCCGAGGACCGACGAGGAGCAGAAGACTCGCCGTCTGCCGCCCTATAACGTCATCCTGCTCAACGATGATGACCACAGCGTGGAATTTGTCATTGAAGTGCTTTTCAAAGTGTTCGCCTATCATATCGAAAAATGCGTGCAACTGACCCTGGAAGCCCACCACACCGGTCGCTCGATCATCTGGACCGGTCCCAAGGAAGTCGCCGAACTCAAGCAAGAACAAGTCCGCACCTTCTCGCAAAAGAAAGACGGCAAGGACATCGGACCGCTGGGTTGCGAAATTGAGCCGGCCCCGGGGTGAGCGGGGGGCCGAAGTCTAGTGGGCCGCGTTTGAGAATTAAGCCGATCGTAACTTAGCGAGCAGCGCGGCAACGCTCCCCCAGGTCTGATTCCTCTCATGTCGTTTCAGGTACAACATCGGTTGTTGCCACAGAAATGTCATGCGCGGCTTGGCGACCAGCAGCAGGGGGCGACGACGGAATCGAGCATGGAAAAACTCTATGTCGTCGTGCCAGCTATCGTCGTCGGCGGTTTCGCGATGGCTGTGTCCGACCAGGGGCGGGTGGTAGTGGGCCACGCTGTGTCGATCTTGAGATCTCGAACTGGGATTCGGTTGATATACATCACCCAGTGGGTTTTGCGTTGTTGACTTCGCAATTCGCAGGCGTTGCGGAAGGTCGGCCCATAGCTCAGCCTGCGACTCGTACGCGCGTTCAACCTGCGCCAAATAGACAAGCCATGTCTGGTTACAACAGTTTGGGGAAGAGAATCCTGCGATCCACCAGTTATCTTGCCACCACTCATCAGGGTTTCGTTTTTCTGCACGAAAGTTGCGCTGGCAGGTACAAAGTGTCAGGAGACCTCCCTGGAAATTTGGTCCTGATCCGTATTGTTCAAGCTGGCCCATTTCGTTCTGCCACACGGACATCATCTTGTACGATCGCACCTTGCCCGGCTGTTTCCACAGAATCTCTTCCAATTCTTCTCTTGTCCTGTTCATGCTCTCAGCCAGTTCTCCTTCAGTTGGAAAGGGCTGGATGCGCGGCATATTACCGCCGTGTTCAGTGCGCGGTGCTCCCGTGCCGCACCGAGTGGGTGCCTTGACTTTCGTCAGAAGACAGCCCGTCTTTGAAGCGATGAACATTGTCGATCCCTGAGTATTTTTGGTTCTGGTTTTCGGCAGGCCTCTAATCACGCAACCGGTACATTCCTGAAATGATCCACTAGGAACCGGACCCCGTCTGCGTCATTGAGTTGGCAGATAATGTGACGACAAGGCAGGTCATAGCCGCTACCCTCTCGAATCTCAGCTACTGTCAGCGGACAGGGCAACACCCGAAGGTTGTTCACGGTGCGGTGGTATTCATCCGATTGGCCGAAGATCGTGTCCGCCTGAAACGCGGGTCCAGTCACTTCCCCGCTCGCAATGATCCCGTGGCCAGCCCTGAAGAAAAAGACCGTTTCGCTTTCTTCGGGCTTGTCCAGGGTTGACCTTGCACCCGTCCCTCGGCAGTAGCCCCAAGCGGCGATCACCCCTAGGTCGAGCATGTGCTGATACGCCCCTTCCCCCACCTGTTCCGTCTCGTCAGTGTTGAACAGCCAGTAGTTTTCGTTCATCTTTGGCCCCTGTTTTGGAAAACCAAAATCTGGGTCGTTATTCTACTGGCCGGGGAGAAGCTCCGACAATTTCAATTCTGGCAACGACGAAAAACTTCGCGCTTTGCAAGGGTTCCGGAGGGCTATTGAACCGCGAATCTCCAAATTCAAACCAGAATCTAATTGAATTTCCCTCCCGTTGGTGGTTCATTGGTGGTTCATTCGGATTTGGTCATTTTCCAAGGGGTTGTCATGGCAATCGAGCCGTTGGCCATCGGCGTGTGCAGCTGGTCGTTGCAGGTCAAGAACGTGCCGGAGCTGAAGCGGTTGCTGGATCGGCTCGGCGTCCACGTCGTGCAAATCGCCTGCGGCGATCCGCATCATGCCGCCTGGGACGAGGGCGATGCGACTGCCGGAGGCGGCGGTGAAGGCCGGGCTTGCGCATGACGGGCACGATGCTCGGCTTCCCCGGCGAGGATTACACCACGCCGCAGACCATCCAGAAGACCGGCGGCTTCGGCGACCCCGCCACGCGGCCCGAGCGCCTGGAACGCTTCCAATGGGCGCTCGACCGAACCAAGGCCCTGGGCCTGAGCGATCTGATGCTGCACGCCGGCTTCATTCCCGAGCCGGGCGACCCGAACGCAAACCGTTTCTCGACACGCTTGCCAAGGTCAGCGAGCTGGCGAGACCGAAGGGCGTGACCGTCGCCTTTGAGACCGGCCAGGAAACCGCCGACCTGCTGCGGCGGACGCTCGACGAACTCAAGTGCCCGAATCTGAAGGTGAATTTCGACCCGGCCAACATGCTGCTTTACGACATGGGCGATCCGATTCGGGCCGTGGAAATCCTCGGGCCGGACATTCGCAGCGTTCACGTCAAGGACGCCAACCGGCCGACAGTGAAGGGCAACTGGGGCGAGGAAGTGCCGCTGGGCGAAGGGCCAGGTCAACATCAAGCAGTTCGTGCAGACGCTGAAAAAGGTCGGCTACAGCGGGCCGCTGTGCATCGAGCGCGAGGTCGGCAATCAGCAGCAGCGAATCGCCGATATCGAGCATGGGATCAAATTCTTGCGCGAATGCTTGAATTGAATGTTCGCGTTTCTGGTTTGCGGATGGATAGAATGAGTGTTTCGCACCGCGAGCCGGAGTCTGGTTTCCATGAGTCACGTCGCACGTCCCGAGTTGTTAGCCCCGGCCGGGGACTGGGAGGCGATGCGCGCGGCGGTGGCGAACGGGGCCGACGCGGTCTATTTCGGGCTATCGCAATTCAATGCCCGGCATCGGGCCGCCAATTTCGGCCGCGACGAACTGCCCGAGGTGATGAATTACCTGCATCACCACAATGTCCGTGGCTACGTCGCGTTCAACACGCTGATCTTCTCCGATGAACTTCCCGAGGCGGTCGAATTCATCAAGACGATCGCCGCGGCGGGCGCCGACGCGGTCATCGTCCAGGACCTGGGGCTGGTTCGATTGATTAAGCGAGTCTGCCCGACGCTGCCGGTGCACGGCTCGACGCAAATGACGCTGACCGAGCCGCGCGGGATCGAGTTTGTCCGCCGGCTTGGCGTCGAGCGCGTCATTCTCGCCCGCGAACTTTCCATCGCCGACATTCGCAAGATCATTCCGCAGACGCCGATGCCGTTGGAAGTCTTCGTACATGGGGCGTTGTGCGTGGCGTATAGCGGGCAATGCCTGACCAGCGAAGCGCTCGGCGGCCGCAGCGCCAATCGCGGCCAATGTGCCCAGGCCTGCCGGATGCCGTACGAACTCATTGTTGACGGGCAAAAACGCGATCTGGGCGATATTTCGTATCTGCTGAGCCCGCAGGATTTGGCCGCGTACGACCTGGTGAGCGATCTCGCGACTCTCGGCGTGGTCAGCTTTAAGATCGAAGGGCGTTTGAAAGGCGCGCCTTACGTCTCCCAGGCGACGAAGACCTATCGCGCCGCCCTCGACGCCGCGATTGACGAAAAACCATTTGAATTATCGAACGGCGAATTGCGCGACCTGACGCAGGTTTATTCCCGAGGCTTCGCTCCCGGTTTTCTTGCGGGCGTGAATCATCAGCAACTGGTGCAGGGGCGATTTCCGAAGAGCAGGGGACTTCGCCTTGGCGTCGTCGAACGAACATCCAATCGCGGCGTGGTCGTCCGACTCGATACGCCCGATCTAGAAATCAAACCGGGCGATGGCGTCGTTTTTGATGAGGGCCGACCCGAAGAGCGAGAACTCGGCGGCCGGGTTTTCGAAGTTGTGGAAAGAGCACACGCCACGCTGATCGAAGTTCGCTTCGATCGCGATGCCCTGGATTCAGCCAGGGTGAAAACCGGCGCCATCGTTTGGAAAACCGACGATCCGGCATTGCGCAAGCGGTTGGAAGCGACTTTTGCTAGCGATCGCGTGGTGCATCGGACGCCATTGAAGTTGCGCATGAGCGGCCGAGCGGGCGGGCCATTGCGGGTCATGATTCGCGACGATGCCGGGCACGCGGTCGAGGATTCATGGCCGGGGCCGCTTCAAACCGCGCACACCCAGCCGTTGACCGTCGAGATAATCCGGGAGCAGTTCGCCCGCCTCGGCGATACACCGTGTTGCCTGGGCGAAATTGAAATCGATCTTCCCGAGCCGGTGATGACGCCGCGTAGCGTGTTGAACGATCTCCGCAGGCGGATGGTCGCGGCGTTAATCGAGCAACGCCGCATCGTCTATCCCATCGCCGAACCCGACGCGCTGTCGGAATTGCGAGAGAACCCTGAGCGAATCGCCGACGATCTGCCGGCGGAACCGGCCCTGCATGTCGCTGGTTCGCACCTTCGAGCAACTCGAGGCGGCTTTGAAATTCAAACCCGCGACGGTTTATTGCGAATTCGAGGATATCAGGCGGTATCGCGAGGCGGTGGCTCGAGCCCGCGACGCCGGCGTGCCGATCGGCCTGGCGACCATGCGAATCATCAAGCCCGGCGAAGAGGGTTTCTTGCGAACCGTGGGCGGATTCGCGCCGATTTTGTGCTGATTCGCAATCTGGCGGGGCTCGATGTTTTTCGCGAGGAGTTTCCCGGCATTCGCCGCATTGGCGATTTTTCGCTGAATATTGCCAACGAACTGACCGCCGACCTGTTCCTATCCGAAGGCCTGGAACGAATCACGCCGAGTTACGATCTAAACTGGGAGCAATTCTCCGCCATGGTTGGGCCGTTGATCCATCGCGGTTGGAGACGGTAGTGCATCAGCACATGCCGATGTTTCACAACGAGCATTGCGTCTTTGCCGCGGTGCTGTCGAACGGCAAGGATCACCGCGATTGCGGGCGGCCATGCGACCGGCATCAATTGGAACTTCGCGACCATCACGGAGCGAGTTTTCCCTTGGTGGCCGACGCCGGCTGCCGCAACACGGTCTATAATTCGGTGCCGCAATCGGCCGCCGAATACCTGCCGCGGATGCGGGCGCTGGGTGTGCGGCATTTTCGCGTGGAGTTTGTCCGCGAGTCGGCGGCCGAGTCGCGGACGCTGCTGCAAAACTACCGCCGGGTGCTGGACGGCGAGGACGACGGCCGCGGCCTGTGGCGGCGATTGCGAGCGCTCAATCAACTGGGCGTGACCCGGGGAACATTGCAATTGGCGTAACGAGTTTTCAACTGACTTGGCATTTGATCGCTTCCGTGGTGTAATAAAGGCATGGAACTGCTTTCCCGAACACTTCGCTCCTGCCGCCGAGTCGTTGGGCACAACGGCTGGTTCGCTTTTTTCCTGGTGGGGGCGCTGATCGGCTTGGAGATGGTCGGTCGGCATACGACGACGAGCGATTGGCACGACGTGATTCTGGCTTCGCTCCTGGGCGTGATCTTGCTCGGGACTCTGATTCGACATCGCGAGAATCCGCTGCCCTGGCTCCAACCGGCTGTTGATTTGGGACAGTGGATTTGGAGCCGACTGAAGGATTGGCTGATTGATATTGGCTACGACCTTCGCGGCGAACCTCCGGTTCGACGCGGCATGCCGCCGATTCTGTTCGCGATCGTGAGCTTTTTGCTTGGCTGGACCGGCCTGCTGCTCATTTTTCGCGACGACCTGCCACAGTCGCTGCGCTTCTTCGGCGTCAATTACTTTTACCTGGGCTATCTGGCGCTGATGTCCGTCGTCTGGGCCGTCATGTGCCTGGGGATTTCGCTGTCGTTCTGGTTGACGGTGGGACTCATCCACGATGAGTTCGCGATGGGCAGCGACGGCCTGCCGCGCGGCCCGTCTCGGGCCGGATTGTTTCTTAGTCTCGCCACAGTGCTGTTGCTGGGCAGCCGCGTCTTCTATTTGTGGCAGGTGCTGGGCGCGTCTATGGCGATGTGGCTAGTGCTGTCGCTCTTAGCGTTTTTCGGCGGCGAACGCGATTCGCAATTCCTTTGGCGGCCCCGAGGTTCGGTCCGCGTCTGGTCCGTCTCCGTCGGTCAAACCGCCGTCATCATGTATTCGCTGGCCACGGCGATCGCAATCAATCTGATCCTCACGGCCACGGGAGTGTTGATCTGGAGAGATCCGCTGCCGACCAATACGACCATGCCGCTCACGATTGTCCTGGGCACCATGCTCGGTTGGGTCTTGTTGGCGCTGTTGGCCACCCTGATCTGGCAATCGCTGGCGAGCCGGCTGCGCAGTCCGAGCCGATTTTGCCGCCGAGTGTTGCAGGTGCGTGGGGCCAACACACACGAGATTCGGCGCACGATCCGTCGGCGCTTTCCGTGGACTTCCTGGCGGGTTCATCTAAACGGCAACCATCCCGATGCATGCGCGGCGCAAATCGAAATTGTTGACCCGGCTCGATCCGAAGCGCATGAATTTGATCCGGTCTGGCCGTTGAAGCTGAGCCTGGATGATCTGAACGACCCGATGGTTTTGGATCGGATCGAACGCCGGAGCGATATTCAAGCCCGGCGACGAATGATGAGCGGCCTGGAGCGACTCTTCAAGGCCGCGCACCGCCGAAAATACCGCAACGGCCATGGCTTCGTGTTGGCGCCGCATTTGTCCTTGTTTCCCGGGTTGCGGCGTGACGAGCCGGAGCCCGAACCCGGTCCGTTCGATTCATACATGGTCATCGAGTCGATCGGGCCGCCTTATCATCGGGCTTTCCCGCGGCTGGTGCGGTCGATCGCCCACCGCATGATGCGGACGCTGCAAATCGACCTCGTTTTTGTCGAGGATGGCGTTAATTTCCGCCGCTTCTCGCGAGTCATGCGTCGATTGTTCGAGCTTTACGACAAGCACGACGGACGCCGCGGCGTGAGTGATCAGGACTTCGTCGGCCTGCACGGTACGAAGGTGATCGTCTACGAAATGCAATTCGATAATCAGTTCGAGTCGGACGTGTATCCCGAGCCGAAATTCGTGGCCCTAGGCCGAGCACGAGTGCTCTTGGTCTTTCGCGACCGCTCGGAACACGAGGAACTGGTGGAGCCGCCGTTCGACGCGAGCCGCACGCCGGCCCCGATCGGCATCGGCAGCTAACTTCAAAGTAGTCAACTCGCTCCGCGAGTTGACTACTTTGAATCGACTCGCGGAGCGAGTTGAGCACGTTTGTCACTTCGCGGACGGGTCCATCTGCATCATGCCGAAAATATTTCCCTCGGTGTCTTTGCAATAGGCGAGCCAGCCGACGCCTTGCACCGGCATTTTCGGCAGCGCGATCGTGCCGCCGTTGGCCGTGGCTTTCGCGACATACTCATCAATATTGGGAACGTCGGCCGTGCAGACGAAGGCGTTAACGGCTTGCCCCTCGATGGCCGCCGGGCCGCGCCGGCGAACCAAGCCGCCATCGACGCCGGGTTGGGTTGGCGCTCCGGTCTTGATCAACCAATATTCGGCGACGTCCCACTTCTGGAAACTCCAGCCAAACAGTTCCGAGTAAAACTTCACCGCTCGTTCGGGGTTCTCTGCATGAATCTCGAAATGGACGATTCTCGGCACGTTGCACCTCGCTTGGTTAGAGTCACAACTGGGCGCGAATAATGTACACCAGATCAGTTACTCGGCAAGTCGAGATTTCGAAGTTGAGTCCTTCCTGAAGGTGCCCGCGACGGCAAATTCAATTTCACCGGTCGGCCAGAATTCGCGTCAAGCCTCGTCGGCAAAGCGATCGCCCCGTCCAATCCGTAAACTCCTGCAAGTCGCTGCTTTTTGGTTGACTTACCAATCCGCAAGGTCTATGCTTGCCAACCGATCTCATGAATGGCCCACGCGTTGCCGAGGTGTGGGTCAATCATTTCCCGTCTGCTAATTCGCCCCTTGACGCCGCCGATCGCCTGAATGCGGAACGTGGTATTTGCGCCCGGTTTGAATCCGAGGTTGTGAGGATGATTCATGCGACGCGCTGACGCCGTACTCAGTCCCACCAATCATTCCAGCCGGTTTCGCGCTCGACTGAACCTGGAGTATCTTGAATATCGTATCGCTCCGGCGACCATTGGCGTCGATGCCAGTTCCAACGTGCATGTGATTGATCCGAATGTCTATGGCTCCGCGTTTGCCGACGCCGCCCAGATCGCCGATCTGCGCCTGCCGCTCAATCGCAATGGCGGGAATTCCTCCGATACCTACAGCTACGCTCAAGACTCGACCAATCACGGCAGCGATTGGTATTTCGAAAGCATCGCGCTGGGTTCGGGCAACGGGCAGGGCATGGATTCGTGGATCAGCGATACCCAGTCCGGCGGGGCACAGCCGAGCGTCACGGTGAACCTGTTCAATTGGGCCGCGAAGAATGCCTCCAGCTCCAGCCTGGGAAGTTTCGCGGTTTCGAAATATGGCGCGCAGCAGTCGGTCGATCCCTGGAACACCAATCTCGGCAACGGCCTCCGTACCAACGGAACCAGCATCACCGGCAACGATCCCAACGACGCCTATGTCGCCAACAGCGCCGCCGTTCAGCAAGCCTGGATCCAGCACCTCATCAATACGTTCGGCAATTCACAAAACGGCGGCGTGCAGTATTACACAATGGGCAACGAGCCGGCCCTGTGGAATTCGACCCATCGCGATATCCATGCCAATGGCGAGACCAACACCGAACTGCTCAACGCCATCATCGCCTACGCCGGAATGATCAAGTCGCTCGACCCCGGCGCGAAGATTCTCGGTCCGGAGGAATGGGGCTGGACCGGCTACTTCATCGACGGGGCCGACGCCGCGTCGCAAAACTGGGGCGCGACTTATGGCGGACTGAACGTGCAGCAATGGCTGCTGCAACAACTGCACGCCTACGACACTGCCCACGGCACACGCCTGCTGGACTACTTCACGCTGCACTTCTATCCGCAGGGCGGCCAGTTCAGCGACGATGTTTCGACCAACATGGAACTATTGCGAAACCGCTCGACCCGCAGCCTGTGGGACCCGAACTACGTCGATGAAAGCTGGATCGCCAGCACGGGCATCAATGGCGGCAAAGTGAACCTCATCAACATGATGAAGAGCTGGGTGAACAGCTACTATCCCGGCACCAAGATCGGCGTCACCGAATACAACTGGGGCGCCGAGGGAAACATGAACGGCGCCACCACCCAGGCCGACATCTGGGGAATCTTCGGCCGCGAGGGGCTCGACCTGGCCAACCGCTGGACCACGCCCGCCACGGGCTCGCCAGCCTACTTGGCGATGAAAATGTATCGCAACTACGACGGCAACGGCGGCGCCTTTGGCGAAACCAGCGTCGGCGCGTCCGTCGGCAATCCCGACCAGGTCGATGCTTTCGCATCCATTCGATCCTCGGACGGCGCCTTGACTGTGATGGTGATCAACAAGAACCTGTACGACGCAAACAATTCCGGCGCAAACTTCGATCACGCTGAATCTGAACAATTTCTCGAGCAACGGCGCGTCCCAGCGCTGGCAACTCGCCGCGGTGAATCCCAGCAATCAGAACAACGCCTCGATCACGCACCTGTCCGATGTGCAAGTCACGGGCAACAGCCTCACCGTAAATGTGCCGATGGAAAGCGTGACAATGTTCGTGATCAAACCGGCGACCGGGCAATCGGCCCCGGCCGCTCCATCCGGGCTCAACGCGACGCCCGGCGACACCAAGATCACATTGAATTGGAATAGCTCAACCAATGCGACCAGTTATAACATCTACCGTGGCACGGCGAGCGGCGCGGAAACGCTGGTCAAGACAGGCGTCATCGCCACCAATTACGTCAATATTGGCCTCACCAACGGAACCAAGTACTTTTACAAGGTCTCTGCGGTGAATGCGGCGGGCGAAAGCTCGCTGTCAACGGAAGCATCGGCCACGCCGAAACTTTCCGCCGCCGGCGGCGGCCACCGGATTAGCCGTTCTTGCAATCACCAACACGCAAGTGTTGGTTTCGTGGAGCGACAATAGCGACAACGAGGCGAATTTCGTCGTCCAGCGGGCGACCAACAGCAGTTTCACCGCGGGAGTCGTGACGCTCACGCGCCCGAAGGATTTGACCACTTACAACTGGGGCGGCCTGTATGCGGGCCATACTTACTACTTCCGTGTCCAGGCGAAAAATGCAGGCGGGGCCTCAGCCTATTCGAACGTCGTCAGCGCCACCACCGCCAACGGCACCGGCCTGGCCGGCACGTTCTGCGACAACATCGATTTCACCGGCAAGACCACGCTCCGCAAAACCCCGACCGTGAATTTCAATTGGGGCACGGGCATCCCGGCGAGCGGCATCGCGTCCGAGACCTTTACCCCCGCTGGATGGGCCAGATTCAAGCAATCGAATCGGGCGACTACACCTTCCAGACCTACAGCGACGAGGGTGTTCGACTTTGGGTTGACGGCCAACTTGTGATCGACGATTGGACCGGCCACACGGCGAAATATGATGTGAGCCCGACCGTGACGTTGACCGCCGGGCAGAAATATGACCTGAAGCTCGAATACTTCGACAACACCGGCGCGGCGACGATCAGACTCTACTGGAAGCGGCCGGGACAAACGACGTTTTCCATCGTACCGCAAAGCGAACTCTACTCGCCGGCTGCCATCGGCAACGGCCTGAGAGCGAATTACTTCGACAACATCGATTTCACCGGCAACATGGTCAGTCGAATTACTCCGACCGTGAATTTTAACTGGGGAACTGGCTCGCCCGCGACCGGGATCGCCGCCGACACGTTTAGCGTCCGCTGGACCGGACAAGTTCGCTCGGTCGAAGCGGGCACTTACACCTTCCGCACCAACAGCGACGACAGCGTGCGGCTCTGGGTCAACGGGCAACTGATCATCGACGACTGGACCGACCACTCCGCGAAGTACGACACCGGCACAATCGCACTCGAAGCCGGCGTGTGGTACGACATCAAGATCGAATACAAGGAGAACACGGGCGCCGCGGTCATGCAGTTGTCGTGGATGCGGCCGCTGCAAACGACCTTCGCGATCGTGCCGCAGGCGAATCTGTATGGGGTGTGATGCGGCGGCAGACTATTTTTGAGGGGGCACTATCCTCACCTCACTCCGCATCACAACCACCTGATATGGGTTCCACGTCGACATCGTGTAGTAAATCCGGCATCTGTCGGCGGTTCCTGTAGTAAATCGCGCCATGATGTAGGGGCCGTATTCGCCGCCAGATTCATTCTCGCGCCTCGGATCGCTGAGGCCATCGGACTTGCGGGCCGTGTGCATGAATTGGCCGAAGCCCTTGTCGCGCCGCGGATTGAAAATGACGGCGCCCTCCGACCAGGGCCCCCAGGGCGATTCGGCCGACCGCATCATGATCCCGCGCGGTTTCCACGAATTGTAAAGCAAGACATAACGCTTCACCGGCGGCAGCCAGGCGACCGAAAACTCGCCGATCACATCGTGCCGGAAAAGCACCACGGCGTCGGCTTCGTACACCGACCATTGTGGCTGCCGGCTTGCATTCAAACCGGTGAAGAATTCCAGCTTTGATTTATCGCCGATGTCGGCTGGTTTGATCCGGGCCAGGCAGACGCTGCTCTTGCGATAGTCGCCGCTGCCGAAAATGTAAAGCCAACCGTCGGCGAGCCAAAACGACACGTTGATGAACCTGTCCCGCGATAGCTCGTAAAGCGATTTGAATGTTCGACCGTCGTCGCGGGAACTGGCGAGCACCGATCGCCCCATCGCCTTTTCCTTCGAGTGATCGGTCGTGAAGGCGACATAGATTATGCCATCAATGGATATGCCGCCGCTGGGAATTTCAAAAGCTCCCTGCTTGATTCCGGGAATGGTCAACGGCAGCCATTTGCCATCGCCGGCCTTGTGAAAATCGAGGACGATCTTCGTCGGATCCTTGCCACTGGTCCATGCCAGGACATCGCGATCGCCGGGGCGGCCGATAGTGTCGCCGAAGAGAAAGTAAAGCTTTCCCATGTGCTCGAATGAACTGCCGAGGTCTGTGGCGAGAAGTCCGAAACGCTTGCCGGTCTGACTGAGCGTGGGCGATTTTGTCTGGCGATCGAAGTCACCGGTGAGTTGACAAACTTTCCGCGTCGAGCCTGGGATGAAGACCAGGTCATCCGCACTCGATGTTCCGACAACTAACGCAACGCTGCACACAATCAACAACCAGAATCGCATTGGTTGCTTGGCCTCAAACGGGCAACAAATTGCCGCAAAATGGTCGGATCCTCAACGTTGCGGCACTTCGTACGCTGCCGCCAATTGCTTTTCATACAAGATCGCGGCCAAAGGCCGAGGCAGTGGTTCGGTCCAGTTGTGCCAGTCGAATGCCGGATAGGATAATGTCACCTGTGCCCGAGCACATTCATTGCGCTCTAGCCGATTCCAACAGACCTCGCGTTGGGCTCTAATCGCTTTCGCGGAGGAATGTCTGTCATGAGCCTGTCTCTGATTTTCGTTCTCAGCCTGGCGACCGCACAGCCTCCAGCCGAGTCGCCCGCCGAACAGTACAAACAAATCGTCAAGGAATTTGGCCAAGCTGCCAACGCAAACTGGAAGGCCAAGACGGAGGAGGAGCATCGGCTGGCCGCCGCACGCATTGAGCCTTTGCCCCTCAAACTCCTGGAATTGGCCGAGAACCATCCGAACCAACCCTGGACGCTGGACGCTCTCACGCAAGTGATCACTCTGGAGTACTGGCTCGACAACTACTCGTCGCATCCCGGCTGGGGAAACAAGAGCCGGCAGGCGCGGGCCATCGCAATACTATTGCGCGATTATGTCCGCAGCGAAAAGCTCGGCGAAACCTGCAAGCGGGCCCAATACGGTTTTCGCAAGGAGTGCGAGACGTTTTTGCGCACCGTGCTTGAGAAGAACCCGCACCGGGAGGTTCAGGGGCAAGCTTGTCTGCGCCTGGCCCTGTTCCTGAACGGCCGCGTGAACCGGCTCGATCTGCTCGCGGGGCAGTCGGAACTCAGCAAGCGCTATGAGGGACTCTATGGCAAGGAGTACGTCGACGCCTTGCGCCGCCAGGATCGCGCTCTAGCCCTCAAGGAGGTCGAAGCGATTCTCGAGCGGGCCATTGAGAAATATGGCGACGTCAAACTCCCCTTCGGCGGCGCTGTTGGCGACAATGCCCGAACCGAGCTCTTCGCGCTTCGCCATCTCGCTGTCGGCAAGCAGGCGCCCGACATCGAAGGCCTCGATCAAGACGGCACTCGATTCAAGCTGAGCGATTATCGCGGCAAGGTCGTGCTGCTTTACTTCTGGCAACAAATCTGACTGACTTGACGGGCCAGTTGGCCCCACGAGCGGTCGCTCGTGACCAGATTGAAAGGCAAGCCGTTCGCCCTGATCGGCGTCAACGTAAACGACCGCGATTCCCAGAACCTCAAGGCGACGATGGCGACCGAGAAAATGAACTGGCGGTCGTTCGCCTATCAGGAAGCGATCAACGCCAAATGGAACCCGAGCACGCCAAACTATTATGTGCTCGATGCCCAGGGCGTCATCCGCCACAAGTGGTCCGGCGCCCCCGGGGAGAAAGCCATCGACGCCGCATTGGAGAAAATGATTGGGGAGGTAGAAGCGAGTCGGAAGAAGTAACCTGAGCAGCACTCGGGCCGGTCATTGCCCATTGCATCGTTCTCGCGAATGGAACTAGCACGAATCCATGCGACATTGGTATGATGGTTTGGAACGATTCCCGACCGCGTCCAAACGTTGGTGAAATGTGAATTCTGCCGCGATGGAAACCCCGACACTCGAATCGCAACCCCCGGCGCGTTACGTCGTGCGGCATGGCGCGATGCGGCAGCTTGGCGACTTCGAGGCGGCGCCGGGAGCGAGTTACCAGCGCGGCCAGCTTGTGATCGTGCGCGGGCCGCGTGGCCAGGAGGCGGCGGACGTGCTCTGTCCGAGCACCCCGCAGGCGGCCGCCCAAATCGCCGAGCCCACGACCGGTCAAATCATTCGCCTCGCCACCGACGCCGACCAGACTCGCCTTGAGCAGATTCGACAGGACTTGCCGCGAAAATTCGATCTCGCCCGGCAGCACGTCGATACGCTCAAGTTGCCCATGCAATTGGTCGACACCGAATTCCTGTTTGGCGGTGAGCGGCTTGTGTTTTATTTCCTCGCCGAGAAGCGCGTCGATTTCCGAGAACTTGTCAAGATGCTCGCCCGTGAGTTTCAGACGCGGATCGAATTGCGTCAAATCGGCGTGCGCGATGAGGCCAAGTTGCTCGCGGATTATGGCGATTGCGGCAAACCGGTGTGCTGCAACACGCACATGGCGGTAATGCCGCCGGTGTCGATGAAGATGGCCAAGCTGCAAAAGTCGACGCTCGATCCCTCGAAGATTTCCGGCCGCTGCGGCCGCCTGAAGTGTTGCTTGCGCTTCGAGCAGGACGTGTATGAAGAGTTCCAGGCCCAATTGCCGCCGATCAACAGCCGCATTTTGACTCGCAAGGGGCAGGGGAAGGTGCTGGCGCAGGAGATCCTCGCCCGAAAGCTGCTCGTCGAATTCGAGGACGGGCGGCGTTTACCGGTGGCCCTCGATGAAGTGCTGACGCGGCTTTAGCGAGTTGTTCTCTGTTCTTTGTCCATTGTCAGTTGTTCTTTGAAGAATTGGCGACTACGCCGTTTGTCTATACTACTGTTGTTAATGTCAGAATGTGCGACAGACAAAGTACAACTGACAAAGCACCACTTACCACAGACAAAAGGACCGTAGGCACGGACAGTCCACATGCAAGTTGAACTGATTGAGATCGCGGACAAGGATGGTCGCTATTCTTGGGAAGCGTTCGAGTTCGTGATGGAAGCGCTGGGGCACTCCCAGCGGATGTTCGGCAAGGAGTCGCCGCAGTCCGAAGGCCCGGTCGGCCCCGAGCATCATGTCACCGGGCGAGAACTCCTCGAAGGCATCTGTGACCTGGCCCGGCGCGAGTTTGGCCTGATGGCGCCCCTGGTGTTCGAAATCTGGGGGATTCGCCGAACCGGTGACTTCGGCGAACTGGTCTTTTCCATGATCAGGGCGGGCGTCCTGTCGAAGACCGACTCGGATCGACTGGAAGATTTCCAGAACGTTTTCGAGCTGGAGCAGGCCCTGACCGAAGGTTATCGGATCCTCGATGGGGCCGAGCCGAAGTGGGCGTTATGAAGAAGAATCCGGTCGTCCTGGCGATTACCGTATTGCTGTTCTTCGGCTGGATGACCGTTTTGGGCTATGAGGCACTGCGAAAGTCCAAGCCCATTGTGGTGTCGCGGGCCCAGATGATGCTCTCTCAGTATGAGGTGGAGGTTGATCTCGAGTCGCCTCCGACCGCCGCCAAGCCCGAAAAAGTGAAAATCTCACGTGTGCTTTACAAGGCGGACGAGAAGCCGCCATCGGGTGAAATCACCATCGCGAATCTGGGCCAGACGCAGGGCTACGCCGGGCCGGGCGCCTACCTGATTCCACTCGTTCGCAACGGCGCGAAATATGAAGTGGCCGGCTACCCGCTCGATCCGGGTTACCCATTGAGCAAGGATCCGCCTAAGCCGCGAATTTACCCGCTGACCGAAGAAGTCCGCCAACAGCATCGCCAAATCCGCTCGTTTTGAAGATTGAACCCATTCCGCCTCCAACTTGTCGTATTTATGATGTCCCGGCGCTCGTACCTATAATGAGAGAATGCCGGCGCTGCAGGCAAGCCAGGCGGGCAAGTGGGGTTGTGCGGGAAGGATTTGGCCCCGTATATTGACGGGTCCAGGCGGATCGCGCTCGTGTAGCTCAATTGGCAGAGCAGCGGTTTTGTAAACCGCAGGTTGCGGGTTCGATTCCCGCCGCGAGCTTCTCGACGTTCGTTCGGGTGTTTGTACACTATATCCTCTCGCCGGAGAACCTCCCGGGCGGGAGCGCGGGCAGGTGGCAGAGCGGCCAATGGCACCAGACTGTAAATCTGGCCTCTTCGGAGTTCGGGGGTTCGAATCCCTCCCTGCCCAATGGCGAGAGAATTCGCGGGTGTAGCTCAATGGTAAAGCCCCTGCCTTCCAAGCAGGATACGTGGGTTCGATTCCCATCACCCGCTCTTCGCGCTGGCGCCGAGCCGGCGCGAAAAGTAAACGAAGCGCTGCTGTAGCTCAGCCGGTAGAGCGCGTCCTTGGTAAGGACGAGGTCCTGGGTTCAAATCCCAGCAGCAGCTTTGGTTGGTTCTCGAAACAAGCCTGCACCCCCGGCAGCGGGGGCATGAGTTCCCGGGGAGGGGCGGCGACCCCGAGTGAGTTCGAATTTCAAGCGGAGGAACGATGGCTAAGGAAGCATTTCAGCGGACCAAGCCGCACGTCAACGTCGGCACGATCGGCCACATCGACCACGGCAAGACCACGTTGACCGCGGCGATCGTGGCCCGCCAGGCGTACCAAGAACAAGGTCGACAAGGTCAAGAGCTACGCCGAAATCGCCAAGGGCGGCACCGTCCGCGACGAGAACAAGACCGTCACCATCGCCGTCGCCCACGTCGAGTACGAGACGCCGAATCGCCACTACGCCCACATCGACTGCCCCGGCCACGCCGACTACATCAAGAACATGATCACCGGCGCCGCCCAGATGGACGGCGCCATCCTGGTCGTCGCCGCCAACGACGGCCCCATGCCGCAGACCCGCGAGCACATCCTGCTCGCCCGCCAGGTCGGCGTGCCGCGCATCGTCGTCTTCCTCAACAAGATCGACACCGTCGATGATCCCGAACTGCTCGAACTGGTCGAGATGGAACTCCGCGAACTGCTCAACAAGTACGAGTTCCCCGGCGACGAGATCCCGATCATCCGCGGCACGCGCCGACACGGCCATGCAGAACCGCGGCAAGGACGACGCCGCCTGCAAGTGCATCGACGACCTGATGGACGCCCTGGACAGCTACATTCCGCACGCCGGAACGCGCAGGAGGACAAGCCGTTCCTGATGTCGATCGAAGACGTGTTCTCGATCAAGGGCCGCGGCACCGTGGGCACCGGCCGCATCGAGCGCGGCAAGTGCAAGGTCGGCGACGAAGTCGAAATCATCGGCCTGCATGAAAGACGCCGCGCAAGACGGTCATCACCGGCGTCGAAATGTTCCAGAAGACGCTGGAATACGGCATCGCCGGCGACAACGTCGGCGTGCTGCTGCGCGGCATTGAAGCGGAACGAACTGGAGCGCGGCCAGGTGCTCGCCAAGCCCGGCTCGCATCACGCCGCACACCAAGTTCGAGGCCAACGTCTACGTGCTGTCGAAGGAAGAAGGCGGCCGGCACACGCCGTTCTTCACCGGCTACCGCCGCAGTTCTACTTCCGCACCACCGACGTGACCGGCAGCGTCGCGCTGCCGCGAGGGCGTCGAAATGTGCATGCCCGGCGACAACGTCAAGATGACCGTCGAGCTGCTGCCCGAAATCGCCGATCGCCATGGACGAGGGCCTCCGCTTCGCCATCCGCGAAGGCGGCCGCACCGTCGGCTCCGGCGTCGTGACCAAGATTCTCGACGAGCCGGCGACTTCCAAGAAGTAGTAGGTGGTCCGTTGTGCTTTGTCCGTTGACTCGTGGAATCCCGGCGAGAGAACGGGCAGCCGACGTCCTGTGCTAGCAGCAATGGACGACGGACAAAGAACCACGGACCAGCTAGGGGTGTAGCTCAATTGGTAGAGCAGCGGTCTCCAAAACCGCAGGTTCAGCGTTCGAGTCGCTGCGCCCCTGCTCGGTGAGGTGGAGACCGGGAAGCAAGGGGACAGGGATACACCCATGCGGGCGTGCCCTGTCCCCTTGCCGTCCTTGTCCGGCCGGGGGCTGACGCCGTTAGGTGGCTCCGTACAATAACAAGCGGCATCGACACGCCTGCCGAGGATGGCGGGCGGATGCTCCAGTGGAGTGGATTGCCCGGGCAGTCGGCGGGCCTTCTTCCGCTGTTTTCCTTTCGTGACCAGGAAACACTATGGCGACCGCGGTCAAAAATTCTTCGGAAAGTCCAGCGCCCGCTTCGGCGTCGGACCAGCATATGCGCTTGCTTCGCGCCAGTTTGATCGGCGCCATTTACCTCGCCGCGTGCCTCGGTTTGGTTGCTTTTGGCATTCCCTATGTTTGGAGAATGGCGATCACGCCGTGGCTTTCGAGCAATCTCGGGCCGTTCGTCGATCTGGCGGCAATGGCGGCGGCAATTGTCGGCGCGATCGTCGGCCTGATTATTGTGGGCATCCGGATCGCCGGGTCGCATCCGCCCGAGGGATTGCGCGCCGGCGTTTTCACGATCGTCGTGGGCTTGATCGCAATCTTTCTAATCTCGACGGTCATCGGCCAAATATTCGAAAACTACCTGATTCGCGATCGTACCTCGATGCTGGGTCTCGCGTTGACGATCGCGATCGGGATCGCGCTGCTGGTCGCGGGCGGGTATTTCGCGACCAAGCGAGAGTTTCGCCGGTTCCTGATTTCCTTTGAAAATCAGGGCTGGTTCCGGATGAGTTCCTACAAGGGCAATCAAGGTCAGCGTGTCCGCCGATTAACGATGCTGGGCATTCTCGTGATCGTGGGCAGCGGACTGTGGGCGCTCAGAGAGCACCATTCCGTCACCGGCGATTTGACGGTGCGGGTGCCGTACACCGACAATATGCGATTGACATTGCTCCCCGATGCCCGATTTACCGTTCCGCTGCTTGGCATTGTGTTGGGGCTTTGGGGCACCTGGCGAGTCGTGAATTACCCGCCCTTCGCCGATTTCTTGATTGCGACCGAAGCCGAAATGAACAAAGTTTCCTGGGCCAACCGTCGGCGGTTGACGCAAGACACGATCGTCGTGCTGGCCACGGTGATATTCTTCGCGCTCTTCCTGCTGGTAGTGGATCAACTTTGGGGCTGGGTGTTGACCCGCGAAACGCTGGGGGGGATTGTGCCTAAGCCGGCGATCAAAGCGACGCAGCAGAACAAGGAGATTCCGTGGTAGGCCCGATTCGCTGATTTCGGACCGATCAACTGCCATCCGAGCCAAAGTCATGAAAACCGACAATGCCACCGATGAAGATGGCGTGGTAGAGACGCCCTCCGGCACCGATTCCGCGGCATCGGAACCGGCTGCCGCGGCCGAAACCCCGGTGGAACCGGCGGCGGCCTCGGCGGAGCCGACCCCTGCCCCGGAAACTCCGGCCGATTCGCCTGAATCCGGCGAGGCCGCCGAGCCGAGCGAGGCGGCCGCGGCAGCGGCCGAGAGCAAGCCCAGCAAGAAACACTGGTATGTCGTCAAGGTTCAATCGGGACGCGAAGAATCGATCAAGGAGGCGATCGAGCGCCGGGTGAAAATCGAGGGGCTCGAGGAATACTTCGGACAAGTGGTCGTGCCAATGGAGCGGGAAACCGTGACCATTCAGTCCGGCAAGCGAAAAGGCCAAAAGACGGTCAAGAAAAAGAAGAAGTTCCCTGGCTACTTGATGGCGGAAGTCGAGTACAACGACAAGATTTTGTACTTATTTCGGGAGACTTCCGGCGTCGGCGATTTCGTCGGCGGCAGTCTGACCCGGGCCCCGGCGCCGATGACCGACCGCGAAGTGGCCGCTATGCTCCGCGATCAGGATGAAGTCAGCGCCGAGACCAAGGAAGAATACAAAACCAAGGTGGCGGCCAAATTGCCCGCCAAGCTCCCGTTCGGAATGGGCGATAAAGTGCGCGTTCGCGACGGCACGTTCCAAGGATTGGAAGGCACGGTCGAAGCGATCAAGGAACCGAAAGACGCCGCGGACAGTTACCATATCGCGGTAAAATTGACCGTGTTCGGCCGGCCGACCAATGTGCAGTTCGAGCATTGGCAGATTGAGGCGGCGTGACTATAAAGAATTGCTCGCGTTTTCCGTCACTTTTACGACGAAGAGAATGAGATTGAAGTATGGCAAAGCAAATGACGGCCCAAGTGAAGCTGCAGTGCCCGGGCGCGCTCGCCACTCCCGCCCCGCCCGTCGGCCCGGCTTTGGGCGCCCATGGCGTCAACATTGGACAGTTCGTCAAGCAGTTCAATGAGCGGACGCAGGACAAGAAGGGCATGATGCTGCCGGTGGTGATCTCGATTTACTCCGACCGCACGTTCGAGTTCGCGATCAAGACGCCTCCGGCGGCGGTTCTGCTCAAACAGGCGGCCGGCCTGCCGATCGAAAAGAAGAAGGCCGGCGAATTGATCGCGGGCGAAGAGAAAACCAAGCGCAGCGGCAAGTATAAGGGATTTAAGGTCACCGCCGCCCAAGTCGCCGAGATTGCGAAACTGAAACAGGTCGATTTGAACGCTCGCGATGTCGAGCATGCGGCTCGAATCATTGCCGGCACCGCGCGGAGCATGGGCTTGGCGGTCGAAGGGTAGAGTTCGGATGTTCAGATAGCGCAGCTGACAATTTTGAGTTTTTGGCACGCTTTTTGTTAAATATCGCTTGCCGTTGCGAACTGAGCCCCTAGACTATACCCTCCACCCAGGGATGGGCTGCGCGGTGACTTTTCAAAATTAGTGATGAACCCCTCCAGCCGGTTGGGCTTTGCACGCGATCAACCGGTTCTGCGGGGCTTTTTCTGTTGTGGGAATGCCCTTCAGCGGATTGAAACATGGCGAAGAAGCAAGAATCGGCTCCAGAAACAGACAACAAGACGGCTGCCGAGGCCCCCGCCGCGCCTGAGAAAAAGCCCAAAAAGGAGAGGCCGGCCGCCGCTCCAGCGCCGGCGAGCGCGGAAGCAGCTCCGCCTGCCGCCGCGGCTGCGTCTGAAGGAGCGGCAGCGGCCACGAAGAAAAAGAAAAAGCCCGGCCATGCGCCTGGCCGCGGCAAGAAACTGAAGAATCATTTGAAGAATGTCCAGCAAAAACTACTCCGGGAAGGCGCTCAGCCACTGGACAAAGCGGTGGCCACGCTGAAGTCGCTGAAGCGCTCGAAAATGGACGAGACCGTCGAAATCCACATGTACCTGGGCATCGACGCGACGCAAAGCGACCAACTGGTGCGCGGCAGCGTGTCGCTGCCTCATGGCATCGGCAAGCAGGTTCGCGTGCTGGTCTTTTGCCAGGGGGACAACGTCGCCAAGGCCAAAGCGGCCGGCGCGGATTTCGCGGGCGGCGACGACCTGATCGAGAAGATCACAAAGGAGAGTTGGACTCGACTTCGATATTGCCCTGGCCACCCAGGATATGATGGGGAAGGTCAGCCGCCTCGGCAAAGTGCTCGGCCCGCGCGGCCTGATGCCGACGCCGAAAGCCGGCACCGTGGTTTCAATGACGCAAGACATTGGAACGATCGTGAAGGAGTTCAAGGCCGGCAAGGTCGAGTACCGGACCGACAAGGG
Organism: uncultured Gemmataceae bacterium; assembly: GCA_963815035.1. Lineage (GTDB taxonomy): Bacteria > Planctomycetota > Planctomycetia > Gemmatales > Gemmataceae > JBGQCZ01. Next base: position 293,671 of record CAWFFC010000009.1, read on the forward strand.
CGGCGGCGTGCACGCTCGCGTGGGCAAGATGAGTTTCGGCGAAAACAATCTGGTCGAAAACATTCAGACATTCATCGATCCGATTCGCTCGGCAAAGCCGTCGGCGTGAAAGGCCATTACATCCTGTCGACCTCGATTTCCGCGACGCAGAGCCCGGGCATCCCGGTCGCGTTGTGATCGCCCGTGGCGAATCGGCATTGCGGTCAATGGTGGAGAGCCGCTCGTGAGCAAAGTCATCAAGCAAATGCAAATGGACGCGCTGAAGAACGAGTTCAGCGGCGTAAAGAATCTGGTCTTTCTCAGCCAGTCGAGGCTCGGCGCTATCGCCGAAAATCAGCTGCGGCTGGCCCTGCGAAAGAAAAGCATGCGCCTCCATCAGGTGAAGAACAGCCTGGCGCGCAAGGTGTTCGCCGAGTCTGGGCCTGGATCATCACCATCTGGTCAGCGGCAATACCGTTCTTGCCTGGGGCGGTGACACGTCAAGGAACTGAGCAAGGAGCTGGAATCGGCCTTCCGGGACATGACCAAGAAGGACCCGAAATTCAATGAAAAATTGACGGTGAAAGGGGCGATCGCCGAGGGCACTCCGGTGACCTTCGCCGAGGCCCTCCGAATGCCCACCCGGCTGGAGGCGATCGGCGAAATCGTGTCGGCGATTTTGGGCTCCGGCTCGGCCATCGCGGGCTTGCTCGTCGGTCCGGGCAGCGCAGGTGGCCAGCCAGATCGAGACCAAGAGCAAGGAAGAAACGGCCGCCCGCCGCCGCATGAGCCGGCGAACACGATCCTGAAACGATTGTCTAGGCTATTACGCGTGGCTGCCCGCTTCAGCAGCCTCTTTTAGATAAAGGAAATTCCAACCATGAGCGAAGCCAATGGCGTCGCGGCCGACATCACCGACCTGGGTGACAAGATCGCGGCGCTGACGCTCGTTCAGGCGGTCCAACTCAAGGACTACCTGAAAGAGAAGTACCAGATCGAGCCCGCCGCGGCCGGCGGCGGTGGTCATGCAGCAAGGTGGCGGCGGTGGCGGCCCAGCCGAGAAGCCGCCCGAACAGACCGAGTTCACCCGTGCTGGAAGGGTTCGACGCGGCCAAGAAGATCAACGTCATCAAGGTCGTGCGCGAGATCACCGGCCTGGGCTTCAAGGAAGCCAAGGACCTGGTCGAGGGTTCGCCCAAGCCGATCAAGGAAAACATTCTCCAAGGACGAGGCCGAGGCCATCAAGAAGAAACTCGAAGAGGCGGCGGCAAAGTTTCGATCAAGTAGGTTTTATCCGTTGGGCGTTCGTTCTCGGTTCGTCGGTAACCGGTGCAATCCAGAACAACGCCCATCGGACCAACCGTGAAGTCCTGTACGCTTTGGCCCAGCTTGAGGCAGGTGTTGTCAGGAAGCCGCTGCTCGAAGGTTGCGACCGTTCATCATCCTCGAATGGTGAATCCGCGTGCCCCGCACCCAAACCGTGGCCGGTTATCTCTGTTCGGATCCGCCGCGCATCTCCACGACGGGGCCATGTCTGAGGGTGTTGTTTTTGCTCGCGTTCGCCATACCGCTTCCGGAACGGCGGTTCGGACCCCGCGGACCTGTCCACGAGTTTGAGTTTATCCACTTGCCTGACGACGGCCGGCCCGGGCCGGCACCGTACGCCGGCTTCTTCCGTTTTGCTCCTGGGAGGAGCACCAACCATGCCCATCCCGGCTATTCGCATTATCAAGCCCGAAGAGATTCGCAATTTCGGCCGCTTCGGCGACGCCGTCGAGGTGCCGCCGCTGACCGACATCCAGACGCAAGTCCTACGAGCGCTTCCTGCAACTGGACGTGCCGCCCGAGAAGCGCACAGCCAATCGGCCTCGAAGGCGTGCTGCGCGAGATCTTCCCCATCGAGAGCTACGACAAGACGCTCTCGCTCGAGTACATCAAGTACGAACTCGGCAAGCCGCGCTACGGTCCCGACGAGTGCCGGCAGCTGCGCCTGACCTACGGCCGGCCCTTCCGCGTCTGGCTGCGCCTCAACAAGGAGCAGCCGGTCGAGGAAGAGGTCTACCTCGGCGACATGCCGATCATGATCGGCGGCGGCGAGTTCATCATCAACGGCGCCGAGCGCGTCGTCGTCAGCCAGCTGCACCGCTCGCCCGGCGTCGATTTCGTCGTCGAGACCGAGGCCGGCGACACGCAAGCTGCACTCGCTGCCGCATCATCCCCGAGCGCGGCAGCTGGATCGAGATCAACGTCACCAAGAAAGACACGCTCGGCGTCCGCATCGACCAGTCGGGCAAGTTCTCGGCCATGACGCTGCTGCGCGCCATGGACCCGGCCTACTCGCACCGACGCCGACATCATCCAGCGCCTTCTACCCAACGGACGTCGAGCACGTCAAGACGCAACGCCGAGCACGAACCGCGCCGACGCTCGAAGGCGCGGCCGATCGCCGTCGGCGACGTCATCGATCCGGAGACGGGCGAGGTCTACCTCGACAGCGGCGAGACGTTCACCGAGGACAAGCTCGACAAGATCATCGCCAGCACCGTCACGCGAAGTGCACGATCCTGACGCAAGCCGTCGAAGGACGCGCTCGATCCTCAATTCGCTCGCTCGAGGACGAGGATCCGACCAACCACGCACGAGGAAGCGCTGCTGAAGATCTACCAGCGGCTGCGGCCCGGCAACCCGCCGCAGCTGGAAAAGGCCAAGGAGCTGTTCAAGGAGAAGTTCCAGGACCCCAACCGCTACCGCCTGGGCAAGGTCGGCCGCTTCCGCATCAACCGCAAGTTCGACCAGGACGATCCCCGAGACGGAGATGACGCTGCGGTCGATCGACTTCCTCAACGCGATCCGCTACGTCACTCGAAGCTGCGCGCCGAGCGAAGGGCGCACGATCGACGACATCGACCACCTCGGCAATCGCCGCGCTGCGCACCATCGACGAGCTGGCCGCCGACGAGCTGCGCAAGGGCTTCCTCAAGCTGCGCCGCACCGTGCAGGAGCGCATGAGCATCCGCGACCAGCAGGACATGACGCCGCGCACGCTCATCAACCCCAAGAGCGATCTCGGCGGCGATCGAGTACTTCTTCGGCCGCGGCGAGCTGTCGCAGGTCGTCGACCAGACCAACCCGCTGTCGCAGCTGACGCACGAGCGGCGGCTGTCGGCCCTCGGGCCGGGCGGCCTGAACCGCAAGCGGGCCGGCTTCGAAGTGCGCGACGTGCATATCTCGCACTATGGCCGCATCTGCCCGATCGAGACGCCCGAAGGCACGAACATCGGCCTGATCTCGCACCTGTCGATCTACGCCGGCGTCGACGAGTACGGCTTCCTGATCACGCCGTATCGCAAGGTCAAGAACAAGCAAGCTGACCGACGAGGTGACGCTGGCTGCGGGCCGACGAGGAATCGCAGGCGCGACCTGGCGCCGGCCGACACGCCGACCGACGGACGGCAAGATCACGCAGGATCGCGTCATCGGCCCGCTTCGGCGGCGACTTCGGCTACGTCGCCGTCCGACGAGGTCGCAGTACATCGACATCTCGCCCAAGCAGATGGTCGGCGTCTCGGCGGGCCTGATCCCGTTCCTCGAACACGACGACGCCAACCGGGCGCTGATGGGTTCGAACATGCAGCGGCAGGCGGTGCCGCTGCTGATCACCGAGCCGCCGCTCGTCGCGACCGGGCTGGAGAAGGACGTGGCGCAGAACCGCGGCATGGTCGTCACGGCCGAGAAGGACGGGCATCGTCACCTACGTCGACGCCGAGCGCATCAAGGTCGATGACGACAAACGACGCGAGTACGTGCTGCGCAAGTTCGCCGGCCTGAACGAGCGCACCTGCCTGAACCAGAAGCCGATCGTCAAGATCGGCCAGAAGGTCAAGAAGGGCCAGATCATCGCCGACGGCGCCGCCACGCAACAACGGCGAGCTGGCGCTGGGCCGCAACGTGCTGGTCGCGTTCATGTCGTGGGACGGCTACAACTTCGAGGACGCCATCATCATCAGCGAGCGGCTGGTCAAGAACGACACCTACACCTCGATCCACATCGAGGAGTTCGAGATCGAAATCCGCGAGACCAAGCTGGGCAAGGAGGAGTTCACGCGCGACATTCCCAACGTCTCGCCCGAAGGCGCTGTCGAACCTCGACGAGAACGGCATCGTCCGCATCGGCACGTGCGTGCGGCCCGGCGACATCCTGGTCGGCAAGGTGTCGCCCGAAGTCGCAAGAGCGAGCTGACGCCGGAAGAGAAGCTGCTGCACGCGATCTTCGGCCGGGCCGGCGAGGACGTGAAGAACGACTCGCCTCGAAGTGCCCTCCGGCGTCGAGGGCATCGTCATCGACACGCAGCGGTTCAGCCGCCGGGCGCAGCATGACCGAGGACGAGAAGAAGGCAGTTCGACAAGGAGCAGAAGGAGATCGAGAACGACGCTACAACGAGCAGATCGCCGATCAGTTCCGCGCGATGATCGAGCGAGCTGAGCGAGGTGCTGGACAAGCACGACCTGAAGGACCCGATCACCGGCAAGACGCTCGGCGCCGACAAGGACGACAAGGTCGTCGTCGAGCAGGCCGACGACGTTCAAGCTCGACAACCTGGACATCCGCAGCTCCGGAGCAGCCAGAAGCAGGCCGACGAGATCCATCGACCGGCACAGGAGCGGATCCAGTTCCTGCATCGACGAGAAGGAGCGCAAGCTCAACTCGCTGAAGCGCGGCGACGAGCTGCCCAGCGGCGTGCAGCAGATGGTCAAGGTCTACGTCGCCACCAAGCGGCAGATCTCGGTCGGCGACAAGATGGCCGGCCGGCACGGCAACAAGGGCGTGATCTCGAAGATCCTGCCCGAGGAGGACATGCCGTTCCTGGCCGACGGCACGCCGGTGGACATCCTGCTCAACCCGCTGGGCGTGCCGAGCCGCATGAACGTCGGCCAGATTCTGGAGACGCACCTGGGCTGGGCGGCCGCGAAGCTCGGCTTCCAGGCCGTCACGCCGGTCTTCGACGGGGCCACCGAGGAGGAGATCCGCAAGTGCCTCAAGGAGGCCGGCATCTCCGAGACCGGCAAGAGCGTGCCTGTACGACGGCCGCACCGGCGAGCGCGTTCGAGCAGCCGGTGACGGTCGGCTACATCTACATGCTCAAGCTGCACCACCTGGTCGACGACAAGGTCCACGCCCGCGCGACCGGGCCCGTACTCGCTGATCACGCAGCAGCCGCTGGGCGGCAAGGCCCGCTTCGGCGGCCAGCGCTTCGGCGAAATGGAAGTGTGGGCGCTGGAAGCCTACGGCGCCGCCTACATCCTGCAGGAACTGCTGACGGTCAAGTCCGACGACGTCGAGGGCCGCACCAAGATCTACGAGATCGATGGTCAAGGGCGAGAACACGCTGGAAGCCGGCACGCCGGCCAGCTTCGACGTGCTCATGCAACGAAATCCGCGGCCTGGGCCTGAACATGCAGCTGGAGAAGAAGCGGATCTGAACACGACAGCTGTCAAGCCGTAGTGCAGTCAGATACGCGACGCGGCACTCGCTGCGTCTGACGCTCGATAGCGTGATCGCATCTGAGTCGATTCGCGGTCAATCTGTATGGAGCGGCGTAGCCGAATGAGCTGACACGGCGACATCAACTTACGATCGCATCAACGACTACGGCGCGGTGCGCATCAGCCTGGCCAGCCCGCACGACATCCGCTCGCTGGTCGTTCGGCGAGGTCAAGAAGCCCGAGACGATCAACTACCGCACCTACCGCCCGGAGAAGGACGGCCTGTTCTGCGAGCGCATCTTCGGGCCGGAGAAGGACTGGGAGTGCGCCTGCGGCAAGTACAGGGGCACGAAGTACAAGGGCATGATCTGCGACCGCTGCGGCGTCAAGGTCACGCACAGCCGCGTCCGCCGCAAGCGCATGGGCCACATCGACCTGGCCGCGCCGGTCGTCCACATCTGGTTCTTCAAGGCGATGCCGCAGCCGCCTGGGCACGCTGCTGGACATGAAGACGACCAGCCTGGAGAAGATCATCTACTTCCAGGACTACGTCGTCATCGATCCGGGCGACACGCCGCTGAAGGAGCAGCAGCTGCTCACCGAGGACGAGTACCGCAAGGCCGCGCGAGAAGTACGGCGACGAGTTCGAGGCCGACATGGGCGCCGAGGCGGTCAAGAAGCTGCTCGAGCAGCTCAACCTCGTCGAGCTGTCGCGCGAGCTGCGCGACGAGCTCGACGACGAGACCAAGAAGGACAAGCCGTCCAAGCAGAAGCAGCAAGGACCTGATCAAGCGGCTCAAGATCGTCGAGGCGCTCCGCGGACTGGCGGCCGCAGAACAAGCCGCGAGTGGATGGTGCTGGAGTGCATCCCGGTCATCCCGCCGGACCTGCGCCCGCTGGTGCTGCTCGATAGCGGCAACTTCGCCACCAGCGACCTGAACGACCTGTACCGCCGCATCATCAACCGCAACAACCGGCTCAAGAAGCTGGTCGACCTCAACGCGCCCGAAGTCATCATCCGCAACGAGAAGCGGATGCTGCAGCAGGCGGTCGATGCGCTGTTCGACAACAACCGCTGCCAGCGGCCGGTGCTCGGCTCGTCGCAACCGCCCGCTCAAGTCGCTGACCGACATGATCAAGGGCAAGCAGGGCCGCTTCCGCGAGAACCTGCTCGGCAAGCGCGTCGACTACTCGGCCCGCTCGGTCATCGTCGTCGGCCCGGAACTGAAGCTGCACCAGTGCGGTCTGCCCAAGAAGATCGCGCTGGAGCTGTTCCAGCCGTTCATCATCCGCCGGCTCAAGGAGCTGCGGCCACGCCGACACGATCAAGTCGGCCAAGAAGATGCTCGAGCGCAAGGACGACGCAGGTCTGGGACATTCTCGAAGAGGTCATCAAGAACCACCCGGTGCTGCTCAACCGCGCCCCGACGCTGCACCGCATGGGCATCCAGGCGTTCGAGCCGGTGCTGATCGAAGGCAACGCCATCCGCATCCACCCGCTGGTGTGCAAGGGCTTCAACGCCGACTTCGACGGCGACCAGATGGCCGTCCACCTGCCGCTGTCGATCGAGGCGCAGGTCGAAGCGACCGTGCTGATGATGTCCACCAACAACATCTTCAGCCCGGCCAACGGCAAGCCGATCATCACGCCCGTCGCAGGACATCGTCATGGGCTGCTACTACCTCACCGCCGACGCCGCGGCGAGCTGAGGCGAAGTCAGGTCGAAGCGGGCGAGGGCAAGACTGCTTCCACAGCCTCGCCGAAGCTGTTCCTGGCGCTTACGCGCCAGAAGAAGCTCGGCATGCACGCGCGCATCCAGCGTCCGCCTGCCGATCGACAAGAAGGTCATCAGCGAGGTCCAAGCGTCGACAAGGGCAAGACACGCGTCGAGTGAACTGCCGCGCGAACGCCAAACGGCCTGGTCACGACGACCGTCGGCCGCGTGATCTTCAACGACATCCTGCTCCGAAGATGCCGTTCTACGACCTGCCGCTGTCGAGCCAAGCACCTGGCGCGCATCATCGCCGACTGCTACCAGCATGCTCGGCCGCCGCGAGACGATCGAGCTGCTCGACCGCATGAAGGAGCTCGGCTTCCGCGAATCGACGCGCTCGGCCTGTCGTTCGCCACCGACGACCTGCAGCACGCCGACGAACAAGGAGAAGATGCTCGAAGGAGACCGAGAAGCGAGGTCGAAAAGATCGCAAGCAGTACGAACGCGGCATCATCACCGACGAGCGAGCGCTACAACCAGGTCATCGACCTGTGGACCACGCCCGCGAGCAGATCACCGAGGAGATGATGACGGACCTGCAAGCGACGATCGCGCGACGAGCGGCAAGTGGGCCGTACCTGAACCCGATCTTACCTGATGGCCAACTCCGGCGCCCGCGGCGGCGTCGACCAGATCCGCCAGCTGGCCGGCATGCGCGGTCTGATGGCCAAGCCGTCGGGCGAGATCATCGAGACGCCGATCAAGGCGAACTTCCGCGAAGGCCTGAGCGTGCTGGAATACTTCAGCTCCACGCACGGCGCCCGCAAGGGCCTGGCCGACACGGCCCTCAAGACCGCCGACTCGGGCTACCTGACGCGCAAGCTGGCCGACGTGGCCCAGAACGTCGTCATCACCATGGACGACTGCGGCACCACGCAGGGCATCAGCAAGGCCGCCATCTACAAGGGCGAGGAGATCGAGCGAACGCCTGAGCGAATCGATCCGCGGCCGGGTCAGCCGCGACACCATCACCATCGCGACACCGACGAGGTGATCGTCGGCGAGAACGAGATGATCACCTGCGAGATGGCCCGCAAGATCGAAGCAGCTGGGCATCGACAAGATCCTGGTGCGCAGCCCGATGACCTGCAGGCGCCCGCTCGGCGTCTGCCGGCTGCTGCTACGGCATGGACCTGGCCACCGGAGCGCTGGTCGAGGAAGGCATGGCGGTGGGCATCATCGCCGCCCAGTCGATCGGCGAGCCGGGCACGCAGCTGACGATGCGGACGTTCCACATCGGCGGCGTGGCCAGCGCACGACCGCCGGCGTGGAAAACGAGATCAAGGCGCAAGAAGGCCGGCACCGTCCGAGTTCGAACGCCTCAAGGTCGTCGACAACGACACCGGCGAGCAACGTCGTGCTCTGACGCGCAACGGCGAAGTGGTCATCGCTCGACGCCAAGGGCGAGAAGCTGGAAGCGTACCCGGTTCCCAACGGCCCAAGCTGCTGGTCAAGGACGAGCAGGCGATCCAGGCCGGCCAGGCAGATCTGTGCAACTGGGATCCGCACACCACGCCGATCCTGGCCGAAGTGGGCGGCACGGTCCAGCTTCGAGGAAATCGACGAGGGCGAGACGCTCCGCAAGGAACGCGACGCGGCACCGGGCACCGAGCGCTGGGTGATCATGGAGCACAAGGGCGACCTGCACCCGCAGATCATCATCGAGGACGATCGCGGGCAGATGCTGGCGAGTCTACTACATGCCGGAGAAGGCCTACCTCGAAGTCGCGCGAAGGCGAACGGATCGCGGCCGGCACGCTGCTGGCCAAGACGCCGCGCGAACAGTCGGGCACGCAGGACATCACCGGCGGTCTGCCGCGCGTCACCGAGATCTTCGAGGCTCGCCGGCCGCGCGACCCGGCCGTCATGGCCGAGATCGCCGGCAAGGTCCGCCTCGGCGAGACGCAAGCGCGGCAAGCGCATCATCTGCGTCCAGCCCGATGGACGACGACGGCAAGCCGCATCGGCGAAGCGAGTCGAGCACCAGGTGCCGCACGGCAAGCACCTGCGCGTGCACACCGGCGACTACGTCAAGGAAGGCGACCCGCTGGTGATCGGCCCGCTGGTGCCGCACGACATTCTGCGCATTCGCGGTCCGAAGCGGTGCAGGATACCTGGTCCGCGAGGTGCAGACCGTCTACCGCAGCCAGCGCGTGGACATCGACGACAAGCACATCGAGATCATCGTCGCGCAGATGCTGCGCAAGGTGAAGGTCGAGCAAACCGGCGACACGGGCTTGCTGCCCGGGGAGGTCATGGACAAGTTCGCCTTCCGCGAGGTCAACGAGCGGCTGGTCAAGGAGTGCGTCAAGATCAAGGATCCGGGCGACTCGCAGTTCGAGCATGGCAAGATCGTCAGCCAAGGAAGCGTTCGAGGAGGAGAACGCAACGGCTCGAAGGCGCAGGCAAGAAGCCGCCGACCTGGGAGACGCCGCGGCCGGCCACCGCACAGACGCAGCTTGCTGGGCATCACCAAGGCGGCCGTGCAGTCGGACAGCTTCATCTCGCGCGGCGTCGTTCCAGGAAACGACCAAGGTGCTGACCGAGGCGGCGCTGGCGGGCAAGGTGGATTATCTGGTGGGCCTGAAGGAGAACGTGATCCTCGGCCACCTGGTTCCGGCCGGCACGGGCTTCCGCATCTATCAGGACAGTGAAGTGCGAATGCAAGCCGATGAGGAACATACGCTGGCGAATTCCCATTCGGATTTGGCGGAGACCGCCAGCGCGTAACTTCGAATGCCTGAACGAACGACGGGCAAGCGGCCAAATTCCGCTTGCCCGTTTTTTTTGGCCGGCCGATCGACTATTGAGCAGCGGATTCGGCAACCCGCTGGCAAAACCAGAGGGCCCGAACGAGGCCGGGAGAGTTATCCCGATGCTCGTTCGGGCCCGACGCGGGTTTCCCCGATGGATCGTGTCTGCTACTTGCCCTTCCCACGATCCTTGTCGTTGCCTCGGCCGCGGTTCTTGTCGTTCCCCTTGCCGCCATCCTTGTTGTTTTGGCGGCCGTGATGACCGCGGTCGAAATCGGGCCGCATCATCTGCTCGGGATGTGGGAGGACGATTTGCGGCCGCACGGTTCCCGGCGAATGTTGCTCCGCCTTCGGCTGATTCGGCGAATGCGGAGTCGAGGTGGCGCCGCGGCGATTGCCGGGATTGAACATCTCGGAACGCGGAGCTTTCACTCTGGCCGGCTCACCACGATGCTGTTCGGCCGGCGGCCGGGTCGTGCCGGGCCTGGGCGTCACGTTGGGCCGCGGCGCCTGCTGATGGATTTCGTGCTCCCACTTCTGCCGGTTTTCGCGCATCCGGTGATCCTGTTGAGCATGATCCTTGAAATGATCCAAGTCATTGCGTTCGATGTGCTTCAGATGCGTCGGGAAATCGTGATTCTTCACGGCCTCATCGAGCCGATGCACCAAATCCCGTTCCGTGCGTGGCGCGTTTTGGTGCGTGCCTCTCCACTTTTCGAATTCATTCCAATTGTGCGGCGGCCGATCGTTGTCGTGATCCCGTCGCCGGATATACAGCTCGCGGAGCTGTCGCTCCCAATTGGGATTGTGCTGTCGTTCCCGCCAATCCCAATGGGCAAACAACGGATCATAGCCGTACCGACTGCCGTGATAGGCAAACCAGGGATAATAGCCGCTGCGGAAATAGTTGTTGGCGTAATAGTCGCCAAAGTAGTAGTGATCATATTTCGGATTGATGAACAGGCTCGTGGCCAGTGCCGCCAAGTCGAGCACCACCGAGGGCGTGTAGATGTAGCGAGCATGCACGCCTCCGCGAACCGCGATGGGCGCGAAAACGAGCCCTCGGTTCAGCAGGGGATAGTCCCAATAGCCCTCGATAAACACATAGCCGCTAGGCGACCACTCGTAATGAGCCGGGATCCACACCCAATCGGCATAGGCGGTCATCCAGAATCCCGGACGCCACATATAGCGGTTTTGAGCCCAGACCCAACAACCCGGCGCCCAAATCTGATTGGCGTCCGTGGGCTCGGTAGTTGGACCGTTTTCCACGCTCGTCGGCGGCGCCGGCAGATACTGAATGTCCTCGCCATCCTTGTTCCAGAGTCCCGACACCCACTGATAACCGCCGCTGACCTTGTCCCAGTAGCCCGGCACCCAGGTTTCATTTGGGGGCACCGCTCGCCATAATCCGCTCACCCAAACGAAATCCTTGCCTGCGTCGTCCCATTGCCAATAACCGGGAATCCAGACCACGTTATCGCCGTCGGGCTTCTGGTCCGGCGGGATTTCATCGATCGCCGGCGGCGGTTCTCTCGAAATGATGGGCCCAGGCTGCGGATTGAGCTGGATCGGCTCGGCGAACGCCTCGTGAATCGGTCCGCGTGTCAATTGTTCAACGTTGGCTTGATTACCGGTCGGCTGCGCAACCAATTGCCCATTCGTTGATAACAAAACGGCAACGCACGCAGACGCCGAAATCAAAATATGTCGGCATGCAAGCATGATAATACTCCCGGCTAGGTTTTCACGCTGGAGACCCGGGGGATGGTGCTTGCAAAGCTTATTCCGCAAGTGGTTGGCTTACTTGGCTTCGAATTGGTTGCGAGATGCCTTCAATACAACGTGAGTGCAGTTCAAATTCTTGGCGTGTCGGAAAAGCCGTTTGTGTGCCCGGGCGCGTGACGGTGAGCGCGGCGACGACCGACGCGCGTCGCGCCGCCTCGAGCAATGACAATCCCTCGGCGAGAAAGACCGCCAAACTGCCAGTAAACGCATCGCCCGCGCCAGTCGTATCGACGGCGTCGACGGGGACCGGCGGAATCGGCGTTGGCCCCTCAGCATCGATCAGGTATGCCCCGCGCTCGCCAAGCGTGACCATCACGGCTTCGGCACTCGGTCGCGCAGGCGCGGATGCGGATCGCAGAAAACCCTCGCCCGAGTCGCCCGAGCTTTCGACCAGCAGCGCCAGACTCGGATTCATTGGGAACAAGCAGGTCGGTGAGCTGATATAGTTCATCCGGCAGCGTCCCGGCGGGCGCCGGAGTCAAGATGGTTCGCACGCCGGCTGCACGGGCAATGCGAAACGCCTCAAGCGTGGTTTCGAGTGGAACTTCGAGCTGGCCGAGCAACAGATCGGCTGCCTCGATTGCCCGCGCGGCCTCGCGAACATCAAGCGGTGAAAGGGCGGCATTCGCACCCGGGACCACGACGATGCAATTCTCCGCCTCATCGTCGACGAGAATGCCCGCTACGCCCGTGGGCCGACTCTCGTCGAATTTCACGTGAATGGTGTCGAGTTTTTCAGCGCCGAGATTCGCCAACATCTCCCGGCCGAATGAATCGTTGCCCAGCCGGGCGACAAAACTCACGCGGGCCCCGAGGCGAGCCGCGGTGACGGCCTGGTTGGCGCTTTTGCCGCCAAACACCTTGTGAAAATCGGAGCCTGTTAGGGTTTCGCCCGGCCGCGGCATTCGCGGCGCGCGAAAGATCAGATCGACGTTCGACGATCCGACCACGCAAATATTTGGCGTCTGATTCAACGTGAAGTCTCAAAAGGAAAAACGCGCAGCAATCGCGAACGGCCGGGGAGATGCCGTCCGAATCGCTCCGCGTCAGGACGCGGGTTCCCGGCCCGCGTCGGCCTCCCTGGTTTCACGATGGCTTCCGAGTTGACCTCTCTTGTCTCGTACTTGCACCGAAACAAATTCCATCGCGCGTCCGAAGGCAGGAGAGAACGGCGAATTATGGTGCGGCCGTCTCACAAGTCTCCTGTAGCAGCAGGTTGCAACCGTGCCCCATTGACCCCGCACGTTTGCTGACTCTTCGCACCAGCGGTCGTATCGGCAACCTCCTTTCACCGATCAGAGAAAGCCCGACTCGTCCATCGAGGCGGACAACGGATGATTATGCCGCGCATCGAATCGCAGGCCAGTCGCGGAGCGAGAAATCTTGGGAGATCGATCGGCCGGATGGCGAAATTTGCGGGCTGGACAGGCGGAGTCGATTACAGCTGAGTTCGCGCGACGTTCACATTTCGCAAAAGCGCCGCCAACGCTCGCCGTTCGCCGCTTAGTGCCGTTCTTTTACCAGGTTTTTGTTCCAGGTTGGGATTTCCACCACCAAATCGCAGTCGCCGTTCGCGACGCACTGGCAGGCCAACCGCGACTCCGTCGTGACCCCGCGAGCCGTTTCCACCATGTCCAGTTCGTCGTCGGTGGCTTCGCTGCAAGATTCCAGCCCCTCGCGCACAATCACATGGCACGTGGAACAGGCGCAGACGCCGCCGCACGAGTGATCGATCGCAACTCCGTTTCCCAACGCGATTTCCAGAATGCTGCCGGGCAGGCCGGTTCGATCGTAGGGAATTTCTTCTGGATCGACTTCAACGATTTTCGTTTCCTTGGTGTCGCCAATGAGGAACTTGATCCGGTATTTCCGCTTCGGCGGTTCAGCTTCAGGTCGCTTGATGTATGGATTGATGCCGGCCACGGTGTTATTCCAAAAAAAACTTAGGGGCTCCCGTTCATTATAGGAGCCCCCAACTTGAAGTTTGCTCGTCGCGACACGTCACCAGCGCGAGATCGGAAGCAGCTTATTCGTCGCTCGGTTTCTTCTTGGTCCAACCGAGCAAAACGATTCGGGGCGAGGCCGGTGGTTTTTCATCGATCGCAACATCGATCTCGTTGGTATTCGGCAGTTTCTGGACGTTCTTTTGGCCGTCCAGAAACTCGTCCGGGCCGACCAGATCCTCGAACGCCTTGGTCCCGTAGTGCATCGGCAGGATCAGGCGTTTCGGCTTGATCTGCTCGACGACTTTCTTGGCGTCTTCGCCATTGATCGTGTAAATGCCGCCAATCGGAATCATCAAAATATCGACGCTGCCGATCGATTGAAGCTGTCGCTCGCTCAGTTCATGCCCGAGGTCGCCGAGATGGCAGATGCGAAGGCCATCGACTTCGACGATGATGCACGAATTGCGGCCGCGGCTCATGCCGCTGTCCTTATCGTGGAACGTTCCAATGCTGTAAATATGGGCATCGCGGAACTTTTCATCGATGCGGTTCCATTGCTGCTTGCGAGCGTCCCCTTTGACGCCGGTGAGCACTTTCACTTTGTCGCGATTGCGGATGCGGACCAATGAGGAGTGATCGGCGTGTGGATGGCTGATCAAGACCAAATCGGCATCCACCATGTCACGCGGGTACTGTTCGATGGAATGCGGATCAAAAACGATCCGCGTGCCGGCGGTGGTCGTCACCTGAAAGAACGATTGACCATACCAGCGGATTTTGAGCTTTTTGCCTTCCTGGGCCGACGCCGATCCCACAAGCAGGGCGGCGCAGATCAACGCGATCAACTTGCGAAGCATGATTCACTTCCCGACGTTCCAAAAATGAGCCGATACCATCATCATGTAGACGAACGAGCGAATCCGCAATGACAAATTGGTCACAAGCCGGTTTCGCCGGCAGGCGAAGAGTTTGTCATTGGATTTCGGGGCTTGATCTTTGTCCCGATCGGTCCAACGATGGCTCGGCGAATGATTGGAAACCACTGGTCGAATACCCATTGGTGTCTTCCATAGGTATCACGCGCCGAATCTTCCAGCCTGCGTCCTTCAATACCAACTGCATTCCGAGCGCGGCGTCCGTGTTGCTAATGTGAATCACGATGGGACAGAGGGCGATCACCAGCGTATCCGCCAGATGCCTGTCCATGAATTTGACTCGCTCATTCCAGCACGACTGGCCGCGAACCATCCGAAGGAAGAACCTCACAGCTCCTTGTTCGATCGTTAGGCGTTGCCGCCGCAATTCCTCGGCCACGTCTCGCAGACCGGGTTCATCATCAAAAATTGTCGCCCGAATGGGTCGGCTGAGCGGATCCTGAGGATAAGGCGTCGGATCCAGGGGAGCTTTCATGGGCGACACGATCTGGTGGGCGGGAGCCTTTTCCAATTCGAGCTCGCACCCAGACGAATGATTCCAGATTCCTGCCGGCGAAACGACACTTCGAATTGGCTCAGACCGCCGGTTCGATGGTCACGGTCAGGCCGCGTTCGCCGAACTGCTCGACGTAAAGTTCCGCCCGTTCCTTATGGGTGACGAGAAGTTCCGAGCGACCGGAGTGGTGCGCTTCCCACATCTTGTGGGTGGCCTCGGCCCGGCACAAGCGCGTGATTTCCATCACGACCTGGACGATGAGCATCAGTGCCAGGGCGGGATTGTTCGGCAAGACAACCCGGTACGGTGGAAGCGGACGGACCGGTCGATCTCCGAAGCGAGCATCGCCGGAGGGCGGCCCGAAGTGGTCGGTCATTCGGCTCATGGGTGTACTCCTCGCCGGTGGAAACTGGTCAGCGGGAGAAAGGAGGGACGGCGCGGCGAACCGCGCAATCTACTCTAGTTTATCATCGGCAGGCAAGGGGCCGCGAAATGCGCTTTTTTCGGGATTCCATTCAGGTACAACTCCGTTCGAAACGGCCCAGACCTGCCGGTTGGCGAAAAACGACCCGCGAGGCGGCCTATAAGCCGGGTTTTGTGCCACGGGCTTCCCCGTGCGACGGCCATTTATCTAGCCGGCGAGTTGCCGCGCCGGTCGTGCGGCCTACCCGAGAGTCGTAACGGGCCGGACCAGCCCTGCTCCCATATTTGGCCTTGCTTCCGGTGGGGTTTGCCGAGCCAGCCGGTCACCCGGCTGCTGGTGCGGCTCTTACATTAAGGCCCGAGGGCCCCGCACCATTTCACCCTTACCTTTGTTCTTTGTTCTTTGTCAGTTGTTCTTTGTCAGTTGTTCGTAGGGCTTTGTCCGTTGCGATCAACCAATCTGATCAACGGACAAAGAACAAAAATCAAAGAACAACTGACCAAGAACAACTGACAAAGAACAAAGAACAAATCGGCGGTATTCTTTCTGTTGCACTTTCCCGGTTCTTGCGAACGGTGGGCGTTACCCACCACCGTGTCCTGTGAAGCCCGGACTTTCCTCCCCCCGACGCGGGTCGCCCCGCCCGGGAAGCGGCCATCCGGCCCCCTCGCGGGTCCTCTGGATTATATCAGAGTGATGCGCCGACGGGCGAAAAGGTTCTCGCCACCGCGGCGCAACCGTCGCCTCGAAGCTTGCTCTTGCCTGCTATGGTTCCGCTCGGAAAAACAACCGGTCCGCCAAGGCCATCTCTTTGATCGGGGCCTACAAAACCCTGTAGGCCAAGGCTTTGTGTCGCGAATCTGTGTCCTGAAAATTGAACGAACCGGTTAAAACCGGTTACTTTTTTGGACCGGAAGTGAGTTTCTGAATTACTTTTTGGGTGCGCTGATGAGTCGAGTGTCGCTCGCGTTCGTATTGATGTGGCTGGATCCGGGGCTTGGCCTTTGCGAGGAGCCGAAAACGATTGATCGTGGTCATCCAAACCGAGAAAGGCGATATCGAGGTGAAACTCGAGGCCGCCAAAGCGCCCATCACGGTCGCGAACTTTCTCCGATATGTCGATGCCAAGGCGTATGACGGCGGACGGTTTCATCGCACCGTGACGCCCAACAATCAGCCGGACAATAAAGTCAAAATCGAAGTGATCCAGGCCGGCGTCGGCCCCGGTCATGCCGAGGACGAATTCCGGCCGATCAAACTGGAGCGCACGCGCGACACCAGGCTTTCCCACAAGGATGGCACGATCTCGATGGCCCGCGACGGGCCCGACACCGCCACTTCAGACTTTTTCATCTGCATCGGCGACCAGCCCGAACTCGACTTCGGCGGCAAGCGCAACCCGGACGGCCAGGGCTTCGCCGCGTTTGGCCGCGTGGTCAAGGGCATGGACGTGGTGAAGAAGATCCAGGAAGCGAAAGCCGATGGCCAAACGTTGAAACCGCCGATCAAGATTCTGAAAATCACTCGCAAGAAGTGAGCCCCAATTCCAGGGCGGCGATGTCCGATGTGACGCAGATTCTGAACGCAATCGAATCCGGCGATGCCAAGGCCGCCGATGAACTTTTGCCATTGGTCTACGATGAACTGCGCAAGCTCGCCGCGGCGCAGATGGCTCGTGAAAAGCCCGGCCATACGCTTGACGCCACGGCTCTGGTGCACGAGGCGTACATCCGTTTGGTGGCAGTCCGCAGCGCCAGCAAGGGTGATGACAAATCCCTTGGTGGCGCTGCGGGCTCCTTCAGTTTTGCCAATCGGCGGCATTTCTTCGCCGCGGCCGCCGAGGCGATGCGGCGAATCCTGGTGGAAAGCGCCCGGCGGAAGCAGGCCGAAAAGCGCGGCGGCGATCGCAAGCGAAGCGACTTCGATCCCGATCAAATCGCGGCGCCGCAACCTGACGATGATTTGCTCGCATTGGATGAGGCCCTCGAGTCGCTTGCCAAGTCCGAACCGCAAATCGCCGAACTCGTCAAATTGCGACATTTCGCGGGGCTGACGATTCCGCAAGCCGCCGAGGTGCTCGACATTTCACCGCGAACGGCCGACTCCTGGTGGGCCTACGCCCGAGCATTTCTGCTGGCCAAAGTCCGCTGCGAAGGGTGATTTTCAGAAAAAAACCAGCACGCTGCGCAAATTGGACCTGGAATGCGCATGGTAGATCGGGACAAAATAACCGAATCCCGGAATCCGCCATGAGCGAACGCGAACTATTTGTCGACGCCCTGGAGATCGAGCCCCGCGACCGGGCCGAGTGGCTCCAGCGCGCTTGCGGCGATGATTCGGCGCGTACAACAGCGCGTCGAAGTTTTGCTGCGAGCCCACGAGCAGGCAAGTCAGTTTCTCGCGGCCCCGGTCGTGGATCAGGTGGATCGCGATTCGTTCACAGCCAAACTGCCGACGCACTCGGCGTCGTCACTTGACGACAGCGAATTGTCCGTTCGCGACCTCCCCGCCGGCTTGTTGACTCCATCCGAAAAGCCCGGCGAGCTTGGCAAGCTCAGCGACTACGAGGTGTTGGAAATCGTCGGCCGCGGCGGCATGAGCGTGGTGTTGAAGGCGTTTGAGCCGAAGTTGCATCGCCTGGTCGCCATTAAAGTCATGGCGGGGCATCTGGCGGCGAGTTCGGCGGCTCGGCGGCGCTTCGAGCGCGAGGCGAAGGCCGTCGCCGCGGTACGAAATGAGCATGTCGTCGCCATCCATGCCGTCCAGCCGAACGGGCCGACGCCCTACCTGGTCATGGAATTCATTGGCGGCATTTCGCTTCAGGAACGGCTGGATCGCCACGGTCCGCTCGAACTGAAAGAAGTTCTCCGCATCGGCCAGCAGGCCGCGCTCGGGCTTGCGGCCGCCCATGCTCAGGGTTTGGTTCATCGCGACATCAAACCGGCGAACATCCTGCTGGAAAATGGCGTTGAGCGCGTCAAGCTCACCGACTTCGGCCTGGCCCGTGCCGCCGACGACGCCAGCATCACGCAAAGCGGCACCATCGCCGGCACCCCTAATTACATGTCGCCCGAACAGGCCGACGGGAAGTCCGTCGATCATCGTTCCGACTTGTTCAGCCTCGGCAGTGTGCTTTACGCGATGGCGACAGGCCATCCGCCGTTTCGCGCTGACGGCTCGCCGCTGTATTGAAGCGTGTGGCGTTGGATTCGCCACGATCAATGCGCGAAATCAACCCCGACATGCCCGAGTGGCTCGACGCGATCGTCCAGAAACTGCATGCCAAGGATCCGGAGGACCGGTTTCAAAGCGCGAACGAAGTCGCCGATTTGCTCGGACAGCATCTGGCTCACTTGCAGCAGCCGACGATTGTGCCGAAGCCCAATCCGCATCGAAGTGAAATCGAAATCCAGCCGCGAATCACTCTGGCGCTACTCCGGACTGATCATTTTGTTCTTCGTTTTCTTTCCAATCATTTTCATGTTTTTGCTTAATGGGCTGGAACCGGTGGTCGCAAGAGTCATCGGCCGATTGGAGAGCGTGGTTCCCGGCGCCTTTTTCTTTCTCATCGGAGTGGGCATGTTGCTCATGATTGGTGTTTCGAATCGCCGGCTGATGCGCAAGCTGCGCGCGGAGTTGCCCGCCGGCGAATTTGCCATTCGCCGACGGCGGGGACGGATCGCACTCCTGGTTGTAGGCATTATGTGCGCGGCGCCGTTTGTTGCCTCTGGGTTATGGATCTGGTTCGATCGGCAATCAGTAAAGGAGCCCCTGTCCAATCTCGGTCAAATCGCGATCAATTGGAATCGTGACTTGATCAAACGCGTGACGCTTGAAGGCGAAAAGGGAATGATCGCGGAGTTCGAAGGCCATACGGTGGGCTTCGTCAACATGTACCCAGGCGGAAACTACACCATCCGCGGTTTCAAGGACGATCACGAGGTGTATCGCGAACACTTCACGCTTGCGCCGGACGATCATTACGGCGTAAGAATTTTTGAAAAACCCGAAGGCTCGAACGTTGCCGGTTTGAGCATCGATTGTCAAGATCCGACGCTGGTGATCGAGGTGCGGGGCCGTGAGCGCGAGTATCGCCTCGGGCGAACCGGCGCAACGGTAACACAAGGCTTGAAAGTCGGCGAGAAATACCGGCTCGGAATTGCTCGCGCCAATCATGTATTGCACGCCGAGGATATCACGCTTGGGCCAGGCGAACATCGCGAGTTGCATATCGGCCGCGTCGCCGAATGGGAGCGCCGGATTGAATTGACGCCGAAGAATGGAAGTTTTCCGAATGACGTCACGCAAATGCAAATTGCGCCGGATCATTCGGCCGTCGCCGTTGGCCGATTCGATGGCCCCATCATCGTCTTCGATGCCGTCACCGGAAAAGAGCGGTTCACGATCGAGCGTGCGAAATCGCATTGCACGGCGTTTGGCTTTACTCCCGACAGTCGCGCGATCGCATTCCTCGCCCACGTCGGCGGACCGGACCATGTCCTGAGGTTCGTCGATTCCAGGACCGGAGAGAAATCCGATCCGGAACTGAAGCCGGCGACAACCGCCATTTCGAATGCTCACGCACTGGCCTTTTCGCCGGACGGCAAGAGGCTGGCGATCGCGAGTTCCGAAAACTTCGGCAGCGACACTCAATTCTTCCGCTCGAGAATCATTCGCTGGGAAGTCTCGCGGGGATCGAGCGTCCCAAAGGAGCTGCCGACCTTGGAATGGCAGGATGGGGAAATAAAGGCCCTGCGCTTCGGCCCAAACGGTGAAATGCTCGTCGCGGCGGCTGATCAGATTCGCGAATGGAATTGGAAAACGGGGACTAACCTGCCGCGCGGCGGCGGGAAGTGCGACGTGCTGGCCGTTGGCCCCAAGTCGCGAGCATTTGGCGGTTGGAACAACAACGACAAGCTCTCAACCATTTCCATCATGAGCCGCGATGAGTCATTCTTGCCGGCGATGCCAAAGTGGCCGAGTCAACTCGGTTGCCTGGCGGTTTCGCCCGATGGTTCGCTCGTCGCCGCGGGGAACAAGAGCGTGGCGAACGTCGCTTGGGAGCAGCGGGCCGCGGTGCGCGTTTGGGATGCCAAGACCGGCGTCGAAAGAGCCGTGCTGCTCGGCCATTCGGACTGGATTCTCGACCTGGCTTTCTCCGCCGATGGCCGCGAGATCATTTCCGCAAGCAAGGATGGGACGCTACGAGTCGGAAATTGCCAAGATAGTCTGATTTGGCGTTAACATCCAAGACTAAGGGCGCAACGCCCATGCGGTCTCAGTGCGTGTTGATCCGCGCGTCGATTGATTTCGAAATGGCCCCATGTGGGCCTGGCGCATCATCTCCAGTCCCGGGGCGGTGTGTTCAACGAGCGGGTACAACGTGAAGCGGTGATGTTCCGCCAGGCGCTGGCTGCTTTGTCCTTTGGCTAATTCCTGTTTGAACAGGGCGACGTCGTTACGGCGTTCGATCGCGTGCGGGATCGCGTCCACGAAGTCGAAGTGAAGCATCACCACCATCGCCAGGCATAGTGCTGCCTCCATTATTCTCCCGATTCGCGGCGGATGGATCGCCCAGGTAAAAAATGCCGCGATCAAAACTGGCAATGCCAGCAGCGAATACCGCGGCGCGAAGCCGGCGAGGAAACCAAAGCTCGATCGGCCCTTCCCCACCGCGAACGTCATGATTGCCATCGCCGCGAAAAAGAGGAGCAATCCGGCAAGGCGAATCCGCTCGTCGGGTTTTTTCCACCACAACCAGGCGATGCGGCCCAGAGTTGCGATAACCAGCGCCAGCGCGACTCTCGCCGCGCCCGGCCACTCAAGCATCCCCGCGGAGCCCCAACTCATGCCGAGAAACTGCATCGAGGTTTGCATAATCGCCCGTCGGCCCAGACTGGGCGGTTGCCCGGCGGGCTTGTGGTAGGCTGCGACGTTCGCCAAGCAAAGCAGCACGGCAAGGCCAATTAGTGCGAATAGCCACGCGACTTGTCGTCGTTCGCGCGCGTCAGCCGCCCGCCGCCAGCGCCTGACGGCAATGACGGCGAGCCACAGCGCCAGCGGCGGGACAAAAATCAAACCGTTTGCCCCGGTGAACGGCAAACAGACCAGGCAAATCGCGGCCAAGAGCGATTGCCCCGACGAGGGCAGTTGTTGCCGCACGATTACGGCGAGGATTACAACAGCGAGCCCAGTCGAAACGATGAACTGAAACAAAAACGCCATCAGAAAGACTTCCCAATGGCCCCAGTGGAGCAACGCGAGCGGAAAGAAGGCGTCGGCCCAGTGCGTGTGGCCGCGCATCCGTCGCGCGGCCACGATCAAAAATGCCGCGATCGCCGCCATCAGGAAGACGTTCAGCGTTTTCTCAACTCGTAATTCGCCATTGCTCCAGCGGCCCAACAACACAAACGCGAGCTTGTTGAGCGGCATGTGATGATCGGTGACTTGCTCCCAGAGAAATGAAAATGTCAGCGGCCGCGCGCCGGTCATTTGCGGCACGCACAGCCATTCCTCGCCGTACGGCACGTCGCTGCAATAGGTGAAAACAAAATGAAGCGCGGCGGCCGACATGATCAGCCAGACGGTCCAGACCAGAACCGTGTCGCGACGCCGGCGTGGTGAATCGGGATTTTGTGCCGAAGAATTCATGGCATCGTGCCCAGGCGTCAACCACCACCAGAATGGACCAGAGTCGGCATTATTGGTATTCGAAATTGGCCGATTTACGCAAGATCAGTCTGGGCCGATGCTCGGCTATTTCGCTGCTTGCAGACGGTCCAGTGATTGTTGGGCGTCGCGGGTGAGGCGCGCGTTTGGCTCGCCGGCGGCCAGGTTTTTCAGAAGGGCTATGGCTTCTTGCGATCCGATCGATTCGAGCAATTCCAAAGCACGGTTCACTTGCAGCCGCAGCGGGGACAATTCGGGCGGATCGAGCAATTCCAGCGCCCGAACAAGCCGGCGGCGGGCTTCCGCCGAGGTCGTTTTCGCCAAATGATCGCGCAACCTCGGAACGGCCGATTCGCCAACCTTGGCCAATTGAACCGATGCTTTTTCGCGAACGGCGAATTTCTCGCTTTGTAGGTCGTTCACAACCTTGTCAAGCAACTCCGCCTTGGGGCCGGGTTTGGCCGGCGACAGTCTGCTCGCGATCAGAGTCACCGCATCCTTTGGCGCTGAGTCGAGAACGGCCACGCCCGATATGCGGCTGCCGAGTCGTTCAGCGCGAGACTGGCCCAGGTTTTCGGGACCAGGGCGGCTGTCAGTGAACGGTCTGGACGCGGGAAGGCTGCGGCCGGCGACAAATCCCAGATCAATGCGGTGGCATCCAGACTTGCTGTGACGAGCCGTCTGCCGTCGCGGGAAAGCGCCAAATCGGTCAATAACGAGCGGTGGCCATCGATTGTGCGGCGGATCTGCCCGGCTGCAACTTCGTAGACGACCGCCAGGCCGCTGCTGTCGGCAACGTAGAGGGATCGGCCATCGGGCGAGATCGCCAGGGCCATGATGTAGCGATGGCCGCCGCCCGGCTTGTTCGGCATTGGCGCGAATGTCCGCCGCAAGCTCGATGTCAATGGATCGATCAAGTTGAGTTCGGCGTGCAATTCCCGGGCGACGGTGCCGTCGGGGTTCAACAGTTGGCCGCCGCCGCCCTGAATGATGAGTTCGCCGTCGGTGGTGAAAATCGCTGCTCGCGGGCAGCCGTTCGATTGCAAGAGTCTGCGGATGCGTTTGCCAGTCGCCGCGTCCCAGAGATCGATGACGCCATCCGCCGCATAGCCGAACCGCATCCCGCGATCTTCTCGATACCAGTAGCGATTGGCGACGGTGACCAGACAGTTTGCCATCCCGCGAAAGAGAAGCGTTTTCGCAATAGGCCGTACCGGGCTTTTTCTCCGGCGCGGGCAGGACGAATCTTCGCCGCAGCGTTCCCGCGGGCCAGTCCCAAAGGGTGACTTCGCCCTCTTGAATCGTCATCAGCGTCTTGGTATTGACAAAACGACTTGACTTGGCCTTGGCGCCGGCCAACCTTCCCGGCAATTGTGCCGGCTTGCCGGTCGCCGCGTCCCAGGCTTTTATCGCCTGACCGAATCCGCCTGCCACGATCAGTCGGCGATCGGGCGACAGCTCGGCCCGCGTGATTGCGCCTCTCGCGTTGATGACTTGCAATTCCCTTGCGCCGGCCACGTCCCAAACGCGCATCGTGCCGTCTCGGCCCGATGTAATGGCGGTTTTGCCGTCGGGTGAAATGCTGACGCCGTTCAGACCGCCGACATGACCCGGCTGCGGGCAGGCATCGGCGCCGGTTGCCAGGTTCCAAATTCGGATCACGCCGCCCTGTCCGCCGCTGGCAAGAATCTTGCCGTCAGGCGAAATGGCCAGCGACTCGACCCAACTGGCGTGATCGTCCAGGGTGCGCCGCAACGCGCGGGTCGCCGTGTCCCAAACCCGGATCAGGTTGTCGCGTCCGCCGGTGACCAGCGTCCGGCCGTCGGAAGAAAACGCCACCGCGGAAACGCCATAGCCGCTACCCTTGTGTGTCGACTTGTGGCCGGTCGCGAACGATTGTTCTTTGCCTGTTCCCAGATCGCAGAGTCGCAGCGTGCCGATTTCATCCTCGATGCCCAGAGCGAGAAAGTCATTCGAGACGGCGATCGTCGGGCGAGTGCCCTGGATGATCGGGGCCGGCACGACATGTTCCCACTTCTTCTTTCCATTCGCAACGTCCCAGGCCACGACGAACAGTTCCTTCGCCGGCTTTCGGTCCAATTTGATCTGGTTGATCGAAAGCAGTGTCTTTCCATCAGGCGAAAAGTACAAGTAATCGCAGTTGCCCGGGTGCATTCCAATTTGGCGAACGACTTTCAACTCGTTGGTCCGCCTTCCCGGCGAAAACTCGCGCAATTCAATTGAACGACCACGTTTTTCATCGCCAGACTTTCCGACAGCGAGGAATTTCCCGTCGGGCGACACGGCAAAACAAGAATCAACTTGGTTGTCCGAGGGATTTGCTGGAACCATGCGAACTCCGACGCCCGCGCCTCCGATCGGCGGACTGACGGATTTCTCATTGGCAAAGTCCCAAAGGAAGAACCCGCCATCGTTGAGCCAGGCCAAGTTCATGACCGCGCCGCTTCGCCCGTTTGTCAACCAGGTCATTGCTCGGCCGCGATTGCCCGGCAATGAATACCGTTTCAATTCCCTGCCGCTGGCGACATCCCAAATCGAGGCGTCGTACGGCGCTGAATCGATTTCGCTGAGCGACGCGAGCCGCGTACTATCGGGTGAAAAGGCTAGGAATTCGATGCTGCCACCTGGCCGCAGTCGAGTTGTTCCAAGCCTCGCGATGGCGCCCTGTGGCAACATTTCGGTCGCCGTTTCCGGCGGCCTCTCGCGTTTCGCCTCCTGCGGTGGGCTTGCGGGCTTCTCCGGTCTCGGAAGGGTCAGACCGAGCCCTGCGGCCAGAACTGCCACGAGAATTGAGCAGACCGCGGCGACGCGCATGGTCATTGGCATGGCGGATTTCCTCAAAAGCGCTGCGACTGTCGCCGAGACGGCCGCGCCCGGTCGGATCAGTTTCACGACGTCGGCACTGACACTGTTCGGAACAGCGACCGCGGCGAGCGACGCCAGGAGCAGGGTGGACAGTGCAAACCCGCGTTGCCGCAATCGCGCGGCGAGCCTGGCCCGGCCGCGCTCAAGCCGGCCCTTGATTGATCCGGCGGACACGCCGAGCCGGCGCCGACTTCATCCTGGCTCAGTCCATCGAGGTAACAGAGGATCAGCGGTTCGCGCAGCCGCTCCGGGAGTCGGGCTAATTCCTCGTCCAGGATCGCGAACAGTTCGCGACTGCTCAGTTCCTCCAGCGGCGATGTGCCGCGCGGAAATGACGACGCGGCGCTCGAACCCGCCGCGTCGCCGGGCCTGCCGCCGCGCCTGCACCGCGAGGCGATAAGCAGTGCCGTGCAGCCAAGCCGCCAACAACGAGGGATTTTGAACCGTCCGCGATTTGCGGATTAACAGAAGAAAAGTGGCCTGCAAAACATCTTCAGCGAGATGTGAATCGCCCGCGATGCGCCGGCACACGCCCCAGACTCGCGCCGCATGGCGATCAAACAGCGTCGCGAATGCGATCTCATCGCGGTCGACTGAGACGCGATGCAGCAGCTCGGCGTCGGTCGGCGCCTGGTTCGCGAGGCGTGCGAGCCCGTGCCCCCGGCGGCATGATCAACGGCATCGTGAAACGCGGCATCGCGAACCCCCGCAATGGCAACCACTACTACTAATACGACAGCGCTACTTGATCTCTATCTTGGTATGCAGCAAGGGAGTTCGGCAGGGTTAATTTGCAGTCGATTGAAAAGCGTGTGACGCCTCTGCGTGTGGCAGCGGCGAGCCTCGGCGCTCTGGTGTTGATCTTGGAGCAGCTTCCGCGAGGTGCGGGCCAGACGCTCGTTCCGACAACGCCGAGGCAGCGGCAGCGCATCGATCAGCGCGTTCGCGGCGGTGCGGACCTGGCACAGCGTGATCTCCGGGTTTTCCCCCCCGAAGCCGCTCGGTTTGGCGGGCCAGGAACAAATGGCTCACTTGCGTCACCGCGAAGTGCCTCAAGATCGCATCGTACTTGCGGACTTCGAAGTGACTCAGGCCGAGTTCATCCTTCTTGTCCTCCAAGGTGCGCTCCATTGGCCAGCGCGCAAAGGCGACATGGAGGATGATCTCCAAAGGCGTGCCGGGGCGTGCGTTGGAAAGGAAGTATTTTTCCTCGGTCGGATCGAGGACATTGCGAGCATAGATGAGCCAATAGGGTCCCAGAATTTGGTCGCCGCGACGAAGCCAGAAAGGAGCGACTTTGACTTGCCAGACCATCGGCCCCTTCTCGGTGTCTTTGACGTAGATGCGTTGCCAGGGCTGGCACATCATCGTGCGTGAATAGCGGCACAGGGTCTCGACATCCCGGTAGACCGCACGGGTTTTGCAGCGAGGATCGCATAACCAGCCATGAAAACTGCGGCGGACTTCAGCGACGTAGCGTTGCTCAAGTGCTTCGAGCCCGGCCAAGAACGTAGAGGCCGTGGCGTACCATTCATCGAACGTGAGCCAAGCGAAGGAGACGCCATTGGCCAACGCGTGCCGAACCTGGTCGAGCGCGATGTCATACTTGGGTCGGTAAACGACATCGTCGGGAATGCCGGCTTCTTGGCGGCGATCGGGATCATCCCAGCCGTGCTCGGGTAGAAACAGATCGCTGTCGAGCATGGTGCGGAAGCGCGTGTCAAAGCTGGCGTAACTGAGATGAACGCTGACGACACAGTTGTCGGTCTTGCCGGTGTTGCCGCACCACTGCCGTTGCACGCAGGCGGTTTTGTTGCCGGACTTGGGATGGCCGGAATCGTCGATGATGCCGATGGCCTGCGGATCGGCATGATCGCGGACAACGAGTTGTTGCACACGATCACGCACCAGACCGCGATCCCAGGGCGACCAGTCGAGGAACTCTTGCAGAGTGCGACGCGGCGTGTCCGTGAAGTCCGCGATCGGCTGAACGCTTTCTGCGCGGCAGATCGGAAAGCTGCCCTTTGACATAGCTGGCGAGATGCCCGCGCGGCTCGGAGCGTGCGAAGCAGTCGTCAAACTCGCCCAGGAAATCGGCCAACTGTGGCCCCAACGAAAGGATCTGGTCGGTGGTCATCCGTAACTCCTTGCAAACATCCATGAATTAAGGAGTTACAGAATACCATCGCCGCCAGCTGCAATGCAGTAGCGCTGTCGTACTAATAGTGACGCCGAACGGGAAACCGCACGATGAGTTTTCAATATCCGCGGAGTTCGTCACGGCCCGGCGGGCGGAAGCAGGTTTTCAATGTACCAGATCTGCACGGAGGTGTGGCCGACTCCGGCATGGATCGGTGCTTCGCCGACATTCACCGCGGCGATTGGGTTCTTCGACAAGTTGACTAGATTGACCGGCATTTCGCCCAGAAGATTGAATCCGGTCGCGAACTCAAATCCATCGGCGTTCGTGTCGGACCACGACAATCGCTGATAGTAAACTTCCGTGCTGTCAACATTTGCGGGGACAACCACCCGTGGGTCTCGAGTCGCCGCCTGGAACAATAACGTCGCTCGTGCCGCGGCCGCCGAAATCAGACTGTTGGATTCGAAGGAAAACCCACCAATCGTGCTCACGCCGCTGCCGTTGCGAAGTTCGAGAAGCCCGGCCGCCAGCGTGCCGCGGTTCGCGGCCGGATGCGGATCGATCATGGTGAATTCGAAATAACCCAGCGCGAGTTTGCGCGTGCCGGGGAATCGCTGCAGGCTCAGCAGCGCCTGGCTGATCACCACGGTGCCGCGGCTGTGGCCGACGAATTGAACGTCCACCACGTCGGTCGGGCGATTGCCCAGGGCGTTGGCGGCGATTCGCACTTGCTGGGCCATTCGTAAACCGGCATAGTAGGCCGTTCCCGGAAGCGGTAGGCGGCTCGCGGCCGCCCAATCAAATTCGAGCACCTTGGCGAACCCCTCGCGTTTCAGTCCGGCGGCCATGTCGTCCAGCCAAGCGGGAAGCTTGCCGCTCGGCTCCAAACCATGCGTGACCACGGCGAGCGTCAATTTTCGAAATTGGCCGGTGTTGTCGGTTTCGTTGGTTTCGCCAATCGAGTGGTTCGGATCGGCGACCGCGAGGACATACGGATGGGAGGTATCGATCGGCATTTCGCCATTGAGTGCAATCGATGCATATTGCGTCCAGGTCGTTTTTCGCGCATTGATGGTCGCGTTGGCGACGGCGACATCGTCAGCACTGAGCACTGGGTCCGCCGAGCGATAAATGCCGACAGCGAATTGCGCCACGTCCGAAACGCGATAAGTCAAGCGAATCGAGGTGGAGGTCAGAAGCGTGCTGCCCAGCACGGCGACATTGGCAGGCGTCGCCCGATCCTCGAGCCGTTCGAGCGATAGCCTTCGCGGAGTCCGGCGCAGAGCCAACGAACGGATTGAATGAATGCGGCGGCGAAGCATCGTGAACATCTCTAGTCTCCTGACTTTGAATTTGATCGACGCACATTTGTTAAGGAAGAATTGTCGGGCCGGACGAGACTGCCTTATTGATTCAACAACGAACCGCGTTCGCGGAACAAATTGAATGCCTTCGTTTTAGGACCAGACCGAGCGGCGGCCATGCCAGCCGGAGAATTCGTGAATCGGCTAGCGAGCGACAGCAGACGGCGTCGCCAGGCAGCGATGCAATTCCGGAAGGAGGTCGACGAACAATTCTTGGGCGGCGTCGCGTTGAGTCGAGTTTTCGGCGGGCGATGGCCGGCAGACCAGGTACAGTTTGTAAAGCGCGCGGCTGCGGGCGAATTCGCTGCGTGCGTCACCGGCAGCAAGCCATTTCCCACCATCGCTCCAGGCCCAGTAGACCGCAACGGTCCTCGAGTCGGCTGGTTTTGCGAATCGAGCCTGCCAGAATGAATCGCCGTCGCCTTGCTTCGGTGCAAAGATTTCCGGCTCGCCTTCCAGGCGATAGCCCGAATTGGCAAAGCAGATTTCCGGCGTGTGAACCGAAATTGCGGCGGCCCGGCCGGTGAGTATGATCAGCGTCGCCTCGATCTGTTTTGCATCTTCTTGCCGGGCGTATCGTCTCTGAAGAATGGCGTCGGCCTCGGCATAACGCTTGACGCGCGGATCGAGCGGCAGATCCTTGCCGGTCCAGTCGCCGATTTGAATGGGCAGTTTTTCCAGATTCGCCGCCATCTCGACCCGGCGTTCCGACATGCTCCAGCGATCCGTGCGCAGTCCGTAAACGATGCCCGAAATGATCAACAGTCCCGCGGCCAGCGCGACCGTCAGTCCGCGGCCGATCATGATTCACCGGGCGTCGGTTTGATCTCGCCGGGCGGCAATCGCTGCGTGCTTGGATTCCGGCGTCGGCTTGGCATGCCCGGACTTGTGATAGCTGTAGCCATAATGCCCGTAGCCGTATTTCTCCTCGCGAATGCCGTTGACCACGGCGCCGAGCGTGCGAATGCCCAGCTGGGCGACTCGCTGCGTGGCGATGTAAATCTTCGGAATCTGACTGACGTCGTTGAGCACCGAAAAGATCACCCCGTCCATGTGCCGCCCGAGCAAGAGTGCATCGACCACCGGCAAAACCGGGCAACTGTCAACAATCACGAATTCGTATTCCGCGAAGCCAGTTCAGCACCTGGCAGAGTTCATCTTGAACCAGGGCTTTCAAGGCCAACGAGTCGCAGTTGCCCGCCGGAATGAACGATAGGTTTTCGACTTTGGTTTGTTGAACCGCCTTGGCGACGTTGATTTCGCCACGAAGGATTTCGGCCCAGCCCGGGGCGTGATTGAGTCCCAGAAGCGAGTGGGCCGATGGATTACGCATATCGAAGTCGAGCAAGAGCGTGCGATGCCCGGCCATGGCGAGGCTAACCGCCAGTTGCGTTGATAGCGTGGTTTTGCCTTCGCCGGGCACCGCGCTGGTGATCATCACCATGCGCAGGTCGGTGGAGCGGGCGGCGTTGAGCAACATGGTGCGGGCGGTGGCGACCGCTTCCTGTAGTGCGAAGCGCCAGGCCTGAAGCTCTTCGTCCTTGAGGCCGCCCGCCAGGCCGAGCAGGCGCTGCCTGGGCATTGCCGGCACCGTGCCCACCAGCGGCAGGCCAAGTCCGTAGACGATCTGATCGACGCTGTCCACGCGCCGCGCATGGAACTCCCAGAGCGCCAGGCCGGCAAGAACCAGAACGAGCGCGAGGCCGCCGCTCATCGCCGAAAGCCTAATCTGTCGAGCTTGCGGGTCTGACGGCATGAGCCGCGCTTCCTCTAACTCGCGCACGCGCGGCAGGTTGTTGGCGCCCAGCTTGACGCGGTTGTATTCCATCTCCACCTGGTTGGAGATTTCCACCAGGGCTTGATTGTCGAGCGCCAGGTCGTCGAGCTTATTCTGGTTCCTGCTCAAGTTTTCCAGCATCGCGCGGCGCCCGGTCGAGGTCCGCCTGATACTTCTGCACCAGGCTTTTCTTGATTTCCAGGGAATCGGCGATCAGCACGCCATGCTTGGCCAATTCACTCGCGGACCGCTGCTTCCAGAATTCCTCGGCCTGCGGACGAAGCAGCTCCTTTCGAGTGAGAATCTGCTTTTCGATTCCATCGAGCTTGTCTTTCAGTTTCGTCAGGATTGGCTCTTTGAAGCCTTTCAATTTCGCGTCGGTCCGGGTCTCATTGGCCTCGCGGAGTTGACCTTCCAGGCTTTGGATTTCCGCATCCTTGGCGAAGAATTCGCGAAAAACTTCATGATCGAGCGAGACCCGCTTCGGGTCGCGACTGTTGAGTTGTTTCTGTTGCGCCTCCAGTTCGGCGACCTCGGTTTCGAGCTTGCCCAATTCGCTCTGCCGGCGCTGCAAGTCGGTTTGCAGAAATGCGATCTGCAAATCGACGACGTTGACCTTGGCGCCTCCGCGCTCGAAAAACTGCGAGCGCGCCGCTTTCGCCTGGCTCAATTCCTCTTGAAACTGTTCCTTGTGCCGTTTCAAGCTGGTCAAGCGAGCGTTGCGGATTTCCTGCTCGTAATTGATAAATTCCGACAGGTAGGTCTTGATCACGCCATCAAGCAGCAAGCGCAGATCATCCGGATAGGGCCCCTCGAGAAAGACTTGAAGGACCTGCCCGTTGCCAGGGGCCGCGAAGCTGATCGACTGATCCAGCCAGTCGAGCGGATTGTCCGCCTCGCGCAAGGTCGGCAGTTGGGAAAGCTTTGGATCGCGCAGGGCGGCGATCAAAATTCGTTGACTCTTGATCAACGCCATTTGCAACTGGCGGAAATTGTCCAGGCTGATGTCGTTGCCGATCGACGGCCGAACAATCGCGTTGGGTGGAGTCGGATTGACTTCCAGCGTGGCCCGGACTGTGTACTTGGGAGTCGGAGCGAGAAACCAGACCGCGGCGGCGACGAGAATTCCCGCCAGCGGGGCGGCGATCGCCGCCAGCCGCCAGCGTCGCCTGAGCGCCTTCAGCAGGGCCAGGCCGCTCGGCGGAGCGTTGACGATCGGCGGCGGCGCGGAAACCGGCCCACCGGTCGAACCAGGCTGCCCATGTCGAGGATCCGGTGCGGACGGAATCAGGCTCATGTTGCAGCCCCACCAGGCAGTCGCAAGCCATCGACGACGCGGACATGATTCCCGCGTTGCTCCGTTTCTGGAACTGCCTCATCTACAAAAACATAGGACAAAAACTTCACTTCCAACCACAACAGGCCGAGCGCCGCCGGCATCATCAGCCAGCCCGCCAGATCGTGAAAGACCAGGCCGGCCAACCTGGGGCCGGACCAGACGTGCAACAGGCCTGTGGCGGTGATGCGAAGGATATTCACCGCCAGGGCAATCGGCACCGCGTCGCCACCAGCAGCCATCGATCGAGCAGCGGCCGCCGGACGACGCCGGCAAATGCGACCGCCAGAGCGATGAACAGGAGCAGCATGCTCAACCCGCTGCACGCGGTTTCAACTCCCAGTTGAAAATCGCCAATCGCGATGGTGTGTCCCGCGGCGATCGCCGGCAGGCCGCACAATTGCAGCAGAAACGCGCTCGAATCGGTCGCGATCGTTTGCAATTGATCGCCGAGCAGTCGCTCGGCACGATAGGGCAGCGGTATCATGAACAAGAGAAACGCAATCGCGGGCCAGGCCCAATCGATGGCCCGCCGGCCGCCAACGATCGCGAAAATGCCGCCGACCGCGATGACAAACGCCGCCCCATCCAGCCAGTCGATATTCCAGGTCGCCAGATTAGCGCAGCGGATAACGAACGACAAGCTCAAGTAGCTCAGACCACGCCAGTCGAATGCCCAGCAAATGCGTTCAGCGTACTTTGACCGCAACCACAGCAAAACAATTGCAAAAACCGGCACCAGGTAGCCGTGTGAGTATTGCGGGTCATCCATCCATTTGTCGCACCATCGCCGTCAGAGTCGGCCAAAACGCCCACAGATTTAGGGCAAAGAGCAAAGCGGCCGCTAGCCAGGTCGTCGCTGAAATGCGCCGGAACGGCGACCCGCCGCGAATCGGCATCGGCGCAACCGCGACTTCAAACTTTGCTTGAGGATCAATGACGGAATACCCATTGAAATCCGAACTTGGAAATACCTGAGACAACTATAGCGGAGTCGGAGTGAAGTGCAAAAGCCCGGATTGACCAACAATTTCGCGACTCACGCCGCGGCGAAAACACCTTGCTCTCGACGCCTCGCCGGGCCACAATAGCGTTATCCTACCTGACCATGCTTCCTCCCCCCTGCCTGCAACCTATGCGAATCATCATCCCTTCTCTTTTGATTGCTTCATTGTGGGCGTTGCCGGTTCGCGCGGCCGGGCCGACTTTCGAGTCGCAAGTTCGGCCGATCCTCAAGACCTATTGCTTCGAATGCCACGGCGAAGGCGAACAACTCAAAGGCAAGCTCGACCTGCGCCTCGCGCGACTCTTGGTGAAAGGCGGAGCGAAAGGACCGGCGATCGTGCCGGGCAAGCCCGAAGCAAGCCTGTTGCTGAAGCGCGTCCGCGCCGGGGAAATGCCGCCGACGAAAAAGAAACTCGGGGCCGCCGAAATCGAAGTCATCGCGAAGTGGATCGCGGCTGGCGCGAAAACCGAACATCCCGAACCCGAAACAATCGCCGCGGGCTTTCAACTGACGCCCGAGGATCGCGCCTGGTGGGCATTTCAACCGATCCGGCGGCCGATGTTGCCTACCGCCGGGACAAGCCCGGCGGCTCGCACGCCGATTGATGTTTTTCTCCTGAGCAAACTTCGCGAAAAACGGTTGAGCTTCGCGCCCGAAGCCGATCGCGTCACGCTCATTCGCCGCGCGACAATCGACTTACATGGCCTGCCGCCCACGCCGATGGAAGTCGATGCCTTCTTGAAGGACGATTCGCCGAATGCGTATGAGAAACTGATCGATCGTTTGCTCGAGTCGCCGCGTTATGGCGAGCGCTGGGCGCGGCACTGGCTCGACGTGGCGGGTTACGCCGACTCGGAAGGCTACAGCCAGGACGACCACCCACGCGCCAACGCCTGGAAATATCGCGACTATGTCATCCGCTCGCTCAACGCTGACAAGCCGTTCGATCAGTTCATCACCGAGCAGATCGCGGGCGACGAGTTGATCGGATTCCCCAAGAAAAGCCTTACCGCGGATGATCAGGAAAAGCTGATCGCCACCGGATTTTTGCGCACGGCTCCAGACGGCAGCGGTTCGCCCGGCGTCAATCTGAAGGAAGCGCGGCAGGCGGTCGTCGCCGACACGATCAAGATCGTTTCGTCATCGTTGCTCGGGCTCACCGTCGGCTGCGCTCAATGCCACAACCATCGTTACGATCCGATCCCGCAGACCGATTATTACCGCCTGCGAGCGATCTTCGAACCCGGCTTCAATCTGCCGGCGTGGAAACCGCCGGCGGCTCGGCAAGTTTCGCTCTACACCGACGCCGACCGCCAGAAATCCGCGGCGATCGAGACAGAAGCCAAGAAAATCGATCAGGCTCGCATCAAGAAACAGAATGAATTCATCGAGGCGACATTCCAAAAGGAATTGGCGAAACTGCCCGAGACATTGCGCGAGCCGGCGAAGCTGGCCCGGAAAACGCCCGAGGCCAAACGGACGCCGGAACAAAAGAAGATCATGCGCGAGCATCCGAGCCTCAACGTCTCGGCGGGTTCGCTTTATCTCTACGACCAAAAGGCGGCCGACCAGTTGAAGAAGCTCGCCGACGAGGCCGCCAAGGTCCGCGCAAAAAGCCGGCCCAGGATTTCATCCGCGCCTTCAGCGAGACGCCTGGCCAAGTGCCTGCAACGCATCTCTTCGCCCGCGGCGATCCCGATAATCCGAAGCAAACGATCGCGCCCGGCGGGCTGACCGTGCTTGATGAACGCTTGCCGCTCCATTTGAACAAGGCTCACGTTGGCACCAGCGGACGCCGGCTCGCCTTCGCTCGCTGGCTCACCAATCCAGCCAACCCGCTGACGGCCCGCGTGCTGGTCAATCGTGTCTGGATGCATCATTTCGGCCGCGGCCTGGTTGCCACGCCGGCGGATTTCGGTCGCCTGGGTGAAAAACCATCGCATCCCGAACTACTTGATTGGCTCGCGAGTGAGTTTATTGCACCGACGAATTCCCTCGCCCCCGCTTCGGGGGAGAGGGTTGGGGTGAGGGGTTGGTCCCTCAAGCAGCTCCATCGCCTGATCATGACCAGCGCAGCTTATCGCCAATCGGCGAATTCGAATTCTAAGGCAATCGACCCGGACAATCGCCTGGTCGGTCGATTCCCCATTCGCCGCATGGAGGCGGAAGTCATTCGCGACAGCATCCTGGCGGTGAGCGGCAAGTTGAGTTTGAAAATGAATGGCCCGCCGGTGCCGGTGCGGGAAAATGATTCGGGCTTGGTGATTGTCGGCAAGGGAATGAAGGATTTGGCCCGTGGCACCACCGTCGCCGAGCCGCTGCCCGAGAGCGAGGAGTTTCGCCGTTGCATCTATGTCACCGCCCGCCGCTCGATGCCGCTGACCATGCTTTCAAGCTTCGACGCTCCCGTGATGGAGCCGAATTGCGAATTGCGCGTCACCTCGATGACGCCGATTTCATCACTGGTGTTGATGAACGATCCATTCCTGGAAGCTCAGGCCGAAGCGTTCGCCGCCCGCGTGAAGCGCGAGGCCGGCGACGATCCGCGGGCCCAGTTCGCCCGCGCCTGGCGGCTCTGTTTTGGCCTAACGCCGAGCGAAACCGAAATTGAACGTGTCTTGCCGAATCTTGTACAGTTAGAAAAGCATTTCCGCGAAACCACGCCGGCCAAGATCACGCCAGGAAAGGGCAAGAAAGCCGCACCCGCGCCGGCCATCGATCCGAAACAAAAGGCGATGGCCACGATTTGTTGGGCCTTGCTGAATTCCAGCCGTTTCGTGTTTGTGGATTGAGGAATCTCATGCAACCAATTTCACGACGCGATTGGCTTCGCTCCTCGACCTTTGGCGTCGGCTCCCTCGGTTTAGCTTGGCTTCTGAATCAGGATCGCCTGCTCGCCGAGCCGGTCCGGCCCGAATTGGAACCGCATCACTTCGACCTGCTGCCGAAAGCGCCGCATTTTGCCCCTCGGGCCAAGGCGATGATTTCGCTCTTCATGCAAGGCGGGCCCAGCCATGTCGATCTGTGCGACCCCAAGCCGGAATTACAAAAATACGACGGCAAACCGTTCCCCGGTCAGATCAAGTACGACAACGCTGCCCAGGCCAGTTCCCGCGTGCTCGGTTCGCCGTGGAAATTCAAGAAGCACGGTCAAAGCGGAATTGAAGTTTCCGAATTGCTGCCGCACCTGAGCCGAATCGTAGACGACATCACCATCGTCCGATCGATGCACACCGGCGTCAACAATCACGGGCAATCGATTTACGCCCTGGCCAACGGCCGCATCTTCGGTGGTCATCCGGTGCTCGGCTCCTGGATTCTCTACGGGCTCGGTTCGGTCACGCAAAATCTGCCTGCATATGTTGCATTGCCCGACCCCCGCAGCCTGCCGGTCTGCGGCACCGATCACTGGCAAAACGGCTGGCTCCCCTCCATTT
The DNA here is from genome assembly GCA_963815035.1 of uncultured Gemmataceae bacterium. Taxonomy (GTDB): domain Bacteria; phylum Planctomycetota; class Planctomycetia; order Gemmatales; family Gemmataceae; genus JBGQCZ01. The sequence goes on from CAWFFC010000009.1 coordinate 329,870, forward strand.
ATCAGGGCACGGCCGTGCGCTCGAAGGAGCCGCGCATTCTCAATCTCGATCCGACGCCGACGATGAAAGGTATGCCGCAGAAAACGTTCTTGAATTACTTGAATGATTTGAATCGCGAGCATTTCGCGGAGCATCCGGGCGAATCGGACCTCGAAGCGCGCATCGCCAGCTACGAACTCGCCGCCCGCATGCAACTCGCCGCCAAGGAAGCGCTCGATTTGTCGCGCGAAACCGAAGAGACCAAGCGGCTCTACGGCCTCGATGACCCGATCACGCAGGAATATGGCAGCCGCTGCCTGATCGCTCGGCGACTGGTCGAGCGCGGGGTGCGCTTTGTGCAGGTGTTCACCGCCAATCAATTTTGGGACCATCATGGTTCGATCCGCACCGCCCTGCCGAGTGCCTGCCGCAAGACTGACAAACCGGCCGCCGCGCTAGTGACCGACCTGAAGCGCCGAGGCCTGCTCGACAGCACGATCGTGGCCTGGGGCGGCGAAATGGGCCGCCTGCCTGTTATTCAAAACGATACCGGCCCGGCGAAGGTCGGCCGGGATCACAATACCTATGGCTTCAGTTGGTGGCTGGCCGGCGGCGGCATCAAGTCCGGCCTCGCTTACGGCGCGACCGACGACTTCGGCCACCACGCGATCGAGGACATCGTCACTCATCACGACCTGCACGCCACGCTTCTGCACCAATTCGGCCTGGACGTGCAAAAGCTCGTCTTCCGCCGCAACGGCCAGGAACTCAGCATCCTCGACGGCCAAAAAGGCCGTGTGGTGCGGGAGATGTTGGGGTAAGCGAGCCTTGGAAACCTCTTATTTTGGAGACACGTAGAATGCCATTAACATAAGGCCGAACTCGATCACGAAAACACGAAAGTACGAGAACACGAAACAAGGGTCGCCAAAAGGAAAACGGTTTCGCGTTTTCGTACTTTCGTGTTTTCGTGATGGGTAATTCTCTTATCTTGATGCCATGCAATAGACGTATCGTTTCGCATTTTCAACCGTCAGCCCCCCGAAGTTCGCCGGGTGCAGGAATGCCGTCGGCAGCTGGAGCAATTCTTTCAACCGCCCCGCGTTTTTGCCGAAGATTACGGGCGCGCAGAAGCGCGCAATCTTCGTAATCTTCGAGAGAAAACGCGTGTTTTCCGCGCAATCTTCGGAAAAACCAGGCAAAAAGTGCGATTTTCAGAACTGGGAATGACGCAAGTCTAGATTTATCGGCTACTTCGGAAACATGCGTCCGACGGATTTCGGCTTGTTCCCGAATGCGCGATTATGTATAAATAAGTCCACTAATAGTTTCATCTTTCGCTGAATGTTCCTTTCAGCTCAGCCCCTCGATTTTTTTCCTTCTTGCATCGCGGGCAATTGACAGATATATGTACACATGTACACAATAACCAAAGTCCGGTGTTGGGTGGATCATGGACCGCGCGGCGAAGCTCGAGTTGATTCGCGATCTGCGGGAACGCACTCGCCAGATCGAGACGGCACGGCGAGCGGCCAACCCCGATGCCCTCGCGACCGGTTTCGACGCCCTCGATCAGTTGCTGCCCGGCCCGGGGTTGGCCTGGGGCACGCTGACCGAATGGCTCAACGAGTGCGAGGGCGGCGGGGCGCTCACGCTGGCGCTGGCCATCGCCGCCAAGGCGGTGCGGCGCGGCGGCGCCTTCGTGATGATCGACGGCGCGAATGAATTTTATCCGCCGGCCGCCGCCCAGTGGGGGATTCCGCTGGAACGCACGCTGGTGGTTCATCCCGACAACGCGCGCACCGCCCTGTGGGTCTGGGAGCAGGCCCTGCGCTGCGAGGGCGTGGCGGTGACGCTCGGCTGGATCGCGGAATTGAGCGATCGGCCGTTTCGCCGGCTGCAACTGGCGGCGGAGACCGGCGGCGGGCTGGGATTTTTGCTGCGGCCGCCGGCCTGCCGGGCGACGCCCTCGTGGGCTGCGGCGCGATTGAGCGTGACGCCGCGGCCGGGCCGCGGGCCGCTCAATGCCCCGTCGCGGCGGTTGCAGGTCGCATTACTTCATGGCGGAAGCGAACAAGGCGGAGCCTCGGTCGAATTGGAACTGTGCCATGAAGCGGATGATGTGCATCTGGTTTCCGAACTGGCCGATCCAGCGGCGGCGCGTTGCGCGGCCCTTGCCTGAAAAGCAGCCGCTGATCCTGTTCGCGCCGCTTCGCGGAAAACTGCGAGTGTCGGCCTGCTGCCGATTGGCTCGCACCGAAGGCGTAAAGCCCGGCATGACGCTCGCCGAGGCCCAGGCGCTTTGGCCCGCCTCTTGCCCCTCTCCCCCCGCTTCGGGGGGAGAGGGGATGGGGGTGAGGGGGGTCTCGCCTCCCCTCTGCGAGCCGCACGATCCCCGCGCCGATCGCGAAGCCCTGCGTCAACTCGCTAACTGGAGCCAGCAATTCAGCCCCTATGTCGCCATCGAGGAAACCGAGTCGTCGGAATCGCTGCTGCTGGATGTGACCGGTTGCGGTTATGGCTATGGCAGTGAAGAGGGACTGACCGCGAAAATGGCTGAATCGCTGCGGCAGATCGGTTACTGGCCGGTCGCCGCCATTGCCGACACCCTCGGCGCCGCCTGGGCGGTGGCGCATTGTTTTGAACATCGCAATTCGGTTTCTCCAAATTCCCAGGCCCTCAACCCCCCCCTCCCCCCCCGACTCGGGGGGGAAGGGGGGGGTTGAGGGCCTGGGAAAAAGCTCAAGTCTCACCTACCAGATCATCCCGCCCGGCGACCATGCGCAGGCGATCCAGCCGTTGCCTGTCGAAGCCCTGCGCTTGCCGAGCGACGCCGTGCAACTGCTGCACGATTTCAACATTCGCCGCATCGATCAACTGTTGAAACTCCCACGAGCCGATCTGCCGTCGCGGTTCGGCTTCGAGATGCTGCTCCGACTCGATCAGGCGCTGGGCGTGGTTCCCGAATTGTTGAAGCCCGAGCGGACGCCGGAGCCGATCGAGGAATCGTGGCCGTTCGAGCCGCCGATCGCCAATCGCCGGCATGTCGAGACCGCGATCGAGCATTTGTTGGAAAAATTGCTCGAGCGACTGCGGCCGCGACAGATCGGCGTGCGCCGCCTGCTCTGCTCGCTGAAATTGGCTTCCTGCGAGCCGATTCACTTTTCCGTGGAACTATTGCAGCCGAGTCATTCGCATCGTCATTTGATGGAACTGGCGAGCCTGCGGCTGGAGCGATTGACCATCGCCGCCGAGGTGTCGGGCATTCGCCTGCGGGCGACGTTCGCGGCCCCGTTGGAATTTCACCAGGAGCAATTGTTCGCCGAGGGCGAGCGGGCGAACTGGTGGCGATCGTTTTCGGCGCTGTTGGAGCGGCTGAGCGGCCGCCTGGGCGAGCAACACGTGCTGCGCCCGCGGCTCTGGCCCGATCCGCAGCCGGAGTTCGCCTGCCGGTATGAGCCATGGCTGAAGTCGAGCGACCCCCCTCACCCCCATCCCCTCTCCCCCCGAAGCGGGGGGAGAGGGGCGGAAGGTTTGTCGCTCACCCCCTCGCAATCCCGAAGCGGGGGGAGAGGGGCGGGAATCGCGCTGGCTTCATTGCCACTGCTTGCGGAGAGAAGTGTGGAAAATTTGCGGCCGCCCTGCCTCACCGGGCAGCCGATCGCCTTGCCGGTGGTTTCGGTGGTGCCGGGCGGGCCGCCGATTCAATTTCATTGGAAAAACAATCATTACATTGTCGCGCATACCTGGGGACCGGAGCGGATCGAAACCGGTTGGTGGCGTGGCGCGGACATTCGCCGCGATTATTACCTGGTGGAATCCACGCAAGGCGAACGCTTCTGGCTATTCCGTTCGCTGCCGGATGAAGTTTGGTTTTTGCATGGAGTGTTTGTGTGATGAGGAAAAATTAACCACAGAGTCACAGAGAACACAGAGAACAAACAATTTTTCTAATGCATTTTCTCTGTGCTCTCTGTGACTCTGTGGTTCAAATTCTGTTTGAACCATGCCCGAGCAACCCGAGCCCAAGCATCTGCCGTTTCAACCTGCATCGGTCGCTCGCCGCGAGCGGATCGAATCGCCGATTCGTTACGCCGAGTTGCATTGCTGCACGAATTTTTCCTTTCTCGAAGGGGCGTCGCATCCGGAGGAGTTGGCGGCGCGGGCCGCCGAGCTTGGTTACGAGGCGTTGGCGATCACCGATCGCAACAGCCTGGCCGGCGTGGTGCGGGCCCATGTCGCGGCGAAGGACGCCAAGTTGAAATTGCTCGTCGGCGCGCTCGTCACGCCGGTCGATGCCTCGCCGTTGTTGCTATGGGCGACCAATCGCGCCGCCTATGGCCGGCTGTCGCGCCTGCTGACGCTCGGCCGCCGGGCGGCGCCGAAAGGCGAATGCCTGCTTCACTTCGACGATATCGCCGATCACGCCGCGGGCCTGTTGGCGGGCGTGCTGCTTCCTGAAGCGATCGGCTACAACCTCCGCCGCTATCGCGAAATCTTTGGCGATCGCTGCTATGCGGTCGCCGAATTGCGGCGCGGGCAGCAGGATCGGTTTCGCTTGCAACAGATGGCGAAGACGGGCGCGAGGCGAGGCTGCCGCTCGTCGCCGCTAATGATGTGCATTACCACATTCCGCGCCGCCGGCCGCTGCACGATGTGCTCGTCGCCATTCGCCATGGCTGCACCGTCGCCGAACTGGGCGAACGACGATTCGCCAACGCCGAGCGGCACCTGAAATCGCCCGCCGAGATGCGCGAACTTTTCGCCGATTATCCGCAAGCCGTGGTGAAAACGTTGGAGGTCGCCGAGCGCTGTAGCTTTTCCCTCGACGAACTGCGTTACGAATATCCCGAGGAACTGGCCCCGCCGGGAATGACCCCGCTGGAGCATCTGACCCGCCTGACCTGGGAAGGCGCGAAACATCGCTATCCGGGCGGCGTCCCCGATAAGATTCGCAAGCTCATCGAATACGAACTCAAGCTGATCGACGAACTGCACTACGAGGCCTATTTCCTCACGGTCTGGGACCTGGTGCGCTTTGCCCGCGAGCGCGGTATTCTCTGCCAGGGGCGTGGGTCGGCCGCCAACTCCGCCGTCTGCTATTGCCTGGGCGTCACCTCGGTCGATCCCGAGCGCATCGACGTGCTGTTCGAACGCTTCGTCAGCAAGGAGCGCAACGAGGCGCCGGACATCGACATCGATTTCGAGCACGAGCGGCGCGAGGAAGTGCTGCAATACATTTACAAGAAATATGGCCGCGAGCGCTCCGGCATGACCGCCGAGATTATCACTTATCGCTCGCGCTCGGCGGTCCGCGACGTGGGCAAAGCGCTCGGGCTATCGCTCGATCGCGTCGACGTGCTGGCCAAGGCGCTCGATCATTATTCCCGCAGCGGCGACGACAAATTATCCAAACGCCTGAACGAGGCGGGCCTCGATCCCAACGGCCGGCTCACCAAACAACTCCTCTGGCTGGTCGAGCAACTGCTTGGCTTTCCGCGGCATCTCTCGCAGCATGTCGGCGGCATGGTCATGACGCAGGGCCCGCTATGCGAATTGGTGCCGATCGAAAACGCCGCCATGGCCGATCGCACCGTCATCGAGTGGGACAAAAACGACCTGGATGCGCTGGGCATTCTCAAGGTCGATTGCCTGGCGCTGGGGATGCTCAGCGCGATTCGCAAATGTTTCGATTTGATTTACGACGTTAACATGGCCGCGACTGGAACGGACAATGAACTTCATCCAGTCGCTCCGGCCCTCCCCGACTCCCCCCGAGTCGGGGAGGGTAGGGGGGGTCGGAGCGACTGGATCTCGCGCAACCGCCAGCCAAATTGACGCTCGCCACGATTCCGCCGGAAGACCCCGACGTCTACAAGATGATTTGCCGCGGCGACACGATTGGCGTGTTTCAGATCGAGAGCCGGGCCCAGATGAGCATGTTGCCGCGCTTGAAGCCGAAAAAGTTTTATGACTTGGTGATCGAAGTCGCGATCGTCCGCCCCGGGCCGATTCAGGGCAAAATGGTTCACCCCTATTTGCGGCGGCGCTGCGGCGATGAGCCTGTCGATTACCCGAGCGAGGAGATTCGCGGCGTGCTGGAAAAAACGCTCGGCGTGCCGATCTTTCAGGAGCAGGCGATGAAGCTGGCGGTGGTGGCCGCCGGCTTTTCGCCGGGCGAGGCCGATCAGCTTCGCCGGGCCATGGGCGCCTGGCGGCGGCGCGGCGTCATGGAGCAGTTTCGCCAGAAGCTAATCGACGGCATGCTGGTGCAGCGGCTACGCGACGGAATTCGCCGAGCGCGTTTTTCAACAAATCTGCGGCTTCGGCGAATATGGCTTCCCGGAGTCGCACGCGGCGTCAGTTCGCGCTGTTGGTTTACGTCTCCGCCTGGCTGAAATGCTACCATCCCGCCGCCTTCGCCGCCGCGATCATCAACAGTCTGCCGATGGGTTTCTACGCCCCGGCCCAACTGATCGCCGATGCCAAGAAGCATGGCGTCGAGGTTCTGCCGATTGATGTGAATGAGAGCGAGTGGGACTGTAGGCTGGAAACGGCAGACTGGAGACTGCAGGCTGGAGACTGCAGGTCAGAAATCAGAGGTCAGAAACCAGAAATCAGGAGTCTGCCTGCAGCCTCCAGTCTGCAGCCTCCAGCCTTAAGACTCGGCTTTCGCCTCATCAGCGGGTTGGCGCGGAAGTTTGTCGATCTGCTGGTGATGCATCGAAATGAAAAGCCGTTTGAATCGTTCGCCGATTTTACGCGGCGGACGGGGTTGCGCGCCGCGGCGCTGAAAAAGCTTGGCCTCGCCGATGCGTTTTGCTCGCTGGGGTTGGATCGGCGCGCGGCCCTGTGGAAATCACTGCCAGAGCGCGAACCGCCCACGCTGTTCGACGAGTTCGATCATCAGGAAGCCCCGGCACGTTGCCGAAGATGTCGCCGTTCGAGGAAGTGTTGGCGGACTACGGCAGCGCGGGTTTGACATTGCGGCAGCATCCGGTGAGCTTCCTGCGGCCGATGCTGGACGAATTGAAAGTGACCCAAGCCGGAAAATTGCCGACGATCGACAACGGCAAACGGCTCAAAGTCGGCGGCATCGTGCTGCTGCGACAGCGGCCCAGCACCGCCAAGGGAATCACCTTCGTCACGCTCGAGGATGAAACCGGAATGGTGAATCTGATCGTCCGGCCGGAAATCTGGGAGCGCGATCGCAAAGTTGCCCGCCATGCCGTGGCGATGATCGCCCATGGCGTCCTCCAACGCGAGGCCGAAGTGATCCACGTACTGGTCTCGCGGCTGGAGGATTTATCGCAACAACTCGGCGAACTCAGCGCCCGCTCCCGCGATTTCCATTGACGAAATCGGTTGAATTTGCGGACAGGCGCGGTGCGCATCAAAAACAAGAATAAGGAATCCAGGAAGGCACGAATTGAACGCTTTTCGAATTCCTGCCTTCCTGGATTCCTTATCGTAATGGTCTTCCGAATTTGCATCAACAAATTCGACGTCACTTCTTCATGGGCACCAGTTCCTTGATTTCCCGAATCCAGATATTGCGGAAGCGAACCGGATTGCCGTGATTCATCAGCACCAGCGGCTCATTACCATGCTTGGTGTATTTGGGCGGGTGATCGTAAAAGGTGTTGCCCTGAATCTCGGTGTGATTCTGCACCAACACGCCATTGTGGAATACCGTCACGTACGCAGGCTTGACGAGCTTTCCATCGTCGGCGAACTGCGGTGCGGTGAAGGCGATATCGTAGGTCTGCCATTCGCCGGGTTTGCGCGAGCAGTTCACCATCGGCGGCCGCTGATTGTAAACCGAAGCACACTGGCCCTCGAAATACGTCTTGTTTTCGTATGAATCGAGCACCTGAATCTCGTAGCGAGCGCCCATGAGACCGATGCCGTTATTGCCGCGACCCTGATCGCGGCCCCGCGCCGGCGTCGGTTCGGCGAACTCGACGTGAAGTTGGCAATCGCCGAACCGCTGCTTCGTTTCAATAGCGCGTGGGCCTCTCACGGTGAAACCGCCATCCGGATCCACTTTATAATTCTCGGCGTACTTCCAGGCGTCGAAATTCTTGCCGTCGAACAACACGATCGCATCGGAAGGCGGGCCATTGTTTTCGCCCGGCGTGATCACCGGCGGCTCGGGCCAGATGATCCCGCTGATGTAACGATCGCCCAGCGCCGACGAGACCAGCACAACGAGCGACAAAGCGACGATGCCCAACACCACCAAAGCCGACTTTCTCAAGGCGCGTTTCATGATCTGGTTCCCTTTCCCAACATGGAGGGCGGCTCCAACCCTGGCCCAAGGGCGAGACGATGCCTGGACCGGCGGGGTCGGCGATGCAATCATTATGCGAGTTGCATGAACCGCCGTCCGCTCAAAGCCGACGCCAAGTTGCAAAGTTCCGAAAGCCTGTCAAACTATCAAGCGGAGCCACGGAGTTCGCGCGGCGGTAAGAAAGCCCGCGGCGCGAACAATCTAATAGCACGAGCCATCGACATGCCCACAATCGACCCGGAAATGTTGTTGCGAACAGCCCGCGGCGACACCGCGGTGCTCGGACAATTGCTCGAGCAGTATCGCAACTATTTGACCCTGCTGGCTCGCGTGCAAATTGGCCAGCGGTTGCAGGGCAAGGCAGACGAACTCGACCTCGTGCAGGAAACTTTCCTGGAAGCGCACAAGAATTTTCACCGCTTTCAGGGGACCAGCGAGCCGCAGTTCGTCGCCTGGTTGCGGCAAATTCTCGCGGCCAACATGGCGAATCTTCTTCGCCGCTACATCGGCACCCAGGGCCGCGACGTACGGCTCGAGCGAGAAATTGCCAACGCCTTCGATCAATCGTCGATGGCTCTCGATCAGGCATTCGTGGCTCAAGGATCGTCGCCCAGCCAGCAGGCTTCGCGTCGCGAGCAGGCGGTGCTGTTGGCCGACGCGCTCAGCGACTTACCCGACGATTACCGCGAGGTGTTGGTGCTGCGGCACTTGGAAGGCCTGACCTTTCCCAAGGTGGCCGAGCGCATGGGCCGCAGCGTCGACAGCGTGGAAAAGCTCTGGCTAAGGGGAATTACCAAACTCCGCCAAGCCGTGGGGAAACGCCAATGAAGCCAAGCGCCGAAGACGATTTGCAAGACGATCCGCGCGTGTTGCAAGCGGCGCGTGACTATCTTGCGGAACTGGAAGCTGGGCACAAGCCGAATCGCCGCGTCTATTTCTCGCGACTTCCGGAATTCCAGGATGCCTTAGCCGAATGCTTCGACGGCATCGACCTGGCCCATTCCGGCGCCCAGGCAATGAAACCCGCGGCGAAATCTCCGGCATCCGAATACCCAGCCAACCCGCTCGGCGATTTTCAAATCCTCCGCGAAATCGGCCGCGGCGGAATGGGAATCGTCTATGAAGCGGTGCAATTATCGCTTGGCCGGCGCGTCGCACTGAAAGTTCTTCCCTTTGCCGCCGCGCTCGACGCCAAACATTTGCAGCGATTCAAGACCGAGGCGCACGCCGCGGCCCAGTTGCACCACACCAACATCGTGCCGGTCTATGGCGTCGGCGAGGAACGGGGAGTCCATTTCTATGCCATGCAGCTGATCGAAGGCCGGTCGCTCGCCGCGTTGATCGACTCCTTACGCGAGGATCACGTCGGGGCGGCACTTGCCAGCGCTCCCACCGCGGACTTCCCGACGCTCCAATCAACATCTGGGACGAGGCCCATTGGCGCGACCCAGCGATCGAACCGGAGCCGTGAAAGCTTTCGGACCGCCGCCCGCATCGCCGCGCAGGTGGCCGACGCACTCGACTACGCGCATGAAATGGGCGTCGTCCATCGCGACATCAAGCCCGCCAATCTACTGGTCGATGCCAAGGGCTCGGTCTGGATCACCGATTTCGGGCTGGCTCAAGTGTCGGCCGACGCCGGCCTGACGCAGACCGGCGACATCATGGGCACGCTTCGCTACATGAGCCCGGAGCAGGCGTCCGGCAACCGCGTGCTCGTCGATCACCGCACCGACGTCTACTCACTCGCCGCGACGCTTTACGAATTGCTGACGCTCCGGCCGATCTTCCAGGCGGCCGACCGGCAATCGCTATTGCACCAGATTTTGAACGACGATCCGCAGCCGTTGCGAAAACTGGACCGATCGATTCCGGTGGAACTGGAAACGATCGTGCTCAAGGCGCTGGCGAAGCATCCGGGCGACCGTTACGCCACCGCGGGCGAGTTCGCGGCCGACTTGCGCCGCTTTCTCGACGAAGTTCCCATTCTAGCGCGTCGCCCAAGTTTGATCGATCGATCGCGAAAATGGATGCGGCGGCATCCTTCGATCGTGGGCGCGGCAGTGCTCTTTCTGTTCTTCGGAATGATCGGCTTCGGCATTACGGCGGCCCTTGTGGCCCACGAACAAACGAAAACGCGAAAGGCGTACGACCTGGAGCGGCAACGAGCGCTGGAAGTCGCGCAAGAACAGTTAAAAACGCGACAGGCGTATGATTTGGAACGGCAACGGGCGCAGGAAGCCAAGGCGCGGTTTCAGATGGCGCGTCGCGCGGCGGACGACATGATTCAATTCGCCGAGGAAGAACTCGCCGACAAGCCATTTCTGGACGGGCTGCGAAAACGCCTGCTTGAAACCGCGCATCGTTTACTATCAGGAGTTCATCAAGCAACGCCAGAATGATCCGGAGCAGGCGGAACTGGTCAAAACGCGGGAGCGCGTGCAGAAAATTCTTGCCGATTTGGCCGTGTTGCAAGGCGCTGGTCAGTTCAGCCGGCTTTACCAACCCTCCGTGATCGACGACCTGCAACTCAGCGCGATACAACGCGAGCAACTCGATCAACTAGCCAAGAGCGTTCAGAAGAACCGAGACGAAACCTTCAACGATTTCAGGAAACTGACGCCCGAGAAGCGTCGCAATCTGTTCCTCGATCAGGCGCGGAACACCGACGCGGGGGTGCGAAGGATTCTCACCGAATCGCAGTTGAATCGCTTGAACCAAATCAATTTGCAAATGCAGGGACCGTCTGCCTTTCGGGATAGCAAGATCGCCGCGGAACTGCAATTGACCACGGAGCAGCGCGAGCAGATTCGAGCAATCGAGGAAGAAATGTTCTATCCCGGACCGCCGCCGGAGCGGCGCGGCGGCCCCGGCGAGCATCGCGGCGGCCCGCGCGGCGATTTCCGGAAGGACCGCGGGCAACGTCTGATCGATGCGAATGAGCGTGTCGCGAAAATTCTCACGCCGGAACAACTGAATCGGTGGAACGAAATGATCGGAAAGAAGTTCAGCGGACCAATGTTTGGACGCGGGCCCGGCGAACATGGCGGCGGCCCCGGTGAACCGCCCGACCGACCGCCGCGGGACCGTTGATGGACGGCGCGGCTTAATCGACATGTAGATCGGCGCCGAGTTCCTTCAAGATTTCCTCGCGCTGCTTGTGATACATCATCAGGTCGATTCGCTGCCGGCGATGCTTGCGTTCGAGCGCTTCTGCGCCTTGCGAAATAGCGAATAGTAGCTTTGCCAGTCGGAATTGCCGCCCTGCTGACCCTTTTTCTTCAGCGCGGCATAGCGGTCCTCGCCGACCCCTTCAAGCAATTCGTCTTCTAATGAAAGAAAGAACTGGCAACTTCCCGGGTCGCCCTGGCGGCCGGCGCGGCCGGCCAACTGACGATCGATTCGTAGCGCCTCGTGCCGCTCGGTGCCGAGCACGTGGAGCCCGCCTAACTGGACGACGGCAGGATCGGGCTTGATGTCGGTTCCGCGGCCGGCCATGTTGGTCGCCACGGTCACCTTGCCGAGTTGGCCCGCGCGGGCCACGATTTCGGCTTCTTGCGCATGAAACTTGGCGTTGAGAACGTCATGGTCGATGCCCTCCGCCTTGAGCATGTCGCTGAGCTTTTCCGATTTGTCCACCGAGCGACTGCCGATGAGCACCGGGCGGCCCTGGTCGTGCAATCGCTTGATGTCTTCCACGACGGCAGCAAATTTGGCGTCTTCGTTTGCAAAGACGCGGTCCGGCCATTGCTGGCGAATCACTCTCTTGTTGGTCGGCACGCACACGACCCAAAGCTTGTAGACGCGGTAGAGTTCAAACCAATTCTGCGCGGCGGTGCCGGTCATCCCCGCCAGTTTCTTGTATTGCCGGTAGTAACTCTGATAGGTGATCTGCGCGGCGTGATCGGTCGCCTTGGTGATGGTCACGCCTTCCTTGGTTTCGACGGCCTGGTGCATGCCGTCGCGCCAGTGGCGATCGGGCTGGGCGCGGCCGGTCGATTCATCGACGAGCACCACCTTGTCCTTGTCGATCATGTAATGCTGATCGCGGCGGTAGCGATGATGGGCCCACAGTGCCCGCTCCACATGTTCGTGAAGTTTGTCCATCGCGTGCGAATGTTCGCCGCTGGGCGGATTGGACCAGCGAATCAGCTTGCGGCCTTCATCGGTCAGCTCAATCTTGTTTTTCTTCTCTTCCAGGAAAAAGTGCTCGTTGGGGATCATTGTGCGCGACGCCGTCGGACCATTTATAGACAATGCATTCTTCCGGCGTCGCGGCGCGGGTCGGCCCGCCGATGATTAACGGAGTGCGGGCATCGTCAATAAAGACATTGTCGGCTTCGTCGACCAGCGCGAAATGATGGCCGCGCTGCACCCGCGGATCGATCGATCGGGGATTTTCATCGTCGCCATTCATCCAGGGCGATAATAACGAGGCGCCTTGGCTCGCCCCCTGACCCTGCAATTTTAGCTTGTCGCGGAGAAAATCGAAGCCGAACTCGCTGGCCGTACCGTGGGTGATGTCGCATTGATACATTTGTTTGCGTTCGGCGTCGGCCATCTTTTGCTGCAGGAAGCCGACGCTCAAACCGAGCGTTTCATAGACGGGGCCCATCCATTCCGCGTCGCGCTTGGCCAGGTAATCATTGACCGTGGTGACGTGAACGCCCCGGCCGACCAGCGCGTTGAGGAAGACCGGGCACGCGGCGGTGAGCGTCTTGCCTTCGCCGGTCGCGAGTTCGGCGATCGCCCCGCGATGCAGCACCACGCCCGCGGCCAGTTGCACGTCGAAGGGGCGCATCGCCAGCGTCCGCTGCGACGAGACACAGACCATGCCGAACGCCTCGGGCAGGAGTTTGTCGAGTTTTTCCCCGCCGTGCGCTCGCCCGCGCAGCCGCTTGGCCTTCAGCAGCAGTTCCTTTTCGCCGAGCTTCTCGAATTCGGATTCCCAATATCGAATCTGGTCGACCTGCAGGGCCGCGCGGCCGAGCCGGCGCTGGGCGGGTCCGCCAAAAAGCGCTTTGAAGTAGTTCAGTAATCGCGGGCCAAGCCGTTCGCTGGCCGGTTGCCCCGGCCAGGGGCCCGCCGGAATTGCAGGCATTTGCCGCTCTGCGACTGTGCTCACGTCCTTCTCCTGCTCGGCATCCGCCGCGGTTACCCGCTGGGGCGTCCTGAATAGTATACCAGCGGGCGCTGCCAAAAAAGCCGAACCCTTTGCAAGGGAGATGAAACGGCAAAATCCGCGCAAAATGTTTGGCGTGGTGACAAGTCAATCGCGTGCCGAATATGTACTATTCTTATGATCGCCACGGGACTCCGATTTAGTCGAGATTTGCCAAGAGGCAGCCGTCGATGATCAAGTTTTCCTGCTCCCATTGCGGAAAGAATATCACGGCGCCCGACCATTTTGCCGGGAAGCGCGGCAAGTGCCCCGGCTGCAAACAAGCGGTGAATATCCCGGCAGCTGGATGACGACGTCGAAACCGAGTTTGACGCCGTGGAGGAATCCGGCTTTGAAGTCGTGGACGATGAGGCGGCGGCGACGACGAAACCGGCAGCCCGAGCGCCGGCGAAGCCGAGTGCCAAGTCGACTGGGATTCGGGCCAAGCCAAAGGACGATGACGACGACATCCCCGTCGCCCAAGCCGTCGAGGATGACGAGGACGACGAACCGCGTCGCCCGCGCCGGCGCCGGCCAGCCGACGATTATGACGACGACGATGAAGAAGATGATGACGACCGTCCGCGGCGACGGCGCTCGCGCCGCGGCATTCGCGAAGGCCGCTCCGGCTACTACAGCTGTCCGGAGTGCGACGCCGACGCCGCCGAGCGCGTCAGCTTCACCTGGTGGGGCGGGCTGATTGGCCCGGCGATGCTCAGCCACGTGCGCTGCCGCAACTGCGGCACCGCCTACAACGGCAAGTCGGGACGGTCGAACAACACGGCGATCGCGATCTATGTCGGCATCAGTCTTGCGATTTCGCTTGCGATCTTTGTAGCCGTGTTCATCTTGAATTTCTTGAAATAGCGGTTTCGACTCGACGACCTTACTCCGCCGTCGTCGGCGCCGGGAACTGCCGGCAAAACTCGAAGACTTTGCCGCGAATCCGTTGCAGGGCGCCGGCGTCGTCCGCATGGCCCAAGGCATCGCCAATCCACCCGGCGATGGTCCGCATTTCCGATTCGTTCATCCCACGCGACGTGAGCGCCGGCGTGCCGACTCGAATGCCCGACGGATCGAGCGGCGGCCGTTCGTCGAATGGAATCTTGTTCTTGTTCACCGTGATGCCGGCGTGGTCGAGCGCGGTTTCCGCGACTTGCCCGGTTAATCCCCGCGCCGTCACGTCCACCAGCAGCAAATGATTGTCCGTGCCGCCCGACACAATGCGAAATCCCAGCCGCTTCAATTCCTCGGCGAGCGTTTGCGCGTTGGCGATCACCTGGTCGATGTATTGGCGATACCCCGGCTTGAGCGCCTCGCCGAACCCGACCGCCTTGGCGGCGATCACATGCATAAGCGGTCCGCCCTGGACGCCGGGGAAGACCGCGGAATCGATCTTCTTTCCCCAATCGCTTTTGCAAAGAATGAAACCGCCGCGCGGACCGCGAAGCGTCTTGTGCGTGGTGCTGGTGACGAACTCCGCGTAGGGCACCGGATCGGCGTGCCGCTTGGCCGCCACCAGCCCCGCGATATGAGCCATATCGACCATCAGCAGGGCGCCGACCTCGCGGCAGACCTCGGCGAATTTCGCGAAATCGATCTCGCGCGAATAGGCGCTGGCCCCGGCGATGACAAGCTTCGGCCTGTGTTCGCGGGCTAATGCCGCCAATTGATCGTAGTCGATCCGCTCGGTATCTTTGCGGACCCCATAGCCGACGACGCGAAAATATTTGCCCGAGAAATTGAGCTTCATGCCATGCGTGAGATGGCCGCCATGGGCCAGATCCATGCCGAGAATGGTGTCGCCGGGCTGAAGCGCGGCGACAAACACCGACATGTTCGCCTGCGCTCCGGAATGCGGTTGCACGTTGGCCTTTTCCGCGCCGAACAGTTTCAACACGCGTTCGATCGCCAGCCGCTCGGCCACATCGACAAACTCGCAGCCGCCGTAATATCGCTTGCCGGGATAGCCCTCGGCGTACTTGTTGGTGAGCACCGAGCCCTGCGCCGCCATCACCGCCGGGCTGGTGTAATTCTCCGACGCGATCATCTCCAAGCCTTCCTGCTGCCGCTTGCGTTCGCCCTGGATGGCTTCCCAGATTTCGGGGTCGGATTGCTGAAGCAAATTCATGTCATCCTCGCCGTGTTCGTTTCGATGTTGCTGTTGTATTGGATGTGCGCAGCAGTTTCCGAGAATGAAACGAGCTTGACCGAATTCTCTGAGGTCTGACGATGTCCCCACTCGCGACCGCCGTTTATACGATTCTTCGAGCTCGCCTGAAACTCGCCGATCCGCGAATCACTTATGGCGAACTTGCGAGCGAACTTCGTAATCAATCGGATGAATTTGAGAACATCACCGCTCGCCATCGCGACCTTTACGCCTCACTTTGGGAAATCGGGCGCGAGTGCCGGCGACTGAAAATTCCGCCGTTGCCGGCCCTGGTGGTGCGTGCCGATTCACGCCGGCCCGGCGATGCCTACTACGAAGGCATGACAGCGAAATATCGCGGCGAGAGAATCGCCCGGTGGCGCAAAGATCTTGAAGCCGTCAAAACAGCAAAGTATCCGCACGCGAAGTCACTTGGCTAATTTCAACAGCACCGCGTCGGCCAGCGGGACTTGGCGGCCGCGCGGGCCGCAGGCGACCACCAAACTTCCATTCGGCCCCATCGCCACGCCATAAAAGCGCCCGATTGCGAGTTCCGAGGACGCCAGGAGTTTTCCATCCGCGGGATTCCAGACGGCGACATAGCCGCGGTTCCGCGGCGCGTTGCCGACGCTCACGAGTTTTCCATCCGGCCTGAAGCGCAGGTAGTAGATCCAACCGGGATGAGCCGCCGGCGTCTGCATCGGCGACGGTTTCAGATTCGGATTCACCAACTCGCGGACAAAACTCCCGTCGGCGGCATTCCAGATCTTGATCGTGCGATCGCTCGAACCGGAAGCGATCTGTTTCCCGTCCGGCGAATAGGCGATGCAGAATATGCCGTCGTGATGTCCCTTGGGCGCGGTCTTTTCGTCAAACCCCTTGATCTCCTTCACGAGCTTGCCGTCCGCCGAGTTCCAAATCTTGATTGAATGGTCCAGGCTGCCCGAGGCCAAATGTTTGCCATCGAGGCTCCAGGCCACGCAATACACCGCCGTCGGCTGCTGGCTCTTATTATCGGGCACTGTGTGAATCATCGTGTGCAGCGCCGAGCCTTTCTTAATGTCCCAGATTCGCACTTTGCCGTCATGACACGATGTCGCAAGTAAATCGCCCTTCGGATCGTAGGCAACCGAGTCGACCAGATTTGGGTGCGAAAAACTCTTGATCGGCCCGTCGGAAGCGACTTTCCAGGTGCGGGCGAGTTTGTCGTCGCCGGCGGTGACGACCGTGTTGCCGTCAGATGAAATGGCGGCATCGCGCACGCCGGCCGGATGTGCGAACGACTGGATCGGCTTTCCAAAGGTCGCTGGCGGCGGATTGCCCGGCTGAAAGGCGACGTTCCACAGCGTCGCACCCTTGTCGTCGCCGGCGCTCAACAACGTGCTGTTATTCTGATGGAAGCTCAGGCTTCGCACGATCGCCGCGGTGGCGAACGCGCCAATCAAGTTGGCGTCGCCAAAACTGTAAACGCGGATCATCTTGTCCGCCCCGGCAGCGGCGAGCAGGGCCCCGTTCTTGGAAATGGCGACCGCCAACACCGCATCGCCGGCGCCGCCAAAGGTCCGCTCCGGCTTCGGCGAGTTCGCGTTCCAGGCCTGGACCATCTTGTCGTCGCCCGCCGTGATGAGGTGCCCCGAGGGGCTGAACGCTAGCGCCCGGATCGGCGTCGCCGAGGCAGACCAGGCGCGCGTGATCGTAGTGGTGTGAATCGCGGCGGTTTTGTCCGCGGTGGCGGTCGCCACCAGATTCGGCTTGGCGGGATTGAATGACACGCCATGAATCGCCGCCCCGTGGCTGAATGACTCCAACTCCTTGCCGGTTTGCAAATCCCACACACGGGCCAGATTATCCGTCGTGCCCGTGACGAGTCGCGAATGATCGGGATTGAAGCCGAGCGAAATGACTTCGGCGGGATGAGAGATAGCGCGAATCTCCTTGCCGTCGCCCGCGTTCCAGATCTTGACCTGCTTGCCCGCGGCGGCCGCGATTTGCGAGCCATCGCGGCTCACCGTCACTGCGCTCACCGCGTCGGGCAACGTCGCGATCGTCCGCACTTCTTTCCCCGTCGCCAAGTCCCATTGCTTCACGGCCTTATCCTTGCCGCAAGTGACGGCGTGCCCGTTGGGCAAAAATGCGATTCCGGTCGCACCGCCCTTGTGGATTTCCAAGACATTGATGACCGAGGAATCCAACAGTTGAACGGTTTTGTCGGTCGCCACGATCAGGCCGCGATTATCAGGCGCAAATGCCAGGTCGAGCACCGGCGGCAACTCGTCGAAAAACTGCAATCGCTTCTTGCTCGCGACATCGAAAATGTTGACGACCGCGCCTTTTTCGGTCTTGATGGCGACGGCCAGCTTCGCCCCGTTTGGCGAAATCGCCACATGCTGCGGCACGCCGGGAAGCGGAATCGTTGCTACAGGCTTGCCGTCAGCCAGCGTCCAGATCTTCGCGGTCTTATCCTCGCCGAGCGTCACGGCACGACTTCCGTCAGCGCTAAACACCAGATCCGCAATCGGCGCATCATGCGCGGGAATTGCTTTTTGCTCCTTGCCGGTCTTGGCGTCGCCGACATGCAACAACTTGTCATTCGCGATCGTAAAAAACTGATTGCCTTTCGGTTCGAATACAACCGAGCGGACGCCGGCGACTTTCGCCTGCCATACGGGCTCTGGATCCTTGGCGGCGAATGGCAACGACCAGAGTCTTAAGTTGCCGTCCGAATATGCCGCCAACAGTTGCGAGCCGTTCGGGTGGAACGCGAGTGCGACCACGCCAGTTTGCTTAGGCAATTCGCTCGCCTTGCCGCTGCCGTCGCGGCGTTGCACACGAATGACATTTTCCGGGCCCGCGGTGGCGATTGAATTTCCATCCGCACTCTGGGCGAGCACGGTGGCGGCGAAGGGGAATGACTTTTCGGCTTGCCCGTTGGCCGTTGCCCAAACTCGCACTTGATTGTCGGCGTTCGCCGTCAGCACGCGCTTGCCGTCGGCGCTGATTACCGCCGTCTTGACCTGACCGGGTTGAGCAATGTTTTTGCTTGGCGCAATCGGCAACGACCAAATCACGAGATTGCCATCGGCGCCGACTGTCGCCAGTTGGCTGCCATTCGGATGAAATGCCATCCCCGTCAATTCGCCCGCGTGAGCCGGCCCTTGAAATACCAGTTTGCCGTCGTTGCTCCAGATGAGCAGTTGGCCGGTTGTCGTTCCAGCGGCCGTGAGAGCGTTTCCGGCGGAGCCCGAAATCGCCGCGGAATTCGCCGGGTTTGGCGCCGGCAGCGTTCGCAATGTTTGCGTGCCGTCGCCGTTGAAGACCCGCACGTTTTTGTCGAGACAGGCGGTGACCATCGCATTGCCATCGGGTGCATAGGCGACGGCGCGCACCGTTTCCGGATGCGGGATCGGCCGCGGCGCGACCGCCGGAAACTGCCACGCCTTGACCATGCCGTCCATGCTCGCCGTATAAACTGTGCTGCCGTTCGAAGCAAATTGCACGGCGGTGACCGGACCGGGATGAGCACCGATCACCGCGATCGGTTTGCCATCGCCGAGGTTCCAGAAGCGCAACGTTCCATCGATGCCCACGGATGCGAGGATTTGCGAATTCGCCGGATGGTAAGTCAATCCAGAAACTGCCCCCACGTGGCCCTTCAAAGTAAACAGATCCTTGCCGCCGGCGAGGTTCCAAACCTCGATCGAGCCATCCTTCGCGCCGGCCGCGGCGGTCTTGCCGTCGGGGCTGACGGCGGCCGTGGTCCCGGCCTCCGTCAACGCGGTTTCGCGAATCGGTCTGAGCAGTGGCACGTCCCAGGTTCGGGCGGTGTTGTCGGAACTGGCGCTCGCGAAGGTGCGGCCATCCGGTGCGAACGTCACGCCGAGCACCAGGTTTTGGTGCCCCTTGTCACCGCCGAACGTGCGAATCTCTTTTCCGGAGTTGATGTCCCAAAGTTTGATCGTCTTGTCAAAGCTGGCGGTCAGCAGTTGTTTGCCGTTCGGGCTCACCGCCACGCTATATACCGTTTCTTGATGGCCCCGAAACGTTCGAATGACTTCTTTGGGATTGTCCGCGTCCTGCGCGACCAGCCAACAGCAGCAACCCAGAATGGCCATCACGGAAACAAATCGGCTGCCGAATCGATATGAAGTGATCATGAAACAATCCTCGTGATGGGTGCGGTCGGCGGGGCGGACGGGCGAGCTTGGGGTTGATTCCGTCGCTACGGGGAGGTTAGTTTCTCATTCGCGATCGGCAAAGTCAACTTGCCGAAAATAAAAACGTACGCGACTGGCACTTCGCGGTATAGTGCTCAGCAAATTGCATTGAACAAATCTGATGGGGATCGGAGCATGGCGTTGAAGCTCGAGGGCCTTTGCCCGCTAATTCAAGTTTTCGATATGCCCGCGTCGCTTCGGTTCTATCGCGACCTGCTCGGCTTCGGAGTCGCCATGCAGTCGTCGCCCGGCGATGAGTGCAACTGGGTGCTGCTGCGGTTCGATCAGGTGCAGCTAATGCTGAACACGGCGTACGAATCGCCTCAACGCCCGCCGAAGCCCGATCTCTTTCGCGTCGCCGCCCACGCCGACACCGGCCTCTTCATCGGCTGCCCCGACATCGACGCGGCGTACGATTACCTGTCCGGGAACGGAATCGAATTGAAGAAACCGATCGTTACCAGCTACGGCATGAAGCAGCTTTACTTGCAAGACCCGGATGGCTATGGATTGTGCTTCCAGTGGCCGGCAGCATAATCAGTTTTGCTAGACTGAATTCGGCGGCCGACATGAAAAATGAATTCACCGCGATCATTGAACGGGACGGCGGATGAATCTCGCTACGGCAAGAAGGCACGAAATCATCATGCTCAATCGCTACAAATCATCTACCTACGAAGTCTCATTTCTTCCAATTGTTGCGGCTCTGTACATCCACGTCATGATTTCTGCTGTCTCGGCCCAACCCCCAACTCTCTCATCGCACTGGGCCGAAATCCGCGTCGTCGATGCCGCGACCGGCCGCGGCATTCCGCTGGTCGAACTCGAGACGACGAACAGCCAGATCTTCGTCACGGACAACGCCGGGCGCGTGGCGTTTCATGAGCCCGGTCTCTTGGGCCGGCAGGTTTTCTTTTATGTCAAGAGTCACGGCTACGAGGTCGCGAAGGATGGTTTCGGTTTCCGTGGCGTCCGCGTCACTCCGCAGATCGGAAAGCCGGTTGAGATCAAAATGACTCGGCGAAACGTCGCCGATCGTTTGTGCCGACTGACCGGTGAGGGGCTGTATCGCGATAGCGTATTGCTCGGTTACATGACTCCGCTACCCGACCCGCTCGATCCGGGGAAGGTCGCCGGGCAGGATTCGGTGCAGACCGCGATTTATCACGGCCGCATCTACTGGCTCTGGGGCGACACGCTCCGCATGGAATATCCGCTCGGCCTGTTTCGCATGGCGGGAGCCACCACGCCGATTTTCGATCCCAATGACTCCAAGACCGATCCGGCCGGCGGCATCGCATTCAATTACTTCGTTGGCAAGGACGGCTTCGCCCGAGCCATGATGCCGCTGCCCGAACGGCCGGAAGGCGTGGTCTGGATCGGCGCCCTATGCGTCGTGCCGGACGCCGACGGAAAAGAGAAACTGGTCGCCCACTACTCGCGGCGAAAGGGCCTCGGCGAAGAGTACGAACAAGGAATTGCCATCTTCGACAACGACAAGGAAATCTTCAAACCGCTCAAGCAGCTTCCGCTCAACGAAACCTGGCGGCATCCGAGCGGACATCCGATTGTGCTGGACGAGGATGGAACAAAATGGCTCTTGTTTGGCAGCCCGACGCCAAACGTCCGCGTGAAAGCAACTTTGCAAAGCCTGCTCGATCCGTCGAAATACGAGGCGTTTACTTGTGTCAATGGAGACGACGGTCCGAAAATCAACGCCAATGGCAAGCCGGGTTGGCGTTGGCAAAAGAAACTGCCGCCGACAAATTCAAAAACCGAGTCGGCCTGGGTGAAAGCCGCCAAGATCAAACCCGAAAATGCCCGCTTTTGCCCGGCGGACGCGAACCATCCCAGCAAACGAATCGTGCTGCACAGCGGCACGGTGCGCTGGAACAAGTATCGCAGGCGCTGGGTGATGCTGGCGGGAGAGATCGGCGGCAACTCATCGCTTTTGGGCGAAGTCTGGTACGCCGAGGCCGACCATCCCACCGGCCCGTTCACCAAGGCGGTCAAGGTGGTGACGCACGATCGCCAGACCTTTTATAACGTCTGCCATCACGCATTTCTCGACCGCGACGGCGGCCGCACGATCCACTTCGAAGGCACCTACACCAACGATTTTTCCGGCAACCCGCATCGGACGCCGCGCTACAACTACAACCAGATGCTTTATCGGCTCGATTTGGATGCGCCAGCGCTGAAACCGGCTCGGGGGAAATGAACGACCGACAACGTGGCACAGGATTCCAATCCTGTGAACTCAAACCACAGGACTGGAATCCTGTGCCACGATTGAACCATGTCTCACTTCGCCCGCTTCAAAATGAACAAGTGATGCTTGCTATCGGCCTTGGCTTCGAATTTCTCCGGGGCCTTTTTGCCCTCGGGGTCGTAGCAAAGTTTCATTTCGTCGCCTTCGACCGAGATGATGCCGACCGCCTTGGCGCCGGCGCCGAATGGGCTTTCGGTCATTTCAAGCTTGATGCCGACCGGAGTCTTCTTGGTGTCGAGTTTGTACTTCATGACGAACTTCATGTCGCCGGTCAGGGTGAAGGTTTCCTTCGTGACGACGACTTTGTTCTTCAAATGATCGGGATCAACCTTTTCGCCATTCTTCACGCCCGAGACATAGTTCCAGTCGCCAACCAGTTTGGCCGGATCGAATTTGGTCTGCTTGTCTTCCGCGCCCAGCGTTCCAACCGCCAACAGCATCGCGCACGCACCGATCCACATTGCCTTTCGCATGACATGCTCCGAAGTGAGAAAAAGAAGACCTGAAACCCGGCGACTCGCCGGACGCAATCAGATATAGCAATCGGCTGGTGCCGGACCAGCGGTTATTGCGTGAAGGTTTGTGGAAAGGAAAATTTGTTCAACTCTCATCGCCAATCGGCTAGACTGTGCTCGTCGGCACGAGGGCGCGACATGCAATCGCCTGACCTGGACCAACGGCTGAGCCGGATCAGCACGATGTGGACGATGATGCGGCAGTCGCCGCCGGATGGCGTCGCGCCGCGCCCGACGCCTGGAACCTGCTCGTCGAGCGCTATTTGCGGGCCGCCTATCGCTATCTCGTCGGCGCCCTTCGCGATCCGGCGTTGGCGGAGGAATTGTGCCAGGAATTTGCCCTGCGCTTCCTTCGCGGCGACTATGGCCGGGCCTCGCCCGAGCGGGGCCGATTTCGCGATTACATTCGCACCTCGCTGATTCATCTGGTGACCGATTTTCATCGCCGCCGGCAAGCCGCGCCGGGGCCGCTCCCGCAACAGATCGCGGCTCCCACGCTGCCCGAATCGCACGATGCGTTTGATGCCTCCTGGAAGGAGGAACTTCTCGATCGCACCTGGCAAGCGTTGGCGGAATCGAACGCCGCGTATCACGCCGTGCTGCGAGCGCACGCCGAGCAGCCGGATACTCAGTCTCCCGAGATGGCAAGGCTGATCAGTCAGCAATTGAAAAAGGAAGTCAGCGCGGATTGGGTTCGCAAGACCAAGCAGCGGGCGCATGAGAAATTCGCCGCACTGCTTTTGGAGGAAGTCGCGGCGTCGCTCGAGGGCGCATCGCACGCGGAATTGGAGCAGGAACTGAAAGCGCTTGATTTGTTGCGTTATTGCCGGACGGCGCTGGATCGACTCAAGTAATCATCGCGATCCTGCTCGCCAGAAACGGACCCGGCGATCGTTCCCACCGGAAACCAGGGTCCTGCCATCGCCTGTAACCGTCACCGAACGCACCGACCCGTCATGCGCGATAATCCGAGATCGCTCCTCGCCGCTGGCCAAATCCCACAATTTGATCATGCCGTCCTCGCCGCCGGAAAACAGCGTCTGCCCGTCCGGGAAAAAACCGAGCGTGCGGACGATGGCGTGATGCCCCGGGAGATCAGGCAACGGATCGCCGGTCGCCAGGTTCCAGCGGGCAATCGTGCCGTTTTCAATTCCCGCGACAAGCGTCGCGCCGTCGGGCGAAAACGCGATTGACCATACCCAACCATCGCCCTTGTTGAAGGCAAACCGCGGCTCTCCGGTCGCTGCATCCCAGACGGTGATATCGCCCTTCGAACCGCCACCCGCGATCAGATGGCCATCCGGGCTCACTGCAACGCACCAGGCTCGATCGGATCGCGTTCGATAAGTCGCGAGTTTTGTCCGCGACTCAATGTCCCAAATGCAAATCGACGAATCATCGTAGCCGGCGGTCGCAAGCCGCTTGCCGTCGTGAAAGAACGCCAGGCCCCAGACCGCGTTTGGATGTGCTCTCCAGGCGGCCAATTCCGTTCGCGGCGACGTCCCGGATGCTGACCTGCCCCGTGTTGTCGCCCACGGCGAGCCGGCCGCCATCCGGGCTGAACGCGACACACCAAATTGATTTCAAGCCTTTCACGAATTCGCCGAGTGGTTCTCCGCTCGCGACATCCCACAGGCGCACGGTCCCATCGCGGCCGACGCTGGCCGCGGTTCGTCCGTCCGCCGAGGCCGCGACCGCGTACACCCGGGCCGAGTGTTCCGGCTGCCGTGGCGGATGAAGATCGATCGAGGCAAACTTGATCATTCCATCCGGCCCGCCGATCGCGACCACTTTCTGGTCCGGCGACAATGTGAACGATTCCACCGGGCCGGTATGCGCGATGATTCGTTCTTCGGCGGTTTGGCGGTCGCGCACCTTGATCGCCCCGGCAACTCCCGCCGAGACCACGAACCGCCCGTCGGCGGAAAATGCCAGCGACGCGGCATCGCCGGCAAGACCTGAGAACTCCTTCGCCAGTTCATGTGTCGCCACGTCCCAAATCTTGATCCGGCCCTCGAGCCCGCCGCTGACGGCGAATTTGCCGTCCGCGGACACGGCCAACGCCGAGAGATAACTTTCCGAGGCCCGAACCGTGGCGGCGGAATTCGATTCCGCATCGCGAAACATCACTTGCCCGCCGGAGCCGGCGGTCACAATCACGGAATCGCCCTTGGCCCAAGCGAGGCCGTAGATCACGCCGCCGCGAGGACTGTCCATTTGACCGCCCTTCCAATCGCTCGTCCTCCACCGCCAAATAGATTCGAGAGCGGCCGCCAGCAGCCGCGAACCATCCGCGGAAAAAGCCAGGCAACGAACCGGCCACTTGTCGCATTCGAGCTTGTGAATGCATTCGCGATTGGACGGATTCCAAATGCGCACCCCTCCCAACTCGTCGCCGCTGGCGAGGGTGTTTCCATCCGGCGAAAAGGCCACGCTGCAAACGGGGCGATCGTGTCCGCGGAGTTCAGCGAGCAATTCTCCATTCGTCGAGTCCCACAATTTGACAAGTCCGTCCTTGCCGGCGGAGGCAACAATGTTTCCCTTGGGCGACCAGGCCAGTTGCGCGATCGACGCCGCGTGCGCCGGAATCACGCGCAAATCGTGCTCGTGGCAGCAACGCCAAAGGTAATGCCATTCGAAGCCGCGCAAATCGATGCCGCCTGTTGCTTCGGGCCGCGTCTTCTCCAGTAGCTCCAGAACGCGCACGATCTGGCCTTCCTCCCAGGCACGCGACGCGAGGTTCATTCGAGCGAGATAAAGACCGCGCTCGGCGACTTTCTTCATCTCCAGATTTCGCTCGGCGCCGCGCGGATTGAACGGCGAAAAACGTCGCGACTACGATGCCGAGAAGCAAGGAAGCGACCAGGGCCAAGGCCAAAGTCGCGGCAATGGGATTTCGTCGGGCGAGCCGCCAAGCACGCTCCGGCGCTCCCACCGGCCGGGCGAGAATCGGGCGGCCCTCGGCGAATCGCCGCAGGTCCTCGGCCAATGCGCCGCGCTTTGATAACGCCGCGCCGGCTCCTTCTGCAAACATTTCAGGCAAATGGTTTCCAGATCGCGCAGCGCGCTCGGGTTGAGCAATCTCGGCGACGCCGGCTCGTCATGAATGACATGCAGCACGGTCTCCATCGGCGTCGGGCCGAGAAACGGCGTCCGGCCGGTGAGCAATTCGTAAAGAATCGCCCCCAGCGCGTAAACATCCGTGGGACGGCCAATGTCCTTAACTCGTCCCGCCGCCTGCTCCGGCGCCATGTAGTTGGGCGTGCCCAGGATCGAACCGGTCTGCGTCGCCGCCGATTCGGCGTCCAGCCGCTTGGCCAAGCCAAAGTCGGTGATTTTGGGAACCGCCGACTCGATGCGTTCCGAGCCGGTGGCGGACAACAACACGTTGCCCGGTTTTAAGTCGCGATGAATCACGCCGCGATCATGGGCGTATTGCACGGCCAGCGCGAGCGTTTCGGCCAGCCGCACCGCGAGCGGGATCGCCAGCGGCCGCCCAAGATGATGGGCGAGGTTGCCGCCCTCGACATACTCCAGCGCGAGATATGGCTGCCCATTCCACTCGCCGACCTCGAAGATCTGTACGATGTTCGGATGTTGAAGCCGCGCGACCATTTCGGCTTCGAGGCGAAAGCGGGCGCACTCTTCGAGGGCGCTATGCGGGCCCGAGAGGACCATTTTCAAGGCGACCATTCGCTGAAGTTTGCGATCGCGAGCGAGATAGACCACACCCATTCCGCCGCGGCCAAGCACTCGGAGCACTTCATAGTGCGGCAATTGCGGCAATTCACCGCCTGCCGGTGACGCCGCCTCAATCGTGAACGTCGTCGAGCCCGGCAAGGGCCTGGGCGGCGGAGGCGGCATCTCGTCCGGGTATTCGTCCGCCTCAACTTCCGCGCCGCACTCCGGACAGCCGGAACGCGTCGCGTCGTCCCATTCGTGGCCATTGTTGCAGCGAAAAAGCTCGGACATGGACCCCATCTTACACCGGCAGCCGCATCGCGCCAATCATGCAGGCCCTCAAACTCGCCGCCGCGTTTCTTGCGATATGCTTGGCTCGTAGAACAATGATCGTGCCATTCGATTGATCATCACGAAAGGCGTCGAAATGCAACTCTCGCCCGGTCTGCTTTTGTTGCTTGTATGTGCCGGCGCGGCGACCGGCGTGCTCGGCGCCATCCTCGGCACCGGCGGCGGCGTGTTTCTCATCCCCATGCTCGTCATTGCCGCGGGAATGCCGATTCACCATGCCGTCGCCACCAGCATTGTCACCGTCATTGCGACTTCGAGCGCCGCCGCCAGCACCAACGTCGAACGCGGCACCGCCAATATGCGCTTGGGCATGACCCTCGAAGTCGCGACCGCACTGGGCGCGATTGCCGGCGGCCTGACCGCGGTGCTCATTTACCCCCGCTTGCTCGAGGGCCTCTTTAGCGCCGTGTTATTGCCCGTGGCGTTCATGATGTGGCGCGGCCGCGCCAAGGAAGCGGGCAACGACAACAACGCGAGTGCGTCGAGAGACGACACGAAAACTGATTCGTCTGAATCGCTCGGAGCGCTCGGCGCCAGCTACACGGATGAGCGGACCGGCAATGTGGTTCGCTATCGAATGCATCGACTCGGCGCCGGTCTGGGAATCTCGTTTCTGGCGGGGAACGTTTCCGGACTGCTTGGAATCGGCGGCGGCGTACTCAAGGTCCCGGCGCTGCACCTGGTCTGCCGCATTCCGATTCGTGCCGCCGCAGCGACCTCGAATTTCATGATCGGCGTGACCGCCGCCGCCAGCGCCTTCCTTTACTATGGCCGCGGCGAAGTCTACCCGGCCCCCACCGCCGCGGTCACGCTCGGCGTGCTCGGCGGCTCCGCGATCGGCTCCAAAGTCAGCCATCGCGTTCATGGCAAAATCATCACGAAGCTGTTTGCGATTGTCTTGTTGGCCGTATCACTGCAAATGCTCTATCGAGCAATCTCGGGAGTCGAGTGAAAAGAT
Source organism: uncultured Gemmataceae bacterium (assembly GCA_963815035.1). Taxonomy (GTDB): domain Bacteria; phylum Planctomycetota; class Planctomycetia; order Gemmatales; family Gemmataceae; genus JBGQCZ01. The sequence goes on from CAWFFC010000009.1 coordinate 357,446, forward strand.
GGCGAACGGAAACGATTCCCACCGGCTCGAACACCTGGTCCACTGGAGCCTGCTCTTAGGCGTGAGCCTGAGCGGCCTGCTTCTCGGATCGGGGCTCATCCTGGCCATCGTCCACGGCCATCTGGCCCCCCAACCGAAGCCACCACAGATTGGCGAGGTAATCCACGATGCGTTTACCGGTCACGGCTCCGCCCTGATGCGCCTAGGCCTGATCGTGCTTATGGCCACGCCGGTCGTTCGCGTCGCGGTCCTCGCTGTCGGCTGGGCGTTCTCGCGAAACTATCGCTTCGCACTGGTGGCGCTAATCGTGCTGGCATTGCTGGCGCTCGGCGTCACGCTGGGCGTGGCGTAACAAGCTGAAGTTGCCGAGACCGATTGTTCAACAAGCGCGAAGTGATGGTAAAATAAGGAAAACTGCCGCAATCCGTTTCGAGGTGTCAATGAAAAGCATTGCCGATGAATTGCCCCCTGAGATCGCCTCGCAGATCAATCCTGAGTGGCGCAGGAACGAGGCCGAATACTGGGCGGTGCGTGATCAGTTACTTGGCAAGTACCAAGGACAATGGGTCGGCTTCGCCAATGGAAAAGTGATTGCCTCGGGAAGCAGCCCAGTCGCGGTCTTTGATGCCGCCGAGGATTCCGGCAAAAACCCGTTCGTCGTCTGCGTCGGCAAAGAGAGTGAACCGACGCGCACATGCGCCGAGCAAGTTTTGCTTATGATTTGTCGTATCCTGGCGAGGCGTTACCCGTCGTGTCTCTTGAATTTCGCATTATCCGCGGATCGCGTGGCGTCATTTTGAGTCAGGTGATCGCTGATACGGGGGCAGATGCGAGTGCGATTCCCTGGTCAGATTTTCAACTCTCGAATCTCAACCCGGCTCAGGGTAGGCCAGGCCGGATGCAAGGAGTCGCCGGCGGATCATCGGCAACTCTCATCTTTCGAATCTGGGTATACATCGACGGCCAAGAATATCCATGCCGGCTCCAAGCAGATTTCGTTGGCTCGGAACGAATTCTCGGGCAGCGACGTGCTCAATCGTCTGGAAGTGCTTTTCCGTGGTCCGGTCGGCGAAATCGTCCTGAACCCGTAAACATCAGAATTCATGGATCTTTTGCCACCGTGCAAGGACGTCGAGGAGCCCCCGCCATCGCCGACGCCACGACCATCCTCGTATTGGCGATTCTCTTCGTCGCCACGTTTATCCGGTCGGCGTTCGGGTTTGGCAAGGCGCTGGTGGCCGTGCCGATCTTGGCGCTGATCATGCCGGTCGAGTTGGCGGCGCCGGTCGCCGTGCTGGTTTCAATCACCGTGGCCGCGGTCATCATCGCGCAGGATTGGCGGCACGTCCACTTCCGCAGCGCCGGCTGGCTGGTTCTCGCCACGCTGTTCGGAACGCCGCTTGGACTGCTCCTTCTGACACTCGCACCGAGCGCGCGGTCAAATCAATTCTGGCGGTCGTCATTATCGCCTTCTCGACTTTCTCACTGCTTAACCGCCGGCAGACGGAATTGAAAGATGACCGCCTCGCGTGGATCTTCGGTTTCATCGCGGGCATCACAGGTGGAGCCTACGGCATGAATGGTCCACCGTTAGTGATCTATGGCACGCTGCGCGGCTGGTCGCCGCAACAATTCCGGGCTACTCTCCAAGGCTATTTCCTGCCGGCGAGTTTGATGGTGATCGCCGGCTACGCGATCGCCGGACTCTGGGTTCGAGCAGTGACGCGTTATTATCTGCTGGCGTTGCCGGTTGTGATCGCGGCCGTCATCCTGGGCCGCGTCGCCAACCGTCGCATGAGAGCACCGCGCCTTTCTGCGCATCGTTCACATCGGATTGATCGCAATAGGGCTGACGCTGCTGGTGCAGTCGCTTTCGTAGCGGCGGCCTCTGGCCGCCGCTGGCCAGAGGCCGCCGCTACGAAATGACGCATGCGGCGATCCGAATTACTTTCGCTGTCAATTCGCCAAATTGTCAGATACACTTGGGATGGCAAATTCACACCGAGAGGACGCCCCATGATTCGCCGAATTCTTGCTTTCGCTTTTGCGGCCGCGATCTTGTCGGCGTCAGCCGCGAGCGCCCCAGCCGGCGGCCGTCAACGACCTGGCCAATCTATTTCCGCCCGATCCGCTGTTGTATGTCGAGCTGACCAAGCCGGCCGACTTGGCGAATGAGCTCTCGGCGTTCGTCAAAGGCTCAGTCGTCGACGATATGCCCGCCTTCATGGCCAAGTGGCGCGAGAAAAAAGGCGACGGCTACTTCATGATGAGCGAAATCGTGGCGATGTTCAGCGCGTTCGCCGGGCCCGAGGCGCTCGATGAATACAAGCGGATGCAAGGCGCGGCGTTTGCCATCACCGGCATTAGCTCCAAGAACGAACCGGAATATGCCTTTGTCTTGTTGGCCGGCCAAAGCAACGTCCCCAATTTTATCATGCGTGTCTACATGACGGCCGACCCTTCGATTCGTGCCGCGGGCAAGGTCGAGGGCGTGACGCTGTATTGGGAAAAGTCGCGATTTTTCCAGGCGGTCGGTCCAGGGGGAGCGGTTCCGCCGGTGCCCCAGCCGCCGGAAAAGCCGAGCGGCCCGATTTTCGCGATGCCGCCCGGGGTGATCGTCGTCGGCAGCAGCGTCGAAACCGTCAGCGATGTCATCAAGAGGATGAAGGGGCAAGAAAAGCGCTGTCGCTGCCGGGCGCCCTGGGATTCCCCGACTCGGCGAGTCTTCGCCAACGGCCGGGAATCTTTGCGTTCGTCAATCCGGGCCGATCGCTGGAAGTGATCGAAGGCCTTTTCAAGGGCAAGGACAATGTTTACCCGCCGATCGCACGGCGAGCCCTCGCCGAACTGCTCAATCCCAAGGCGATGCGCTATGCGGCCGCCAGCTTGTCGCTCGTCAACGGCTCGATCGATTTCCAGGTCGACGTCAAGAACCGGCCCGGCACGTCGAGCCCGATTCTCGAACTGATCGGCGATCAGCATGTTTCGCTGGCCGAAATCAAAGCCGTGCCGAAGGACTCGATCGGCCTGTTCACGTTCGCTCTTAAGGATGGCGAGAAGCAATATCAACGCTTTCTGGCCTTGGCCGATACGATCGTCGGCAAGGACGGCGCGAAGCCGAGCGAACAGGCGAAAGGCATCGAGCAAAAAATCAAGGCTTCCATCGGGAAAGACATTCTCGGCCGGATCGCATCGATTACGGTGGCGATGCCCGCGAAACAGGAGTTGCCCAAAGGGGCCATGGACGCCCCGATGTTGATCGTCAACGCCAAAGACGTGGCCGCCGCCGAGCAACTTGAAAGGCTCGTGCCGACCTTGCTGGGATTGGCATCCGGCGAGCCGATCGATCCGGTCACCGAAACCATTCATGGCCAAAAGGTCCGGTCCGTTCCGGGCCGAGCGTTTCCCTGGAAGGCGGCTTTGCATTATGGCCGCGGCGGTTCGTCGCTGGTCTTCGGGCTCGATCGCAAACTGGTCGCCGCCTCCATGGCAGGCGGCGTGAAGGACAGCATTTTGAGCGAGACGAGGCTGGCCGAAACGTTGAAAGCGCACGAACAATCGCCGTTTGTGGGCATGTATCGTTGGGGCAACCGGTTGCCCGACTGGCTCGCCGAATTGGGCCAGGAGCGGCGCTGGGTCAATGGCAAAATGGATGGATCCGACAAGGCGAAGATTCGCGAAAAGGCGGACAAACTTCGCAACACAATGGAGCCTTTGATCCGGGAGATGCCGCCGTTGATCGTTTCCATGACGCGTAAGAACAATGCGCTGGTACTTAATGTCCGGCAGCATCAAAAGGCGGGAGTGTCGGCGAAGATCATCGACGGCTTGCTCGACGCCGTCATGAGCAGCGCGACCAATCTGTTCGACAGCGTCCCGGCGGCGCCCGCCGCACCGCCCGCGCCGATCAAGAACTGAGGCGCAGTTCGCTGGTGAATGCCGCAGCGAAACAGGCCGTTTCAGCCGGATTTGGCGTAAGATGACAGATTTGGTGTCGCGCAGCAGCGCTGTGGCGCCCTTACACCGGCTCACGCGGCATGTGGCTGCGCAATCGACACATTTGGCCGGATCACGGACCAGAAAATGACAAGCGGGACCGGTCCCGCTTGTGTTCTTAAACTGCTACTTGAGTTCGCGCATCTCGACCGACTTGAATTTCACCACGGTTCCGAGATTATGGCCTTGTAGCGCGAAATGGCCTTTCGTGTAGGTGTTTTCCGGATCCTTGAAATCCACCGTCGTCTTTCCATTCACCTTGATCACGATGTGGTTGCCCTTCGCGGTCACTTCCTGCGTGAACCATTCGTCTGGCTTGTGCGGCGCGATGTTCATGACGCAAATCTGTTTCTTGTATTTGCCCAGCTTGGTCCGGCCGTCGGGATACAGACTTCCGGTGCGAATCGGATCGGCGTGGGTGGCGTCGATTTGGGCTTCGTAACCCGGCGGGAAGCCGCCGGCGAACTTGGCGCGGAAATACTGCCCGCTGTTGCCATGATCGTTGATCATCGCGACAACCCTGTATTGGAAGTCGGTGTAGTCGCCGCGATCGGTGAACAGATGGCTGTGCGGTCCGCTGCCGATCAGAATGCCGTCCTCGACCCGCCAAAGCGCCACGGTGTCGCCGTTTTTCATTTTGGCGTCGTAGCCGGTCACGGCTCCGCTTTTCGACTTGATCGGAATGATTTTCGCGAAATCGCCGTTCGTGTTGGACGGAATCTTCCAGCCGGTCAGATCCTTACCGTTGAACAACTTGACCCAGTCATCGGCAAAGGCGGGCGTCGCCAGGACAAGTGACAGGCAGGCAATGGCAAACGTCTTCATGTGCTTCTTCCTCGGGTGATAAAAAGCTTGCGGCCCGAAGGCCGCAAGCGAAGTGCATGAACTATTTCTTCTTGTTGGGGTTGGGGAGTTCGCTGCCCTTGGGCGCGGCGGCATTCATGTTCGGCGGAATCTCGGCATCCACCAGGCCAAACACCCAACTGAGCGCCCCGGCGAGCAAATGCTGGAACTTGGGGTTTTCCCAGACATCCTCGCGATGGCCCAGCGACGTGTAAAACACTCGGCCGCTGCCATGCTTGCGGGCCCAGGTCGCGGGATAATTCGGCCGCTCGTAGTCCAGATTCTTCATCCCCTCCGTGTCTTGGACGAGAATGACATGAATGTCCGGCGCAAAGTTCTTGAGCGAGTACCACTCCTCAAGCAATTGAATATCATCCAGTCCCTTGATCCCAGGGAAATGCTTATCTGCGACGCGCATCCAGGCCTTTTGCTGTTGGCCGTGGCGAATGAACTCGCCGCCGAGCATCTGAATATACGGGTCACGCTGCTTGACCGACTGATTCTCCCACTGGCCGCCATGGCTGTGGAAGGTGTCCGAGGCACAATGGCAGCCGACAAAGCCTTTGCCGGCGTGAACGGCGTCGAGCAAAGCCTTCTTGCCTTCGGGCGGCATCGGCGGTTGCCGGTCGCCGCCCTCCTTGGTCAAGTCGCCGGTCGTTTCAAATAAAAACGCATCGAACTCCTTGATTGAATCGGGCAGGAAGATGCGGCCATCCTTGGTGTACGTGTAATCGAAGTTGTGTTTGCCTGCCAAATCCGCGACGACTTCTTCCACGAGCGACTTGGTCTTGCCGCGCGCCGGACGCACCACCGAGTGCTCGAACGTCTGCGATCGGGTATACACGAGCAGCTTTGGTTTCTTTTTTCCTTCTTTGGGTTCATCCGCCCGGGCCGTCCAGCTGAAAGGGAACGCGCCGGCGCCCAGGGCCGCTGTCGCCAGCCCGGCCTGCCGAAGAAGATCGCGACGATTCATGAGAGGTTCTCCGATGGGAATCAGTAAGGGGTGAAGTCAATGTAAACGGCAAGGCGCACGGTTGCCAGCGCCGAATCGAAAAAAATCTCGCGGTCAATCGGCCGCAATACGTCCGACATTGAAATCGACGTCTCAGTATTCCTTACGCCTGGCGCAATCGTTTTCTCAGGAAAAACCGGGAAAATAGCCACGTTCGCACTTGTTTCCCTATCTTGCCATCTCTAGATTTCACTTCGAGTTGACCCACCCTGTTTTTCAATAGGATTCCCCACCATGAGTAGACGCCTGAGCGTACTGGCATTGGTATTAGGAGTGGCGGCAGCGTGTGCGCTGCCGGCAAACGCCCTTGGACGTCGCGGCGGATCGTCCTGCTGCGACTGCCAGCCGGCTTGCAATGCCTGCAACCCGTGCATGCCGAGCACCGGATGCTGTAATCCCTGTGCCATGCAGATCAGCTACGTTGACCGAATCATCACGGTTAACGAGTCTCGCATGGTCCAAAAGACCGTTCCTGTCCAAGTCCAACGCGCCGTTTGCACCACCGTCAATGTGCCGTACACCTACACCGAAATGCAGCAAGTGACCAAGCCTGTCACTCAGAACTGCACCACGTACAGAGTCGAATCGCGGCAAGTCCCGTACACGTACACCGAAATGCAGCAAGTGACCAGGCCCGTCACTCAGAACTGCACCACGTACAGAGTCGAATCGCGGCAAGTCCCGTACACGTACACCGAAATGCAGCAAGTGACCAGGCCCGTCACTCAGAACTGCACCACGTACAGAGTCGAATCGCGGCAAGTCCCGTACACGTACACCGAAATGCAGCAAGTGACCAGGCCCGTCACTCAGAACTGCACCACGTACAGAGTCGTCTCACGGCAAGTCCCGTACACGTACACCGAAATGCAGCAGACGGTGACGCCGACGCCGCGCACCATCACGACTTTCAATTGCGTCGCTCGCCAGGTCACGGAAATGCGGCCCGTTTGCCGGACCGTGTGCGTGCCGGTCTGCGACCCGTGCACTTGCTGCACGCGGTATGTTCGAACCACGGTCACGCAGAATGTTCCGTGCAATCGCACCGTTTACGAGCGCGTTCCGGTCACCAACACCATTACGGTCAATGTCGTGAACTGCGTGCCGGTGCAACGCCAGGGCATGCGAACCGTTTGCGAGACCGTCCCGGTGGTCACCCCGGTCACTTACAACGTGGTCCAGTGCGTGCCGGTGCAACGCCAGGGCATGCGGACCGTCTGCCAGACCGTCCCGGTGGTCACTCCGGTCACTTACAACGTGGTCCAGTGCGTGCCGGTGCAACGCCAGGGCATGCGGACCGTCTGCCAGACCGTCCCGGTGGTCACTCCGGTCACTTACAACGTGGTCCAGTGCGTGCCGGTGCAACGCCAGGGCATGCGGACCGTCTGCCAGACCGTCCCGGTGGTTACCCCGGTCACTTACAATGTGGTCCAGTGCGTGCCGGTGCAACGCCAGGGCATGCGTCCGGTTCAGCAGGTCAATTATGTGACCGAAACGGTGAATCGGGTTGTATGTGAATGCGTGACCGTGCCGGTTCAGCGGACGATCAAGGTCGCGGTTTGCACGCCGTGCTGTGCGCCGGCGGCGCCCCCGCCGACGGGTCCGCAAGGCCCGGTTGCCCCGCCGAAGAAAATGCCCGAGCCGCCGAAGAAGGTTCCCCAGGTCGGCTAGTGGGGCAATTGTTGTGAAGTTGTACCGCTTGCGGTCGTCAGGCCGCGAGCGGTTTCTTTTTGGCCGGTCGCCAAATCGAGTCGAGATAGTTCAGCAGTTGCTCTTCATAGCGCTGACCGCGAAATCGCAACGCCTGCCGCCGCGCCGCGGACCCGACGAACCGATCGCTTGATCGTTCAAAGCACTCGATTGCATTGACAAGGCATTCGACCGATTGCTCGGCGAAGAAAAGCCCCGTCGGATCGTTGGCGTCGGTCCCGATGACTGTTTCCGTGGCCCCGCCTTTGCCATAGGCGATGACAGGCGAGCCACAGGCCATCGCTTCCACGGGCACAATGCCGAAATCTTCTTCGCCGGGAAACAGCAATGCCCGGCAGCGGCGGTAATGGCCGCGAATCACCTCGTCCGGTTGCCAGCCCAGGAATGACACGCCTGGGCCCGCCAGGGATCGAATTCGCGCTGCATCCTGACCGGCGCCGATGACAATCAGACGCCGGCCCAGTTTGCGGCAGGCCTGTACCGCCAGGTCGATTCGCTTATACGGTGCGAATGCCGAGACGCACAGGTAGAAATCCGCGCACGGCGCGTTGTCCGGAGTGTAAAAGTCCGTATCGACGGGCGGATAAATAACCCCACTCTCGCGCCCGTAGCATTCGCGAATGCGTTCCTGCACGGTGCGGCTGATGGCCACAAAATGGGTGACGCGCTCAGCGGTGGATCGATCCCAGTCACGCAGCCACGCTAACAGCCGCTTTAATCCGAGCCGTTTCAATTTTCCGAACCGGCCGCCGTCGAAATAGGACTCGCGCAGGTGCCAGGCATATCGCATGGGCGTGAAGCAATAGCAAATATGGGGTGTCCCGGCGGGCGGCCGCACTGCTTTCGCGACGCAATGGCTGAAACTCAGCACAAAATCCGAGGCCGGCAGCTTGAGCATTTCGATCGCCGCGGGCATCAGCGGCAGCAAATTGCGATAATAGCGATCGACTTGCGGCAGGCGCTGCAGAAAGCTGGTCCGCGGCCGCAGAGCTTCGATCGCCGGGGAAACGCGGCCCGCGGCGTGAATCAGCGTATAAAGCGAGGATTGGGGAAACCGCCGACAAAGCGGTTCGAGGCACTTTTCGCCGCCGCGCATGCCGGTGAGCCAATCGTGAACCAGCGTCAGTCGCGGCGCGTCCATGCGGGCGGACTCCATTCCAAATGGCAACTTGTTGCCCACTCAGTTTATTTCAAGACGTTAAAATCGGAAAGGCTCGCCCAAACGGTCGGATCGCGTAAGATGCGACGCCAGGCGCGATTGGCAGGCCGCGTTTTTTCGCATATAGTTGAATGATGGGAAATGGCCGACGAGGCTATCGTGCCAGGAAAAGACATGGTACGATAATGCCAGGAGTTCGGTCCCTACATCGCCGCGCGGACAAGTGCCGCGAGTCGCCTGGAGGACTGCCGATCCGACCCGGTCCCATCGTGGTCCGATCATCCGACTGCACGAGGTGGCCGATGGCCCTCAAGCTGAACATAGGCAAATGCACGCTCCTGGGAAATTACCGGGAAAATAACGAAGACTCGATCGACGTAAAGCACTTCCCGGATCTCGACGTTTGCATCGTCGCCGACGGGATGGGCGGGCAGGCGGCGGGCGAAGTGGCCAGCAAACGCGCCACCGAGGTCATTCCCCGCGAACTGCGAAAGGGCCTTTCCGCCGCCAACGGCTCCGATGCCACCAAGGCAATCGTTCGAAAGTCGATCGTTCAGGCCAACGAAGAAATCATCCACATGTCCAATTTGGACCGTGAGATGAAGAACATGGGCACCACGGTCGTGATGGCCGTGTGGCGAAAGGGTTCCGAACTGTTCGTGGCCGGCGTCGGCGACAGCCGTGCCTATCTCGTCCGCAATCAGAAAATCGAACAACTCACCGTCGACCATTCGTTGGCTCAAGCCCTGGTCGAAGCCAAGACCATCACGCCGGCCGAAGCCAAGGAGCATCGCTTCAAGAACGTGCTTTGGAAATACCTCGGCACCCGCGAAGTTGGCGAGGGGCCCGAAGTCAAAGTCCTTTCAGTCCAGGGCGGCGACCGCCTGGTGCTCTGCACTGACGGCGTCACCGGCGCCGTGCCCGACGACAAAATCCTCAGCTTCGTTCTCTCGCAGCCCGATGTGCAGGCCTGCGCCGACGGGCTCGGCCAACTGGCGCTCGACAGCGGCTCCAAGGACAATGTCTCTTGTATCGTCATCGAAGTGGTCGAGTCACGTTAAAATCCGCCCGTTTACGTTTCGCGCACGAGTCAGGCCGCGCGAAACGTAATCGCAATCCGATCACAATCAAATGTAAAGCTGCGACGTCGGTTTGATGATCAATTCGGGCACCGACACGCGCGGCGGCAGCGCGGCGACGAATAGGATCGCGGCCGCCACGTCTTCCGATTTCAAGATTCTGGCCCGATGCTCCTCGGTCACCGGCGTGGGCCGGTTTTCCAAAATCGGCGTGTCGATTTCGCCGGGGAAAATGTTGCAGACGCGAATGTTGTTGTCCTTTTCCTCCGCCGCGACGCAAATCCCCAGTGCCGCCAGACCGAACTTGGCCGCGTTGTAGGACGCGCCGCCAAGCGGGCCCGAGCGTTTTCCCGAAATCGAATTGATGCAGATGATCACGCCATCCTTGCGTTCGCGCATCTGCGGTAAAACAGCAGCGCACAATAAAAGGCGCCATCCAGATTCGCCGCCACCATCTCCCGCCAAACTTTTGGTGTTAACTCCCTCACCGAGCGCTGTTTGATATTCATCCCCGCGTTGTTCATCAGCACATCGACGCGGCCAAATTTATCGGTGGTGAGCCGAACCAAATCCTCGGCCTGCTTCGCATCGGTGACATCCGCGCGATGGGCGAGCAGATTGGGTCCGCCGCCCAACTCTTTCGCCGCGGCCGCGAGTTTCTCGGCGTTGCGGCCCGCAATGGCGACCTTCGCGCCTTCGTGGAGAAAGAGCTTCGCGGCAGCGAATCCAACACCACTGCCGCCTCCCGTAATCAACGCCACACGACCGGATAACTGACCCACAATGACTCCTCCGGAGTAAATCCAAATCACAAATTCCAACGAAGAATCACTTCTCGACTGGCGTTACAACGAGATTCCGGTACGCAACCGGGCCGTGGTCGCCCTGGAACATCAGCGGGCCGGTCGGCGATTCCTTGCCAGTAAGACACGCAGTTGTGGGCTTCGGCGCCTCGACGTTTTCGTGAATGACTTTTCCGTTCAGCGTCACCTTCAGGAATTTGGCGTTGGCGAGCTTCGTGCCATTCTGGAATCGCGGCGCCTGAAACTCGATGACAAACTTTTGCCATTCACCTGGTTTCTTGCATGCGTTCACGCGCGGCGCGGCGGTGATGTAAATGCCGCCCATGTCGCCTGGCCCGACCTTTTCCTTTCCATAACTGTCGAGAACTTGCACTTCGTATTCGCCCATCAAATAAATGCCCGAATTCGAGCCCTTGGGAATCATCACCTCGACTTCGACCCTGCAGTCGCCGAACTTGGACTCGGTGTAAATGTCAGTTCCGGGCTTGGGCGCGATCATCTCGCGCACGCCTGGCCCGCCATCGGCCTGTGGTGGAATCACTCGTACATCCAGTTTTGAATGATCCTTTTCGTCCATGTGGCAGCGGCCGACAATCCAGGTGTTCTTGTTTTTGTCGCGAAATTTCCAGCCACTCAGATCCGTGCCGTTGAATGGCCGCACCGGTTCGCCAGAGATTGCGCATGCTGTGAGGAGCACCAATCCTAGTATTGCGAAAAGCTGTTTCATGTTCGGCTCCCGGGAAACTCGGCCCTCCCTGATTCAAAAGGAAGGCAGGAAAGCATGAGAACGATCCGTCGATTTTTTTAGTCTTTCTCCTGCGTTCCTGCCTTCCTTATTTCCGAAAAACACCCATCAGAAAGAGCTAGGCGTGCAATTCGACGACGTCCTTGTCGTGCACAATGTGCTCGCGTCCCACCGATTGGCCATCGAAAACGCCAGTGCCCCAGATACGAGCCGATTTCAAATGCTCGGTGAAATCCTTGTGCACATGCCCGGCGAATTCGTGCACCGTGCTGCCCACCGGCACGGTAAACGGCGCTTTCATGTCGGCCGGCTTACCCGGCGCCTTCGCGTAAACGCGAATGACATTGAGCCACTTGTAAAGCGAATCGCGCAGTTCCTCCAATCCTTGCCCATGCTGCGCGGAAAACACATGAATGGGAAACCGCTCCGCGAACATCTCGTTGACGATCGCCAGGCGATCCGCGGCGCCCTCGGCGTCGATCTTGTTCGCGCCCAGAATCGTGCGCGTGTAATGAGTCGTGTAGTCGTCCGGGTCGGTCCGAGGCTGTCCGGTCAACACGTTTTTGACCGCAGCCAGTCGCTCGATCACGGTCTCGGCGGCGAAGGGTCCGTCGTCGTCGCCCAAATCGACCACGAGCAGCGCCGCGTCCGCCGCCCGCACCATGCTGCTCACATATGACTCAAGAAAATCGGCGGTGATCGGCGGCGTGTCGATCAGTTGCACGCGCACATCTTCCCAGTCCATCATGCCGGCGTGCGGCTCGCGCGTCGTAAACGGATAGGCCGCCACCTCGGGGCTGGCCTTTGTCAATTGGGTCAGCAACTGGCTCTTGCCCGCGTTGGGCGGCCCGACCAGCACGATCTGCCCGGCGCCCTGCCGCGGAATCTTGTAGCTGACGCCGATTTTTTTCGCGGTCCGATGCTCGTGATCGACTTCCTTCTTGGCGTGGCTGAGTTTCTGTTTCAGCTCCGCCTGCAGCTTCTCGCTGGCCTTATGCTTGGGCACTTCCTGCCACATCTTTTGCAGCGCGATGAGCCGTTCCTCGGCAGTTTGGGCCGAGCGGTATTCCTCCTCGGCCTTGTGGTACTGCGGCGTGAGATTGACAGCCATGATGCACCCTCCGGAACCAGTGGTTCAATCTTCACGATAATCGGAGGGAATATGGACGGGTAGATTCTCCGCCAATCGTAACCGAAAGGGCTTACCCCTCGCCCAGCAACTGCGGCACTTTCTTCCGCAATAGCTCAATCTCATTGTGCGTCTCGCCCAGGTAGGCGAGCAGTTTCAAATCATCGCGGCGAACCGTGCCGCCCGACATGAGCCAGGCGCGCACCCGCAAGAGCTTGTAAAGCTTCACCAGCTTGCGATCGCTGACGAAAACCCGATCCTCCCGCATCAGCGTCTTGATCAGCCGCTGATATTCGCGGAACACCTCGTCCGGAAAGAACAGATTCCGATCGTTCTGTTCCTCGCTATTGCGTCCATCAGCGACCTTCCGGGCAAACAAGAACGTCAAGTATCGGTTCGCCATCAGCAGATCATCGAGCGTGCAATGACCTTCGACCCAGGGCTTCTGGTTCAAATTCCGGTACGACTCCGACTGCAAGCCCATGTCGATCAGTTCCTGGAACTTTTCATCGCTGACCGACCGGCTCTCGATCTTGAGGACGAAACGATCCTTCAAGGCGGCCAGTTCGCCCTGCTCGGGCACCTCGTTCGTCGCGGCGAACAGCACGCGCAGCGGCACCGGCGTCGGAATGCCGTCCTGATAAAACTTCTTTTCGTTGATGATGGTCAAGAGAATGTTCAGAATCGCCGAGTTCGATTTGAAGATTTCGTCCAGAAAGGCGACGCGGGCGGTCGGCAATTTCCCGCGCGTGATGCGAACATAGCGGCCGTCGCGCAGCAGGTTAATATCGATCGCCCCGATGATTTCTGATGGCTCGGTGAAGCGCGTCAGCATGTATTCGAAGTAATCGTCCTCGCTGACGCCGAGCGCATCCTTGAATTTCAACACCAGGTCCGACTTGGCGGTCCCGGGCGGCCCGACCAAGAGCAGCGGCTCCTGGGCGATCGACGCCACCACCATCAAATCGATAATGTCCTGCTTGTCGACGAAAAACCGCCCCAGCGACGTGCGAAAGCGATTGATACGGGAGCGCACCCCCTCCGCCTCGGCCTGCAAGTCCTGAAACGACATTTCCTCGACGGCCATCTTCTCGCGAACCATGCCTCAATTCCCTGCCTGGAATGAATAATCTCGGATGCCTTATTGTAGCCCGCGCGGCAATGTGATGGGAAGGAGTGAGTGAAGTGAGTCGAGCCTGTCAGGGAGCCGGGAGTTTTTATGGACGAAAATGGGCCGTTCCCGCCAGTCTCCCCGCCTTCACCACGCCCCCTTGCATGACGGCGACGAAACTCGAGCGATCTTCCAACACACGAATGTCGCGCGAGCACGTCGCCATCGACCACCAGCACATCGGCGAGTTTTCCCGCCTCCAGCGTGCCGATTTCTTTTTCGCGGCCCAGGATTTCCGCGCCGGTCTTGGTGGCGCAGACCAGCGTCTCCATCGGAGAGAAACCGACGTAATTGACGAAGAAGCGTCAGTTCCTTGGCGTAGGTCCCATGCGGCGTCCAGGCGAAGCCATAATCGCCGCCCATGCCGAGTCGACCGCCGGCTTTCAGAATCCGGCGAGCACTTTCGGCTCCGCCTTCGAGCGTCTCCTTGTGGCCATCGATGACGGCTTGCGGCATGCCGAACTGCGGGCCATATTCGATGCTCGCCCATTCGAATTGCAACGCGGGGACGACCGGCGTGTTACGCTCCAGCGAGCATGTCGAGCGCCTCGTCGTCCATGAACGTGCCGTGCTCGAGCGTATCGTAGCCGGCCCGCAGGGCGTTCTTGATTCCCTGCGTCGCCCGGCAATGGCCGGTCACTTTCATGCTGTGGTTGTGGGCCGTGGCGACGACGGCGTTCATCTCCTCGAAGGTCATGCACAGCGTGTGATGATCGTTGGTGTCCGGTGCGGCGGCGTCGCCGGTCGGGTAGGTCTTCACCCACTCGACGCCGTCCTTCACCAGCTTGCGGACCGCCGCGCGGGCCTCGTCCGGGCCGTTGACGAGCAGCACCAGCCCCTCCATGCCGATCTTGCGGAAGTCGGGGTTCCAGTCCATGAGGCCGCCGACGCCGCAAATCTCGCGGCCGCTCGCCGCCAATCGCGGGCCGGGAATCAGGTCATTCTCGATCGCCTTCTTCAGCCAGACGTCGATATTGAACAGGCTGCCGCCGCTGCGGGCCGCGGTGTAGCCGCACTCCAGCGCGAGCTTCGCATTCACCGCCGCGAGCAACGTGACATATTCGACCGGATACTTGATGTCGAGATCTTCGAGCGCGGCGACATTGAAATAAGTCGGATGAAAATGCGACTCAATCAGGCCCGGCATGATGGTGCCGCCGAGCGCATCGATCCACGCCGGATTCTCGGGCATCGGGACTCGGTCGTTCGATGCTCCGGCATAAACGATGCGTCCGTCCTTAATCACGAGCAGACCGTCTCGAATTGGCGCCGCACCGGTTCCGTCAACAAGTGTTCCATTCGAAATCACAGTCGTGCCGGCGGCGGTTTTCATGGGAGAAGTTCCAGCAACGCCGCGAGCGGCAAACCAGCGCGGCTAGATCGAAGTTCGCATCATCGTAGCGGCGGCATCTTGCCGCCGCGAGTTCGCCGGCAAGATGCCGCCGCTACGAAAATGGAATCTTGCTTACTGACCGTTGCGCAAAGAAGGTTAAACTTTTTCGGGCCGGTCCATGCGGCGATCCGGATTTGGAAATTTCCCGAAATCCCGAAGAATGCGGGCGTTTCGGTCGTCCGATCGCTACAGTACGGGCCTAAATTCGTCCCTAAAGAAACTTGACGTTCTTTGCGCAACGATCAGTAACGCAGCGATTCCAAGAAGCTTAACAGCAATCGTATAGTGGTTTCGGTTTCCATCCAGTGGATCAGGTGGCCGGTGGGCACGTCGATCAGCATGGCGTCGCTCATCCAACCGGCCCATTGCTCGGCCTCCACGCGATTGAGCATGCCGCCCTTGGCCTCGTCGGCGCGAAGGATCATGGCCGGACAGTTGACATGCCGCATGATCGTTTCGACTTCATAGCATTCGAGCCAGCGCCCGGCGTTGAGCGGCGTCAATACTTCCGGATCGACATCTTTCAAGCAGCGAGCCAAAAATCGCAGCGACGCGGCGTCGCGCAAGTCGCCGAGCTTGCGCGAGGTTCCGTCGGCGATAACGATCGAAATCTCGGCCAATCGCCGGGTCAATTCGGGCACCGACGCCGGATCGCCCGCCAGCACTTTCATGGTGCTGAACTGCTGAAAGAAACCGGTTTGTTGGAAATTGTTCAACAATTTCGGGGAGGGCGGATCTTCAAGAACCACGGCGCGAACGCTTTTCGGCGCCTTGGCCGCGGCAGCCGCGGCGGCTAGCGCCCCGAGCGAGTGGCCGTAGATCACCGCCGGCTCGTCGACGTTGGCGAGGACCGCCAGGGCGTCTTCCACATAATCGATGACTCGATATTTGCCGGCGGCCCGGGCATGCGGCCGTGCCCGCGAAAATCGACCGCCACCGGCTGCCAGCGCGGCTGCACCGCGGCGAACAGCGGCGCGAAATCGTGCCAGCCGCGCAGCACGCCATGAAGAAAAACGAGCGGCGGACCGTTCGCCGCGCCGATCGCTCCCTTGAGTCCCAGCCCATGCGGATCGAAGATGCATTCGGTGAACATCGCCTGCCTCCGCCTGCTCGAAGAAATCGGTTCGGCTTACAATTGCTCTCTCCGGCCCACGAGGTCCCGCCATGTTTCGCGCTGCGTTGTTTGCCGTGCTTGCTCTTGCGCTTCCGCTCTTCGCCGAGGCGGCCAAGCCGAAAAAGATCGTCATTCTCGCCGGGCCGAAGAGCCACGGGCCGGTCGGCAACGGCATTCACGACTACGGCTGGTCGGCACGCCTCATCAAGGTGATGCTTGAGCACTCCAACGTCAAGGAAAAAGTACGAGTCGAAATTCACCTTTCCGGCTGGCCGCGCGATGAGCGTACGCTCAAGGACGCCGACACCATCATGGTGATTTCCGACGGCCGCGACGGCGACCAGTTTGCCGAGGCGCCGCACTTGGCGAGTCCCGAGCGAGTCCGGTTCATGGAGCGGCAAATCAAGCGAGGCTGCGGCTTTGTCACCTTCCACTTTTCGACGTTCGCGCCCAATGAATATTCGAAACAAATGCTCCGATGGTGCGGCGGTTTCTTCCAGTGGGAAACCGACGGCAAACGTCAATGGTACTCCGCGATCACGACGAAGGAAGCGGCGGTCAAGATCGCGTCGCCCGAGCACCCGATTTCCCGCGGGCTCAAACCGTTCGCCATGAAAGAAGAGTTCTATTACAACATTCGCTTTTCCAATAAGGATCCGCGGTTGACGCCGATTTGGACCGTGCCCTCGCTGCCGGGCCGCCAACCCGACGGCCGCGTCGTCGCCTGGGCCCGCGAGCGCGAGGATGGCGGCCGCGGATTCGGCACCACTTGCGGCCATTTCTATGACAACTGGAAACATCCCGAATTTCGAGAATTAATCCTAAATTCCTTGTGCTGGACCGCACACGTTGAGGTTCCAAAGGACGGCGTCGAGGCCCGCTTTTACACGCACGAGGAAATCACTAGCTATCTCGATCCGCCGATCCGCGTGCTGCTCTTCGCCGGCAACGACGCCCACAAATGGCACAATTGGGAAAAGACCACGCCCGC
The DNA here is from genome assembly GCA_963815035.1 of uncultured Gemmataceae bacterium. Classification (GTDB taxonomy): domain Bacteria; phylum Planctomycetota; class Planctomycetia; order Gemmatales; family Gemmataceae; genus JBGQCZ01. The sequence continues at coordinate 374,591 of CAWFFC010000009.1, forward strand.
GATCAAGGCGGCATTGGAACGCGACCCCCGCATCAAGGTCGACATCTCGCATGACATCGAAGATTTGGCTCGCCGAAAGCTCGGCGACTACCAGGTGATCGTGCAAAACTATTGCAACTGGCAGGAGCCAAAGCCGCTGAGCGACGCCTCGAAAAAAGCGTTCATCGATTATCTGCACAATGGCGGCGGCCTGGTGATTTTGCACTTCGCCAACGGGGCCTGGCATTTTTCGCTGCCCAACGCGGGGCAATCCGACTGGCCCGAGTATCGCAAGATTGTTCGCCGAGTCTGGAATCATCATGCGAAACCGCCCAGCGGGCACGACGCCTTCGGCCTGTTCGTCGTCGAGCCGACGAAGGTGAATCACGCCATCACGGAAGGGCTGAAGCCGTTCGAGGTGACCGATGAACTTTACTTCCGCCAGGACGGCACCGAATCGATCGAGCCGCTGATCACGGCGAGATCGCGCATCACCAAGCAGGATGAGCCGTTGGCCTGGGTTTACACCTACGGCAAGGGCCGAGTGTTTCAGTCGCTCCTGGGTCATAGCGAAAAGACTTACGACGCCTACGAAGTCCGCGAAATGCTGCGGCGAGCGGTTGCCTGGTGTGCCAATCGTGAAATTCGAACGATGACGCGCGATCAGGATCAAACAGCGGCGCCTTCGAACACGCTTGCGGACGGCAAATTCGGGAAGGGGCTGAATGCCGTCATGGGTGGTGCATTCATCGCGGGGCGCAAGGAATATCGCGAACCGCCGCTCACCGCCGAGTGCTGGGCGAAACTCGCAGGCAAGCCGTATCACATTCTGATCGCCAACGAATTGAAATCGTCGGCCACGCACTGGGAGATCTTCGCCGAGGCCGGCAATGGCGGTTTCACCGCCTATCTGCCCGGCTACAAGCCCGACCACGTCCGTTCCCATGTCGATATCACCGATGGCCGCTGGCATCACCTGGCGATGATTCTCGAAAAGGATCGCGTGCGGCTGGTCATCGACGGCAAGACCGTCGCCGATCAGAAAGTCGCCTTTCAGAATGGCAGAACGATCGCGGGACGATTGGCGATCGGTTCGCTCGCCGGCAAGGAGATCGGCTGTGGCGGCATCGTCGATGAAGTGCGAATCACCAGTGGGGTACGCGAGTTCTCTGCGACGCCACAAGCGGCGCCAAAAACTGATGAAAACACCGTCGGCTTGTGGCATCTCGATTCGCTGAAGAATGGAAAATTCACCGATGAGTCGAAGCTGAAAAACCCGGCGGTTTTCGAGTCATCAACGCCGGTTTCCGCATCGCCGGCCGGCCCGAGCTCGCCCGACAAACTCGATTACGCCGTGGCGGATCCCAATTACAAGGTGATGCTCATCGATCGCTCGCCAAGCGATACCTACATCGGCGTCAAAGTCGATTCGCAGGGGCAAATATTCGTCGGCGGGCGCGAGTCGCTGTACGTCTTCGAGCCGGACGGGCAGGGCGGCTATCGTCCCCGGCGCGACCTGTTTCATTTTCATCAGGATGCGATCATCATCGGCATCGAATATCGCGGCAACGATCTCTACGTGCTCACCTGCAACGCCCTTTACCTGCTCCCCGACGCCCGCGTCAAACGCGAAGGCATTAAGCCGAAGCGATTGCTCTGGGGCATCCCTCTCGATTTGCACGTGACCTTCCATTGCCTCGCCTGGGGCCCGGAAGGCGACCTTTATCTGAATCATGGCGACCCGCTTTTGAACTATGGCGATTTCGCGCGGCCGGACCACTGGGGCCACTGGACCTGGCATCTAGCCGACGGTTCGACCATGCCCTATACCGGAACCGGCGCTGTGCTGCGAATCCGGCCCGACGGGGCGCATTTGCAAGTCGTTGCCACGGGTCTTCGCGGCCCGGTCGGACTATGTTTTGATCCAAACTGGAATTTGTTCACCAACGACAACGACCACGAGAGCATCCCCGATCGCTATGGCTTTTGGCGGCTGTTGCATGTGACCCCGGGAATCGATTTCGCCTGGCCGCGCGGCTGGATGGCGTCGAAGAGCCCCGAACGCTCCGACCTGATCGAGCCGATGATTTCCACCACTGGCCGTGGCGTGCCGGTCGGGCTGGCCTGTATGGATGACGGTCGTTTGATCCAGTCGCGTTGGGATTCGCGTTCGATCAACCGCTACACGCTAATGCGAAAAGGCACAACGTTCACGGCGGATGAGTCGCCATTTCTGATGGGCGACGGCGTCGCCCGTCCCACGGGCCTGACGGTCGGACCCGACAATCATATCTTCGCCACGATTCATTATTTGCCCGGCAATGTCGGCTCGCCGCACTGCGTTAGCGATTTGATCATGATCGCGCCGCGAAATGCGCTTCCACCGAAGCCAGTCGATTTGACGAAATTATCGGAATTTGATCTTTGGGATGAGCTTGCAGGTCAATCCTGGACAAGAAGGTCGGCGGCCCATCAGGAAATACTGCGTCGCGGCCGAGATATTCGGTCCGAGGCCGTGAGGCGGCTCGGCATCACGGGCGGCACCGATCCCATACTCCGGCATTTGCTGTGGATCGCGGCTAACGCGGGTTCCGACTCGCAAGTCGCTGTCTTCAATATGGCGCACCGCGGCATTTCCTCGTATCGAACTCATGCGATTCGTGCGATGGCCGAAAACACATCGAATCCACGCATGGCTCTCGTCCTGTCGGATGGGTTGCTCGACGATGATCTCGAGTTCCGCTTTGCATGCCTGTCGCTGCTCGTGGACCGCGAGGCGAGGATTGAGCGACTGATGGACCATCTTTGGATCGATGATCCGTATTGGCGTCAAACGGCGGTCCGCATCTTGGCCCGTCAGGCAACCTTGCAACAAATCCAAGACCTCTACAAGGATCGACATCCCGCCAAGCGGCTCGCCGGCGTGCTCGCGGCGGGCATTCGCTTGACAGTTCCGCCGAACGATTTCATTCCGCCCAAGGATTTGCCGCTGAACTACTCGAGCGGCAACGCCTTTTTCAAACTGAGCTTCGCGGATCAAAAAGAGCAGGTCGACCTGCGGGCGCTCGGCCGCTGCGGCAGTTTCACCACGGCGGATTGGTGGAAGATCAAACAGAATTTTGATGAATCAAAGAAACTCAAGGCGCTGTTGGTATCGGCGCTCGATTCGCCGGATGAAAAGATATCGACGCAGGCGGCTTACTATTTGTCATTGCTTCGCGACAAAAACATCGACGCCGACTTGCAACGTCGCGAGGCGAAACGAAAAGTGGTGCGCGTGAAAGCGCGAAACCGGTCACAGTCTGTCACTCGGGCCTGGGTGCTTGGTCCAATTCAATCCAGCGGCCGACGCTCTGTGGGCGACCGCCTTCCGGAGGACGGACCGATCGATCTTTCTGTTCCGTGCGTGCGTCATGGGCAACGTTATTACTGGAAAGAATTGGATCTTCGAAATATCGATTTCAAATTAGGCCCAAGCGGTCCATACGCGTACGTTTATTTTCGACTGCATACCAACCGGCCGCAGACAATCGTTCCCGTTGAGGTGCCCGAGTTAATCTACCACAATGGCGCCCCTGTCGTCGCTCGCCCCGGAGCCGAACCCTATTTCAATCTGCAGCCCGGCAGCAACGACATTTTAATCAAAGTTGCAAGAATGCCGAAGGCGATTACTTTCCTGGTCGAAGATCGCGTTTCAATCTCCCTTCCCGACAAACTCGACGGCGCCGAACTCGCGAAGCGCCTACGAGAGTCGGCCAAATCGGGCGACAAAGTCCCGCCCGAATTTCTCACGCTCAATTGGCTCGACGAGGCGAAGCATGGTGACGCCGCGAACGGCCGCCGACTCTTCGGTTCGCTCGCCTGCACGAAGTGCCACGCGATCGCCGCGGGGCAACCCGGTGGCGGTGCGCCCAGCCTGACCGACGTCAAGAAACGCTTCACTGTCCCCTACGTCGTGGAATCGATCCTGATGCCATCGAAGCAGGTCGCCGAGCCATTCCGAGCGTCACGAATCGAATTGAAAACCGGCCAGTCGATTTCCGGGCTCGTCGTCGCCGAGGAGACCGATCAAGTCGAGGTACTGCTGCCCGACGCAACGCGCAAATCGATTGTGAAAAAAGATATCGAGGAGCGAACCATCACGCCGACCTCGCCCATGCCCGCGGGCCTGGTGAAAACGCCCGCGGAACTGCGCGACCGGCTGGCGTATCTCTTCAGCGACAATCCGCTGCCGCCGTAGACTGCGGGCCGAGTCATCGAGGAACCAAAAACACCCATTCCCGAGTGTCGTGCCGGCGGGTGAGAATATCGTCAATTGCTTCATGAATTCGCGGGACAGAATCGGGATTTTCGGCGACAATTGTCAGGCGATGAATCGCAACGGCTTCGCCTCGAAATGATCGGCTCGTGCGAATCATAATAGACTCGCCAAACCGGCCGTTGACGGTCGATAGCGGGATGATCACATCACTGTTGCGACCGTTGATTGCCGGTTGGTTCGCCAACACTCCAATAACGACATACATGTGACCGCTGATCAGGACCGTTTGGCCAATCGCGTCTTCGGACGAAAAAAGGGCCTCGGCGACGGAATCACCCAACACGGCCACGTTCTTGAATTCCGCCTGATCAATCGGCGTCAGAAATCGGCCGCTCGCCAGCTTTAACGATTGCTGCTCGGCGAGTGCCGGCGTCGTACCAACGACTCGGCCGAAGCAAATTGCTCCTTGCCGGCGCACTTCTTGCGGGAACCGGCGCTCGGGCACGATCGTCGCAATGCCGCCAACTCGCCGAATAAAATCGAGGTCTCTCTTGGTAAGCCCATATCGATCGACAAAACTCCGGCGGCCGGCGGCGCCATTTTCATCCGCCGGTTTCAGGCTCTCGACAATAATGGTCGATTGACGGCTCGCCGCGCCGACTCCGTGCCGCAGCGCACGCGGATTGACGACGATCTCGTCGTCTTCTTTGATCCCGTCAATAATTTCGATGAACCGGTCGTCGCGAATGCCGGTGCGAATCGCTCTTTTTTTGGCGCCGTCGTTTGCCTTGACATAACAAAACGTTCTTCCCCCCTCGATCGCCAACGCTGATACGGGAATGCGAACGACGGCATCCTTCCTGGCGATCAGAATCGAAACCTCAACCGTCATGCCCGGCTTCAACCCGGGAATCGCCTTGGTTACGTTCACAATAACCGAGTACATCTTCACATCGGGGCTCATTCGCCAGTCCGGCTGCATCGCGACCCGGCCGACCGACGACACTTCGCCAGCAATCATTTTGTTCGGAAAGGCATCGGCGAGCATCGACACGGCTTGGCCGGTTCGCACCCGGCGAACCGCGGTTTCATGAACGCGCGTCGCCACGCGCGTTCGTCCCAAATCGAGAATCTGAAGCATCCGCTGTCCGTAATAAACGGGTTCGCCCTCGGCGACGACCTGTTGCCGCGATCCAAAGCCGGTCCGCGACTGCTCCGATAAGTAATGGACTGCGAGCCCGTCGTTGGGCGCCGTCAAGATGCAAGCCGCCAATTCTTCCTTGGCCGAATCGAGTTTGGCGCGCGCCGCTTGAAAATTGGCCTTGGCTGACGCCACCTCCACTTCGGCCTTGATCGTGCGCCCGGTCGATTGCGAATTGGCGGCTTCTAGCGCTCGCTGACCCGCAAATACTCGCATCTCCCCCTGCTTTTTCTGCAATTCGTCGCGATCGGCGAGCTTTTTCAGTTCAAGCCTGGCGATTTCCGCCTCGCACTCCGCTGCTTCAACCATTTTCTTTTGGGCCGCTTCGTTCGCCGCGCCCGCCTGCTCTTTCGCCAGCTCGGCCGCGAGGCTGGCACGGCGCACCTTCACCTCAAGTTGCTGTTTTTCGATCGAAGTCGCACTCGCCGCCGTTTTGTTTTCCAATGTCGCGAGGTCCACGCCCAACTGAGCGGCTTGAATGTCCGCCTTGTTCGACACCTCGATCGCCCTGAACTCCGCTGTCGCCGCTTTGAAATTCGCCTCGGCACGGCCAACATCGATTTCCAGCGTTCGCACGCGATCCCTGATCAACGCTGAATCCAGTTCGATGACTTTGTCCCCCGTCTTGACCATTTTGCCATCGTCGATGACCCAACGTATCGTGGTGGCGGGTTTGTTGTCGTCGCGATTGCGAAGCTTGCAAACAATGTCCGCGGCGACCGCCGCATGAAGCTCCCCGCGCTCGACGACCGTCTGGTTGATCGGCCCGCGATCGACCTTGCGAAAGAGAAGATTGTCCTCGGCTCGCACCGCGAGCGCCGGAATCGCCAGACAAATCGCAACGCCAATGCCGCGAATACACTGCGGAGGTAACATTTTGGCTCCTTCTCGATTGCCTGACGTGAATTGTGGGTTGTGTAGTAAGACCTCAGTTCAAATATGCGAAATTCCCGACACGGAAAGGCTGACAGTCCGATTGGCGTGATTTATACTGGCTGCCATCCCTTTCGCACTTGGGGGGAAATCGCAATGGCAACTCCCGAAACGAAAAACAGCATCGCCGGCACCGTAATTCGCCTCGTAATCGCCGCGCTACTCTGGCTCACGCTATTCGTCGTGTTGATCTTCGTGGTTCCGGCGAAACGACGGTTATTCGAAGAGCACGCCGTGCCGCTTCCGAACCTGACTCAACTCGTGATCGACATCTCGGCGTGGTTCGCGGATTATTGGTGGGTCACTATTCCATTCTTGCTGCCGCTATTCGTCGTCGCCGCGGTCCTGACTTGGGTTGTTCGCCATCGGGTCAAATCATGCTTGCTCGATGCACTCTGGACACTCGTCCTCATCGGGCTGCCATTCGCGCTCACTGCAATCGTCTGGCTCAGCCTGTACATGGTGCGAATCAAAGTCGTCGAAGGCTTGGCGCGGTGAGCAAATCTGGACCTCTTGATCACGAAAACACGAAAGGACGAAAATACGAAAGCCAATCCACACGCCTGAATGCGCTTTAGAGCACGATTCGCCAATCTGCGCAATCGGCGTAATCTGCGGATCAATTCATCACCGAATTCATGCTGTCGGCAATCGATTCTGCGCCACTTTATTGCCGGTTGCCTGAGCCAATTACGGCAAACGGCTGAACGGTTACAACGAATCAAATTCCCGTGGGAAAAGCCTCGATTCACAGTTCTTTTATCGCCGGCGATTTGACAACTCCCGAAACCTGCTCTAAGTTCTTCGCAGCCGGAGACAGCCCAAATCACAACCGGCCGTTTTCCCGTCCTTGCCCATCGCCTGATTCGCCTTTTCAAGTCCGAGGCTCTTTTTCCGACGGGAGAATCCGTATGGGTACGCTGTTGCATAACGCGAATTTGAATTGCGAAAACCTCGAAGATCGCGCGGTTCCGTCCGCCACGACGATCCCCGATGCGGATCTCTCGACGCACGGGGCGATCGCTCAGCTGGACGATGGCGTCATCGTCAAGCAAATCGATGCCCAACCGACCGGAACCGGTTTTATCGATTCCTTTGTGCGACTCCAAGCCAAGGGGACGAGCGGCCAGATCGAGCAGGGCTTCAACACCGACGCCCGCCCGCTTCAATTCGATGAAAACACCAGCCCACAATTCACGCGGTCGCTGAAGCTGAGCGACGTCCCCGAGGTGATCATCGGCGGCACCAAGTTCCGCGAGTTCCTGCTGGACATCAATCAAAAAGCCAATCAACCGTTGCTGTCGCTTGATGCCCTTCGAATCTACGTGGCGTCCGCCGGCAACTTATCCGGCATGAGCAACAACCAACTCGCCGGCATCGACGCGGTGTACGATCTGGATCGAACCGGCGATCAGTGGATCAAACTCAATTCGCGTCTCAACCAGGGCAGCGGCAAGGGCGACATGGCGCTTTACATCCCCAGCAGCTATTTCGACGGCGCCGACCCGGCCAGTTTTGTTTATCTCTACTCGCACTTCGGCGACAACATGACCGGCAACGCCGGCTTCGAGGAATGGGCGGTCGCGTCGCAACCGCTGATCTGCACCCATGGCAGCATCACCGGCACGGTCACCGACACGAACGGCAATGCCCTGTTCAACGTCGAGGTCTTCTTGGATGCCAACGGCGACGGAGTGCTGAATGATAACGAAGTCTACACCTTCACAGATGCCAACGGAAACTATGAATTCGACAATCTCGCCGCCGGATTGGGACAGTTTTCCACTTACAACGTGCGCATCATCCCCGATGGCAATTACACCCCCGCGAGTCCCGAGTCGCTCTTGATCTCGCTGGACAATTGCGAATCGATCGGCACTGCCGATTTCACCTTGTCGCAAGGCGCGTGGAATAGCTGATGAACCGATTGCGCGGCGATTCCAGGCGGAATCGCCGCCGAATCGGCTTCCGGTTCGCTGTATTGCGCGTTCGTCAAATCAATCTTCGTATTTGCGATCAGTTTTCTAGGGTGAGTCGAGACCGAGCTGCCAGGCTCGGTCTCGAACCAGCCCTGCGCGATTTGAGTTGCAGATTTTGGAGCGCGGCGTCATCCTCATTTCCCGATCCCCTCACCCGACCTGCTTCACTTTTCGCGCAAATCCGGCATATAACATGCTGCGATGAACAGGCCTATTGAATAGGAGCGAGCGATGAGTAGCCCTTTGCGCATCCTTGGTCTCGCGGGCAGCTTGCGGCGCGAGTCGTACAACCGGGCGGCGTTGCGGGCAGCGACGCAACTGTTGCCGCCGAACATGACGCTTGAGATTTTCGAGCTCGATGGAATTCCCGGCTTCAATCAGGACGAGGAGCAAAACCCGCCCGCGAAGATCGTGGAATTCAAGCGGCGCATTCGCGAGGCGGACGCGATTCTGATTGTCACGCCGGAGTACAACTACTCTGTCCCCGGCGTGTTGAAGAACGCGATCGACTGGGCCTCGCGCCCATATGGCGACAGCGCCTGGAACGGCAAGCCCGCCGCGATCATGGGCGCCTCGGTCGGCAACATCGCCACCGCGCGAGCACAATATCACCTTCGTCAGATCATGGTTTTTTTGAACATGTTTCCGCTCAATCAGCCGGAAGTGATGATCGGAAACGCTGCCAGCCGCTTTGACAAGGACGGCAACCTGACCGACGAGACGACCGGAAAGTATATTCGTCACCTGCTCGAAAATCTGGCCGAGTGGACTCGCCGGTTGCAGCCGGCGACAGCGAAGTAAGGCTATCCGAAACGGTGTCAGTTCATATTTCGCTCTAAATGGTGTCAGTTCATATTTTTGCTAGAACCGAAAACAGAACCGACACCTCCATCAGCGACGGCAAACGCTCCGAAGACTTGTGCAATGTTGAATGTCCCCTTTTTCAACGCTGGAACTCAAACGGCCGGTTCAGTTGCCGGAAGTGTGGCATTCCACAGCGCGTTGTGCGAGCAGAAACTCGAGGCAGGAGCCTCGCGGCGTGGTTTGCGAGGCGACAGCCTCGTAACCCGGTGGAATCGGTCGCAATTGACGTTCACGATTCAAGTCAATTCTGATTTTCTCGGGTCCGCTTCTTCGGGGGCACGGGCTTCGATTGCATCTGCTGCAATTGCCGCTCGAATCCTCTCGACGCATTTCTTCGAGTTATTCCCGAGACATCGACTGCATCACGCGAACAATGCTTGAAGTGAACCCAATTTCAGCATTGGGTACTTTGAAGAAAAGTCAAACGCGAGAGCCCAGCGCGCGAAAAATGCTCGAGGGAAGTTGTTTCGCATGCCGGATGGTTTTGGTAAGCTCAACGTCATGGACTTCTGGGACAGATCAATGCGCCGACTTGCTTTCGTACTGATCCTGATCGTTCCAATTGCGGCTGGTTGCCGCGATTCGGCCCGCGCAGCCATGAGACTTGCGTCAAGGATTCGATCTTCGCGATCCAGCGCGCATCTGAAAAGGTCGACCGTGCGACGGGGTACGACGAGGCACTGGCCGCGGTCGATGCCCTGAAGACCGAAACCGCGACGGTCAAGCGCCTTTGCGACGAACTGCGGGCGTTCGGCGAGCCGTCGCGCTGGGAACGCAGCCGCATGCGGAGGCATCGCTCCTTGTGGACGGCGACGAACGAAGAATGGGTTGCGGCGATGACGGAACTGCGCCGGCGATTGGACAACGGCGATTTCCCGCCCGACTTGCGGCAAAAGTTTGACGATGCCATCGATGCGTTCGACAAAAGCCGGCTCACCATGAAGTCGGCGCTCGACCCGATGTGGAATTGAGTTTTGTCGAGCACAAGGTCAGTAGTCAGACATTCCGCCGATTCGGCCGGAACGAAAAATAGCCAACTTTTTTCACCGGGCGCGAAATGAATTAGCCACAAGCGAGTATCAGCAAGGCACTTGCGACGAAAATGAACGCTCGCCGAAGACGAAAAACATGGTCATAACCGGACGCGCAGATTGTGAAAGTAACGGTCAGCTGACTTGTGGAAACTACCGATCCTCGGGGATCGGCGGCTCCAGGACGGGCCGATCGGAGCGAATCTTGACCCGCCGGCCCTCGATTTCGAGCCGGCCCTCGGCGAATAGTCGGATTGCCTCCGGGTAAGCATCGCATTCCATTTCGAAGACGCGAAAGGCCAGCGACTCCGGCGTATCGCCCTCCAATATCGGAATCGCCTTTTGAATGATAATCGGACCATGGTCGTATTCGTTGTCGGCGAAATGCACGGTGCAGCCGGCGACTTTCATTCCCGATTCCAGGACCGCTTCGTGAACGCGATGGCCGTACATGCCCTTGCCGCCAAACATTGGCAAGAGGCGCTGGATGGATATTCATGACGCGACCGCGAAAGTCCTCGGGAATCGGCAATAGTTGCAGGAAGCCGGCGAGGCAGACCAGATCGGCTTGCGATTGCCGCACCTGCTCGAAGACTTTCCGGCCGAATTCCGCATCCGAGGCGCAGTCTTTTCGACTGACGACCGCCACGGCAAATCCGGCTTTTCGCGCCGCTCGACGCCAAAGGCGTCGTCCCGGCTCGACACGACCTGAACAATCCGGGCGTCCAGCAAGCCGTCATCGATCTGGTCGATGAGGTTTTGCAGCGTGGTCCCGGATCCTGAGATCAATACCGCCAATCGAATCGGAGCCATGGAATCATCCCAAGCGAGTAGTCAATTTCGTTTGGGATGATTCTACGAGCTTGGATTCCCGTTGGATTACGCTACGGGCTCCGGCGTGCCGTGATGCGACTGGCTGCGCCGCCGCTGCTTGAATCGCGCCTTCAGCACGCCCCAATCGATCGACAGCGTGCCGCCGGTGGCTTCATGCTGTTTCTCCCAGTTCATGATCAATTCGAAACAGGCATGATCGATGAAGTTGAGCTTCTCGAGGTGCACTTCGAGATGGGCATTTGGCTGCACCTGTTCGAGTGCGGTCGCCAGGTGCGGCAGGCGAATGAACGTGGCGGCGCCTTCGAGTCGGATCACGGTTCGCCTTTCCTCCGGAAACTCCTCGGTGTGAATTCGCAACTGGCTGAACGCATGAAGGAGCCGCAACGCCGAAAGCACGATGCCCACAACGACTCCGGTGAGCAGGTCCACACCGACGACCGTCACCAGCGTCGCCAGGTAAACAAGCAATTCCCCGCGACTGGTGCGATAAAGCTTCTTCGCCTCGCGGACGTCAATCAGGATGTAACCGGTGTAGACGAGAATGCCCGCCAGGCATGCCGTGGGAATCATTCGGAGAACGTCTGGCAGGAACAGGACGAAGAGCAGCAACCACATTCCGTGCAGAACGGCAGATAGCCGTGTCTTGGCGCCGGCATCGACGTTTGCCGAGCTGCGGACGACGACGCCGGTCATCGGCATGGCGCCGATCAAGCCGCAAATTGAATTTCCAATGCCCTGGGCGGAGAGTTCGCGATCGTAGCGGGTGCGCGGCCCGGAGTGCATCTGGTCGACCGCCGAGGCGCACAGCAGCGTTTCGGCGCTGGCGACCAGCGCCGTAGTCAAAGCCAATTTCCAGATCATCGGATCCTGAAACATGGTCAGCCATTCCGTGCCGGGCCAGGCGATGGCGTCCCAGAGTTGATCTGGCAGTTCGACTTTCTTGATCGGCAGTCCGCGAATCGCCGAGAGCGCGGTCGCAATCACGACGGCGACCAGCGGCGCGGGGATGACTTTCAGCCGTTTCGGGGCAAGCAGTTTCCAGCCGACAATGGCGGAAATGGTCACCGCGCCGACCAGCGCCGCGAAATGATGAGTCGCATCGTCACTGGGGCTGATGACTTTCCAGATGGCGTGCGGGATCATCTCCAGGTTTTCCGGCCCCGACTTGTACGGCGTGGAATCGATCATGATGTGAAACTGGCTGGCGAGGATCAGCACGCCGATGCCGGCGAGCATGCCCTCGATGACGGCGGGCGCGACCGCGCAAAACCATTGCCCAAGGCGAAATGCTCCCGCCACGAATTGGATGGCCCCGGCAATCAGGACGACCGCTCCGAGAGCCGCCTGTTCGCGGCCGGGGAATTGCGCGACCAGGCCTGCCACCAGCACGATGAGGCCGGCCGCGGGGCCGCTGACCTGCAAAGGGCTGCCCGAAAACATTCCGACGATAAGCCCGCCCACAATGCCGGTAAGCAGGCCGACCGCGGGCGGCATTCCGCACGCCTTGGCAATGCCCAGGCACAATGGCAACGCCACCAGAAACACGATGATGGACGACAAGAAATCCGTGCGCAAAACTGCTCCGAGGCGTGCCGGGATTGAAGGCCGGCGGGAGATTTCGAATTCTGAGACGCGATGCATCGGACGGACTCCTTCAATGATCAGGCAAGGCGAACCGCCGTCGGCGTTCGCCTGCGTTAGCTGCGTGACGGATTCAGCGACGCGGCGAGAGTGGCCGCGTCGCGGGTTGTTTGTTGAGTGGTGTCGGACGCAAATCCTATTGCCGGAATGGAGCCGACAATTCGCCGTCTCGGATGACCGGTTCAAACTTGGTTTGCGTGTCTTCCGATAGCGAGACGAATTGGCCGCGCGCCGGGTCAAACGCGAAGACTTCGCCGGTGCGAATCTTATAGACCCAGCCGTGGAGTTTGAGCGTTCCTTTCGCCAGCCCGGCGGCCACCGCCGGATGCGTGCGCAGATTTTCCAACTGCACCAGCACGTTTTCCTCGACCGTGGCGGTGAGCAACTTTTCGTCGGTCAAATGTGGATAAAGCTGCTCCATGATCCGCTTGGTGGAATCGGCATGCCGCAGCCAGCGGGTCACCCGGGGCATCGAGGCGATGGAATCGGGATTCAACAGGCCTTGCATGGCGCCGCAGCCGGTGTGGCCGCAAATAATCACATCCTGAATTTTGAGCGCCTCGATGGCGTATTCGACCGCCGCCTCCTCGCCGCCGGTCGTCGCCCCATAGGGTGGAATCAAATTGCCGATATTGCGAACCAGAAAGAGTTCGCCCGGATCGGTCTGGGTGATCAAGTTGGGATTAATGCGCGAATCGGAGCAGGTGATGAACATCGCCTGCGGATTCTGGCCATGAGCCAGCCCATCAAAAAACTCACGCTTGTCGCGAAAGATGTTCGCCTGGAATTGATGCACGCCTTCGACGAGCTTTTGCATGATTCACTCCAATAAAAAATGTACGAGATTAATTGCGCATGCTCAACGCATTTCGGGCCGACAGGCTCGAACCAACGCGCGGAGCGCAACCGCTGATGACAACGAATTCAGATCGGTGGAGTGATTAACAAAGTCGTGGAGTGCCCAGACCGTTGCGGAAATGGTCGGTCGGCTCACGATCGAGGCCGAGAAGTTGGCGGCCGGAAAAGGTTTGGAAATTGCAGCTCAGCCGCGACGAGGCGGCACGAACCTGCTTTTCGGGATGCGTCCGTGGCGAGAAGCCGATGGCGAACGCGGCCGATTTCGCCTTGGCAGGGCCGTGCTCGTCCTCCTCATCCGGAAAAGACGAGTTGGAGTTCTGGCCGAGCATCGCCGCGGGCAGTCCGGCCAGGGCGGGCAATCCCGGCGCGGCCGATATCAGTCCGGCCAGCAGGAGCATGATTGCCCGCAGCAGGCCGCCGGCTGCTCGTTGGCGGCGAAGTTCAAGATGCGACCTCGGCATCAACGTCCCCGAATGGAGAAGGAGTTTCAACAATTCGATTGATAGTGCAATCGCCCGGCGCGGTCAAGTCGCTTTTACAGGCAAGCCCCGCGTCGTGCGATCATACGCGGCCATGCTTGATTGTCGCATCAGCCGCCGCGGGCGCACCGGATGCAAGTTCGGGCGTAAGGCAGCGCTTCCAAGCGTTCCTTGGACATCTCCTTGTTGCAATTCTCGCATTGGCCATACGTGCCGTTGTCGATGCGTTCCAGGGCGGCACTGCATTCGCGCGTGAGTTCCTCCTCGGTCCCCAGTAGTGAGATGGCGACGTCGTCATTGGTCGCCTGGCGGCCGAGATCCTCGGACGAGCTTTGTTGGTCAACCGCCGAGTCGCCTTGGGCATGGCGCATCTCTTGTCGCAACTCCGAATCCTCATCGCCGAGCCGCGTCAACAGGTCCGTGAGTTTCTTCCGAAAGTGATTCAATTGCGCCTTGTTCATGACAAATCTCCCTGAAAATGTTGATGAATGGCTCGTCTAGTTCGAACTGACCGGATTGACGGTGATTACGGGGCACGGGGCGCTGTGCAAGACCTGCTGGGCGACGCTGCCGAGCACTGCTCGGCCCAGCCCGGTGCGGCCGTGCGTGCCCATCACGATCAAATCGGCCTGAATCTCCTGCGCCATGCGTACAATGGCGTCCACGGCGAAGCCTTCCACCAGCCGATGCTCGATGTTGACGTTGGCCGGCCGAATTTCGCTCAACTGCCGCCGCAACCGCTCGGCGTGCTCGGTCGGGTCATGGCTCGGTTCGGCAAACGCCAACAGCGGCGGATCGACATGCAGCACGACCAGTTTACCCCCGCTGTCGCGGGCTAGCTTCTGGGCAAGCGTCAGGGCCTTGCAAGAAAGCTCCGAAAAATCCGTTGGAACCAGAATTACCTTTGGCGGAAACATCAGATTGCCTTTCAAATCCGTTGCAAGCCGCAATGCTTGTCCGATCGACCGGTGGCCGCTCGCCCAGCGCGGACGAAACGACCCTAGAGCAATCGTCGTGCCCAGTCGAGCGTTGCGCGGAATCGGCCCGGTGGCGTCCCAAGTCTCTGATTTTGTCGCAATGTTGAATCGATCGGGATGTGCGGTATCGGATCATCGCCACCACCGCCGCGGCACACCGGAGTGTCACATCGTTGGGCCATAACCGGCGCCTTGGGGCAGGCGCGAGGTTTGCACCGACGTCATCATCAAACGCCCCGGAGAATGACGGTGGAAATCGAACGCCTGATCGAGTCGCTGCTGGATCCGGACGCCTATCCGGACCGGCCGGAAAATATCGAAGTGCGGCAAACGCATATCTCTGCCGTCTTTCTGGCCGGCCGCTTCGTCTACAAGATTAAGAAACCGGTGGCGCTCGGATTTCTGGATTTCCACACGCTCGAATTTCGCCATCATTTCTGCGTGGAAGAAGTCCGGCTCAACCGCCGGCTGGCGCCGAATGTCTATTTGGGCGTCGTGCCCATCACGATGGAGCAAGGCCGATTGCTCGTCGAGGGCAAGGGGGAGCCGATCGAGTGGGCCGTGAAAATGCAGCGGCTGCCCGACGACGCGACGCTCGAACGGCGACTGGAACGCGGGCAGCTCGACGCCGATCAACTAGCGAAATTGGCCCGCAAGCTGGCCGGCTTCCACGCCGCGGCCGATCGTTCCGAACAAATCAGCCGCGACGGCCGTTTCGAAATCGTCGCGGGAAACGCGCGCGAGAACTTCGAACAGTCGGCGCCGGAAGTGGGCCGCACCGTTCATTCCAACGTTGATCGGCGACTACGAGAATTGAACGAGATTGCTCTTGAGAGGCTCCGACCGCTCATCGAATCGCGGGCCGATCATCATCTACCATGCGACACGCATGGCGACCTGCACCTGGACCATGTCTATCTCTTTCCCGATCGCGCCGCGCCCGACGACCTGATCGCCATCGACTGCATCGAATTCAACGAGCGATTCCGCTTCGCGGATCCCGTGGCGGATATGGCGTTTTTGACCATGGACTTGAAGTTCCATGGCCGGCCTGATTTGGCGAACGCATTCGCCGAGGCCTATTTCGACGCCGCGAGCGACGCCGCCGGAAAAAGCTTGTTGCCGTTCTACATCGCCTATCGCGCCATCGTGCGCGCCAAGGTCGAAGGGTTCGAATTGCGGCAGCCGGAAATCCCGGAGGCGGAAAAGGCCACGGCCCTTATCCGCTCGCGGGCCCACTGGTTGCTAGGGTTAGGAGAACTGGAGGAGCCGAAGCGACGTCCCTGTCTGCTGTTGATCGGCGGATTGCCGGGATCGGGCAAAACCACGCTGGCCCACGCGCTCGCCGACTGCCTCGATTTCGCCGTGCTGCGTTCCGACGTAATTCGCAAGGAACTGGCCGGTCTCGCGCCCGAAGCGCGGGCTTCGACCGGATTTCAATCCGGGCTTTATTCGTCCGATTGGACCGAGCGGACTTATGCTGAGTGCCTGCGCCGCGCGGAAACTCGGCTTTTTGAAGGCGGGCGCGTGATTGTCGACGCGTCGTTTCGCGCCGATGGCCATCGAGAGCGATTTCTCAATTTGGCGAAGAACATGTGCGTGCCGGCGGTGTGGTTCGAGTGCCGGGCCGATCGAACGGTCAACCGCGAGCGGCTCGATCGCCGAACTGGCGACGCCTCGGACGCGGACTGGACGATTTACGAGCGTGCGGAGTCAAATTGGGGCCCGCCGGGAATATACGCGGCACGGGCGCTGGTTGCCATCGATGCCAGTAGTTCGATCGACGAGATGGCCAGCGCGGCGATGGCCGCGCTTCGATCGCGAGAACTGTGTTAGGCGCTTAGGGCCCACCGGCCTGCGGAAATCTGACCGTCAGCACCGGGCAGGGTGCCAAACGGATCACATGTTCCGCGACGCTGCCGATGACCGCCCGCAGAAGCCCGCTTCGACCGTGCGTGCCCATGACGATCAGGTCGCAGCCCTGCTCCTTCGCCACATTGACGATTTCCTCCGCCGGGATTCCTTCGGCGAGATGCCGCTCGACTTCGACATCGGCGTGCGGCAGCCGGACGCCGTCGATGAGCGCTTTCAAATTGGCCTGGTAGTCCGGCGTCCGGCGATCCACGGCTTCGCCATGGACCAGTGGCGGCGGATCGACGTGCAGCAAAAGCACCTTGGCCTTGTGTTCGCGGGCGATGTCCGACGCCAAGTGGGCGGCGGCTCGCGCGTGCTCTGAAAAATCAATCGGCACGAGAATCAATTTGGGCGGAAACATTGCGAATTCTCACTTCAGTTTTCGAAGAATGTCGCCCAGGCTGATCACACCGATCAGGATACCCTGGCGATCGGATACGAACAAGTGATGCACGCCCAGCGACGTCAATGTCTCCACAACCACTTTGGCCGGCGCATCTTCCATGACCGTAAAGATCGCCGGCGTCATGATTTCGCCCACCGTCGCCCGATCCACGACCTCGATCTTGGCCTCGGCGGTCGCAGGCCGGCCCGGCGATTTGACATCGCCGGTCTTGAGATAGCGCACGAGTTCCCGATTGTGGATCAAGATGTCGGTGACCGTGATCACCCCGAGCGGCTTGCCGCTCTGGTCAATCACCGGCGCCGCGGTGTAGCCACGATCGACCATCAGCGCAATCGCGTCCTGCACGCTGGCGCCCTTTTCTAGCGAGATCAAGTTGTCCGACATCAAGTCGGCCGCGGTCGAGGCCTGCAGCGTCAACTGCGGCACGAAGTTGTGCCTGGTCGTCTCGGCCAAGGTCCACCTCACTTTACAGAGCGCGAGTTTGGCGATTCGGGGAAGGAAACGATCGAAGTGGAAATGCAAACCGGATGCCAAGGAACCGATTGACGCGACAATTCACCGATTCGCGTCACCGCGGTTTGACCCGGACGCCGTTGCGAACCTTGTCGCTCGGGTAGGCCACCACCAAATCGCCTTCGGCGAGACCGTCCCGGATCTCGGTTTCGAGCCCATTGGAGTGTCCGACTTTGACGGGTTGGAGCCTGGCTCGGCCGGCGACAATGCGAAACACCGCCCAGCCATCGCCGTGGCGGAACAGCGCGCCGGCGGCGACTTTCAACACGTGGTCGGACTCCCAAACCACGATGCGGGCCTCGACGCGGTAGGCATCGCCCAGCCGCGCGTATTTCTCCGGCGGCGCGTCAAAGTCGGCGATCACGTTGACGCGCTGTTCCTCGACGCCCAGCGACGAAATCTTGGTAAACGCGGCCGGTTCGATCAGCCGCACGCGCGCCCCCAGCGGTTCGGACCCGCCCCAGTGCTCCAGCCAGACGCGTGCCCCGGGTGAAATCCGCACGCCATCCGACGATAGCACGTCGATGACGATTTCCAGGTCGCGGAGGTTGCCCAATTCGAGAAGCTGCGTGCCGGGCGCCACGATCGTCGCGCTCTCCTGGAACAGCCGCAACACCCGCCCGTCGATGGGCGATCGGATTTCGAATCGAGTCTCGTCGGGTTCGCCGGTCGAGCGCGGCCGGGTTCGAATCAGCGCCGCCTTCGCCTGCTCCAATTCGAACTCCGCGACATGCACGCGGAACTGCGCCGACGCAGCGATTCGGAGGCTGCGGCGCTCGCGGGCCTCGGCCACATCGAGTTCCTGCTGGGAGGCGCCGCCGCGATCGAACGCCGACCGAACCCGCCTCAGCTCGCCAACCGCATAGTCATGGTCGCTGCGTGCCTTGTTTTCCTGAGCCATCGCCTGCTTCCGCGCCGCCTCCATGGCTTTAACGCGTGCCTCGGCCGCGGCCCGGGCGCTCGCGTCCAGCAGACTCCGGGTCCTTCGGTTCGATCACGGCCAGCACCGTCTCGTTGGCTCGGACCGGATCGCCGGCGCAGCGAAATTCTCTGGAGCCGGCCCGCCAGCGGCGCCGACACCACGAAGTGATCCTTGATGCGGGTCTTTCCATCCTCATCGACCGTGACGTGCAGCAGTCCGCGAACCACCGTGTCCGCGTCCACCTCGACCGGCGCGGGCCACAGGGCGTACACCAGCAGCGCCAGCACGACGGCCGCGGTCAGCCCGACCATGATTCGCGTTCTCCACTTTCTCATGGCGATCATTCCCTCGTCTTGAGCACCGCGACCAGGTCGAGACGATCCAGACGGCGACGCACGATCAGGCTCGAGATCGCCGCCGCCGCCGCCACGACCACCACCGCGAACGCATAAGTCGAGGAGTTGATGATCAGCGGCATACGGAACAGCTCCGTGTCGTAGCTGAAGGAGAGCAACAGGGCCAACAGCCAGCCGAACACGAGGCCAATCGGCTGGGCGGCCGCGGTCAACACCGCGAGTTCGCCGAGGAGAATAGCGGAAATCTCGCCGCGCGTGAAGCCGATTACGCGCAGGGTGGCCAGTTCGTGGCTGCGCTCCGAAAGCGAGATGCGGGCGCTGTTGTAGACCACGCCAAAGGCGATGACGCCTGCGAAGAAGATGTTGAAGAATCGCATGCGCAGCAGATTCTCCGCCAGGGTCGAGCGGAAGCTTTCGAACGCGGTCTGCTTAATGGAAACGGACGCGACTCGCGGGGTCTGCTTCAGTTCCGCGTACAGCGCGGACATCGACGCCGGATCGGCCGCCAGAAACGCCCCGCTGATCAGATCGCCCTCGCGCAGCAGGCGATTCATCGCCCGAATATCCATGTAGGCGTTCACTCCGGCGAAATCCTTGACGAGCCTCCGCACCACGATTTGCAGGACCGGACGCTCGCCTTCAAGCACTTCGACCGTGACGAAATCGCCCGGCTTCACATCGAGGATTTCTCCCAGCTTCGCGGAGATCACCAGCCCGTCCGGCGGAATCTCGGTTTGATGCCGATAAACATCCTCGATCCGATTCAATACGGCGTCGGGTTCGACGCCCAGCAGTGCCAGGCGACGCGACCGATATCCGTGTCGCAGTCGCACCGGCGAGGCGCGGAACGGCTCGCACATCGTCACGCCGGGCAAGTGCTGGAAATCGTACAACGCCGACTTGTCCGACGGCTCCAGCAAGGTCACCGTTAAATCCTGGCGCTGGGCAAACTGGAACTGCGAGTCCATGGCGTATTCGATCGCGTCCTTCATGTAGCTGCCCAGCACCATGACGGCCACCGCCATCGAAATGCCCAGGATCGACATTCCAGTCTTGAACGGTTGCCGCTCGATTTGCGCAGGATCATGCGGGCCGCCGGCGAGAGAAAGGCCTGCAAACCCAGCCGCTCGGCGATCGTGGGGCGGTAGGTCGCGGGCGGCGCCGGCCGCATCGCCTCGGCCGGCGGCAATTTCACGGCCCGGCGAACCGCGTTCAGCGTGCCGAGGACCGCGGCCGCGACGCTGATGCCGGCCGCCGCCACCACCACGCCGGCAGCCGGAGGTGAAACTGAAATGATGGGAAGTGAAAAAATCGCGTGTAAAGCACCGTCAAATCGCGGCCCAGCCAGGCGCCGATGATGGTTCCGAGCACGACGCCGATCGCCGATAGCACCAGGACAAACTTGAGATAGTGCCAGCCGACTTCCCAGTTGGTGTAGCCAAACGCTTTCAGCGCCGCGATCTGCTCGCGTTGCGTGCCGATCAGCCGGGAAATGACCACGTTGAGCAAAAACGCCGCGACCGCCAGGAAAATCGTCGGCGCGAAGATGGCCATGCTGCGCAATTGCTCGATTTCGTTGCTGACATAGCGATTTGACATCTGATCGCTTCGTCCGAACGCGCCGATCCCGCCATACGGTTCGGTGAGCCGATCCAGGCGCAGCAGCACGTCGGCCTCGACCGCGTCGGGAGTCAGCGACAGCGGAGACGTCATTGAACGCGCCTTCCATGTTCAAACGCGGCGGCGAGTTCGGTCCGGGCCATCCAAAACACGCCGAAGCGGCTTTTCATCCGGCAGCAAGTCGCCCGGTCGCGAATCGGCGTAAACATATTCCGGCGACAGCACGAGTCCGACAATATTCAGCGCTGGCGCCGGCCGTTGATGACGGCGAGCACGCTGTCGCCGGGACGGAGCTTTTGCGCCTTGGCAAAGCCTTCGCTGACGACGACCTCGCCGGTCCGTCCCGGCTCCATCATGCGCCCCTCGCGCAAGTAAAGCCGATTCAGCGGCGGCGGGGCATAATCTGGCACCGAGATCAGGCGGCCGACCGCGGGCTCCGCTAGGCCCGGCACGTCGAGCGAAACGTCGACCACCACCTGTGTCTGAACCTGGGCCACGCCGGGAATCTCGGCGATCCGCGCCGCCAGCGATTCCGGCGCCCGCTTCATTCGGGCAAAGACATCCGCGAAACGATAATGCTCGTAATAGCTGTTCAGCGTCTGCTCCAACGAGCGCATGGTGCTGATCGACATGACGAACGTGGCCACGCCGCAGGCCATCACTAGCGCGATCGCCAGCCCCTGGCCTTTTAATTGCCATAAGTCTCGGCGACAATTTCTGGTCGAGGGCCTTCATCACTCACCAGACAATGTCGTGGGCCGGAATCCGGCGTCGGATTTTGCGCGTCACCGACGCCACCCGGCCATCCGTCAGGGAAATCACGCGATCGGCCATGCCGGCGATGGCGGCGTTATGCGTGATCACCGCAGTGCTGGTGCCCAGTTCCCGGTTCACCCGTTCGAGCGCCTCGAGCACGACAATTCCCGTGTGAACGTCGAGCGCGCCGGTCGGCTCGTCGCAAAGCAGCACGTCGGGCCGCTTGGCGATGGCTCGCGCGATCGCAACACGCTGCTGCTCGCCGCCGGAAAGCTGCGCGGGAAAGTGATCCTGCCGCTGGCTCAATCCGACCAGCCGCAGCGCCTCGCCGGGGTCCATCGGATTGTCGGCGATGTCGGTCACCAGCGCGACATTTTCCCGCGCGGTCAGGCTCGGAATCAGGTTGTAAAACTGGAAGACAAAACCGACATGTTCGCGGCGATAGCGAGTCAGTTCCGTGTCGTCGGCCTCGGTAAGTATGTGATTGCGATAATGCACCGTACCGGATGTCGGCACGTCGAGACCGCCCAGGATATTGAGCAGCGTCGATTTGCCGCTGCCCGACGGCGCCGAGCAGCACGATGAACTCGCCTTCAAACAGGTCCAAATCGACGCCGCGCAGTGCATGAACCTCGACCTCGCCCATGCGATACACCTTGGTCACGTCGCGAGCTTCGAAAACGCTCAGACGGCTTGAATGACTTTCGGATAGTGACGAACTCGCACTTGACATGAGTCTTGCGATCTGCGCCCGAGCGATCTCAGCAACGATACCAACATTGTCCGGCAAAAGCGGTTCGGCGACCAGCGGCGCTCCTGATTCATTCAGTCAACGGGATGCGAATGCTTCAAATTTGCCGATGCGAGCCGCCACCCCATCCGAAAAGTGCCAAGTGTCCGGTTGACGGGTGAAATCGAATTTCGGGAAATCGTCGAACCAACGACTATGTAACTGAAGTGATCCGTCGCGGATCTGCCAGCGAGGATGCGAAACCGCGACCGTGAACAACTGGCCGTGCCGATCAAGAGTGAAACCGCGGTAACGCTCCAGCAGCCATTCGTCGAGCGAGCCGATTGCCGCCGGTCGGCACACCGAATTCAATCGGCACTCGGCGTCCATCCGCGGCGACCGAAAGGTAAAGGAGTTTTCCATACGCGTGCATCGAATGGGCGCATGAAAATAGGGCAAGGGCGTGAGGCGTCGCGCCAGCGCGACGCCGAGCCGATGACCAGCATGCAGGCTGAGAAACAACACGCCCGGCTCGTCCCGATGACGGACATAGGTGCGCAGATTCAACTCGGGGAAACGCAGCGAGATGCCAAATCGCCGGGTTGTGAGATCGAATGCAACGATCGAAATCCAGGCGGAACCATCGCGTAGATCAAGTTGCAGTCCGTTCGGGACAAGATGGCGAATGATCTCCGGGCCGACCTGCCAATGCGCGAAGAGGAGATTGTCCCATTGCTGCGACCAGGCGCACTGCGTCGGCATCGCCGTGCGCCCAGTTTCCGCCGAAAGTGTAATAGGCGACATCGGCGCTCCTCCGCGGGCGCTGGCTGCGTCTTCGACTTCATATCTGTTGGACCGTTGAAACGAACAAATCGATAACCAAGAAATCGAAATGAAAACAATCCATGCTCCGCGAATCGGCTCGCGGAGCGTGGAACGCGGAGCAGCTACTTCGATTCGCGATACCAGGCCAAGGTTCGCTTGAGTCCTTCCTCGAACGACACATCGGGGGCGTAGCCGAGGTCGCGACAGGTTCGCGAGATATCGGCTTTGGAAAAGCGCAGCGTCGCCGGCCCGCGGTTCTGCATGAATCGGCTTCAGATTCCTGCCCAGGAGGTTATTCAGGGCATCGACTAGTTGCAAGACCGAAATGCTGGCGTGGGTGCCGATATTGTAAACATTGCCGCTGACCGATTTCGGGGACTCGGCAGCCTTCATCAGGGCCTGGACGGCGTTGGCGACGTAAGTGAAGTCGCGCGATTGCAGGCCGTCGCCATGCACCAACGGCGGCTTGCCGCTCGACATCGCCGCGATGAATAGCGCGATGACGCCGCTGTAAGGGCTATCGGCCCGCTGCCGCGGCCCAAAGATGTTGAAGAAACGGAGGCGCACCGTTTCGAGGCCATAGGTCGCGGTAAAGGCCTGCAGATAAAGTTCGCCGGCGAACTTGGCCGCGGCGTAGGGAGACAACGTCTTGATCGGCGTGTCCTCGGTCTGACCATCCTCGCTCGAGGCGCCGCCGTAGGCGCTCGAACTCGCCGCATAGACCACGCGGCGAACGCCGGCCCTGCGGGCCGCGTCGATCAGGTTCAGCGTGCCCGTGGCGCAGGCGGCGTGCGACACCAGCGGCGCCTCGACGCTGCGCCGACCGATGCTAGAGCCCCGAGATGGTAAATGGCGGTGATTCCTTTGACGGCTTGATCGACCGCATTCAAATCGGTCAATGAGCCTTCAACAATGTCGATTTTTGAATCATGATGCGCCAGATTTGATCGCAAGCCGGTGCTGAAATCGTCCAACACGCGAACCGATTTTCCTCGCTGCACCAACGCGTCAACCAAATGCGAGCCAATAAAGCCGGCTCCGCCGGTCACCAACGAAACTTCCGACATATGACCCTCGTTGCTCATTTTGGCGACGCCCGTAACTGCCAATGTAAGAACTGGCGGCGAAGGCCGACAGGGTCGCCGACGCGAGAAAGCAAGTTCACTTGCCGTGGCTTTCTTGCACCTTAGAACATTCCGCATCCCAAAGCGAACCGACAGGAACGTGAAATGACCGCAGCAGAAATGGCCGCCATACTCGAAGAGAAATTCGGGGCCAAGATCAAATCAAAAAAGCTCGACGCCGCCGGGTTCGACCCGTCGATCGAGGTCGAGCCGTCGGCCATCGCGGAAATCTGCGAATTTCTTCGCGATGATCCGCGCACGAAGTTCGAATTCCTGCAATGCATTAGCGGCGTCGATTACCTGGAAACGGACGCCAAGAAAGCGCCCAAGGCGGGCTTCGAGCCGCACATGGAAGTCGTTTATCACCTTCAGAGCTACACACACAAACATCGCCTGACGCTGAAGGTGGTCCTGCCACGCTGGAAAGACAACAAGCCTGGCGAACTTCCCGAGGTGCCGTCGGTGAGCGGCGTGTGGAAAGTCGCCGACTGGCACGAACGCGAAGTCTACGACCTGAGCGGCGTCTGGTTCACGGGTCACCCGGACCTATCGCGGATCCTGCTCTCCGAGGATTGGGAAGGTCACCCGCTGCGCAAGGATTACGAGTTCCCGCTAGAATATCATGGGATTCGGGGAAGATAGGAACCGGGGGCAACCGTGAGCATAAGGCCGATTGCACGGGGCGTAATGATTTGCGAGCGCGTCATCGTTGAGGAGGGAACTCGCAACGTAAGTCCGATCAACATCTTTACTCGACGTTTGATTGCTTCCGCTCCGTCACCACCGCAGCAGTTTGACGTCTTCGCGTTGCTCACGGGCGGACAGGGACGAGTGAAACTGACGGTCCGAATCACCCACGGTGACACATTGTCAGCGGTGCTGACTCGGGACAACACAATTGAGTTTGCTGACAAACTGCGGGAGGTTCGATTTATTCGGCGCATCGAGAACTGCGTTTTTCCATCGCCAGGCAGGTTTCAAGTCGAATTGCTTGCTGATAACCAATTGATCGCATTGTCCGTTTTCGATGTTATGCTTCGAGGATAGCCATGCTATACGACACCGATAGTCTGAATACACAGTGCATCGTCATTGAAGGTCCTGGTGAACCCGGCTCCAATACTCCGCCGTCGTCTACCTTCCCCGAGATTCTCAGGCTGCGGCAACTGTACATTGAGGCGGGAATGATAAAGGATGTGCCCTTGCCGCCGACCCAAACATCGAATGACGGCTGAACTGTCGATTTGTCAGACTAAGTCAAGTTTTTTATTCCCAGAGCTAATATGGCCACTGCCGAACTGCCTCGCGTTTCGACTCCCAAATCGCTTGCCGATCAGACCACGATCGAGTTCGACGTCCGCACCGATGAGATGCTGGTGAACATGGGGCCGCAGCATCCGAGCACGCATGGCGTGTTGCGGCTGGTCCTGCGGACCGACGGCGAGGTGATCTCCGAAGCCGTGCCGCACATGGGCTATCTCCATCGCTGCGCGGAGAAGATCGGCGAAAACCTGACGCCAATTCAATTCATCCCCTACACCGACCGCATGGATTACCTGGCCGGGATGAACATGAATCTCGGCTATTCGCTGGCGGTCGAAAAGCTTGCGGCATGAAAATCCCCGAGAAGGCGAATGTCATTCGCGTCCTCGTCTGCGAAATGAACCGCATCGCCAGCCACCTCGTCGGCCATGGGGACCTACGGCCTCGATCTCGGCACCTTCAGCCCGTTTCTTTACGCCTTCCGCGAACGCGAGCATGATTCTCGACCTGTTCGAGGAAGTCTGCGGCGCCCGGTTGACCTACAGCTACATCACCATCGGCGGCGCGCACGACGACTTGCCCGACGGCTGGATCGGCCGCTGTCAGAAGTTCATCGATTACCTCAAGCCGCGCATTGCCGAGTATCACACGCTGTTGACCACGAACCACATCTTCGTGAAGCGGACGGCGAATATCGGCGTGATGTCCAAGGAGCAGGCCCTCACCTTCGGCTGCACCGGGCCGATGCTTCGCGGCTCGCTCGATGCGACCAAGGGCGACACGGCCTGGGACCTGCGCAAGATCGAACCGTACTGCGGCTACGAGCAATACGACTTCCAGGCGGTCATTCCGCCCTTTCCGGACTGGACGCCGGCCGACGCGGTCATCGGCGACGCCTGGCATCGCTATATGGTGCGCATGCTCGAAGTCGTCGAGAGCATCAAGATCGTCGAACAGGCGCTGCAGAAGTATCCGACCGCCCAAGGATCGCATCGCATCGAACCGCCACGGCACTTGCCGGCCGGCGAGGCCTATCTGGAAACCGAATGCCCCCGCGGGCAGATGGGCTTCTACGTCGTCGGGCGCAATACCAAAGAAAACGTCCCATTGCGCGTACGAGCCAAGTCGAGCAGTTTCTGCAACCTCGCCATCTGCGACACCCTTTGCCGCGGCTGCCTCATCGCCGACATCCCCGCGATCGTGGGCAGCATCGATATCGTCATGGGCGAAATCGATCGGTGAGCGGCAACCAAGTAAGGGCTGGCCGCGATTTCCGCCGACCGAAATGATTGGCCCGCGATCTGCAAGTCATTGGCGCCTGATTCCTCAGCCTGCGCACAGATTGTTGAAGAACCGCGGAACAACTATGGTCGCCGAAGCGCCGGAGGAACTCGAACCTTTGCCTGGACCGCGATGAGCCGGGCGCTGGCTCATCGAAACTACCGCCTGTTTTTCATCGGCCAAGGCACGTCGATGATCGGCACCTGGATGACCCGGGTGGCGACAAGTTGGTTGGTTTATCGTCTCGGCGGTCCGCATTCGGCGCTGCTGCTCGGAGTCGTCGGCTTCGTGGGCCAGGCTCCGGCCTTTTTTCTGACTCCCTTCGCCGGCGTGCTCGTCGATCGCTGGAATCGGCATCGCCTGCTCGTCGCGACGCAAGTTCTTGCCCTGCTTCAATCGGCCCTCCTGGCGGCGGTCGCGTTCGGCGCCGAGTCGGGCGCCGCTGCGATCGCGGAAATCATCGCCTTGGGCCTGTTTCAGGGCATCATCAACGCCTTCGACATGCCTTGCCGGCAGGCCTTCCTGGTCGAGATGGTGACCAGCAAAGAAGATCTTCCCAACGCGATCGCGCTCAATTCGTCGCTGGTCAACGCGGCGCGTCTGGTCGGCCCATCGATCGCCGGCGTGTTGATCGCGCTGGTGGGCGAGGGCTGGTGCTTCACGATCGACGCCCTGAGCTACGTCGCGGTAATTGCGGCCCTGTTCGCGATGCGAATCGCGCCGCGGGCCGCGGCAAAGGCCCATGTCTCGTTGTGGCGAGGACTGAAGGAGGGGTTCGGCTACGCGTTCGGCTTCGCGCCGGTCAGGACCTTGTTGCTGTTACTGGCGCTTGTCAGTTTCATGGGCATGCCCTACTCGGTGCTCCTGCCGATCTTCGCGAACGACTCCCTGGGAGGCGGCGCGTATATCCTCGGATTCCTCTCCGCCGCCGCCGGGCTCGGAGCGTTGGCTGGCGCGCTCTATATGGCGTCGCGCCGCACGGTCGTCGGGCTTGGTCGGATCATCGTCTACACCACGGCGATCTTCGGCGTCGGTTTGATCGGCTTTTCCCTGTCCCGCGCGGTTTGGCTGTCGCTGGTGATGATGATGGTGATTGGATTCGGCATGATGGTGCAGATGGCGGCGAGCAACACCATCTTGCAGACCATCGTCGATGAGGACAAGCGCGGGCGGGTGATGAGCTTTTACAGCATGGCGTTTCTAGGCGTGACGCCCTTTGGCAGCCTGTTCGCGGGCGTGGTGGCGCGAAATCTTGGAGCGCCCTTCACCGTGCTGATCGGCGGCATCGCCGTGATTGGCGGCGCGATGCATTTCGCGACCCGGCTGCCGAAATTGCGGGTCCTGGTTCGGCCCATTTACATGCGCATGGGCATCATCCCCATGGTCGCGACCGGCATGCAATCGGCATCGGAGCCACCCTCGGCGATCATCGAGCCGGCGGAGGCCGACGGCGATCGGCCTCCGCCAAATTGAACCGAATCAGGGTTGGCCGCCGGGCCCGTCCGCCCCGCCCCGGCCGCCGCGCCGGCCGCGGCCCGGTCCCTGGCCCATATCTTTCAATTGCTTGCGCTGTTCCTCGGTCAGGATCTTTTCGAGCTTGCCATCGACGTCCTTTTGTAATTCCTGCAACTGTTTCTTTTGCTCGTCGGTGAGTCGCAGGCGATTTTGCGTCGCCGTGGAGAGGACCTGCCCGGGCTGGGCCACGCCGCCTCCGAAACCGCCACCGCCGCCACCCGGTCCGCCGCCGCCGATGCCAAAACCGCCCTGGCGAAGTTCAAACGGTTCGCCGATGAGCGTCTTCACCGTCTCCTTTTGCGAATCGGTGAGCAGTCCCGCGACGTTGTCCGATGCTTCTTTTTGCAGGCTCTGGCGTTTGCGTTGGGTCGCCTGGTCGAGGCCGCCGAAGCCGCGGCCGCCGCGCAACTTGCGCAGGTCTTTTTGGAGGTCGGAATTGATCGTTTCAATCTTGGTCTTTTGCTCGTCGGTCAGTTTAAGCGTCTTTTGAACGTCCTCTTTCAGATACATGCCAATGCCAGCCTGTTGATTCTCGATTTGCTGCAGCCGTTTTTGCTGCTCGGGCTTGAGCACGGAATTGACGGCTTTGGTGTTGGCTTCCGTCATTTTCTTGACCATATCAGCGCGTTCTTCCGGGCTGGCGTCGCGAAGCTTGGCGAACAAGTCGCCGAGCCCTTCGCGCGACTTGGCCATGACTTCATTGAGCTTGTCCAATTGTTCCTTGTCCATTTTCAATTCATCTTGAAGCTGCTTGTTGAATGTGAGCATCACGGCCATGCCGCCCATTCCGCGGCCGCCAAACCCACCGAATCCGCCACCAAATCCACCGCCGCGTTGGGGCGGTTGGGCGAACGCCGCGCCGCTTATCAGGACGCCGGCCGCCGCCGCGATCGCGAGTCTCAATCCACGCATTGCCAGTCCTCCCTAAGGTGTTGGGCCAGAATCTGCCTATAACCTAGTAACGGAAAGTCGCCCGAAACCACCGCGCCACGAAAAAAAATCGGCCCCCGCGGTGGTGACTCCGCGGGGGCGGCGATTGCACCAAATCTATTCAATTGTCCACAAGATCACCGCATCGCGGTCCTTAACGAAGATTCGCTTTCCGGAAATGATCGGATAAGCATAGGTGTCGCGGTCGCCGACCTGATAGCTGGCGATCTTCTTAAACTCCTTGGCGTTGGGCTCGAACACGACCAATTGAGCCGACGGCGTCAGGCAAAACAGCACTGAGCCGGCGTCGACGATTGAGCCATATCCGCCGCCGCCCATCATTCGGCCGCCGCCCGGACGTCCGCCCGGTCGCCCGCCGCCAGCACCGGTCGTCCGCCGCCGCCGGTCCCGCTCATGTTGGCCCGGGGCAACGCCGAGGTCCACGCGGTCTTGCCCGTCTCCGCGTTGATGCAGAACAGTTCATTGCGGGCCGTGAGTCCGAACACCATTCCGTCGTGAACCACCGGCGTATTGAATTGAACCGAATTCTCCTTGTTTTTCCAAAGCTCTTTCGCCGTGACGTTGGAACCATCTGTTTCCAGTTTCATCGCCTGCGTGCCGCGGTTGGAGCCCGAATAAATCAGCATTTGACCGTCGATCATCGGCGTGGAGGCGTTATAACCGCGACCGCCGGTGACGGCAAAATCGGTCTTCCACAGCAGCTTGCCGTCCGCGACGTTGAGCGCCACGATATTGTTGGCCGTTTCGGCGATGATCACTTTCGAATCGCCGATCGTGACCAGCACCGGCGATGCATAGGCGGTGCCGTCCTCCGACCAGCGCCACTTTTCAGATCCGTTGGCTAAATCAAACGCGGCGATATCGCCCTCCCGCTCGCCGCCCACCTGCGCGATGCACAGATCGCCGACGATGATCGGCGAACTCGAAGTGAAAAACCTTGGCAGCGACTTGTTCTCGTTCTTGCGCCAAAGCTGCTTGCCGCTGGTCGCGTCGTAGCAGGTCAGAGTGCCGCGAACGCCCATGGTCACGAGTTTTCCCTCGGCGACGGTCGGCGAGCATCGCGGTCCGGGGAAACTCGCCGACATTTGAGTCGCGGGTTGGGCCGAATACGAATCCTTCCAAATCTCTTTTCCGTTTTTGGCGTTCAGGCAGCGCACCACCTCGTCGTCGCCTTGCCTCGTGAAGACATACAACTTGTCGCCGACCAGCGCCGGCGTCGCCACGCCGTTTCCCACCGTCACCTTCCACTGCTGCTTCAGTTCCTTCGGCCAGGTGGCGGGCGCCTTGAAGCCGGTCACCTTGGCGTCGCGATTCGGGCCGCGCCATTGCGGCCAATCCTGTGCCTGCACCGTGCCCGCGATCAACCCGATCGCGCATCCCGCCAACAAACTTCCATATCGCATGATTGCCTCCCAGGTTTGCGTCCTGCCCGACTCGCGTCGGGGCGAAGTTTCCTCTCTCATGGAACCCCGCCAATTGCGATAGGTGTTGTGAAACTTCAGCTCAATTTGGGACTGGCGGAATTGCCGCGGGAAAGTTCAATTGGCGAACCCGCCAACGTGTGACCGCGTAACAATGAACGTGCCGGTCGGACCTCCCGCAGTCTTTATCATGGTGCAAAATGCGTTCGCTACTGATGCGTCAGCCAATCGTTGCAGGCAGTTTGCTTGCTTCGATCGCCCTGACGACCATTGCCCTTGGCGCCGCCGGTGTCTCGGCGTGGCGACGATCTCACGCCGCCTCCGCCACGGAGGGCTGACTGAAACAACTCGGCATTGCTCCCACAGTTGTGGAGACCCCGAATGACAAGGCGAGCGAAGCAAATTCACCGGGCGATATTATTATCGGCGACTGGAAGAGTTCGGTTCGGCAGACGAAGAACGGCGCGATGGCATTTTCATTTCACTTTGGCGCCGATCGCGTACTCGACGTGACCGGAACACCGGTAAGCGGCTCGCATGCGGAAGTTTATCGGCGAACCGGTCCCTATCAGCACGAGGGCGAGAAACTGGTGTCGCCCGCCGTCAATGAGGGTCGCCCGGTCCAAGTCCGTACTCAGGGCAACATGCTCATCCTCACGATCGACGAATCGCTCGTCTTTCGCCTCCGCCGCACGTGACGGCCGGAATCCGCATTGCCACTCTTCCAGTCCGCGTTACCATCCAACAGAGGCGAGCGACGCAATTCATTCCGCGTGCCGGAGTTGCCGATGGAACCTGATGAATCAGCGCCCGGCGAAACTTCTTCACCCGCCTGGAAAGACTCAGCGACGCCGGTGAGAGTCCGAGAGACGCTTGAGCGTGCGGGGTTCACCGAATCGACCGTTGCGAATCTGCTTGGCACAGCTGAAATCCCGAGCGCCCGCGAACGCCGGCAACAGTTGCCGCTCTACCGTTTCCGGGCCCGCGGCGACACGGCGCTTTCAACGCTAATCCGGCTTTTTCTCCTGAATCAATCGGTTCCCCGCGACGCGCTTCGCCGCGCAATCCAGCCGATGCCGATCGACGATTGGGTCGCGAGCCGCCTAT
This sequence comes from uncultured Gemmataceae bacterium, assembly GCA_963815035.1. Taxonomy (GTDB): domain Bacteria; phylum Planctomycetota; class Planctomycetia; order Gemmatales; family Gemmataceae; genus JBGQCZ01. The sequence continues at coordinate 406,332 of CAWFFC010000009.1, forward strand.
TCGTTGTCGAGTCGGACGAGGTTCGCGCCGCCGTCGAATTAATTCCATTTCAAGGATTGCTCCTGGCGGCCGATTGGCTCCACGCCGGGCTGACGGAACCGGTGATGGGATTGGCTCGCACCTCGCGCGTCCTCGCGCAATTGACCGTTCGGCGACGCGTCCCGCGCACCCTCGATCTCGGCGTTGGCTGCGGCGTCCAGTCGCTGCTCGCCGCCAGACACAGCGATCAAGTGTCGGCCTCCGATTTGAATCCGCGGGCGATCCAGTTCGCCCGCTTCAATGCCGAACTCAATGGCCAGTCCAATCTCGACCTTCATGTCGGCAATGGGTTCGAACCGGTTCGCGGCCAGGATTTCGACCTGATTGTTTTCAATCCGCCCTTCGTCATTGGGCCCGACCGGGGGCAGATGCACTCCCAAAGCGGCCGCGCGGCGGATGGGTTCTTGCAGGAAATGATCCAGACGGCTCCCCAATTCCTGCGCCCGGGCGGCTTCTTTCAAATCGTCGGCGATTGGGCGCAAATCGCCGGCCAGGATTGGCGGCAGCGGCTGACGGGCTGGTTCGAGGGCTCCGGCTGCGACGCCTGGGTCTTGCATTCGGAAATCGAACCGATCGCCAACTACGCCTCGCAACGAATCGTCGAAACCGCCGAACCCAGCCAGACGAGTCGCATCTTCGGCGAGTGGATGGATTATTATGAGCGGGAGCGCATCGACGGCGTTGTGTCGGGCGCGATCACGCTTCGTCGCTCTGCCCGGCGGCCAAACTGGGTTCGCTTCGATCGATTTCAGGGAGTCGCTGGATCGGGCGGCGCGGCGATCGAACGCGGATTCCGGCTCCGCGATTTTCTCCAAGCGAATTCAGGCGATCGCGAGCTTTTGCAGGCGAAGTTCCGGCCCGCGCCCGATTTATGCTGGGAGCCGCGATATGAATTATCGACCGGCGGCTGGTCGCCGGCCGCCTCCCGATTGCGCCTGACCGATGGACTCCGCGTCACCGCGAATGTCGAACCGTCCGTGGCGGCATTCGTGGCCAAGTGCCGAGGCGACCGCCCGCTGGGCGAACTCTTTCGCGAAATGGCCGCCTCCACCGGCCAAGACGCCGACCGGCTTCTCCCCAGTTTCTTGCAGGTGACCCGCCGGCTCGTGGAGGCAGGTTTCTTGCTACCGGCGGGGATGGAATAGACACACCAGCCACGCATTTCGGTTAACCGCGACGCGAGTCTTCGAGTGGAACTCGCGCCAAGCCTTTTGACGCCGCCCGACGACGACGGCAACGATTTCTGAAACAACGTCTCCCCGCGTGATAATGCCGTCTATTTTGACGCCTCAGAATTAAAGAAGGCCGCGAACAGCTCGGCCGAGCACGAACTTTCAATTTGGAGTCTCACATGTCATCCTCGCAATCCCACTTACGATCCCATCGATGGACCATTCTTATCATCGGCGGTCTTGGAGTCATCTTGGCGCTCGCCAGCGCCATTCCGGTCGGTTGTCTGATCCACTGGCGCTTCGTCGAACACGACATGACCGGCCTGCAAGGAACCTGGCGCGACCCCGGCAACCCCAAGCATATTTACGAGTTCCGGCGGAATGGCGAGGTCGATACCTGGACCGGCTCCAAGTCGTTCTTCAACCGGATCGGCTGGACGGCGACCTGGCGACGAAAAGGACAAACAATCTTCATTGACACCGATCGCAACTGGGATTTTGAGGGGCAACTCGAGGGAAATACCATTCGCGGCAAAATGATCATGCGGGACGCGACCGGTGAGATCCAACCCATCGACGTCATCTGGCAGAGAGATTAAGAGCTTCACGTTTAGCCGCGACGCGAGTCTTCGAGCGAAGCGCGCCACGTATTTCGTTTAGCCGTGACGCGACTCTTCGAGCGGAGCGCGCCGATCGGCGCGAGATTTTCCGTGTCGTTTCCACGCGAAGACTATGTAAACAAAGGCAGCATCGGTCCCATAAGGCCTCAACCGTGGCCGAATCGTTTTCCGGAATTCTGGCGCGCATGCGCAAGCAGGTCGTGGCACGCGATCGGGCTGCGCTCTCCGACCGCGATTTGCCCGATCGCTTCATCGACGATCGCGACTCGCCGTCGGCATACGCCGCTACGGCGGCCTGCGCGGCTAAACAGCGCGGCTAAACAGGATTTGCCCTTGCGAATCGATCGCGTCACATCGATAATCAATTCCCATCACCACTCGCAGCCGGGAGCCGATCATGAGTCGCCTAATCCGATTTGCCGAGGCGCATGCGCTCTTGGGCGCTATCCTGTTCGCGGTCCCGTTCGCCATCGGCCAGGAAAAACCGGCGCAATCGCTGGATGATCCGCTCCCCAAGGGCGCGATTCAGCGGCTGGGGTCGACGCGCTTGCGGCTGGGGTTGAGCTTCAATCCCTATATCGGATTCGATTGGAACGGCGACATCGTCACGGCCGCCACTGACGGGATCACCATTTGGAGTTCGCGAGATGGCAGTGAACTTCACCGGTACAATCTGTGGCTGAGACCCGGCTGGCCATGTGCGGCAGCGCAACTTTCGGCGGATGGAAAGCGATTGTTTGCCTGCGATGCCTTTGAATTGGTGGGGTGGGATTTTGGGAAATTCGGCGAACAGTTTCGAGTGCGATGTTCGAGCGAAAGGGATTTGGGAGGCGCCAACATGGTGCGGACGGCCGATGACAAGGTATTGTGCCTGTCCGAAAGAGATGGACTGACCGTGGTCGATACGAGGAAGAAACCTCCTTCGGTTCAAAAACTTGCTTTGAAGCTGAAATCGGCGGTGCATGACTTTTCCGTGACGCCCAATGGCGAAACCGCCGCGGTTCTCGACGTCGACAAGATCATTTTCGTTGACGTGCCGAAGCTCAAAGTCGCTCGCGAATGGAAACACAACGAAGTAGTCGTCGGAAGTGTTATGTTTCTCGATAATCGTCGCTTGGCGTTTATGGTCCCCGAGTGGCCGCCATCAGACGGAAAGCTCGGGGTCTACGACCTCAAGCTCGAGATGGCCGTCACTCGAAATGCGAACCCCAACTCCCTCCAACGGATGACAATTTCACCCGACAGAAAACTGCTTGCCTATTCAGACGCTTCGGACGGGATTCAAATTGTCAGAGCCAGCGATTTTGCTCCCATAAAATCATTGAAAACACGAATGATGATTCAAAGCCTTGCATTTTCACGCGAAGGCAAATCAATTGCGGCTGCGGATATGAGCCGGGTCCGCGTGCTGAGCATTGAAACGGGCAAGGAATTGATTTCGGCGCCAGGCCACCGAACAGCAATATCGTCGATCGATTTTTCCAACTCGGGCGATATGGCTTACTCCGGCAGTCGAGGCGAGGTGATCTGTTGGAGCGTTAAATCAGGCACGATTAAAGGTCAAATCGCCGACTTTGCTCCGAGTCAATTCGTCACCGCGCGCATGATCAAGGATAGGCTGCTGACAATTACGAACGATGGTTCGATGAAGTATTGGGACGCGAACAATCTTCATCCAATTCGAGTGCTTCGCGACCAACCAGCAGTAGGGACGGTCGCCACAATTTCGCCGAATGGTAAGCAATTCGCGATTGCTGAGTACCCACCCCGGCTTCGCATCGCTGATATCAATGATCCGAAGAACGCCAAGTTGATCAATTGCGGCAGCAATCCGATTATCAAGCTGGAGTTCTCTCCAAATGGTCAATCTGCGGCAGTTCAAAACACGAAGAATCGAATAAGTGTCGTCGACCTTGCAACGGGGAAAATAACGAAATCGTATGCTCCCGCTCAGCGTATGCCGTCACCTCGAATTGCATTCCATCCGGATGGGAGATTGTTTGCTTGTATTCGCGATGACTTCGGGCCCCATTTATATGACGTCTCAAACTCGCAATCTGTCGAGAACGTCAACTTGCCATTGCGGATACAGATTTTCGTCTTCAGTCGCGACGGTCGATTGCTCGCGACGGGTGACACTGAGGGCACTGTCCAGGTCTGGGATTTCAAGGAACAAAAAGTCCTCGCCACTTTCAAAGGCCATCGCGGCGGAATCTCGTGTTTGAAATTCTCGCCCGATGGCTCGATCCTCGCCTCGGGCGGCTTCGACACGACGATTCTGTTGTGGAATGTGCCGAAGGTGAAGTAGCTCGAATTCATTCAACGCGCGCACCCCGGACGCAGGCGCATTCAATCGTTGGGTGCGCCCTGGAATGTCAACCATCTTGATCAACATTTCTAAGGCGACAGATTTGGGGGTGGTGCGCTCATGTCTCCTGACCACCTTAGGTTTTTTCAGGCAGTAGACGGCCGGTTTTCGCTTTCGCCCTTGCTCGCTGCCGGTCATGAGTGTCTTCTTTGAATGCAAGATGGCTAGTGATCGCCGGCTGTCGATCCGGATTCAACTGCCGGCCGCCCGGTACAATGGCGTTATGGCAAAGAAGAAGAAGATCCGCGTGGAACTTCGCAAGAATCTGGCCAAGCCGCCGCGGGACAATCGTTGGACGCAGGAATTCGCCGACCATGGCTTCGAGGACGAGGCCACCAAGTCCGACGAGCGCGTGCGGGCCAAGGGCGACTTGTCGCGGAAGCGGACGATCATTCAGGACGAGTCGCAATCGGCCCAGCGGCCCGCCAACAGCGCCGAGGGCTGCCGCCGCGGACGCGTGCTCAAGGTCCACGGCCTGTTTTCGATGGTCCAGACCGGCGACGGCCAGACGGTCCGCTGCGCCGTGCGTCGCTTGCTCAAGAGCCTGGTCACCGACGAACGAAGTATCGTCACCACCGGCGATTGGGTTTGGTTCCGGGCGGCGCCCGGGGGCGAGGGGCTGATCGAATCGGTCGAGCCGCGGCACGGCGTGCTCACGCGGGCCTCCCGCCAACGCGAGCATGTGCTGGTCGCCAACGTCGATCAGGTCGTGATCGTCATGTCGCTGTTCGAGCCCGATCTGAAGCCGCATCTGATCGATCGCTATCTCGCCTGCGCCCAACGCGGCGACCTGAAACCGATCCTCTGCCTGAATAAAGCCGACCTGGCGAAGCCCGCCGGATTCATCCCGCTGATCGGCGCCTACTCGCAACTCGGCGTGCCGGTCATTCTCACCAGCGCGAAGACTGGCCAGGGCGTCGAGCGGCTCAAGGAACTGCTCGCCGGCAAGGCGACGGTTTTTTCCGGGCAGAGCGGCGTGGGCAAATCGTCCCTGCTCAACGCGCTGCAGCCGGAGCTGGCGCTGCGGGTTCGCGAGGTGAGCGAATCGAACGAAAAGGGCCGCCACACGACTACCACCGCCGAGCTGATCCCGCTCGAATGCGGCGGCTGGGCGGTGGACACGCCAGGTGTGCGGCAATTCCAGTTGTGGCAAATTGTGCCCGAGGAGGTCGAGGGCTTCTTTCCCGAGATGCGGCCATTCGTGGCCTTGTGCGCCTTCCCCGATTGCACGCACACGCACGAGGAGCGCTGCGCCGTCAAGCGGGCGGTCGATCGCAAAATGATCGGCGAACGCCGCTACGTGAGTTACTTCGGCATGCGCGAAAGCGCCGTTGAGGAGCGGGCGAAGCGGGATTGAGATCGATACACCGGCGACTTCGCGGGGTTTCCATCATGGACTGATTGACCTCACTCGGAACGATTGGCATCAAAAACATGGATCAGTTCACTTCGTCAACAATTTCCATTCCACCGCGGCTTCACGATTGGCTCAGCCGCGCGGTCGAAATCGGCGCGTCGGACATACACCTCATCGCCGGCTATCCACCCGTGATGAGGCTTCATGGCGACCTGATCGAACTGCCCGAACCACCGTTGACGCCGCGGGACGCCGGGGAACTGCTTGGCAGCCTGTGCACGCCCGAGGCGCTTGCACGATTGAACGCCGACAAGAACATCGACTTTTCGTTCGATGTCGCCGTCGGCCAACAGACGGGTCGGTTCCGCGCCAACCTGTTTCACTCAGGCCGGCAACTCGCGGCCTGTCTTCGCGTCGTGCCCGGCGCCATTCCTGAATTCGAATGGGCCGGCTTCCCACGCGAACTCGGCGAACGCGTCGCCTACCTGCGCGACGGGCTGGTGCTGGTCACCGGCTCCACCGGCTCGGGCAAGACCACGACGCTCGCCATGATCGTCAATCTGCTGAACCAGGGGGGCGGCTATCGCATCATCACCGTCGAAGACCCGATCGAATATGTCTACCCAAAGCTGCCGAATTCGGTGGTGTCGCAACGCGAGCTCGGGGCCGACGTGATCAGCTTCGCCGACGGCCTGAAGTACGGCCTTCGCCATGATCCCGATGTGATTCTCGTTGGCGAAATTCGCGATCGCGAGACGGCCCAAATGGCCTTAAGCGCCGCCGAGACCGGGCATCTGGTATTCAGTACGCTGCACACGCGCAACGCCAAGGGGGCGATTTCCCGCTACGCCGATCTGTTTCCGCAGGACGTGCAACGCGATGTCCGCGCCCAACTGGCGATGAGCCTGCGGGCGATCATCAGCCAACGGCTGCTGCCGGGCCAGGAGAAGGGCGCGAAACGCCAGCTCGCCCTGGAAGTGCTCTGGAACACCAATCCGATTGCCATCGCCATCCGCCAAGGGAAAATCGAGAGCATCGACAATTATCTCATGACCGGCCGCGACGAAGGCATGCTCAGCATCGACGAATCAGTCCGGCGGCTCCTCAAGGAAGGCAAAATCAGCCGCGAAGTCGCCGAGCAAAATGTGCGCGAACTCGCGGTGCTCAATCGATAAGATGCGAGCATCCCATTCTGCCGGAGGTGTGGCCATGCGTTTGAAGGATGCTGTAATTGTCATTGTTTCGCTGCTCGGCTTCACTTCCGGAATCCACGCCGCGGAACCAGTCAAGCATCGGATCATGTTCGCTGAATATGGCAAGGGGCCGAACCGGCTGATCGAACTCGACGCGGATGGAAAAGTCGTCTGGGAGCACAAGTTCACAAGCATTTCCGTGATCTTCCAGCCCCTGGCGAATGGCCATGTGCTATACGCCTTCGGCGGCAAGCCGACCGGCGTGCAGGAAATCGATCACGACCAAAAAATTGTCTGGCGATTCGAAAGCAAGTGCCCGCAGGTGCTTGGCTGCCGGCGCGTGACAAACGGCAACACGCTCGTCGCCGAACAGGGTCCATGCCGCGTGCTCGAAGTCGATCGCGACGGCAAAGTGGTGCAAACCACGCCATTGAAGACCAGCGAAGCCGGCTATCACTTGCAAGTTCGCAACGTGCACAAATTGCAAAACGGCAACATTCTCGCTGCCCATGAAGGCGAAGGCGCCGCCCGGGAATATGATCCGACCGGCAAAGTCGTCTGGGAAATCACCAAAGTCGAGAATTGCGGCGACGCCGTCCGGTTGTCAAACGGCAACACGCTCGTCTCCTGCGGCACGCAAAAGCGCCTCATCGAGGTCACGGCCGATGGTAAAATCGTCTGGGAATTCGGTCCCAAGGACGCACCGGAACTGAACTTGGTCTGGGTCACCAGCATTCAGGTTTTGAAGAATGGCCACTATGTAGTCGGCAATTTCCTCCGCAATCACGAAGGGAAGGGCGCCCACGCGTTCGAAGTGACAAAGGATAAAAAAGTGGTCTGGACCTTTGCCGATCACAAGCTAGCGAAGTCGATCACGACAATTCGGGTATTGGACGACAAGGAAGAATAGTTGTTCACGTTTCACGTTCGCGCGCGCCGCGCGAACGCGAAGCGTAAACGAGTCTTTCTTACTTCTTCGCTGCGCCTGGAAGCCTTCCCGGTGTGTACGGCGCGCCGAGTTTGTTCAGCACGGTTTCGTATTCCTTCACGTCGGTCTCCATGATCTTGCGAATCTTGGCGATTTCCTGATCCAGTTCCTTGCGGGCGATGTTGTACTGCTCGCTTTGGGTGCCGGTCGGCTTGTTGATCGCCGTGCGCGTCGCGGAGGCGGCCTCGCCGACGCGCTCGGCGATCGACATCGGCGCATTCTCATTGCGAGTGCGCAGGAATGAGTCGCCGCTTAGCGCTTTCGCGATCTCGCGATTGGCTTCGATCGTCTTGCGGACCTTTTTGCTAGCCTCGGCGGGCGCGCCGGGCGTCGTGTCCAGGGCCAGCTTGATCTGCGCCAACTTGGTCGTGAGTTCATTGGCGGCACTGCTCGCGGCGGTCAGGTCGCGTTGCAGCTGAATCACCTTCGCCTGGAATTCGGCCAGGACTTTGACATCCTCGCCAGGTAGTCCCTGCTGCCCAACATACTTCACGACCACGTCGACCGGGCCGGCGAGTTGCGCGACCACGCCATCGACTCGTTTGCTCAACGTGATCTTGTAAGCTCCCGGAGTTACGAGTGGACCGCCCGGCGGCGGGCCGAAGAAATCCTCGTCCGGCGCGGCGAGCCGCTGCCGCGGCGCAGGCAATGATGTGGCCGGCAATCGCAAATCCCAGGTCACTCGATGAAACCCAGCACTCGTTGGCCCGGTTATCACGCAAATCGGCTTGCCCTCCGAGTTTTCGACCGTCAACAAAATGGCCGGCTCTTCCTCCTCGGCCTCGGCTCGCAATTCATTCAGGCTCGGGTACGGCGGATTTGGCTTCTTTTCGGCTTCCTTGCGTTTCTGCTTCTTGGTCGGCATGCGATTCTTTCAGTTGATAGCTGATCGATGCCCCAAATGGCGGATTTTGAGCCGTGTAAAACGACTCGCCCATGAAGGCCTTGCCGCGGCCGCCATACTGAGATGTTTGCATAAACAAGAATCCATCGCGGACCGGAAACAGCGTCGCCGGCTTTTCGAACGTTTCCTTTTTCGCGTGGCGCAGCGGCGAGTAATCGTCGAGCACGTAGAAACCGCGGCCAAAGGTGGCGACGACGAGGTCGTTCATCGGCCGCTGAATGCCGAGATCCCGCACGGCGATCGTCGGCAGGCCGCTCTTCAGTCGATTCCATTTCTTGCCGCCATCGATCGTGAAATACAGGCCGAACTCGGTGCCGCAGAACAGCAGGTTCGGATCGACGTGATCCTCGGCGAAGGCCAGCACGCTGCCGCGCTTCGGCAAGTCGCCCGCGATGCGAGTCCAGGTCTTGCCCGCGTCGGTGCTCTTCAGCAGATACGGAGCGAAGTCGGCGTTCTTGTGGTTGTCGAACGCGGCGTAGACGGTGTCCGGCGTCGATGCAGCGAGGCAAGCATGCGGGCCACATAGGTCATGTCGGGAACGCCGGGGAACTTTTCGATCTTGCGCCAATTCTTGCCGCCGTCGGCGGTGACCTGAATCAGTCCATCATCGGTGCCGGCATAGAGCATGCCCTCCTTCTTGGGCGATTCGGCCAGCGCGGTGATATTGCCGAAGAACGACGTCGAGACGTTTTTGAAGACGGCTTCGGCCGCTGAATCTTGCCGAAGACCGGCAGCTTGTCGCGATCGAGTTGCCGCGATCAGGTCGCCGGAGATCGCCGTCCACGAATCGCCGCGATCGTCGCTGTTGAAGACGCTTGTTGGCGGCGAAATAGAGTCGCGTGTTCTTGTGCGGGCTGATCAGCAACGGCGAGTCCCAGTTCCAGCGAAACGGCGGCTCGCCTGGCCCGGCTGCGGCTGAATCGGCACGCGCTGGCCCGTCCGCCAATCGTAGCGCACCAAGCCGCCGTATTGCGACTCGGCGTACACGATGTTCGGGTCTTTCGGGTCGACCTGGCACTGAAAGCCATCGCCGCCGACGATGACGTGCCAGTCGCCATTCATAATGCCGTGCGCGCTCATGGTGCGGGCCGGGCCGCCGAGGGTGTTGTTGTCCTGCGTGCCGCCGTAGACCTGGTAGAACGGCGACTCGACTTGCTCGACGGCGAAATCGTAAAACTGCGTGATCGGCAGGTTGTCGGCGTGCCGCCAATTGCGCGCCGCGATCAAGGCTCTCGTAGATGCCGCCGTCGCAGCCGACGAGGTAGTAATTCGGGTTGTGCGGATCGATCCAGATCTCGTGGTTATCGACGTGCTTCCCATCGAGCCCGCAGTGCGGTCAGCGACTTGCCGCCATCGTCGGAGATCTGGATGAGCACGTTCATCACATAGATGCCGGTCCTTGTTCTTCGGATCGACGACGAGGTGGGCGTAGTACTGGGCTTGCGTGTCGAAGGGGTTGCGTTTCTCCCAGGTCACGCCGCCATTGCTCGAGCGAAAGATGCCGCCCTGCTTGTCCGCGGCTTCGATGATGGCGTAAATCGTGTCGGGATCGCTCGGGGCCATCGCCAGGCCGATGCGGCCGATGTTCGCGGCGGGCAGCCCGCTCTTGACTTTGGTCCAGGTTTTGCCGCCGTCGGTGGTGCGATAGAGCGCACCTTCGGGGCCGCCGTCGATGAGCGTCCAGACGTGCCGGCGGCGCTGGTACGCGGCGGCGAGCATGATGTCGGGATGCCGCGGATCCTGAACGACGTCGGTGACGCCGGTGTTCTCGCTGACGTTCAGGATCTTCTTCCAGGTCTTGCCGCCGTCGGTGGTTTTGTACAGTCCGCGGTCGCCGCCCGGTCCCCACAGCGGGCCCTGCGCGGCGACATACACGATATTGGAGTCGCGCGGGTCGATGAGGATCTTGCCGATGTGTTCGGAATTCTTCAGCCCGACGTTTTTCCACGTGCGGCCGCCGTCGATCGACTTGTACACGCCGTCGCCATAGCCGACGCTACGCTGGCTGTTGTTCTCGCCGGTGCCGACCCAGACGGTGTTGGGGTTCTTGGGATCGAGCACGACGCAGCCGATGGAATAAGAACCCTCATCGTCGAACACCGGCGTCCACGTAGTGCCGGCGTTGGTGGTCTTCCAGACGCCGCCCGACGCCACCGCGACATAAATAATGGCTGCGATTATGCGGATCGACCGCGAATCCAACCACCCGGCCCGACATGAACGCCGGCCCGATGCCGCGCAATTTCATGTTGGCCATCGGATGCGGCTTGGCGGATTCCGGCTTCTTCGCCGAATCGGGCTTCTTCGCCGGCGGCTGTGCGACGACCAGGGAAATCATCAAAAGCAGATGAGGAGTATTCACGGCTGTCCTCGCATGGATGAAAAAATGCGGTGGGGGAAATGCTAGGCGATTGCGAAGCATGATCAAGAAAAAAGCGATCGGACTGGGCGGTATTGACACAAGCGAACCGGCCGGCGAGCGAAACCCGAGTCATTTCGAGCGCGTATGCCACTCCGCGAACACGAAAATGCCCGGCGCGATTGTTGCTGTTTCCATATGGTGTCGTTGTGTCAAAATCTTGAAAGGAGCCGCCATGAACTGGGTTCTTCGCACCGCCGCCCTGCTCGCCTGCGGTTTGCTTTTGGCTTCGATCCCTCCGACCGCTGCCCAGGAAAAATCCGATATCGCCGCGGACAAGGCCAGCGCCTGGATGAAGCAGAAACTCGAACTCTCGCAAAACATCCTGACCGGCCTGACCCATGGCGACTTCGAGCAGGTCGAAATCAACGCTCAACGCATGAATGTCGTCAACTATCTGGAGAAAGGGATCGCCTCGGACAAGCCGCAATACGAGGAATATCGGCGGCAATTGAACTACTTCACGCTAGCCAATCGCGAGATCCTGCGACAGGCCAAGGCCAAGAACATCGAAAGGCGCGACGCTCGCGTACAACCAACTCACCGTCAGTTGCGTGCAGTGCCATCAGGTCGTTCGCGACGCGAAGAAGAAATGACCGAAGGACGGAGCCGATGACGACGATGGAATCAGCCCACGCCCGCCCGATTTTCTGCTGCGTATCTTCGGCGAACTTCTCGTCATAGCCGGGGTGATGCGGGATGCCGTAACCCGTCGGGCGCGGTGCACGGTGATATTGTGGATTGATTGTGATGACGATGTTTCCGAGTCGGTTCAGTCGCCGGGCATGAATGGCAACGAGTGGCCGTTGCTGGCAATTGCTGGAAAGTGATATGATTGATTGGGTAGCGTCATGCTTCGAGCAAAGTCTGAAGGCAAGAGTATCGTGAGCATCAACAAGACCGAATGGAGCGAAACCGAACGCGAACAAGTGTTCGCTGAGGCATTGCACGAGCCTGAAACACAGGCAGAGCGCAAAGCGCAGCAAGCAACTTTTCGCGCATGGCTCGCGAACCAAAAATACGAACATCTTTGGCCGATGCTGCAACGACTTGTTCAAGCCGTCTCCGCCGCGCCAGTCAGCGGCGTAATTCCCAGCCACCCACCCGGCGCTAAATGATTCTCAGCGTCGTGATCGTCTACGAACGCGTCCCGACCGCACGCCTGAAAAAGATCATCGCGGATACGGATGCCGCCGTGTGCGGCCTGTCGATCGCGGAACTGTTTGCGGGGGTTAAGACCGCAAAGGACGAAGCGAAATTAAGGATTGCACTCGCCGACTTCAAAAAACTGCCGATTCCCGATCCGATTTGGGAAACGATCGGCCGAAACCAGTCCAAGCTTTCGGCCAATGGGGTCACCGTGCCTCTCGTCGACACCTCGCTCGCCACGATTGCAATCGATCTTGGAATCGAACTCTGGACCTACGACGCGCACTTCTCGCTGATTCAGCAAGTATTGCCAGCACTAAAGCTGTTTCAGGAACCGCCGTAGTCCATCATGTGGCTTACCATGACTTCGGCTCACACTTGCCCGATCATTGAACCTCGGACAGGTTCCACCTCTCACCCCGCTGCCGCGACGCGCAGCCGCGCATCCGCGATCCGGCAGCCCCGGCCCGGGGGCAGGGCGAAGACCGGGTTCATGTCGAGTTCGACCAGTTCGGGCACATGTTCGACCAGTTGTGACACTCGCAACAATAGATCCTTCAGGGCGGCGACGTCGCCGGGGGCGTGGCCGCGGTAGCCTTCGAGCAAGCGATAGCCGCGGATGCCGCGGATCATCTCGGCGGCGTCGACATCGGTCAGCGGCGCGACGCGAAAGCAGACGTCGCCGAGCACCTCGACATGAATGCCGCCCAGTCCGAAGGCGATCAACGGGCCAAACACCGGGTCGAGCTTCGCGCAACCATGACCTCGGTGCCGCCGGTGAGCATCGGCTGAACAGCTCGCCATCCATCGCATGGAGTTGCCCGTCGCGGGCCAGCCGATCACGGATTTCGTGGAAGGCCTGGCGAACGGCGGCTTCATTCGCGAGATTCAGGCGTACGCCGCCAATCTCGGTCTTGTGAACCAGCGTGGTCGAGACGAGTTTAAGGGCCACGGGAAAGCCGAGTTCGGCCGCGAGGCGCGCGGCCTCATCGGCGGTCTTGGCCACGCCGCCCACAGCGACCGGCAGATTCATCGCGGTCAATACCTGCCGAGTCTCCTCGGCGGTGAGCCACCCCGTGCCGCGCTGGGCGACCGCGGTTTGACATGTTTTCCGCGCCCGGTCCGGATCGATATCGGCAAAGGTCGGTTCGCGGCCGGCGTCGCGGCGCCTCCAGGTTGAATAAGCATGGAGTTGCGAAAGCACGCGGCCGGCCGCCTCGGGAAAAGCGTAGCAGGGCAACGACTCGGTTTCGGAGACGCGCAGCGACCGCACGGCGTTTTCCGGCATTCGCACCACGAGCACCGGCTGACTGACTGCCCCGGCTTGGCGAGCCTCGACCACTCCGGCCACCAGCGCTCGATCGAGTTCGGCGGGTATAGTCAAACCGATTTCCACTTCGATCACGATAAGAGCGTCGATTTCTCCGGAGGTGAGCAGCGTCACGATCGCCTGGCGAAATTGGTCGGGGCTGGCCGAGGCGATCATATCGACCGGGTTGGTACGGTTCGCCGCAGGCGGCAAAAAGGCGGACAGTTTGGCGACGGTTTTCGGCAACAGAACCGGCACTTTCAGGCCGCCTGCCTCGCAGGCATCGGTGCAAAGGATCGCCGGGCCGCCGGCGTTGGTCAACACGCCGACTCGATTGCCCATGGGCAATGGCTGGCTGCTGAGCCCGCGGCCAAGTCGAACATTTCCGAGAGCGTCTCGGCGCGAATGATCCCGGTCTGGCGAAATAGGGCGTCCACCGCCACATCGCTGGTGGCCAGCGCGGCGGTGTGCGAGCCGGCGGCGCGCTGCCCGGCGCTGGTCCGGCCGGCCTTCACCGCCACCACCGGCTTTTCCCTCGCCACGCGGCGAGCAATACGAGCAAATCGCCGCGGGTTGCCAAACGATTCAAGGTAAAGCAGGATGACGCCGGTGCGATCGTCCTGCTGCCAATATTCAAGCAAATCGTTGCTCGAAACGTCGGCGCGATTGCCGACGCTGACGCAGGCGGAAATACCCAGCCCCAACTGGGCCGCACCCTGCAACACCGCCAGACCGAGGGCGCCGCTATCCGACGACATGGCGACATTGCCCACCGGGGGCGACACGCTGACAAACAAAGCGTTGAGCGGATTGTCGCCATCGGCGCACAGCAGTCCCAGGCAATTCGGCCCCAACATTCGCATGCCGTTTTGCCGAACGCAGTCGAGCAACTGTTGCTGAAGCCGGCGGCCCTGCTCGTCGGTTTCGGCGAAGCCGGCCGTGATGACCACCACCGCGGGAACGCCGGCCCGGCGCAATCCTCGACGGCCCCCAGCACGAGATCGCGCGGCACGGCAATGACCGCCAGATCGACTCGCTCCGCAACGTCGCGAATTGAGGGAAATACGCGGCGATCATCGATTGATTCGGCTTTTGGATTGATCGGATAAATCGGACCGTTGAACCCGCCCGCGATAATTGCGTCGAGCAGTTTTCGACCGATGCGGTTTGGATCGCGCAAGGCGCCGATTACCGCGACCGAACGGGGCCGAAGCATGGGCCGAAGCGATGCCGCCGAGTCCGGCGGCGTCCCGGGAGCAACTGGCATGTGCGACTCGTGAAGGAGAGTTCCAGCGTCAATAAAAAAACGAACCAAGAATCGCAGTGATTGGAGCGCGGCGCCGAATCGATTTTCAAGGTTGCACCCATCGATTTCGGCCGACGCGTTCCTCTCGGTGTTCTCTGCGACTCAGTGGTTCGTTATTCCAACACGCACTTGGCGGCGAATCGTTTTTCGCACGCCGGCTATTTTTTCACGTCGCGCACAATCTTGTGACACTGCACGCAGCTGGCCGTCATCAAGTGATATGCAAGTGTTGCGCCATCGATATTCTTGTCTTGGGCCTGCCGGATCAATTCCCGGTTGTAGAATTCGAAGTTGGCAAGTTGGAGTTCGTACTCGTCGTGCCGCGGCTGGCCCTTGGCGACCCATTTTTCGAGATAGTTCGAAATGTTGAGGGCCATCGCCCCATTCGAAATCTTGTCAAAGTCAGACTCGGTGAGTCCCGCGAGGATGTCCTGCGAGAGTTTGAGTTTTTGCTTCATCCATTTTTCCTTGGTCGGCGGGGCCGGCTTCTTGTCGTCGGCTTTGGACGTGAGCGAAACAAAGGCCACAGCAAGATCGCCGCCAGTGGGACCAACCCAATATATTTCCTCATCGCATCCTCCTGAAACGGGATCAAAACTCATCGGGCATTGCGAAACATCATGGCTGTTTTCACGCGTTCTTTCGCCAAGTCGATCGCGGCCTGGCGCGGTTCGATCTTTGCATCGCGACTGCGACGCAATACGGCCTCGGTGTTGAAGCGAATCTTTTGTGCAATGGTCTCAAACACCGATGACTCGGTTCCGCCGTGATACTCAACCGAGGCGCAAATGACGCCGCCCGCATTGGCGATGAAATCAGGAACGACAAGCACTCCGCGGCGATGCAGAATTGTCTCGGCTTCCGCGGTCGCCGGGATATTCGCGCCCTGGAGAACCAACTTGGCTTTGATCGCGCCGGCGTTTTGCGCGTGAATGCAATCAGGCCGAGCAGCGGGAATGAGAATGTCGCAAGGGACGGTGAGCAGTTCGGCGATCGAAAGTTTATTGCCGCGCGGATAAGCGCTCACGCTTCCCGCCTTGTTCTTCACCGCGATCAGTTCGGCGACGTCAATGCCCTCGCGATCGAAAACCGCACCTCGCGAGTCGCTGGCCGCGACGAGTTTCACGCCGAGCTTCGCCAGAAACTGCACCGCCGGGCGGCCGACGTTGCCGAATCCCTCGATCGCGACGGATGCGCCTTTGAGATTCAAATTGCAAAACGGCGCGGCGACTTCCGCATTGCGCCAGCCCATAGCCGGTGGCGCCGATCTCATCGAGCGGAATTCCGCCCAGCACGCGCGGTAGACCGACCGAGCGGCCGATCTCGTCGCGAATCCAGGCCATGCAGGCCTCGTCGGTGCCCATATCGGGGCCCGGGATGTAATCGAGGATGTGGCGAATGCCGCGTGCGAAGGCGCGAATCAGCGTGGGCCGATCGGCGGTTTTCGGATCGGCGATGATGCCGGCTTTGCCGCCGCCATGGGGCAAGCCCGCCGCCGCGTTCTTGAGCGTCATGGCGCGGGCGAGGCGAAAGACCTCGTCGGCGGTGACATCCGCCGCCATGCGCACGCCGCCAATGCTCGGTCCACAGGCGGTATTGTCGACCACGAGCATCCCGCGCATTCCCGAAACCGCGTCATAAAGATGGATGACCTTCTCCGGTCCAAGGTCGTCGCAGCGGACATCGATGGCGACTTTCGTCTGGGTCATGATCGTGGCTCGATTTGATTTCAAGTCGGCTCAGCGGCAATGCAAACGAAATGCCGAATCGCGGCATCGTTGTTGCAATGACCATTGTGAGGTGTTTTGAACTCGATTCCCGGCGACTCTTGCATTCGATTCAGACAGTGTGACAATTTAGCGCTGAACGCGATCCAAATGCCAGCCCGCGTCGAATCGAGAGTGAGCGGAATCGGCACAAAAGCTTTAAGGAGTCAACCATGCCCGCACAACAAGTGATGCTTTGCCCGACCGACTTTTCCCCCTCATCCGCCAAGGCGCTCGAAATCGCGGGCTCCATGGCCCGCGACCGCTCAGCGCCCCTGCTGGTCTTGCATGTCGCGCCCAAGCCGCTGACGACGCTCGGGGGCACCGAGGCGGTTCCGCCCATGCCGGATGAGATTAATCTGAAGGATGCCCGCGACCAACTGGCACGCGTGAAAGCACCGGCCGGGGTCAAGATGGAGGCGCGGCTGGAAATGGGCGAGGCCGCCGCCGTCATTTTAAGTGTGGCGCGCGAAACGAACTGTCAAATGATCGTGATGGGGACTCATGGCCGATCGGGCTTGAGCCGATTGCTCATGGGCAGCGTGGCGGAGGAAGTGGTTCGCAAGGCGCCATGCCCCGTGCTCACGCTGAAAGCCGAAACCGGAACCAAATAATCGAATGACGGTTGCTCGCGGCGGCGGCTTTTTTTGAGCCGACTGCCGCGACCAATTGTCATTGCCCTGAATTTGACTCGCGATTATCCTGTCAGCATCAAAATCGCCGAAAATCGAGTCCAGGATGGGAACCGCCCATGTGGCTGTACGCGGGCTACGCAATTCTTCTTGTCTGTTCATTGTTGGCCGGGCTTCTGGGCCTGATCGCTTTAATTCGCGGACATTTCAAGCTCACTTCGGGGAAGCGCTGCGAGGGCAAATCGGGGCGCATGGTCGGTCTGCTTTACCTGCTGACGGCGGTTCTCGCACTGGGCAGCATGGTTCTGTATGAAAACAGGGTGGGGGCCGGTCTTTTTCGCACGGGCGTCGCCGACTTGAGCGACCAACGACAAACGGAAATCGCCACCAACGAGATCCTGCTTGGGCTGGCGTTTGTCTTCGGCACGTCCGCGCTGGCGACTCAGATCGCCCTGCTGACCGCCAAGCCCGTTCCGGAAAATGTTTTTCCGGAATTGCCGAGGTTCTGACGAAGCCGCAGCATGATAAAATCGCCGATCCAAATCGACAATTTTCAGCCGATTGCAGCGCTCGCGTCCCAGCACAACTGGAGAGCTATGCGACTTGGTATGCCGTGCCGCGGACGAGGGCGTCGGGCTTTATCCGGTCGGCGGCGGCACCATGTTGCACCTCGGCTTGCCGCCTATAAGACCAGGCTATGCCATCGACATGCGCGGACTCAACCAAGTCATCGATTACCCGGCCCGCGATATGACCGTCACCGTCCAGGCCGGCATCACCATTGCGAAACTGCAAAAACTGCTGGCGAGCGAAAACCAACGCCTGCCGATTGATGTGCCCAACCCCGAATCCGCGACCCTCGGCGGCGCGATCGCCGCGAATGTCAGCGGCCCACGGCGTTATGGCTTTGGGACATTTCGCGACTATGTGATCGGCATCAGCTTCACCGATGATCGGGGCCACGAGGTCAAGGCCGGTGGCCGCGTGGTGAAGAATGTCGCGGGTTATGATTTATGCAAACTGCAAATCGGGGCGCTCGGCACGCTCGGCATAATCACGCAGGCCACGTTGAAGCTGAAACCGCTGCCGGAAGATCAAGCGTTGATCATTGTGCCATCTGAACTGCAACGCTTAGGCGAATTGCTGGACGTGATTCACGCTTCGCAAACCCGTCCGGTCTGCATCGAAGTCCATTCCCAGCCGGAGCCGATGATCATTGTCGGCTATGAGGAAAACTCGGATGCCGTCGCCTGGCAAGTCGAGCAATTGAAGCGCAGAACTGCCGGCTGATGTTTCGCCGCAGATTTCGACCGGCGAATCGGCCAGAAGTAAATGGCCGCAATTGCTCGATTCGCCGAGCGAACCAGCGCGGCTGGAATTCAAGGTGAATCTTCTGTCCTCGGCCCTGGCGGGTTTCATTCGCTTATTGAATGATGTCGAGGGAGTATCCTGGAAAGCCCACGCGGGCAATGGAATCGTGAGCGCGTCGGTTATCGGCGACTTGACGCTCGATCGGGCGAACAGCATGCTAGCGAAACTTCGAGCTGCCGCTGTCGCTGCCCAGGGCAACCTGGTGGTCACCCGCTTCCCGACCGCCTGGAAGCACGAAATTGCGTTATGGGGAGAACCCCGTGGCGACTGGAACCTGATGCGAAAAGTGAAACGCGAACTCGACCCGCGCGATTTGTTCAACCCCGGTCGGTTCGTGGTGTAAATGATGGGTCATCCTGAATGATCGAATTGCCCGTTGCTTCGGCGAAGCCGGATATTGAATACGAACTCGTGTCTCGACTGCGTTCATTGCGGGCTGTGCACGTCGGCATGTCCGACTTACGTCGAGACCGGGCTCGAAGCCGACAGCCCGCGCGGCCGCATCTATTTGATGCGAAATGTCATCGACGGCCGTGCCCCGCTCGATGAAACGGTCAAACATCACCTTGATCTCTGTCTGAATTGCCGCGCCTGCGAAAGCGCCTGCCCCAGCGGCGTGCAGTATGGCAAGTTGATCGAGCCGTTCCGTGTTCACCTCGCGAAAACCGGGCAGCAAACACAGAATTTGCCCTGGTTTCAACGACAGATTCTCAGTACATTTTTCCATTCCGTTGGCGAAATCGCCTCGCATTGACGCCGCGCGCTGGCTGCAGGCGCTTGGCATCGATCGCCTGCTGGAAAAGAGCGGATTGATCTCGCTATTGCCGAAATCATTGCGGCAAATGCAGGAAATGCTGCCGCGACTTGAGCCGCATTACGGCAAATTGCCGGAAGTGCTGCCGGCGGAAGGAACCCAACGGGCCCGCGTCGGATTGTTCTTGGGCTGCGTGGCCGACGCCATTTATCCGGGTACAAATCTCGCGACGGCGAAAGTCTTACAAAAGAACGGCTGCGAAGTTTGGCTGCCGCGCGCTCAGGGTTGCTGCGGCGCGCTTCATTACCATGCCGGAGACGAACCGCCCGCGGTCGCGTTCGCCGAGAATAATCTTCGCGCGTTCGGTTTCGCGTCGGACGAATGGAAATCGCTGGACGCGATCGTCGTCAACGCCGCCGGCTGCGGGGCCATGCTCAAAGATTATGCCCACCTGACGCATCATTCTCCGCTCGCCGTCGCGGGCGAGGCATTTGCCCACAAGGTGCAAGACATCAGCGAGTTTCTCGTGAAGCTCGGCCCGGTGAAGCCGACGCATCCACTCAAGATCAAGGCGACCTATCACGACGCGTGCCATCTGTGCCACGCCCAGCAGATTCGCAAGCCGCCGCGGCAATTGCTCGAAATGATCCCCGGTTTGGAGCTGGTTTCCCTGAACGAGACGGAGATTTGTTGCGGCGCCGCCGGCAGCTACAACCTCACCCAGCCCGACATGGCGGAGCGCCTGGGCGAACGCAAGGCGAAAAACATCATCGACACGGGCGCGGAAGCCGTCTTCACCGCCAATGTCGGCTGCCTCATGCAAGTCACGCGGCATCTCCGCAAACTCGCGCCGCACATTCGCGTCATGCACCCGGTTGATGCGCTGTGGGCGAGTTATGGCGGAGGCGAACAATCATGATCAAGGGACTGTTTTTGCATGCCCGCCAACGAATATGTCTTTGTCACTCGCCTGCAAGCACCAAATGCGACTTGAACTCTCCACCAACGAATTCACCGATGCGACTGCCACTGCCTGACCGCCTTCACCAGACTCGTGGCTCGTCGGAATTGTAATCTGCGGTCAAGCAGTGCTATATCACCGTGCATGATTTGGCAGCAGAACCGTGCACGGGTATTTAGCACTGCTTGGTCGCCAGCGACGATTCTGAACACTGGCGAGTCTCCGTCAGGCGGCCAAGCAGTGGCAATGGAGTTAGACAGTCATGATCCCTTGCACCCGCCCACGTGATTGCCACTGCTTGGCCGCCTGCGTGGACGTCACCATCAATCCCAACCGTCGCAGGCGGCCAAGCAGTGCTGCACGACCGAGATCGAAATAATCCCGGGAGATTCCGGTGCACAACGCGACGAAAGAAGCCCTCAAACGCAGTCCGTCGATGATCGACACCACTGCAGAATCCCAGCACTGAATTGTTTCGCCGATTTCCCGCCACATTTTCCGCGCCTGTGCTACAAAGCATTCAGACAAACAACCTGAACCTGGAACCGAATATATGATGCTTCATGGAATCATCCCGCCGGTCGTCACGCCGATGCAGGCGAACGAGGATCTGGACTTGCCGCGACTGCGGAAATTGATCGACGAGATGTTGGCGGCGGGCGTCAACGGAATCTTCGTGCTGGGCACCACAAGTGAGTTTTACGCGCTGGACGATGCCGAAAAACAGGCGGTCATCGCGACGGCGGTCGAGCATGTCAACAAGCGCTGCCCGGTGATGGCGGGCACCGGCGCCGAATCCACGCGCGAGACCATTCGCGTCACCAAGATCGCCGAGCGCGAAGGCGTGGACGCGGTATCGGTCATCACTCCGTATTACATCATGCCGACTCAGGCGGAGATCGCCGACCATTTTCGCCGCGTGGCGGAGAGCACCTCGACGCCGGTGTTGCTTTACAGTAACCCCTCGACGTGTGGTGGCCTGAAGATCGAACCCGAGACCGCCGCGAGGCTCGCGGAAATCCCCAACATCGTCGGCATGAAAGATTCGAGCGGCGATCTCCAGGGATTGATCGAGTTTGTGCGCGTGACGCCGCCGAAGTTCGCGATATTCCAGGGTCGCGACACGTTGATCGCGCCCGCCTTGGAATATGGCGCCAAAGGCGCCGTGCCGGGGACATGCAACATCGCACCCAAGCTCTGCGTCGGGATTTACGAAGCGTTTCGGCGCGGCGACCTGGAAAGCGCCCGTGCGTTTCAAATGAAACTCAGCCCATTGCGTCTCGGACTCGCGATCGGGACCGCTCCCGGCGCGATCAAGGCCGCCATGAATCTGCTCGGCATGCAGGTCGGCCCAAGCCGCTCGCCCATTGCCGCTCTCTCGCCGGACAAACAGGAAAAACTCCGCGGCATCCTCAAAGGCATGGAACTGATGTAAGCGAGGCTTTGGCCGAATTCTCGGAGCGGCCAATCCGGCGGGGCGGTTTGCGCGTTCGAATTGACTCTTTGATTGTAACGATTGCGACAGTTTTCACATTTATTTGCATTGGGTGAAATCGCGTTCTAGAGTTCCTGCGGACGCCGAAATGGCCTCGCCCGTACGGAGTGTTGACTCGCTTGCCGGATTTGTCGCTGCCTCCCGAACCCGGGCAGTACGACTCGGGATTCGGACAACAACCGGTGTCGAGGCGTCTCAAACCGCGGCAGGCCCGCCTCGCGGCAAGCAGTCGGCGCCATGCGCTCGGCGTGGAACGGAATCGAGCGATCGTCCTGGAGGTACGAAGTGAACGCGAACCCCTGGCGCGTCCTTCTGATTGACGACACGGAAACGGACCTTCCCCGCCTAAAGAGCTGGTTGTCCGCGGCCTCGTCTTCGTCATTTCAGTTGGCTAAGATCCGCCGCCAAGATTCTCGACTTGCGTGGCAAGACAGCGCGTTCGACGTCGGCTTGATCGCCGATCGCTCCGGCTCTGCCGATGCCCTGTCGCTATTGCATGAAGCGCATTCCGCCGCATGCTTTCAGCCGTTGATCGTATTTGGCGACCGCTGCGAGGCGCAGCGAGAATGCGAGGCAATTCGAGCCGGCGCCGCCGACTATCTCTCCCTCGAACATTTGACGACCGCCCAATTCGAACGCTCGCTGCGTCTGGCGATTGAACGCACTCGGGTCGTGCAACGCGTGCGGCAAAGCGAGGAGCGACTTGCGCTGGCCGCGGCCGGCGCCAACGACGGCTTGTTTGACTGGGATATTGCTGGCTCAAGCGTCTATTTCTCGCCGCGCTGGCACAGAATCCTCGGGCTCGAGCCCGGCGAAATCGACGAACGGCCGGCGAGTTGGTTTGCGCTCATTCACGCCGATCACACCGACCGGTTTCGGCAGGCGCTCGACGATCATCTCGGCGGCCGGACGGAATTCTTCGAATGCGAATATCCGATGCGCCACAAGGACGGCAGCTATCGCTGGGTTCACGCCCGCGGCCTGGCGGTACGCGACGGCAACGGCATGGCCAAGCGCGTGGCTGGCTCGCAGGCGGACGTGACCGCTCGCAAACTCGCCGAGGAACGCTTGCTGCACGACGCGCTGCACGACAGCCTGACCGGGCTTCCCAGTCGAACGCTATTCCTGGACCGGGCCGGCCACGCCATCGATCGCTCGCGCCGCGGCCAACCGGGCACGTTCGCCGTGTTGTTCCTTGACCTTGACCGTTTCAAGGTCATCAACGACAGCCTGGGACATTTCGTCGGCGACCAGTTGCTGGTCGGCGTCGCCCGGCGATTGCAGACGGTCGTCCGCTCGGGCGACACGGTGGCGCGCCTTGCCGGCGACGAATTCACCGCCCTGCTTGAGGAAATCGAGGGCCGGGACGAGGCGACGGCGATTGCCGAGCGGATTCAGACCGAGTTGTCATTGCCCTTTCATATTGGCCCGCATGAGATTTTTACCCGAGCCAGCATCGGCATCGCCCTGGGCGGCCCGCAATATCACACCGCCGAGGAGTTGCTTCGCGATTCGGACCTGGCGATGTATCGAGCCAAGTCCGGCAGCGGGGCTTCGATTCAAGTTTTCGACCCGCGCTCTGTTCTCGCGGCATCGACGCTTTGAAGCTCGAAACCGAACTGCGCCGGGCCATCGATCGCCAGGAATTCGTGCTGCACTATCAACCGGTGGTGCGTCTGGGCAGCGGCGACTTGAGCCATTTCGAGGCGCTGGTGCGCTGGCAACATCCCGAGCGCGGCCTGGTTCCGCCCGGCCGGTTCGTCGGCATCGCCGAGGAAACCGGGCAGATTCTGCCGATCGGCATGTGGGTCCTGCGCGAGGCTTGCCGCCGGCTGACGCGCTGGAGGCGATTGTTCCCCAACCTCGCCCACCTCGCCATCGGCGTCAACATCTCCGCGCGCCAATTTGCTCAGCCCGACCTGGTCGAACAAATCCAGCGGACGCTCACCGAATCCAATCTCGAACCGCGTCACCTCCGCCTGGAAATCACCGAAACCACCGTAATGCACGACCTGGAATCGTCGCTGACGGTCATGCGCCGACTGCGCGATTTGGGCCTCGAACTGAGTGTCGACGATTTCGGCATCGGCTATTCGTCGCTGGGCAGCTTGCAGCGCTTCCCGGTCGAAACCCTAAAAGTCGATCGCTGCTTCGTCAGCCGATTAGAAGAAAGCGAGCGCGACCGCGAACTGGTCCGCACCATCGTGCAACTGGCGCACAAACTCGAGTTCAAGGTCGTCGCCGAGGGCGTCGAGACCGAGCAACAACTGCGGCTGGTCACCGATTTTGGCTGCGACTTCGGCCAGGGCTACCTGTTCGCCCGCCCGCTCACCGAGGAAGGCGCCGAGGATCTGCTGGTGCTGACCGCGACCGGGTCATTGCCCAAGGATGGCATTCGCGCGACACCGGCAAATGGAACCAGCCCGCATCACGCGGCCACCGTCAAATCGTAGAGACTGAAGAAAACCGGGTAACGGAGAACCGAAAACCGAGAGCGGAAAATGAAATCAACCTGTCATTTTCGGTTCTCGGTTTTCCGTTCTCCGTTACCCGGTTTTCTTCGTTAATTACCTTAGCGACTTTAAGAACATAATCAAATCTCCCAACTCCTGCCGCGACATCTGCGCTTCCAGCCCCTGCGGCATTACCGACGTTCGGCTCGCCTCGAGCGATTCGATTCGCGTGCGCGCGATGCGAACCTGCAGCCGGTCGCTGGTGATCAGGTAAATCGCGTCGGCGGTTTCACGGCGAATCAGGCCGGCGGCGCTCTTGCCGTCCTTCATTTGCACCACGCAACTCTCAAACCCGCGGGCGATGCTGGAACTCGGCATCACGATCGATTCGAGCAAGTCGCGTTCGGTGCGAATCGGGCCGATCTTGCTCAGATCGGGACCGATATGCTCGCCCTGGCCCTGCACCGCATGGCAGGCCGAGCAAAGGGCTCTCTTGCTGAAGAAGACCTGTTTGCCGCGAAGGGCATCGCCTCGTTTCCACACGCCGTCCAGAAATCGAAGCTTCATTTTCAGCGTGGGTTCGTCGGCGGCAACCTTTTTGAACAGCGGCTCGGCGGCGGTCCGAGTTTCCGCGGGAAACGATTTCAATACGCCGCGAAGATCGGCCGCCGAGAGATTGGCGATGGCCGGCGATTCGCCGAGGCGCGCGACCAATTCGCGGCCGACGTCCAGGCTCGTTGATTTTTGGAAGGCGTCGAGCAACCGCGGCAGTTCGAGCGCCGTGCAACGCGGCAGCACCGCGGCCAATGCCAACTGCTGCTTTTCACTCAACCGTGACTTGCCGAGCGCATCCGCGGCGGTCAGACGCAAGCCGGTTACCGCGTCGCCCTTCAATTGCGAAAGCGCTTCTTCAAATAGATCGCCCGGCAATTCTTTCCACCGCGGCGCGACCACCGCCAACGCTGCCAGCCGCACATCGAGCGGCATGACCGATTGCTTGACCAGTTGATTGAGCGCCGAATCGCACTCAGTCAGCCCGCGTGCCCGAATCGTGGCGATCGCCTGGCGAACCAACTGCGGTTGATTTCGTTCAACTTGGGCTTTAAGCGCCTCGACCCAATCGCGCGGCAGTTTGGCGACGGACGCGGCGTCGATCGCTTCCAGCAAGATGAGTCGGCCCGACAGGGACGTTTTCGGGTCGTTCAATTCGGCGGCAACAAGGGTCTGAATGGCCCGCGCTGATGAGTATCGTCCAAGTGCTTCGCGCAATCCCTCGGTCAGCGATTCTCCGATGGCGACTTGCCTCAGTTGGTCGCGGATCAGTTCCGCCGTTTGGCCCAGCCAATCCGGGTGCTTGAGCGTGATTTGCCAGGCGGTCTGTTGCAATTCGTGATCGGTATTGAGGAGATACGGGGCCACGTCGTCGCGATTCAGTTTCGGATCGCATTGATCTCGCGCGATCAGTATCGCCTTGCGAATCCTCGATGACGTCATTTCAGAAAAGTTCAGCCCGACCGGCGGGCCAATTTTGATTAGGGCATAGATAATGGCATGTTCCAGGAATCGATCGATCGGGCCATTCAACGCTCCGATCAGGTGATCCTCAGCTTTGTAGTCCTTAATGCGGCCGAGCGCCGTCGCGGCTTCGCGACGTACCGCGAGTTCCGGATCCTGGGTCACCAGGCCGCATAGCCGCGGCAGCGCATCCGCATCGCGATGAATGCCCGCCGAGCGCGCCGCGCACAAGCGCACGCTCGCGTCCCGGTCCGACAGGGCCCGATTCGCCAGATCGCGTGCCTCATAGATTCGCATCCGCGTCAGCGCCCAAACCGCGCTGCGGCGAATACGCGCCGATTTCGATTCGATTGCCTTCGCCAAGTCCGGTATTGCGGCTCCCTTGGCCTTCGCCAGACTCCTCAACGGCGCGATCGCGAACGATCCAGCGCGGGTCGTCCAGCAACGCGACCATTTCCGCCGGCGAGGTTTTGTTCCAAGCGATTTTCAGCCCACGCGGATCATCGATCTTCACCGCATCCTTCTTGCGAATCCGATAAATCCCGCCCTTGATTTCCGGCTTCGCCACCTGCGAGGTCGGGCAGCCGATGCGGAACCAGCCGCCAGTGTCGATCACTAGGAGCGAGCCATCGGCATCTTCGAGCAAGCTGGTTGGATGAAAATCCGGATGATCCGAAACCAGGAAATCCTCGTCCTTGGTTTTGAAGCCGGCCCCATCGCGCTGAAGAATGTGCCGGACAACTTTATGCGTGTTGAACTGCGTCGAAAACAGGTTGTCGGCGTATTCCTTGCCGAAGGCGTCGCTGCGGTAGCGAATCAAGCCCGACGGCGCGACCCAGCCAAGTTCGCTGACCGCAGGCAAAAGCGGGCCGGTGCGCTTGAATTCGCCGAGCACCGCCTCGTAATAGGGAAAGACGCCGCCGTCGATGCAATAAATGAGGGCATCCATCCGCGTTGGCCGCGACTGGAAAATATCGACCACGGCGAATGGTTCGCCTTCCTCGGTGAAGGCCATTTGCACCGGGTCATCCATGCCGCCGCCGCAGACCACTTCGACTTCGCTGCCGTCGAGTTTCGAGCGGAAAATGCGGGCGGCCTTGCCTTTCAAAATCGTACCCGCGGGCGTCTTGATCTCGTGGCCATGCCGCCCGTCGGTCCAGTAGAGGCGGCCGTCGGGGCCAAGCCACGGGCCATGAATGTCGGCGGCGTTGCCGCTGAAGCCGAACTTCGTCACCAGCTCGATGCGCTCGTCGGCCCCGCCTGTTCCCTGGGTGTCGCGCAGCCGCCACAGACTCGGCGGCGAACAGACATAAACTGCCCCGTCGTGCCATAGGCAGCCCATCGGAAACGACATCTTGTCGGCGAAGATCGATGATTTTTCGAAATGGCCATCGCCATTCGCGGCTTCGAGCACGCGAATGCAACTGGGCAATTGTTTCAATAGATCGTCGGCTTTGAGATTTTTGCCGCCGCTGTCGGAGACGAACAGCCGGCCGCGATCGTCGAAGCAGGCGAACATCGGATGCTCGACCAACGGCGGCCCGGCGACCTTCTCGGCGACAAACCCCGCCGGCATGCGAAAGGGAACCGGCTCGGCGGCCATTGTCGCCGTCGCGTTCGAGAAAGTGATCAGAAACGGCAGCAACGATAAACGTCCGACCATCATCTGCCTCCACGCGACTGAGGCGCCGCTATCGTTCGAGTTGATAAATCGCCGGCCGATATTTGGGTTTCGGGATCGGCTTGCCCCGCTCCTTGGCAACTTGCAACCAAGCAGCCTTGGCGATCTGCACCTCATGCACAGCTTCCTCAGGCGATGACCCAAACGCAGAGCAATATTTCAAATCGGGGATGTCGGCCACATAGCAGCCATCGTCGTCGCTGTAGAAAACGTTGATGTGGTAGTCTTTCATGAATCCTCTCCCAGTTCCAGATTGTATTCTTCCACGAGCTTGAGGAACTGTGCGACCTGATAAGGCTTCGCTTTCCCTTTGGAGTTCTGAAGATTCACAAGTTCGCGCACGCCGGCTCGCTCGAAAATGTGGTGCCCTCCGCTGACGCGTGCCAATTTGAAACCATACGCTTCCACGAGTGCCACAAGGTCGTCAAAGCGAAAGTTTTTGGCGCCCGATAGCGCTTTCCGCAGCAGTTTTCGCTTGTTCATCGTGGCTTCCGGCGCCAGTTGGTGAAGCAACTGTCCCCATCGAACACGGATGCCGCGGATTCAACGGATTTTCACGGATCAAAACAATGACGTTGTCCGAATCCGCGAAAATCCGCCGTATCCGTGTCATTCGTGTTCGATTTCTTCCACTGCTAGCTCCCCTTTAACTTCCACCACACGCCCAATCCGACGACGATGATTCCCGCCACGCCCAAGGCGACATATCCCATCTGCGTCCTGGCGCGATAGCGTGCGTCGGCGGCGAACGCGTCGGCGGTCCAGGCCACGCTGCCTTGCGTCTCCTCGAGCCGCTTCCAGAAGCCGGGGCAGAACGCACGCTCGCCGCCGCTGTCGGTCCCCGCGACATAACAGCCGCCGAACAACGGCGGGGCATCCAGGCTCACCACCACGCCCTTGGAAATCAGCCGCGCCAATCGTGACGAACGCTCGCGCAGGTCGGTCAGGAAATGGAACAATTGGGCGTTCGATTCGATCGTATCGCCCGGCGTGCCGCCCGGCGACTCCAGTCGAAACAGCTTGAAAATCCAGTACGGAATCAATGACTCGGTAATCCAACGGACGGTCGCCTCGATGGTGTTGCCGACTTTTTCCGGCTCCACCTCGGGCACCAGCGGGAAACTCTTGCCCAGGCGCTGGCGGCGTTTGTCCGCCGGGAACTGGGCCAAAAACTCCTGCGAACCCGGCAGGCGCTCCAAGTCGCCGATCAATGCATACACCGGACAATGCATCCGCGCCGACTCGCGCACCGCCTGCAAATCGCGCAGCATCACCAGCCCCATTTGCTGGGCGTCATCATCGGTGTCGGTGGCGTTGAATGTAACCAAGACGACGATGCCGTTGAGCGAGCACAGCGGCCAGCGCGACCGGCCGATCAACCGGCACAGGTAGCGCAAACGGGCGGCGCTTTCGTCGGCTTCCTCGGGGTTTTTGAGGATCGAAGCGTGCGACCGCCTCGCCTCGGTGACGCTCGGCGCCGACGGGTTTACGCCGGTCAATTCGCGAATCATGCGATGTTCATCGGCGGTGAGGCTGCGGTTTTCGTCGCGGGCCCGGCGAATAATCCCCTGCACGTCGCGCAGCGCCCCGCCCGTCGCCATGCTCATGCCGATTGATTTTTCGATGTCATCCATGTTGCCGCCCGACGGAGTCGCTTGCGCATAGGTGCCCTGGCCTTGAAGCAACTCAACTTGCCGACCGGAAACCGAGGCGCCGGTACAGGTGATAAAGATCCCCTCGCGATGGGCATAGACGCTGATCGGCGCGGCCCGATCCCGGCACGCCGCTGATGGCCAATGGCGGACCGGCTTGAAACAGCGATGCCTCACCACCCGCGAATCGCCCCAGCACCAGGAAAATCGGCGTGTCGCCGATGCCGATGCCGGCCTTCTGCAATGCCGAGGCCGCCTCGCTCCAGCAGGCATCCAGATCGGGATAGCGCGAAGGCTCGCCATCGATTTTGAACAATTGCCACAGCCAGGCGCCGAACCAGAGCAGCAGGTAGCAAAGCAGGAAGAGGATCGACATCCAGTTCGTGCGGATCAGTTCCGATTCCGTCGTCAGCGGGATCGGCACGCGGCGCTGCAAGAAATGCAGCCCCACGGTGATCGCGGCCACGATGATCGCATGCAGCAACCCAAACAACCCGACGTTGCTCGGCGGTCGGAAAAACATCGGCAGCAGGAGATAACCCAACAGCCGCAAGACTTTGAAAACGATTTCCATTTCAAACCAAGTTCAAGTTTCGATTTATTGCAACAACATGACCAATAAGAACGCGAACACCGGGATCAGGCACAAGAGGCCGACGCTGCAAATCTTGATCATCTGCTGATAGCGATCGACCCACGGCAGCACCGGCACGTTCGGCTCCATCTGCCCCTCGGGCACGGTCGGCGCCCCCGCGTTTTGCGTCTTGCCGATCCGCATGCGGGCCGTTTCGACCCAGTCGTTCAGCGCCCGCGAATCCTCGCCCAACTTGCCGCGAAAGCCGAACAACACGCACAAGAGAAACGCCTCGTGGGCGTCGCTGCCGGGCATCGCCTCGGCGAAGCGGGCCTGCTCCCAGAACTTTTCATAACGTAGGTTGCTCTGATAAAGCGCCTGCTCGAGTTTCTGCTCGTTCCACTCGGCCTGCCAGGGCGAATCGACAAAGATCTCATCGAGCCAGCAGGTGAGGGCGTACCGGATGCCGAGAAACGAACCGCCGCGGCCTGCGCCGGTCATCGACATGTTAACGGGCGCCCCGTCGGTGCCCCACGGGGCCGTTTGCGTCGCCGAGCCGAGCAAGCCCTTGAGCGCCGCCTGCTCGGTCATGATGTTCGGCCGCTCGCCGCGATTGATCCGCTCCTTGAGCCGCAATCCATGGCTGACGACCGGGTATACCAAATCCGCAATTTGATCGCGCATGTCAGTTTCAACTCGCCTTCGCTTGCAATTCCTTCACCAGATTCGCCAATAGGGCGGGGTCGTCCTTTTTTTGCAAATGCTGAATCCGATCCGCCGGAAGCTTCAGTTTTTCCAACGCCGAAACGATCCGCTTCCACACCGCCGCCCGCTTCTTCCCCTCGGCCAGGTAGAGATCGGTCACCAGTTCACCCAGTCGTTGTAGCTGGATCGTGTCCGAGTTTTCATAGTAGCGCTTGATGATGCGCTGCTGATGGGGGCTGAAGTCATCGAGCATTTCGGCTCCTATGCCGCTGTCAAAGTCGCGGTGCTTTGGGCTCTTTTGATCATGTGCACGAGAATGCCGACAATTCGTTCAACTGGTTGCAAGGAATACAGCGTCAAATCGACGGCGACGCTCTTGCCCGACAGCGTCAGGAATCGCCACTCACTTCCGGTTGTCACCACGCCCGAAATGATCGGGCTCCCATGTTGCCGCTTTTGATTGAAAAGCTGAGCTGCGAGCATTTCCGCCGCGCACTGCCCAACGCCTTGCTTAATGTTTTCATTCTTGGCCTCGACAATAACCGCAATCGGTGCGTCGAGGTCAACCTGGATGCTCGTCAACCCAAAAATGAAATGGCATGTCCCTTTCAGTCCCTGGTCAGGATCGACGTTCAAGTCAATGCCAGAGAATAAACTCACGCGGCGATCCAGTTGACGCCGGACTTCGACCAGTACCGGCGCGATAATTAGTTCCGACCGAGCTTTCTCGGTACTGATCGCCAGCGCGAGCGCCAGCGTTTCTTGAAGCGTCTCCTGAAGCTGACGAGAGATCGCGACCGGTGGAACATTCGCAAACAGGTCAATCTGGTCGGTAAAGCTCAAGCCAAACCTTGATTCCAGTTCTGAAATCGTGAAGTCGCTGAATGACATTGGACTTTCTCCGCATGCTTCGATTCAGAAGTTCGATCTACGGACGCTGTGTCGGTTCCGGATAGCGCAGCTTTCGCTCCGGGTCCATGAATCGCGCGAACACGGCGGCGCGACCCTTGTATTTTGCCTCAATTTCCAATCGGTTGACACCCGGAACCAGATTCACCTCCACATTTGCCCGATCGGGCTCGTTTGCCCCGGGGCGGCCGGAATAAACCTGTTTGCCGTTCAATTTCACGACAAGCGAGCCGGATGAACCGAGCAGCATGCGAGTTTTCATCGCCGCGGGGGCCGTGACTTCGGCCGCAATTCTCGCTTCACCTGGGTCACCCAGAGCCGGCAGTGGGATCCGGCCCGGCACGCCGACGGACAGATCCTGGCCAAACAGCTTCACCTGCGTGATGAACGGATTCGCCATCACATAGCGGATCAAATCGCGGAACGACTGAGGCGTCAGGTTCTTGTCGAGCCCCTCGGGCATCAGCGATTTTTCCTGAATCACGTGCGACTCGATGTCCTTCTTGGCGATCGTCTTCAGCACGCCATTCTCGACCTTGAGCGTGATCGACCGCGGATCCTCCGCGGCCAATACGCCGATCTCGCTGGTGCCGTTCTTCCGTTCGATCTGATGCACAAAGTAAGGCTGCCCGATGACGCGATTCGGATCGAGGATGTTGCCCAGGAGATACTCGATATCGCGGGCGGCGCCGTCGAGATGCGGACCGACCTCGGCTCCCTTGCCGTCGAACGTGTGGCACTTGGCGCAGGTCGCCTCGAACACCGCCTTGCCGCGAGCGAACGAACCGGGCGCCTCGTACAGGCTCCCGCGCATCTTGGCGATTAACGCGTCCAGTTCCTTCGGCGTCGCCCGCATCTTGCCCCAGACTTTCGAGACGAGATCATTCAGATTCCGATCCCGGAAGGAACTGATTCGCAAAATCGTATTGTCGGTCAGGTCGGTGCGGGCGACTTTTTTCGAACCAACCGCGTCGAGCAAGAGCCGGGCCCATTCCTTGCGGCCGGCGAGCAGGTTCGCCGCCTCGGCCCGGACCTCCGGCGGATATTTCGACCAGGCGTCGAGCACCTCGCGAGCGATGCCGCGATTCGGCAACAACGCGAGGCTTCGCATCGCCTCGACCCGCACCGGCAGCGATTGCTCCTGCCGCGTCAGTGAAAGCAGCGTCGAAAGCGCCTGCGGATGCCGCAACAGCGCGATCTGCCGCACCGCCTCGGCTCGCTCCTGAGGCGATTGCTTCAAATCGTGCACGATCTCGTACGCCCGCTTCATCGCCTCCGGATCGCGAAAGCTGACCGAAAGCAAATTGATATATCGCTGCGTTTCGGCATCGGCGTCCTTCAGCAATTCGGTCCGAATAGCACTCCAATCCGCCGGTGCGTCCACCACTCGGTCCTTCAGCGCGATCGACAATCCTTCGAGAGCTTTCTTGCGAACCGCCGAATCCTTGCAGTTCTTGAGGAACGAAATGCAGACCGCGATCTCTTCCGGCTTGTCCAGCGCCACCAGTCGCCGCATGACGCGTGAGACAATGTGGCCGGTGATCAGCGGATTGTTCGGAGCATTTTCCGCGAGCCATTGCATTTCGGTTGGGGTCGAGGCGACCAGCTTTGGCTCATACGCGAGCCAGATCATGAAGGGAATTACGGTGTCGGCCGCGTCTTCCTTGTGCTGCATCAGCGCGTGGATGAGCGGCGTCGTGTTATGTTGTTCGGCCAGTCGGAGCGCGGCCGACGCATATTCCCGCCGCACCGCCGGGTCCGTCTCCATCTCCGCCTGCTTGACCGCATAGTTGAGTTGTCGATCGATCTGCTCGCTGCACTCGCTCCAAAATCGGACCGTCCAAGCCTTGGCAATTGGCGAATCATCGCGGGCCGCCCCAGGTTGAATCTGTGGTCCAGCCCCAATCGCCGCCAGATTTCGAAGTTCGGTCCACGATTTCAACCGTGGCGTATTGACGAACCCGATGGGTTTGCTTTCAAATCTCTCACGAGTCAGCCGTAATGCCGTTCGCGCCAAATAGGGGTTTGGGCTATTCATTAGCTGCATCAAATCATTGTCCGACTTTTTCCCCAAATCCTCCGCCTTCTTCGTCTTGGTCCCCTTCACCTGAATGCGGAAGATCCGCCCGCGTTCGTAATCCCAGCTATCGGGTTTCGCCTGGTGGCACGGATTCTGATCGTGCCAGTCGCTCAGGTAAATGTCGCCGACGGGGCCCCATTTCATGTTGAGCGGGCGGAAGTTCTTGTCGCCGGAGACGAGGAAATTGTCGCCGCGATGGGCGACATAAGTCGAGCCTCGGCGTTCGAGCACATTCTGTTTGATCATGCAACCATGAATGCTGCCGAAGATGACGCTGTTCTGATATTTCTTCGGGATATGCGGAGCGTCGAGCGAGATCAGCCCGGCGTGGGCCCAACCGCTCTCCTTGTGGAAAGTATGATCGCAAATCTCGTTGATCTGCCCATAGGCGTATGGGTTATAGCTCGCGCCCGCCTGCCGCTTGTAAATACCGCCGGGGATCATGTGAAACAGGTGCGGAATCACGCAGCAACAGAGGATGAACTGGCCGTCGGTATTGCGATAATCCATGCCCCAGGGATTGCTCGTTCCCTCGGAGAAGATTTCGAATTTTTTCGTGAGCGGGTGATAGCGCCAGACGCCGCCATTCAATTTCACCGGCGAGCCAAGGGGTTTATCCCCTTGGTTCTTCTCCGGCATGACATTCGATTGCGTGAATACGCCGTGCAGGCCGTAGAGCCAGCCGTCGGGGCCCCACTGGAAGGTATTCAGCGTTTCGTGCGTGTCCTCGCTGCCGAAGCCTTTGAGCAGCACTTCAAACTTGCCCGGCTTGTCGTCCTTGTTTTCGATGAACCACAAATAGGGCGGCGCGCCGAGAAAGACGCCGCCATGGCCGACCTCGATGCCGCTGGCCATGTCGAACGGCATGGGGAAATCCTTCCCCTCGGCGAAAACCGTCCGTTTGTCGGCGACGCCGTCGCCATCGGTGTCCTCGAGGATCACGATCCGGTCGCGCGGCATCTTTCCCTTGGGCGTCCGGCTCGGGTATTCGAAACTCTCCACCGCCCAGACGCGGCCCTTTTCGTCGATCGTGAAGGCGATCGGATTCGTGATCATCGGCTCCGCGGCGAACAGCTTGATCTCGAAGCCGTCGGCGATCTTCATCCGCTTCAGCGATTCCTGCGGCGTCAAATACGGCTGCCCCGACGGCTTGGTGTTGTCAAACCCATACTCGCGCTGAGCGAACGCGGGACAAACGCAAATCAACGCCGCGAGGAGAGCAAGTCGCTTCATTTTTCCTTCCTCAGATAGAACGCGGATGACACGGATTAGACGGATCGACGCGGATCAGAGAGAATTAATTTGAACAGCATTTTTCTGATCCGTGTAAATCCGTTTGATCCGTGCCATCCGTGTTCTATTTCTTACCTCGTTCTTCCCCAATGCAATACAAATGATGCAAACCGCGGATGAAGATCTGGCCGCCGCTCAATGCGGGCGAGGCGCGGCAATCTTCCTTCAGGGCGTTTTTCGCCACCACTTCGAATTCGCGGCTCGCCTTTACCACATAGGTGGTGCCGGAATCATCCAGGAAATAGACATAATCCCCCGCGGCGGTCAGCGAAGCGCTCGCATGCTTGCTCAGCCGTTCGTTCCAGAGCATCTTGCCGGTCTTGGGTTCATAGCAACTGGCGACGCCCTCGTCCGAGACAATGAAAAACAACCCGCGATGGGCGATCGGCGACGGCACATAGCTCGTGTTGCGAGTCGTTCGCCAAAGAATATGATCGGCCGTGACGTTCCCCGCGCCGTCCGGTTTGATGCCGAGAATGTGATGGTCGGGGAAGCCGCCCGTGATGATAAAGGTGTCGTCGGTGTAGACGGCGCTGGCGACAAACTGCTCGGTGGGGCCGTCGATGAGCCAGTATTGTTTGCCGGTCGCGGGATCGTAACTCGCCACGCATTTGCTGCCGGTGAGGACCATTTGCATTTTCCCCGCCGCCTTCACAATCAACGGCACGCAATAGGAACGCACCCGGTTGGGCCGATCGACGCGATATCTTTCGTCGCCGGTCGATTTATCGAAGGCGACGATGAACGCTTCCTGATTGTCCTGATCGCAATTCACGATGACGAGATCTTGAAACACGATCGGCGAACTGCAAAAGCCATGCGGCGAATTGAACTTGCCCGGCGATTTCCGCCAGATCAAGTTGCCGGCGAAATCATAACAATAGACCCGAATATACGGCGCTTCGAGAAAGGTCACATAAACATATTTCCCGTCGGTCGCGGGCGTCGAACTCGCATAGCTATTCAGGTTGTGCTTGCGTTCGTGCGGGGCCGAGAGCACCGTCTTTTGCCAAATTATCTTGCCGTCAGCCCGATTCAGGCAAATCAGCACCCGGTCGGCGTTCCTGGTTTGAGTCTCCACGCACGAGGTCACGAAAATGCGATCCCCCCAGACGATCGGCGAGGAGTGGCCGACGCCGGGGATCTCGGTTTTCCAGGCGATGTTTTCCGTCGCCGACCAATGAGTCGGGAAGGGCCCGGATTCGCGCGCGACGCCGTCGAGGTGCGGGCCGCGCCACATGGGCCAGTTGTCGGCGGCGAAAAGAGGGGAAGCGAGTAAAAGCGGGACCGCGAGGAATGACGAAATTCTCGACACGGATGGACTCCCGGGATAGCAGGCGTGTGAAGGGTCATGATAACCGGGCGAACCCCGCCTGCCAACCTGCGGTCCAATTGGTAGTTTTCTGTAGCCGGCCTCTATGAGGCCGGCCGGGCTCGCAGAGCCCGGCAACAGCAGTTTCCTGTAGCCGGCCTCTGTGAGGCCGGCCGGGCTCGCAGAGCCCGGTTACAGCAGTTTTCTGTAGCCGGCCTCTATGAGGCCGGCCGGGCTCGCAGAGCCCGGCAACAGCAGTTTCCTGTAGCCGGCCTCTGTGAGGCCGGCCGGGCTCGCAGAGCCCGGCAACAGCAGTTTCCTGTAGCCGGCCTCTGTGAGGCCGGCCGGGCTCGCAGAGCCCGGCTACAGCAGTTTTCTGTAGCCGGCCTCTGTGAGGCCGGCCGGGCTCGCAGAGCCCGGCTACAGCAGTTTTCTGTAGCCGGCCTCTATGAGGCCGGCCGGGCTCGCAGAGCCCGGCTACAGCAGCCCCGGTTGCAGCCATGCTTCTCTGCTTTCCCAGCGCTGCCGAGTTGCACGCCGCCATCGAACGCGAGTTGGCGCCGTCCCCGGTGCGCCGCCGTCCGGCGTTGGCCGCAACCGACGAGCAGGGGCAGATCTGGATCAACACATCGGCCCAACTCGGACGCTCGGCCAAGTACGCCCTTCGCCGGCTGGGCATCGCGGTCAATCCAAGAATCCAAATTGAACCGATCGAGCCAATCGGCGACTGGCTCGAACTGCTGCCGTTGATTCCGAGCAACGCGGATGCGCCCAATAACGCCATTTTCGAATTCGCCGATGCCCCCGCGATGGTCCAAACCATCGCCGAGATGCAGCGAATCGGGCACGAGCGCCAGGCGTTTTGCTTCTTGCCCGAGTCCAATAGCCTGCTCCTGCAGGTTGCCGCGCCGCCTTTGTTTTCCCTGCTGCGAGCCGCTCGCCACGCCCCGGATTCACCGGTCGCCTATATCGAGCAAGCCCCCGGCGTCTGGGTCGAACTTGGCTTTCGCCATCGGCTCGCCCATTTCGTCGAGCCCGAAGCCGGCAAACTCTTGCTCTTGAGCGCACCGCGCACTTGGCGGCGGATCGCCGCCAAGCCGTTTCAATCGACGCGCGTACAGAGGCCGCTGCCGCTCGCAACGGCCCATCCCCGTATCGATCGGGCCGATCGCCCGATGATTCCGATTCGGCTGAAGCTCAGCCGCGTCCATCGCGGCGATCCGCCCGAATTCTGGCTCCTTCGCGGCGACTTTGAATCACTGCTGAAC
This sequence comes from uncultured Gemmataceae bacterium, assembly GCA_963815035.1. Taxonomy (GTDB): domain Bacteria; phylum Planctomycetota; class Planctomycetia; order Gemmatales; family Gemmataceae; genus JBGQCZ01. The sequence continues at coordinate 443,577 of CAWFFC010000009.1, forward strand.
CGCTTCGTGCGCGAAGCCGATGAGCGAATCCTCGCGGGCATTGACTTCGCCGTCGCCCAACGCGCCGGCGAGCGAATCGTTCTACTCAAGAGCGGTCGCGGTCAATCCGGAGCGCCGATTCTTATTGCCGGGACCGAGGCGTTTGCTCCTATGCAGCGGTTTCACAACCTTTTCGCGCCGGTCGGCACCGCGTTGCATCCGCCGGTACGGCGCGATCTGATTCGCGACCTGTTCGCGCCCGATTCGCAGCGCATTGCCTGGTTGCAACCTGCGGATGGATGCTTGCGCGCTCAATCGATCGCAATGGATGCGTTTCAGCCCTTGGCGAAAGCGATCGATTACCGAATTGAACATCAACGCCGAGCGCTGTCGCTGGTCGATTGGAAACCGCCGTTCGAACTTGCGTCGTTTCAGGAACAGTTGGAGCCGATTAAGCTGTCGGCGAACCGGCGTGCGCGGCGAGAATTGATGTTGGCGTTCGAGCCGCCGCCCCTGTCGCCCATCAAGGTGGTGAAGGGCAAGGTGCCGCGAGCGCGAAACCGGCCGCGCCGGCGAAACCCGCCGAGGCGATTCCGGAATTGCCGCCGATGCCCGACGCTCAGTTGCGCGAGCGGCTCGCCGAGTTGCAGCGGCGATTTCTGGAAATCTCCGGCCCGCTCGATCGGGCGGAACGGCGGGCGCTTTGGCCGCCGTTGGCCGAGATTCATGCGCGACTGAATCTCGCGGTCGACGCCGCGCTTTGCTGGCTGAACTTGATTTGGACCGGCGACCCGCCGCCGGAGTTGATTCATCGCTGGTTGCAAGTCGAGCAGCAAGTCGCGGGGCACGCCCCGAGCGCGAATCGGCTCGATCGGCTGCTCGGCGAACCGGCTCCGCTGCCCGAACAGGTGCGGTTCATCGCGGTGCATTTGATCGCCTCGCTCTACGTCGCGCCGTCGCCGTTGCTCAAGCCGCGCGCGGGGCGCTGGCGCATTTCCTCGAAACCTTTGATTCCTGGCTGCCAGTGCGCGCCGCCTGGCTCGCCTGGCTGGGCCTGTCGCGGCTCACCGGCGATGCGCTCGCCCTCACTCGTGCTCGCGACCGAATTCTAAATCACTTGTTGCAAACCGGCCTGAGCCGCGACCGCGATTTGCCGTCGTTTATGCGCGGCCGCGATGCCGGCGCCGCGCTCGCCGCCGAGCATGAGCAATTGCGCTCGCTGCATCGCAAGGCCCGCGCCTGGATCGGCGGCGATTCGGTGATCGTCGATCTGATTTTCGCCTATGGCTTTGCCCGGCTGGGGCAGGCCGTCGCCGCGGAGGAACTGCTCGAAGGCGCCGAACGCCGCGCGCGAAAGGCCGGCCATGCCGCCTACTGGCTCGCGCGAGCGTATCAGCAGCGCATTCGCGCCGCGGCCAATCAGGAGTCGCCTGGCGGGTTGCCCGAAACACTGCTCGTCGAACTGGGGAATCTCCCGCGCGAGGAAGCGCGGCGAATCAATTTGCGCCGCCGCGCCTCGCGCATTCTCGAACCGTTTGAAAAAATCGATCCCTTCCGCGACTATCGCGAGTTTCGCGATGACAAGCGCGCCCGCGAACTCGCCGAGTTGGCGTCGATCGCCGACCCCGCGAAGATCGGCCGCCGGTTGGGCCAACTGCGAAAGTCGAGCCTGGTTCCTCGCGATCGCCTGCGCACGCTCGCCGCGTCGCTGGCCTATGCCCCGCGACTGGGGCAGGGCTTCGCCCATGAGGTGCTCGCCGATCTCGAGGCTGCCTTTCGCGATATGCCCCGCGAACCGGACCAGTTCCGCGTCGTCGAGCTGCTGGAATCAGGATTGCTCCTGGCCGCCCATATCGGCCGCGACGATGTCATTCCGAAACTTGTTGGGCAATTGCACGCAACGCTGGCCCCGTTTCGTGGCGAACGGCTCGCCTGGCTCGTGGCGCAACTCACCGGCCCGCTGTTTCGCACGCTCGGCAAGCTTGGCCTCAATCAGGAAGTCGAGCGCCTCGTCGCCGATCTGACCGAGGGGATTCTCGAGGGAACGCCCCTGGCGAATCTTCGCAAGGCGCGGGCGGTCAATTGGGGCATCGTCCTGCGCGCCCTCGCCCATGTCGCCGGCGGCTGGTTTTATCTCGGCAACGACCAGTTCGGGGTACAGGTTCTGGACGAGGTCCGCTGGAAACTCTTCGAGCGCAGCCTGCGCGACCAGGAGCATGCCGACCTGGCAAGTTCCTACGCCTTGGCGCTGGGCCAGTCGCCGCCTGAAACCGCTTGGCCGTGCATCCACGAACTGTTCGACCGCCTGGGGCGCTTTGATGTGCCGGGGGCCAACGTCGCGCTGTGCCAGTGCGAAATGCGCGCGGTCGAATCGGCGCTCTTGGCGGTCGTCGCCAAGGACTTCGCCGTCGGCTCCCGCGTCCGCCGCTGGCTCGACGAGGACGAGTACCTGATCCGCCAGCGGATTCACGTCGATATGATCAAATGTTCACTTACTTGATCAACAAAGTCGAAGGGCGCCCGGGGGTGGTACGCGTGCACAGCGGGCGCCCTTGGCGCCCTTTGCGTTTTCCAAGCAGGAAACAGGTGATCCCCGAGGCGGGAGAGTCCAAAGGCCGCCAACCCTCCGCGGGCCAAAATCCCATCGCTTTCCCCAAAAAGCTCGGTATAGTGGTGGGAAGATTTCACAATTCCCCATTGGAGAATGATCCGTGACCAGGCGTATTGCATGGCTGCTAGCCCTCGGTCTGATTGTTTTGGCAATTCCTTCGCTTCGAGCCGACGACAAGGCGGGTTTGCAAGGCATGTGGATGGTGGAAAAAGCGATCGAAAACGGCACCGAAATCCCCGCCAAGGAACGCCAGAAACTGAAAGTCGAGTTCCAAGGCAACAAAATCCTCATGCACGACGGCGACATGGCGGACAAGAACACCTTCGCCATCGGCAAGGACAAATCGCTCAAAGCGCTCGACGTGCTGATCGAAAAGAAGGATGAGCGGCCGATCATGGGGATTTATGAGTTGAAAGGCGACAACTTGAAGATCTGTTTCGCGAAGCAGGGCGACAAGCGGCCCACGGAATTCGCCTCGACCAAAGCCTCGGGTTCGTTGCTGCTCGAATTGAAGCGAGTGAAGAAATAAGGAGCGCCGCCATGCGAAAACTACTGCTTCTGCCGCTTGTCGCGTTAATGCTCGCCGCCGACGATCCGACAACCGACAAGGTGATCGAGGACGATCTGGCGGTGCTGCAAGGCGTGTGGACGGCCGAAAAGGCAATCATGGGCGGGATGGAAATGCCCGCCGACATGCTCGCCAAAGTGAAACTCGAGTTCAAGGGCAAACAGGTGATCCCGCACGGCAATGGCGCCGAGGATCCAGGCGATTTCACGCTCGATCCGGCGAAGTCGCCCAAGCAGATCAACATCAAACCCAAGAAAGAAAAGGAAGTCGCGGGCATTTACGAATTGAAGGGCAATACGCTCAAGTTCTGTTTTGCCCGCCCGGGACTGGAGCGGCCGAAAGAATTCAAGTCGCCCGCCGGCAAGGAAGTCGTGCTCATCTTCCTGAAGCGTGAGAAGAAGTAGTTCGAATCGTCAATCGGTCCGGCGGCCCATCATTCGGAGTCATTCATGCTCAAGCGTTGCGCCTGTTTGCTGGTCGTCGGATTGATGTTGGGCGCCGATCAACCCTCGGACTCAGCCAAAAAAGACCTCGCAAAACTCCAGGGCGAATGGAAGCCGGAAAAGGCGCAGCGCGGCGGCAAGGACGTCCCGGCGGAAGTCCTGAACAAACTGACCATCAAGTTCAAGGATGACTCGATGGTTATTGATGATGGCAGCGCACGCGAGAATTCGGCCAAGATCACGCTCGACCCGAGCCAGTCGCCCGCCGCGCTGGAGATTCACCCCAAGAGCAAGCCCGATCGAACGGTGCGCGGCATCTACAATTTTACCGGCGACACGCTGACCTTGTGCTGGTCGCGCGAGGGCGCCCGACCGAGCGCATTCGTCTCGAAAGAAAAGACCGATCAGGTCTTGTTCGTGCTCAAGCGAGCCAAGAAATAGGAGGCCGCTTCTCATGCGTGCCGCGGTCTGCTGTCTGGTCGCGCTGTGGGCCTTGCCGGCGCTTCGCGCCGAACCGCCGACCGACCAACAGATCCGCGACGCGATCGAGGAGTTGGGCGCGTTGCGCTTCGCGGTCCGCGAGCGGGCGATGAGGTTTTTGTGGAAGGCCGGCGAGGCGGCCGAGAAACCGCTGGCCGAGGCGGCCAACAGCAGCGACCCCGAAGTCGTTCGCCGCGCCCGCATCCTGCTGGAGCGCTTCGCCTACAAGGTCGAGCCCAACACGCCGCGCGATGTCATCGATCTGATGCAGAAGTTCCGCTCGGCCGACGGCGTCGTGTCCGAACAGTCGCAAATCATCCGCGACATGCTCGCCCTCGGCGGCAAAAGTCACAAATACCTCCTGCGGCTGCTCGACTCGGTCGAACAAAAACAGCGCCGGCTCATCCTCGACCAGTTCGCCTATGACGACTGGAAAATCCTTTCCTCGCTCATCGCCGCCGGCCAGGACGCCCTGGTCGAGCAATTGATGGACAAAGCGATCGGCGTGCAGATCGAAAGCATCGTGCCCCATTACGCCGCGTTTCATGCCTTCTCGGGCAAGCTGGATGAGAAAATCGCTCGCTGCCGCGCCGCGTCGAAGCAAGGCCTGATCTTCGACGCCCAGTTGCTGCTGGCGCTGTGCCGGATGAAAGGCGATGGCGACGGGGCGATCGAAGCCGCCCGAAAGACCGAAAACAGCTACTGGATCCGGCAATCGCTCATGGAGCAGGGCCGCTGGAGCGAATTGCTGGCGGGCCAATCCCACGAACCGCGCGGCGGCATGAGCGCCGTCGCCGACCTCGGCCGGCTGGCGGCCTATCAACGCCTCTCGGGTCACGAACAGGAATTGCCCCAGACATTCAAACGCATTCAGGATTATGTCGGCGCCGTCGGCCCGCGGCGGGATGATCGCGCCTGGAACGCGGCGAAGGTCTTGCTGATCAACGAGCAACCGGGTTTGGCAATGACTTTGCTCAAACATTCCGATGCCGTCACCCACGTCGCGGAAATCTTGATGTTGGAGGGGAAGTATCGCGAGGCCGCGCGGCTTGCCGAAAAGGCCGCCCGCGGCGAGAGTGGGCAGCGCTACTATGCCCGCGCCCATTGGATCGATTTGCAGGACCGGCTTGGCGACAAGGCGAGAGCAGGCGAATCTCTCGACGCCCTGGTCAAGGACATGAACAGCAGCACCGACGCGGGCTGGCTCGATCGGCTCATCCGTCTGGAAATGCGGCTCGGCCGGCGCGACGACGCTGAAAAACAGTTGCTCGAACGATTGGATCGGCGCGACGGCAGTTCGCTGCATAGCGCCTTCGCCACCGTCTTCCCCAGCTTGGGCGAGCGAGCCCAGGCGCTCTGGGACATGCTCGCTGCACGACGTCCAGGCGACAAGCCGGTCGAGCATCTGAAACGGCTTCGGTGGATTAACGACGGATCCTATCCCAAGGCTTCATTGGACGAGCTGCTGCACGTGAACGTCCCGGTCAATCGCAACTCGAACACGGCGAACTTCGACGCCGTCGGCCAAGTCGTCGCACGCTGCGGCATGGCCGACACAGCCCAGTCGCTGCTTCGCGCGGCCAGCTGGGACAAGGCCTCGCCGCAGGCGAAACTCTATTTGGCGGACGCGCTGGCCGATGCCGGCCGCTGGGCCGACGCCGCGCGGGCTTATCGCCTGGTATTTGACCTGGATCCGAGCGCTCCGTTGCCGCTGTTTCTCCACGCCCAGGCGCTTCTCAAAGTCAACCCGGCCGATGCCCAGGCGCGGAAACTGATCGAGACGGCACACCGAATGCCGCTGGGCAGCGAATCGGTCCACTACTACTTCTATTTGGCTTTGGCCCAGCGCGGCTACCATGAGGATGCGCTACGCGAGGTCGAGTTTGGTTGCAAGCTCCTGGGCGGCGACACCAGGACCATGGGCATCCTGCAACACTACTGGGCCCAAGCGCTCGCGGAGAAAGGCCGCTTTTTGGAGGCGGCCGCGACCATCGAGCGGAGTTTGTTGCGATTTATGCCGACCAACCAGGGCTATGTGAACGCCGGCGCCTACCCGCGATATACCGCCGGCTTACATGTGTTGCGGGCTTGCGGATTGCTCGACAAAGGCGACAAGGCTGCGGCCTTTCGCGAAATCGAACGCGCCGAGGCCTTGCAACCCGCGCTGCTTGACCTGGCGATCAGGCTGGTTCCCGCGCTCGAACAGGCCGGCGAAAAGCAACAGGCCCGTGAGCTATTCCAGCGCGTTCGCAGCCGCTGGGAGCAGGCGCTTCGCGACTACCCGGACGCGGCCGGCGCCCACAATCAGATCGCCTGGATGTGTGCCCGTTGCCGTCGCGACCTCGACGCCGCGTACGAACATGCCCGCCGCGCCGTGGCGTTCGCGCCAGATGTTTCCTCGTACCTCGACACCACGGCCGAAGTGCTTTTTCAACAAGGCAATCGCAAGCAGGCAATCGAATTCATGAAGAAATGCTTATCGATGCCGAATGCCAATGTCTCGCTTTATCGGCTGCATCTCAAACGAATCGAAACGGGCGACCCGCGTACCCAGCCGCTCGGCGACTGAATCACTCCTGGTCCCTCACCGCCAGCGTCGAAAGCCGTTCGATCACGCGCGGATTGATCGAGTGACTGAGAAACCGCACCGAACCATCGGCAAAGGCGGCGTTCGCGCCGTTGGGATGGCCGCCAAACTGGCGATTCGGTCCGATCAACGGCACATCGCCGGGATCCAGCCCGCGCACTGTCGCCTTCCCACCCGCGGCCCACGGTCCCAAATGCCGGGCGCTTTCAACGATGTCCAGCGTGTTGCTGAGCCCTCGAGCCAAGTCGCTCACCTTGGTTCGTCCCTCATATCGAAAAACCCCGGCCTGCGGGTCGCTCGCGGGCAAGTACGGCGCGTTCGTCCCGATGCCCGCCATGCCGATATAGTCGGCGAGCGCCGGATCATTCCGATTGAACTGACTCGGGCAGGCAAGAGGACGAACGAAGGCCCCGGCCGGGGTTGCGTTTGGCTCTTCGTCCCAGGCCTTGGATTGATCGAATTGGGCGTACAAGTCGTCGCGATCGAGGTAGGGCAGCAAGATCAATTCCCAACTCAGGCGATGCTCGGGCGGCAGCTTTGAATTCGGCAGCGTGCCCGGCGGAAATTCCATGTCCGCCTTCGGCTTAAAATCGGGCGGCAGGGCACGCCAGCGGTTCGGATCGTCGGCCGCGCGGGCTCGCCTTTCAACTCGGTCGGCTCCATGTACGACCACATGGCGAACAGGCCGACCTGCCCCAGGTTGTACTGACATTGCATCCGCTGCGAATACTCGCGGCGCGCATCACCGCCATCAGCCCGATCCCAAGCAGAAACAGAACCGGAATGGAGATGGCCACGATTTTCAGCACGCCGCGATGCATGCAGTTAATCTACGGCGATTGGGATGCAGCGGCGGTATCGCCCTTCCCGACGCTACGCGCAAGTTTTGGTCGGCCGCTCATTCCTCGATCGGAAAACGATCCATGCGGAGATGGAGTGATCGACCGCTGCGCGGGGTTCTCGTCCTGGTCGGAGACCGGGCGGGAACCCCATATAAACCGATTCAGCAACGAAGCCCGGCGGCAAGAATTTCTTGCCGCCGGGCTTCGCACGTTTACGACCAGTCGCTTCTCGCGTCGCCGACTCGCTCCGCGAGTTGACCGCATCGCCTCACTCGCGGGTAGCAATTCCGGCAACGTCCGACACGGCATTGAAGTTCACCCGAACTTCCGAGCCGGCTTGCACTTCGATCTCTCGAGTCTCCTTGACCATGCGTCCATCACGAATGGTCTCAATCGTCAGCACATACGTGTAAAGCATTCCCGCGTCCAGTTGCGGAGTCACGAAATGACGCTCGGTCGAGGTCTGTTGCGTGCGTGTGCCATTGGCATACAGAATGGCGTCCGCCGGCGCCATCACGGTGACCGAAGCCGGGCCGGGAATCTGGCCGATCTTGCCCTCAATTTTCTTTTCGGCCGGCTTTTTTTCGACCGGCTTGATCGGCGCCGCTTTCTTGGCCGGCGGTTCGACCGGCTTCACGGGCGGCTTGGCCGCGCCATTCGCCGGCGCAAGCGGCGGTTCGATTGGACCAGGGCCGGGACCCGCGGCCGACGGCGGAGGTGGGGGCGGCGGCGGCATCACATGCATCGGCATTCCATAGCCGTATTGCACTGGGGCCGGAGCCGACCAGTAGCTGAAGTAGTTGGTGTACGAGCCATAGCAGGAGCCATAGCAGCCGGCGAAACCGAACACCCGCGCGCCGCCGAACGCGTAGCCGGCGCAAGAGCCCGCGCCATGGCAAGCGCCGACGCAGCCATTGCATCCATAGCAGCCAGAGCAAGAAGTGTGGCCGCAGCAGCCATGCCTACCCCACGCCGCCGTGTCAGCCGGCGCGATCATTGCAGCAATCAGAATCACGCTGTACATCGACTTAATTCTCCCCCAGCGAACACTTCACACCTCGCCATCGCTGGGAAACGTCCGACCAGGACCTGACGAGGTGCAATCTGATAACAACTCTGTCAAAGAAGATAAGATGGGCAAACTGGGATGTCAAAGCGAAGAAGACACTTGAAGTTGCCTTCAGAGCTTCGCCAAGCGGAAAAACCGGCACTTGCCGCTTACAATTTGTCTCGAGCCAAGCAGATTTACTGAAGTCGATGCGGCCCACCGGCCCATGCTGACGCTTCGACTAGTTTTTGTCGCGCGAAAGGGTTTTAACGATTTTTTCAATTTGAGCGGCAGAAAGGTCGACTGTGACCGAGGCGATCTTCCCGCGAACAGACGAAGTCAACCCGGCGACGAGTTCGAATAGAGGAGCCAATTCCGGCTTTTCCTTGGCCACGCCAGGCGCCAGCGATTTGAACAGATTTTTGAAGTCGACGATTATCTGATTAATCGACTCAGCGTCCTGGGGCGTTTTGCTCGCAAAGCGGAGGTCCAGTCGCGCTCCGGTATACACATTCAGCGTGCCCGTCAGGTTCTCAAGGCTTTCCAGCGACTTGCGCTTTTTCGCGTTCTCGATCGGTAAGGATTTGGCAATGGCGGGCAGCGCGACCAGCCAGGCCGTCAGCCGATCGTCGGCATGCTGAATCAAAGTGGCAAGTTCCTTCTTCGGTTCACCCTTCCGGTTCGAGGTTCGCAACGTCTCTTTGTCATTGGAAAGCAATAGCGTCCGGTCGTTGGGAAACGTCGCGAAGATCGGGGTGTCGGCGCTTTCGGCGCGTTCGTAGATCGTCATGCCTGCGTCCTTGTGGATCCGGAGTCTCACTTTTTTCTCGCCCGCCAGTTGTTCGGCAAGCTTGGCGATTCTGTCGCGATCGAACTTCCCATGAACGATCACGAGCCCATAGCTTGCGTTTTGCGACAGGACCAGAATCACCCGGCTGATATCGCGAAACGGGTCCAGTTCGAGTTGTTTGAACGAGCCTTGAAGAGATCTGTTGGCATTCAGTGCTTGATCGATGGCAGGCCGCAGGTATTTCCTGCCCACCGGCGAGTTCACCAACTGTTCGACATTGATGGAAAGGACGACACCCGCGCCGTTGGGCAGATTGCGATCGGCGTCGGCGGCGCGGCTGGATTGGAAGCCGACCAGTACCAGCGCCACGCAGGCGAGCCGACGATTGCAGCCCATGGGAACTCCGTTCAGGAATATCTGCGCCCAAAGTGCGGCGTTCAAATTACACGAAGAATCAGGCATTTCAAGTAGCCGGTTTCGCGGCATGAGATCGCGATCGGGTGATCACGCCGCCCCGCGCCGTTCGATGATTTGCAATTCGCGGTGCTGATCCGCCGCGACCTGGCCGAGCAACTCCTCCAACATGTCGAATGTGATCAATCCGGAACAGCAGCACATGACGAGAATGCCGTCGCGATCGAGCATTTGCAGGGCGAGCGTTTGCAGACGGCGATAGCCGCGCAGCGCCTCGGGCACCGCGTGCCGGGCCCGGGCGAACTTCGGCGGATCGAGCACGATGACACCAAACTTACGGCCCTGACGCCGCAGATTGGCCAAGGTGTCGAAAACATCGCCCGCAACGAAATCGACCCCGGCGAGTTCATTGATCTTTACATTCTCGCGCGCCAGCGTCAGCGCCGGCTCTGATGAGTCGAGGCCCAATACCTCGGCAGCACCGGCCCGCGCGGCGTGCAGTCCGAAACCGCCTGAATAGCAAAACGCGTCCAGCACCCGCCGGCCCCGCGCAGTAGCGAGCGACCGCGGCGCGGTTCTCGCGCTGATCGAGATAATAGCCGGTCTTTTGCCCTTCACGGATATTCACCAGAAAGCGCAAGCCGCTTTCCTCGATCGTGGTCGGCCCCGGCGGTTCGCTGCCGCGCAGCAAACCGTCGTGAATGTCGAGCCCTTCGAGCTTGCCGATGCCGCGCTCGGTGCGCAGATAAATGCCGGCGGGATGCAGCAATTCAACGAACAAGTCCGCGAGCATCTCGCGACGTTGGGCCAGCCCCAGCGACGTGAATTGCATCGTCAGCCAGTCCGCGTAGCGATCAACCACCATGCCCGATAGGCCGTCGGCCTCGCTGAAGACCAGGCGGCAACCGGCGTTCGGGCCGTCGAGCTTGAGGGTGTCGTAGCGAAAGCGAATCGCCGCTTCGATTTTGGATTTGAAGAAATCGCGATCCAGCGGTCGGTCCGGTTCCCAGGAGTAAAGCCGTACGCGGATTTTGCTTAGGGAGTTGTAAAGCCCGCGGGCAATGAAGTGATCGGCACTGGAATGCAGATCGACCTCAGCGCCGTCGGCGGGCTCGCCCGCGATCGTCTCGACCGCCCCGGCGAAAACCCACGGGTGATGCGCATGAAACGGCAGTGCTTTTTTGGGCTTCAGAACGACGCGAGGGGTCATTTGCCTTCTTGTACCGCGTTGATGTAGTCGATCGTGGCGGAAAGTTCGGACCCGCGGCGGTTGGCCAACATCGCGCGAATTCGCAGCAGCAGTTCCGATTTGTTAATGGGTTTGGTCAGGAAATCGTTGGTGCCCGCGTCCACCGCTTTTTCAACATCGCTGGGTTGATCCAAGGCGGTCACCATGATCACGGGCACGTCGCGCGTGGCGGGATCGCTTTTCAGGCTCTTGCAGACCTCAAAGCCGCTCAGGCGGGGCATCATGATGTCGAGCAGCACCAGGTCCGGCTTCCATTCGCGAACCAGCCGCAGCGTCGAATCGCCGTCGGTCGCGGTGTTGACCTCGTAACCGGCATCCGCCAGGTAGGCCTCGAGAAGCTCCGACCCCTGGGGATTGTCCTCGGCAACAAGAATTCGTCCGGCTGTCGACTTGGCGCTCATGCCGAAAGTATATCGGACGCGGGAATCCTCGGAAAGAAACAGGCGCACTGCCGGTCGGTCCTGGGTTATACTTGGGAATCATGCGGCTTGCTGTCCATTCGACACACGGTTCGCCTGGGATTGCGAAGCCTCGCCGCGCACCAGTTGCGCTCCGCGCTGACGGTGCTGGGCATCGTGCTGGGTGTGGCCTCGGTCATCGTGATGCTCGCGGTCGGCGAGGCCGCCCGCTACGAAGCTCTGAAGCAACTCGAGGATTTGGGCGCCAACACCGTCATTCTCCGCAGTATGAAACCGCGGGACGAACAGGACCAGAAAGCCGGCGCCGACCTGCTCGCCTATGGCCTGACACCGGCCGACTTGCGGCGCATCCGCACGACCATTCCCACCGTCGTCGCCGCCACCCCGATGCGAGAGTTTCGCAAGACGATCCGCCGCTTCGACAAGAAGATTGAGGTTCGCGTCGTCAGCGTCACTCCCGATTTCATGCGGCAAAACAATATTCGTCTTCGTCTCGGCCGCGGCATCACCGACATCGACGAGGAACGATTCGAAAACGTGATCGTGCTGGGCGCCGCGACTGCCGATGCGCTCTTTCCCACGAGCGATCCGATCGGCCACGGCGTCACGATCGAAAATATTGACGGACTTCGCACCTACGTCGTGGTCGGCGTGACCGAGCCGAAGACGCTCGCCACCGGCGCGGCCGGCGAGGCCGACAACGATTTCGATCGCGTCGCCTTCATTCCCTTTGAATCGGACCGGCTGCGGTTTGGCCGGGAATTGATCACCCGGGGAGTCGGTTCGTTTAAGATCGAAAAGCTCGAGATCAGTCAGATTACCGTGACCGTGGATAACACCTCCAACGTCAAGAAAACCGCCGCGGTCATTGAAAGTCTGATCGAGCAATTTCATCCCAACAAGGACGTGCTGGTCACCGTGCCGCTGGACTTGCTGGAAAAGGCCGAGCAGACGCAACGTCTTTTCACGCTGGTGCTCGGCGCGATCGCCGGTATTTCATTGGTGGTCGGCGGCATCGGCATCATGAACATCATGCTGGCGACCGTGACCGAGCGCACCCGCGAAATCGGCATCCGCCGGGCGCTGGGCGCCAAGCGCCGCGATATCGCCGCTCAGTTCCTGGTCGAAACGCTCGTCTTGTCCTGCGGCGGTGGGATCATCGGCGTCGTAATTGGTGTCGCCGTCACCTATTCGCTGACCTGGCTCGCCGGCCTGCCCACGATCATTCAGCCCTGGTCGCCGCTCGTGGCGTTTTTCTGCTCCGTCCTGGTCGGTCTTGCCTCCGGCACCTTCCCCTCACGCCGGGCCGCACTGTTGGATCCCATCGAAGCGCTGCGGCATGAATAGTCAAAGGGCCTCCATCCCCGCATGCCCGAATGCAAACGCCCCCGGCACGATCGCCTCGGCGAGCATTCCCAGGGCTTCCACCAGCCGCGGGCCGGGGCGATTGAAGTAGGCGTTGCCGTCGCAGACAAAAACACGGCCATTGCGAACCGCCCGCAGCCCGCCATTCCGACCGGCTCGCCAGGGTCGGCATTTCGGCACGCGTTCGCGGCAGGTCGAAGCCGCACGGCATGATCATGATCACATCGGGATCGCGCTGCACGAGATCGTTCCAGGTCATCCACGGCGAATGTTTGCCGGCCTCGCCAAAGAGATTGACGCCGCCGGCCATCTCGACCAGTTCCGGAATCCAGTTTCCCGCCGCCATCAGCGGATCGATCCATTCGATGCAGGCGACCGTCGGTTTGCGGCCCCAGTGATTGGCTCGCTCGGCGATTTCCCGCATTCGCGACTGCATCGCGGCGACCAGTGCTTCGCCGCGATCATTTACGCTCGCGGCCTCCGCGACCCGGCGCATGTCGGTCCAGATGTCCGCGAGCGAATTCGGCTGCAAAGCGACCACACGCGGGCGTGAATTGACCATTTCGCAAACCGCCGCTTCCACATCGCGCAAGGAAACGGCGCAAACGTCACATTGCGACTGCGTCACGATCAGATCGGGTTTCAGTCGATTTAACACATCCACAAACACCCGATAGACCGAAACCGAATCGCGCAACGTCTCCTTTACCCGGCGATCAATGTCGGCACTCGAACCGCTGATATCAAACTTCGGCTCGGTGCAGACCGGCAGCGATTTCACCGATTCCGGATAGTCGCACTCATGCGAGCGGCCGACCAGCGAATCGCGCAGCCCGAGCGCACAAATGATTTCCGTCGCACTGGAGATGAGGGAAACGATGCGCATGGCTCACACCATGCCCCATAGCCGCCGCAGGGCCCACTCGGCGGTCAGAATCGCGAAGAACAGAATCAGCCACAAGGGCAGGAACGGCGTCAGTGAGGTTTTCCGCCAGTCGGGGAAGCGCTCGATTTGCACCTTTTGATTGGGCAGTGTCGCGCTCTTGAGTTTGTCGAGGAAGTCGGGCAGATCGTCGAGGCGATAGGCGTTGGAGCGCCCGCCGCCGGCCGCGGCGACCTTTCCAAGAAAGTCCATGTCGGCGGCCGGTTGCAGCAGTTCGCGTTCGTCTTGAAAGACCATGAAGCGAACGGACGACTTGCCGTTGACCATCTTGCCATCGACATCCTTTGCTTCGCCCGTCGCCTCGATGCGATACTCGCCCGGTTGCAGCGTCTGCCAGAACTGTCCGCGATCCAGTTGCCCCTCGCGCCGCACGGGAACGGGAAAGCTCTTGCCGTCAGGCCCGGTGATTCGGGCCTCGTATTTGCCGCCCTGCAGTTCGATCCCAGTTTTGCCTCGCGCTCCCACGGTGAAAAGCTGCTGCTGGCCCGCGGGAAGGCGGCGAAAGTCCGGCTTCACCCAGATATTCCCCTCGGAGTTTTCCTGCTGCGCCAGCCATAAAACCGTCTGTTTCCAGAAGCGGGCATGATATTCGAGGCCGTCGGTTGTCTTGGGCAGGCCATAAATTCGCCACAGGAACGTGGTGTCGCCGGCGAAGGCGAGCGTTCGCCCCCGATTGAACGTCATCGCGGCCATCAGCGGCTCGCCCTTCCCGTCCGGTTCGGTGGTCGCCAGGAGCTGCGCGGTCGGCTTGACGGTGCCGAGGCGATTGATGCCGGGGAATTGAATCGCACGATTGAGCTTGTCCCAAATCCTCTCCGTTTCCTTCGGATCGGCGTCCATTTGCAACAGGTAATGGTTCAGCCCGGCTTTGGTTGGATGAAACTCCACCTTCTGGTTGATTTGGCCCCGCTCATTGAGCCGCACCGGCAGCAAGTCTTCGATCGGCGTGCCGACCCAGTCGCCGCTGCCGGGGATGTCCGGCGTGCCGCCGAAGCTGTCAAAGCCGCCCATCATCATGAAGCCGACGCCCTTTTTGCTCACCAGTTCGCGGATCTTATCCAGCACTTGCGGGTTCCCGGCGGAAAGCCGCTTCGCCGAGACGTTTCGCAAAATAATCACGTCGTACGCCTGGCGGTCGAACTGGAACAGGTCGGCCTCCTCGCCCGCCGGCGGAGCGTCGGTCTGCCGCGTTGTCTGGAACAGCCGAATGCGCGGATCGCTTCGCAGCACCTGGCGAATGTATTTGGTCTCCTCGTCCGCCGGCGCTACCAAGAGCACGCTCACGCCTTCCTTCGACACGGTGACAAAGGTCGAAATCTCGTTGTTGACAACCGTCACCTCGTCCACGATCGGCTCGATTTTCAGCGTGACCCGGATTTCGCCGGGCGTCTCGGGCGCGGTGGTCTCGACGCGGAGTTCGTTGCCGGTGGAAAGCAGCCTCTTCGTGTCGCCGAGCGCGACTTCCTCGCCATTGATCGTCATTTTCTCGACCGGCTTTTCCTCGCCTTCGACAAAAATGTGCGGCTTGATGGTCGCGTTCTCGCAGCCGATCGCATCGAAATGAGCCCGGATGATCATGCGGCCTTTCACATAGACCGGCGACGGCTCGACCTCCATCGTGTTGAGGGCAAGATCGGTTTGTTGCGGCAAGTTGGTCGTCGAGCCCAGACCAAAACAATTCACCGGGCACTGAATCGACTTCCATTTGCGGGCCTCGGCGATCGCGTTATAGCGGCGGCCATTGTCGGCCCCGTCGCCAAGCACCAGCACGCCGCGAAGGTTCGGCTCATTGCCAAAGCGCTGATACATCGTCGCCAGCGCCGCGCCGTAGTCGCTGCTTTTCCCCTCGGCCTTTAGGTCCGGCTTCCAGTCGATCGTCTCGCCGGCGAAGCCCGACATTACGATTGTGATTTGATTTTCGTCGCGAAGCTGCTTCAGGGTCGGCTCGCATTTCTTGAGAATCGCCTGCATCGCTTCGAAACGCGTTTGATTGTTGTACTCGTCCTTGAAGTTCATGCTGGCGGAAATGTCGGGCAGAATGATCAAAACTGAGGGAACCTTGCTTTCCTTGCGATAAACAAAAGCGGGCCGCAGCACGGTCAAGAACGTGAGCAATAAAGCCAGCAGGCGCAGGCCGACCACCACGGCGAGCTTCCAATTATTCGCCCGCGGCGACCCGCGATACGTGACCACGGTGGCCCAGACCACCAGCACCGCCGCCAGCGCCGGCATCGCCGTTCCCGCCAACGCCACGCCCAACAAGCCCATCAGCGCCGCGGCGGCGACCGCAATCCGCGGCCGCTGCCGCGTCGATAGAAAAGCGATCCCCGCGACCAGGCACCCGACCAACACCCGCCCAAACAGAATTGGAAACAGACCGCCGGACAGATGCTGCAACGCCTCGGCCGGCGAGAGCGACCAGGGATACGGAAGGTCGAGGGTCAGATCCATTCAGTTGCTTGTTCTTTGTTCTTTGTTCTTTGTTCTTTGTTCTTTGTTCTTTGTCAGTGGTCAGTGGTCAGCGCAAATGAGTCTCAACAACGGACAACGGACAACGGACAACCGACAACTGACCACTGACTACTGACTTCTGACTACTGATCCCTGATTACTATCCACCAGGTCCGGTTTATAAAACCGGTTGGCCATGATGCTCTCGGCGACGATCAGTCCTACGAACAGCAGCATCAGCCAGGGGAATAATTCCAGCGGCTGACGCGTTCGGCTGGCGACCGCCTCCGACAGCGGCTTGTTTTGTCCGGGTTCGACCACACTCTCCTTGCCGAGCAGTTTCTCGATCTCCTCGACGGCCATGCGGTCGAGTTGAAACTCGCCTAGCGGCGGATTTAGACTGTAGCGCCCTTTCCAGGGCGAACCGGCGTGCGCCACCGAGAAATTCCCCGCCGCGTTCGTCTGCCGGATCGCCAGTTCATTGTCGTTTTCACCGCGAACCACGCGTGTGTCGCTGCCGGTCAGCCCCGGACCATCGATCGCATATTCGGGGAATCGCGCCGCGGGCGGCACCGGCAAGGTCGCCACCTGGCCGCTCGTGAAATTAAAGCGCGTATCCTCCAGGTCGCCGACCATGTAGCTCACGAGTTCATTGGGAAAGACAACATAAAACCCATCCGCGATGTCGGTTTTGAAATAGTTGTTCCAATCCTGGTGCTGGTCGGGATCGCGCAAATCCAGCGGCGTCGTCACCATGAGCACCCGCCCGCTTCCCGGCGGCCGCTGCCCCAGGCGTTCGAGAATCGCCGGATGCTTGTCATCGACCTTGTATCCGATGATCACATTCTCCGGCGACGTCGGTTTCACAATCCAGTATTTCTTGGCCAGGCGATCGTGCCGCAAGAAACCCAGATCTTCCTGGTCCTTCCAGCCCGCGAATTTGGCCAGCAGCGGATGCTTGCGACTCAGTGGCTGCCAGGGGCGCCGCCCGCCTTGTTGTCAACGGTCGTCGGTTTTTCCAAGATCCCTGGAAGCAGCTTGCGCAGTCTCGGTCTTGTAACTGTCCGTGCGGGTTTCGTCGCGGCCGGGCACGACCAGCAGGTTGCCGCCCTCAACGACATATTGATTCAGAATCGCCCAGAGTTGGTCGCTGGGTTCGGCCACGCTCAGCAGGCAAACCGCCTGATAGGCTTTCAACTCTTCCAGGCCCTGCAATTCGCCCGGCGTTTTTACCGTGCATTCGAAGTCCTGCTTCGAATCCAAGGCGATCTTCCAAAAGTCGGCGTAAGCGATCTTGTCGGTGAGCGTCAGCACCTTGCGCGCCACGCACCTCGAAGGTGACAAAGCGGGCGTTGTTCGCCGGCAAGGCGTCCGGCGTGGCGATCGTGATTTCCGCTTGGTACTGCCCTGGCTTCATTTTCCGATTAATGAACTCGATCACTTGGCTTTCGCCCGGCTCCAGCTTCAGCGGCTTTTTCTCGGCGATCGATTCCCCGGACAACTTGCACAGCAACTCGGTGTCGCAGCCTTGCCCGGTCGCCAGCACGGTCGCCTTGACCACTACGTCTTTGTTTGCCGGCAGCGACTGCGGTGTCACCTCCGCCTGCGTGATCGCCAGGTCGACCGGCTTGTCGGCGCCGAGGTCGACGTAAACGGCCACCACGCCCGGCGCGGGCAGCCGATCACGCTGCCCCGTCAGGTCGCCGATGCGGGTCGCGTCCCACGACGCCATCGTTCGATCCGAAAGGACATAGAGCAAGCGCGGAATCGATTCGGCGTCCGGACCGCTCTGCTCGTTTTGAACATCGGCCAACAGTTGATAGGCGACCGCGAGGCTGGTGGTGACGGGCATGCTGCCGGCGCGTATCGTCATGGCTCGAATCCGGTCGCGTGCCTGGGCCACCGAGCCCCATTCCTTCGCGGGGTCGCCGGTGTCAATCACGGCGACGCGGCTCGAGTCATTCATGTCGTCGAGCACTTCCAGCGCCCGCTGCTTGGCCTCTTCAAGCCGCGACTTGCCCGCGACGTTGTACTCCATGCTCGGGCTGGTATCGACCAGGATGACCGCCGCCACCATCCGATCCTGCCCCCAGCCGACGCGACTCGAAAACAATCGCGGCCGCGCCAGCGCTAAGCAAATTAAAACGATCAGGCCGATCCGCATCAGCAACAGAATCAAATGCCGCAGGCGAATCTTGCGTTGATTGGTCTTGGCCCGCTGCTGCAGGAAGCGGAAGGCGGGAAACAGGACATGCTTGGGCTTCTGCCGCATCAATAGATGCAGCACAATCGGCAGACCAACCGCCGCCAGACCGCCCAGAAGCAAAGGATGAATGAAGGGAACCATTAAGATGGAAAACGGGGAACCGAGAACGGAAAACCGAGAATGACAATCATTCTCGGTTTTCCGTTCTCGGTTGTCCGGTTTTTTTACTTCTTGCCATATTGAACCAGGTCACCGGCGATGGCGAGCGCCTTGCGCGTGTACGGCTCCTGACCGAACTTGGGCGGTTCCTTCTTTTTCGCGTCCGGATTGTCGATGTCGCTTTCGTCGTCGGTCACGCCGAGTTCCTTGCGCTGCTTCTTGAGCAGGTCCTCCGTGAACGTCAGCGACTTACGGTTGGCCATTTCCAGCCGCTTGGTGACCGTCGCCGCGTACTTGACGAACTCCTTGTCCTTTTCACGGCGATCCTTCGACGCGTCGCTCAACTTCTTTACTACGCCTCATCCACCATGCCGACCGGCTTGTATTCCGCCGGGCTGATGTGATCGAACTTCATCGCGTAATCGGAACGGGCCTCGGAGAAGAGTTCGCGGTCGGTGGTGGCGGGCAACACCACGTCCGACTTCACGCCGTGCATCTGCGTGCTATCGCCATCCACGCGATAGAACATCTGCAGCGTGACCTTGAGCGTGCCCACGTAGGTGCCCTGCTGGAACAACTGCGGCATGTTCTCCGCCAGGTCGATCGGACTTTGAACCGTGCCCTTGCCGTGGGTGCTGGAATCGCCCACGATCAGACCGCGGTGATAATCCTTCATGGCGCCCGCGTAGATTTCCGAGGCGCTGGCGCTGAGCTTGTTTACCAACACGACCAGCGGGCCGTCGTAAGCCACGCCCGAGACGGTGTCGTCGTATACGTGAACTCGCTTGAGGAAGTCCTTGACCTGAACGACCGGTCCCTGATCGATGAACAGGCCGGTGACGCCGATCGCCTCGTGCAGCAGGCCGCCGCCGTTGTTGCGCAGGTCCATGACCACGCCGTCGACTTTCTGTTTCTTGAAATCTTCCAGAATCTTCTGCACGTCGTTGGTCGCGCTGCGGAGTTCGCCGCCGCTGCGCGGATCGTCGGCGTAGAACGACGGCAGGTTGATGATGCCGATCTTGTAGGTCTTGCCGTCCGGCGTCTTCGCGGTCTCGACCACCTCGCCCTTGGCCCGGCGATCGTCGAGGATGATTTTGTCGCGCGTCAACACCACGCTCGTGCGGGTCGCGGAATTCGGGTGCTGAATCTCGAGTTTGACCTTGGTGCCGGCCTTGCCGCGAATCTTGCGCACCACCTGGGTGATTCGCAAGCCCTCGATATCCACCGGCTCACCGTTCTCGCCCTCGGCAACGGCCAGAATCTTGTCGCCAACCTTCAGGCGGCCGTCGCGGGCGATCACGCCGCCCGGCACGATTTCCTTGATCACCGTGATGCCATCATCCTGGCCCAGAACGGCCCCGACGCCTTCCAGCGACGAGCGAATGTCGATCTGAAACTGCTCGTACGATCGCGGCGACATGTAGGACGAATGCGGGTCATAGCTGTTGGTCAACGCGTCGAGATAACGCTCGACCAGCTCTTCCTTGTCCACCTGGGACATGTAGCGGGCCAAATTCTTGTAGCGCTTCTTCAGCCGATCGCGCGCTTCCGGCTCCTTCAGGCCGTCGACCAGCAGGCTTTCGTATTCGTATTTGATCTGGGCGCGCCATCGGTTCTTGGATTGTTCCTCGGTCTTGGCGTAGGTGGTGACTTTCGGATCCAGCGGCACCGTGTCCGGCTTGGTCACGTCGAACTTGGCATCGGCCAACTCCGCCGCCCATTTCATTCGCTCGTCGAGCCGTTCGCGATAGCGGTTGAAAATCGTATATGCGTAATCGAGCTTGCCCTCGACGATCGCCTCGCCGTGCAGCGTCTCGAATTTCGCCAATTCGTCGATGTCCGATTGCAGGAAATAGCGCTTCCAGGGGTCCCAGCCGTCGATGAAGAGCTTGTGCAGCCGCTTGGACATTTGTTCGTCGACTTTGTGACGGCTCAGGTGGGCCGCCTGCAGCATTTTCGCCGTGCCCTGAGCGATTTTGCTGTCCAATTCGGTGGGGCTTTCCAATTTGACCGAGCGAATCGGCGTGTCCGCCCGGCCCATCAGCATGAGGGCCAGGCCCAGGAACATGCCGGCCAGCCATGGCGATGAACGTTTCAATAAGGCCATCTATTTCTCCAATGTGGGCCACCTGGAATCGCAACGAATTCGGCAATGCCACAAGAGTGATTATAGGCGAGGTCCCGCCGCGTTGAAACACCATTCAACAGGTGCGGCCCATCCTGCTTGAGCCGCCAGGGAAGCTGGGAAATTCGGGAAACTGCCCAATACCACGATGCAACTCCCGGGCCAATGGCAATTTGGGGGGATCGGAAGAGTCATTCCCCACAATCGATAACGCCAAAGTAGCCATCACGCTCCGCCTGAGATCTGCGTAAAGTAGCCATCACGCTCCGCCTGATGTGCCCAATCCTTTCACGCACCGGCGCTCACTTGGGCTCATCACGCGGAGCGTGATGGCTACAATAGCTTCCCGCTCCGCCTGAGATCTGCGTAAAGTAGCCATCACGCTCCGCGTGATGTGCCCACCAACTTTACCGAAAAGCCGACATCTTCATTGCGCTTCGCGGCGCTCACTCGGGCTCATCACGCGGAGCGTGATGGCTACAATAGCTTCCCGCTCCGCCTGAGATCTGCGTAAAGTAGCCATCACGCTCCGCGTGATGTGCCCCGGGGCTCGTCACGCTCCGCGTGATGTGCCCACCAACTTTACCGAAAAGCCGACATCTTCATTGCGCTTCGCGTCGCTCACTCGGGCTCATCACGCGGAGCGTGATGGCTACCATCCCGCGCAAAACGACTTGAACTCGTCACTCGCACCACAGCAGCTACAATTTCGCGCATGCCCGAATCTTTTCCTATCCATTTGTTTGACCCCAGTATCGAATTTACCATCCTCGATCGCCGCCTGCCGCACTGGGCACAATCCGGCGCCGTCGTTTTTATCACTTGGCGAACCGATGATTCCATGCCGGCGGCGGTCCTCGCTCAATGGCGTGCCGACCGCTGTTCGTGGCTCCGAGCTCGCGGCATCGATCCCAATCGCTCCAATTGGCAAGCGCAACTTGCCGGCCTGCAACCTGCGATTCAAAACGAGTTTCATCGGGAGTTCTCGGAACGCTGGCACAATGCCTTGGATGCAGGACACGGAGCTTGCGTCCTACAGCGGCCTGAACTCGCACAGCTCGTCGCCGACAGCTTGAAGCACTTTGACGGCGATCGTTACTTGCTGTTCGACTTCGTCGTCATGCCGAATCATGTCCACGTCTTGGCAGCCTTTCGCGAAGAGTCCGCCATGTTGGCCCAATGCGAGTCGTGGAAGCATTACATGGCGACCAAAATCAATCGCGTCCTCGGTCGCAAAGGGCGCTTTTGGGAACAAGATTGTTTCGACCACCTAGTCCGGACCGAAGTGCAGTTCCTGTGGCTTCGTCGCTACATCGCAGAAAATCCATCTCGAGCTCGCCTTGCCCAGGGTCAATTCATTCACTTCAGCAAACCGTTGCCGTTATAGATCGCCTTGGGCGCGTAAAGTAGCCTTCCCGCTCCGCCTGAGATCTGCGTAAAGTAGCCATCACGCTCCGCGTGATGTGCCCCGGGGCTCGTCACGCTCCGCGTGATGTGCCCACCAACTTTACCGAAAAGCCGACATCTTCATTGCGCTTTGCGGCGCTCACTCGGGCTCATCACGCGGAGCGTGATGGCTACAATACCTTCCCGCTCCGCCTGACTTTTGCGTAAAGTAGCCATCACGCTCCGCGTGATGTGCCCAGGGACTCATCACGCTCCGCGTGATGTGCCCATGACCTTCACGATTCGACTGCCATTCTTCCCCTATTCGCGAAGCTCGCATCTTCTGACCCGCTCTGCGAGGCTCCGACCTGATTTTTCCGTCGCCAATCGCCATTCCGTCTGCGAAGTTCGCTAATGCGTTCCAAACATCCCCAATGCGGTGAAAAACTCTGTGTCCCAGCCGGATTTCTCCCAGCGTCGACCCGTCGCAGCCATCATCCAGATGGAGGTAGTTCGCGAACATGATCCGCTCCCGATTAACCGTGCCGTAGGAACGCCCAGTACCGGACGGTCGCGACATCGCAAAATCGTATCCCGAATGCGCCGCGGGAGCGAGATGCCTGCGTAATTCCCGCAGCAAGCGAGACGCTTGCTCTACGAGCGGTGCGATTCCTTTTCGTAGTACAAGCGCCCCGCTTGTACGAGCAATCAGCATACTTGCAAGACTTGCCCCGCTGCTCGTCAATTTGACATGCTTAACGTCTCCGCAAAGGAGCAGAGAACATGAAACCGACGTCGATCTTTGTTTCCGACGTTTTGGATTCGGAGGCGCCGTGGCGGTTTGGTTTGCAATAGGCAACGGCAATTATGGTGCATTCTGACGGCTTTGCAATCATTAGTGATCATGTGTATAATACAGATCGAGCGTTCGATGTGTGCGCTCGGCGGGAGGGTTGTCATGAGTCACCGGATTGCAGCAATCGAATCCACAAGCCCGCAGGCTAAAGCCATGCGGCTACGAACCGGACATGAAACCGGACGGACATGCGGACGGACAAGCGGACGGACAAGCGGACGGACAAGCGGACGGACAACCGGACGGGCGGACGGACGGACAAACCGGACGAGTTTTGTGATGGCTCCGAAATCGCGACGCAACTCGCAAACAGAACAAGAGGTTGCATCAAAAGCAGGTCGCCGGTTCGACGGCGGAAATGTCCGCTTTTGTCCGGTTTTTATGCGGGGCGGGTCAGGACGGATTACGCAGAACGTAGCCGCGGAGCTGGCCGCCATGACGGGGGATTTCGGCGAGCAAGTCGTTGAGATCTGGGGCAGCCAGGTCGGTTGGGGCGAGCACCAGGTAGTTTGCCGCACACGTGCCCGAGAGGGCCGGCAGTTCCGGATGGCCCCATTCGGCCGCATCGACCAACACCCAGTCGAATCGCTGCTTGAGTTGATCGAGCACAAATGGCCAATCGTCCATGACCGGGGCGATCGACGCGGCCCCCGCGGTGAGGACGTTCAATCCTTGCTGGCCGGTTTCCTGGATAGCCCAGATCAGGGGCACGCTGCGAGCCAGCACTTCGCGAAGGCCGGGAACCATGCCGAGACCGAGCCGCTCGGCAACTGCCGGCCGGGCGAAATTGGCGTCGATCACCGCCACCCGCGCCTCCCTCGCGGCGAGCACAGGTAATCGCCAGGTTGAGCAGGATGGTTGTCGTGCCCGCCGCGGGATGGGCGGCGGTGAAAAGCAGAGTCTTTCCCGGCTCGGCGCCGAGTTGCCCCTCGATCGCGGCCGTCAGGTCGCGGTATTGCAGGCTGACCGGATGATCGGGCTGATGGAGCGCGATCAGTTCGCGAGCGAAACGGTGACTCGCCGGCTCGGCCGGTTCGCGTTCAAACGGCAGTGGTTGAAAGGAGATTCGGAAAAGCGGGAAGTCCTCGATCGCGGTCAGTTTGGGCGCTTCGCGTTCGACCGCCGTCGGGCGAGTCAGGGGCAGAATCGTCGGCGCCGCAACGCCGGAGCGACTTGGTTTCAAGTTGCCCATTTTCGCAACGGGGGCGCCCACCTCGATGAAGGGCACGCCGCTGTCCGGTTCATCATCGAATTCCGGCTCCGCGACGGGCTGGACGAGACCGGTCAAACGCGGAGTTTCATTCGATTCGCGGGTTCGGCGCGGATCAGCCGTATGCAGCGCGTTGAGAATGCGAGCCATGGGCGGCGCTCCTTTGATCGTTCACATGTCGCCGTAGACGATTTCCACGGGTTGCCCGGGCGTGTGGACGAATGCTTCACTCGCGGTCGCCAAATCGGGAGGGGCGCCAAACGCCGCTCGAATTGCTTTAATCGGAGCGCTCGCCGGTTCCGCGACGATTTCCTCGTCGCCTTGCTCGACGAGGTCGGACGCGAGCGTCGGCCTCGTAGGGAACTGCTCCTCGGCGATTTCCGGATCGATGCCCAACTCCGCCAAGGCTTCGAGCGCGACCTCCACATCGACCCATTCCGCTTCGGTCCGGGCGGCGGTGCTCAGGGCCTGCAGGGCGTAGCGGCTCAGCAGCCGCGGAATGCCGCGAGCATTCTTCGCCAGCACCGACACGGCCTCGTCGGAGAAAACGCGTTCGGGCCGCCCGCCGGCAACGCGAACCTGGTGCAGCAGGTAATCGGCCGATTCGTGCAGGTCGAGCGAATCCAAATTGAGGCGCAACGCCAAACGTTGATTGAATGCTTTCAGTCGCGGCTGGCTGAGCGAGTCCAGGATTTCGGGCAGGGCGATCAAAATTGTTTGCACCGCCTTGCCTCGGCCGGCTTCCAAATTCCCCAGCAGCCGGATTTCTTCGAGCAATTCAGGCGACAGGTCCTGGGCTTCGTCGAAGATCAGGACGGTCGGCCGGCCTTCACCGAATTGATTCAGAATGTAGTCGGAAAGGCTGAGCCGCAACTCCTCCTCGCTCTGTTTCTGATAGGGCTGCCCAAGATCGAACAGTACCGCGCGATGCAAATCGGCATTCGACGAGAAGCGGCAGTTGGTGATCAGGGCCGTGTTGAATTGCGACCCGAGTCGCTGGAGCAACAGATGGGCGAGCAAGGTCTTGCCGGTCCCCGGTTCGCCGGTCAGCAGGACAAGGCCTTGCTGATCATCGATGGCGCAGGCGAGAGCGTTCAAGGCCGCCTCGTGCGACGACGCGGGATAGTAAAACTGGGCGTCCGGCGTGGTCGGGAACGGCCGCATTCGCAATTGAAAGCGCATCAAATTCATCGAGGGCCGATCCCCAAAAATTCCCACCTCGCAACGACACCATCCCCCAAGTGTGAACATCGGTTTGAAACGCGAAAGTGCTTGAAGGAAAAATCGACACAACCAACACGGACGCCTGCGATGAGGCGGCAAATTCCGAAATCTTTGTCATCGGAGGGGCGAATTGGTCGCAAACGCGTGCCATTCGGCGGTTGCGGCAAGCTCCGCGCTGTAATGCGAGTTGCCATTTCGCGCATCGAATCGCGCGGCGATTTGACTTGCCTGAGTCGTGAGCCAATCTCGCAACGCAGCCGTCTCGTACTGGCCATCTTCCCTCGCCTTTGGAAAGATCGGCGGCAGCCGCAGCCGCAACGACTCGCGGCCATGCGACACGAGTTGTTCCATGAGAACCCGGCAGGCCCGGAAAAACGAGTAGTGCGAATCGTCATCCACGGCCTGCAGGGCGTCGCCGAGGTGGCGTTCAAACAACGTGAGGGCTCGAGCGAGATTTCCGGTCAACGCCAGCAAAGAAATGTGATTGGCGAAACGCGCGATATAGCGTGGATTGTGCGCGACCAGACGATATCCCTGCAAATGAAACTTCACCGCCTCCTCCGGGCGGCCCAGTCGCAGCAGCGGCAGCATCAATCTCGACAACGCCGCGCCGCGATGATGGTCGTCGGTTGCTCGGCGAGCCAGCAGCGGCTGGGCCTGACGAATGGCGTCCTCATACCGCCTGGCGAATACCAGATAGCGGACGTCGAAGCAAAGCTCGGCCGCTTCGCTATCACTGAGCCAATCGCGGCGGCAGGTCGCGATCGCTCGATTGGCATCGTCGGCCACCGCCCGGTCGCCGCAATTCATCGCCAGGTTGCGACGCAGATATTCGAAGCCGCGCATGGTCGAGCCGATTTTGCGATAGCGAGATTCCATGTCGGCCATCAACTGGTTGATTTGCTCGAGGCTCACCGACGAGAATCCGGCGATCTCATCGTTCACCCAGCGATACATCCAGAGCAATTCCAGATCGGGATATCGCTGGGGATCTTCGTCCGATCGGCTCAGGCACCAGGCGAACGCGGCGGAAAGCAGATCGGGCCGCCCGGCATCGAGCGCCTCGCCGCAAAGCTCGACGCGGGTGCGAAACCCCTGGCTTGTATCCTGATGCGAATCGGCCAGTTGCACGGTGCGCTCGACCAACGCCAGCTTGGCGGCGCCCGGCGGCAATGCCCCCGCCTCAACCAGAAGTCGATCAATTTGATCGCGGTAGTCGCCCATCACGATCGCTCATGTTTCCCGGCAGTGTCTTTGTCAATTGCCGATGCCGTGTTCAATCAACGCCAACAAGCCATCGTTCAACAGCGCCATTTCTTTCGACGAAAGTGGATGATGGCCGAGCAGCAACGCCTGGATGTAAAGCATTTGCACCGATCGTTTCAACAGTGCCCGATCCGTTACGCTTACCAGCCGTTTGATGAGCGGGTTATGAAAGTTAAAGCAGATCTGTGAATGAGCCGGCGAGTGCCGGTGGCTCTTGCTGATCTTATCGAGCACCGACGACCAGAGCGAGTTCGAAAGCTCCTTGGACTGCTCGAGCGAACGCAGGTAGCGGCCCTCGCGGTCGGTCGTGTACATCGCCGGCAACTCCCGCGGCAGGAATTTTTTGACATCCGCAGTGCATTTGTAGGGCCGCAGCGCTTCCTCCGCGGCATCCAGGAAATCGTGAACGGCCTCCAGTTCGTCCATCTCCAGTTCATCAAAGGTCTGAGCCAGCGATTCCGGGTCGACGACCTCGCACTCGACATCCGGAAACATCTCCGCATACTTGCCCAGCAGTTCCTCGTCGTAGACATACGATCCGTTGAGAATGCAGAGATTCTGAGCGCCGGCCACGCGTGCGATCTGCCGAAACTGATCCAGATCGCGGACATAGCGCACGGCGTCGTTTGTTTCGCGATATTCGCCGAGGGTCATTTGACCCATCGAAGTCTCGAAGGGGAGCCAGTGAATGAAGGTGCGATAAAACTCATCATCCTGCAAGGCGAGGCGCGGATCGAGAGATTGTGCAGCAATACCAGCTTTTCCAGCCGCTGCGGATCGCGCTGCGAGAGGTTCATCAGATACGCGCGAAGCGAATCGCCCAGGGCGGCGCGGGCGGCTTCGAGCTGGTCGTCCTCGTAAAACGATTCGCGCGAGGCGGTGGGCCGCAAATCATTTGCATTCACGACCGCCTTCACGAAAAAGGCCCAATCGGGCAGCAGGTTTTCGGCCTCCTCCGAAAGCAGCATGTTTTTCAGGTAAACGCGGTGCTTTTGCTTGGTGGCCAGATTCGGCGTGAACGGCAAGACAAACGCGACCCCCTCCACCGCCCCAACTTTCGACTGGAGCGGGATCGCGTCGAGAAATCGCAGTCCGAATGACTCTTGCCCGAACGCGAGCAGGGCCCGAGTTCGTTCCTTGTCGCTGGCGAACTCATTTCGCCAGGGAGCGCCGTCGGCATTGACGACCTCCGAAATCTTCCCCGAATTCACACGCACGGGGAATGGCAGCAGTCCGCCAAAATGCTTGACGCGTTCGCGAACCCGCTCCACGGCGAAATGTTCCTCGGAGCCCTTTTTGCAGGTGAGATACACCTGGGTCCCAGGGGCAAGATCGGTTTCCAATTTCTTGAGCGTGTAGGTGCCATCAGGTCGGCCCCGCCATTCCAGCGTCGGTCCGCCCTTCGACGACCGCGTGACGACGACGATCTCCTCGCTCACGACAAAGCAGGACAGCAACCCGATGCCAAACTGGCCGATGAAATCGACTGCACGATCCCAATTATCCGCTCGCTTGGAGCTTTCGCCGATCGTGGCCAAGAATTTGTGGATCTCCTCCTCGTTGAGCCCGATGCCATTATCGCTGAAGACCAGCGATGGCGGCTTGCCGGCCCGATGATGCGCGTCGATGACAATTTCGCCTTCATGTTCCGGCTCAACATAACTTCGAGCCCGAATGGCATCGACGCCGTTCTGCAGTAATTCGCGAACGAATACATCAGGATTGCTGTAAAGGTGATTGGAAAGCAGGTCGATCAGGCCGCGAAGATTGATCTGAAACCGATGATCCACGGGAAACGCTCCTCGCATGGGGGTGGCGTAGGTATTATGACCGGGCAGCCTATCCGTGTGCAAGCCTTGTCGAACGCCGGTATGATAGCGGTGATGTCACCGCCTTGGCTCGATCCGCGTTCCGCATATGTTCACATCCCGTTTTGCGCCCATCACTGCGGCTATTGCGATTTCGCCGTTACCGCCGGGCAGGATCATTTGATTGATCTGTATCTGGAAGCGCTGGGGCTCGAACTGGCGGCGTTGAATGAACCAAAGCCGGCGCGCACTCTCTTTCTCGGCGGCGGCACGCCATCGCATTTGAATCATCGCCAGATCGATCGGCTCTTCCAGGATCTCGATCGTTGGCTCCCCCGCGAAGGCGATGCCGAGGTCTCGCTCGAGGCCAATCCCGATTCATTCGACGCGGAAAAGGCCAAGCAACTCGCCGAACGTGGCGTGAATCGCATCAGCCTTGGTGTCCAGTCGTTTCAGCCTCGCCTGCTTCACGTGCTCGAACGGCTGCACGAACCAAGGCATGTCGCGCCAGCAGTCGAGGCCGCCAAACGCTACAATGGCCGCGTTTCGATCGACTTGATTTTTGGCGTCCCCGGGCAAACGTTCGCGGATTGGAAAAGCGATTTGCGGCACGCGCTGGAGCTTCAACCGGATCACATTTCGACGTATGGGCTGACATTCGAAAAAGGCACGCGGCTATGGAAGCAACAGCAACGCGGCGACGTCCATTCGATCGGCGAAGAGCTTGAATTGCAAATGTATCAGCACGCCATGGAATTTCTCGAAGTTAATGGCTTCATGCAGTATGAGATCTCGAGTTTCGCAAAGCCCAGCTGCCGCTGCGTTCACAACCAGGTCTATTGGGCGAATGAAGCATTCTTGGGCTTTGGCGTCGGGGCCGCGGCTTACGTCGACGGAGTGCGAACGCTCAACGTCCGCAATACCCAGGAATACATCAAGCGGCTGTTCGCTGGCGAGGTGCCGGTGTTTCAGACGGAATCACTCGAGCCCGAAGCACGGGCCCGCGAGACCCTGGCCTTGAACCTTCGCCGTGCAGATGGTGTCATTCGCTCGCGCTTCCGCGAACAGACCGGCTTTGAACTCGACGCACTTGCGAGTTCGGCTATCGAGCGGCATACAGATGCGGCTCTGATGGTTGACGATGGCGAATGCGTGCGTCTCACTCCGGCCGGCCGCTGTGTGGCGGACAGCCTCGTCGCTGATATACTGTGAGCCGCCTTTACGAGATCGTGCGTCGCCTGTAAGTTTTCCCCAATGCTCCCTTGTCTAATTTCCGAGGTGTCCGATGTCCTCTCGTGGTGACCAGTTTGCCGGCCTGACGGTGGCCATCGTGACGCCCTTCCGCAACGGCGAAATCGATTTCGACGAACTCGGCAAGCTCGTCGATTGGCACGTCGAACAGGGCACCGACGCCCTCGCCCCGGTCGGCACCACCGGGGAATCGCCGACGCTGGATCATGCGGAACATGAACGCGTGATCGCGGCGGTCGTTGAACGCGCCCGCGGCCGGATCAACGTGATGGCGGGAACCGGTTCGAACAGCACGCGCGAGGCGATTCGCCTGACGAAGTTTGCCAAAAACGCCGGCGCCAACGGGGCATTGATGGTCGGCCCCTATTACAACAAGCCGACCCAGGAAGGCTATTACCGGCACTTCAGTTCCGTCGCTGAAGCCGTTGATTTGCCGATCGTGCTTTACAATATCCCCGGCCGTACCGGCTCGAACATCCTGCCCGAAACCATCGCCCGCATCGCTCGAAACTCACAACTGGTGGCTGTGAAGGAAGCGACCGGTTCGCTAGATCAGGCCTCGCAAATCGCCCAACTCTGCGACATCGCGATCCTCTCCGGCGACGACAGCCTGACGCTGCCTTTGATGGCCATCGGCGGCAAGGGCGTGGTCTCGGTCGTCGGCAACATTGTGCCAAAGGACATGAAAGCGATGGTCACTGCATTCGCGAGCGGGAAGATCGCCGAGGCCCAAGCCTTGCATCGCAAGCTGTTTCCGCTCTGCCGCGACATGCTCGGCGTCGCCACCAACCCGATCCCCGTGAAGACCGCGTTGAAACTGCTCGGCCGCGGAACCGGCGAATTGCGCCTGCCGATGTGCGCCGCTCGACGCCGTGGGCGAAGCCAAGGTGCGTCAGACGCTGGTGAATTTCGGGTTGTTGAAATGAACTGATACAGACGCACTCAGTTCGAAGGATGGGTTCCATGGCGCATTTCCATCCCCGCCTCCGCTACGATCATTTCGTTGCTTTCAATTTCTATTTGTCTTGCCCAGTCGAAACCCCGTCTCGATGCGTATGGACAACCGCTGCCCGACGGAGCCATCGCCCGGCTGGGGCGACTGAAGTTTGGCATGCTTGGTTCGCCCGTCGCCGCGGCTTGGTCGCCCGATGGCAAGAAGATCGCCGCGGTGAACAACGATAAACCGCATCTAATCATTTGGGAGTGGCCGTCGGGCAGAGTCCTGAGGGACGAGCGCCTTCCTCAAGCAAATTGGAGCCGCTTATTATTTTCGCCCGATGGGAAATACCTTTTCTGGAACGATGCATACGCCAATCAGCAGTCAATCAGCAGACTTTGGAACGTCGAGACAGGCATGGAAGTTTCGGTGCCTGCGGCGTTGCATGAACAGGCCCGGTCCGCCGCGTTTGCTCCCGATGGGAGCGCTTGGCGCTCGCCGTTCCCGGGCAGGGAGTCCTCGAATGGATCGTTGGCGAAACACAAGTCGCTTCTCACGCCGGCACTCGCGCGTCCGATCTTGCGGTGAGTTACTCGTCACGCAATGAATTGATCGTCGCCGCCGGGGACAAGAATAGCGTAACCGTTCTCAACTTCGCAACTGGAAAGCGTTTGTTGCGTGCCAAGCTTCCGGAACTGCGGTACCGTCCGTTCGCATTCTCCCCCGACGGGAAATGGCTTGCGTATCAGCGCGATCGAGATCACGTCGTGGTGCGCGAGATTGAAGGCAAGCGCGAGTGGTCGGCGCCGATCGATAAGCAGGACATAACGGCGAACCTGACGTTCACACCCGACTCCAAGATCGCTGCCGTAACAATGATCGGGCGGATGTCGCAGATTGACCTTGAATCAGGCAAACTGCTCCTGGATAAACGCCGGGCGATGTATATCGACGCGATGTTTAGTCCGGACGGCAAAACCTTTGCCACGTTCGGCCCAAACCACGCGTATGCGCTGCTGTTCTACGATGCAAAGAGCGAGGAGCAGATTGTAACGAACATTGGGCAATACTATCCCGTTTACAACATGTTTTGGGTGCCGGGCAGAAAAGAGATTGCCACGGGCAGTTTTCCGGGGTTGCATTTTTGGGATCCTCGAACTGGTCAATTGATTCGAACATTTCGTCCAGCCGATGATCGCCAGGGACTGACATGGAGTGCCGACAATCGGTGGATTATCACGTCGACGAACGGGCCCAACGGAAAACTTCGGGCTTGGAATACCGAGACCTTTCGACACGTTGATGATTTTCCGAATTTGTTCCGCGACTCCTGGCGCAGGTTTTCGATTTCCTCCGAAAGAAAGCTAATCGCGATTGGCTTGAAGGACTCGAAACCAAACCAAGTCATGTTATGGGACCTCGCATCGCAAAAGCCTCTCTGGCCCGAGCCACAAGGGTTTGAATCGGTCGAGTCGGTCGAGGTATTGCCTGTAGATGATGGAGTCCTTGTCCTTGCAAACCGCGGGGTCTGGATCATCGAGCGAAAGCGCAGTGGCGAGATTGCCAGGCGCCAAGTGCTCGATGAGGTCAACGCCAGAATATCGCTTTCGTGGGACCGCCGTTTCGTGATCTGCTCCGATCTCGATTTTCCGGGATTTCGAAAGCCGCGTATCGTGGAGCTCGTAACTGGAACCGACCTCATTCTGCTTTCCAACAACTTCGTCGCTCACGTTTGTTTGTCCCACGACATGCGCACCTGCGCGGCGATTGGGAAGGATGGGAGACCTCACCTATTCGACCTTTGCAGCGGAAAATCGCTCGCAACGATGGACGTCAGCCTGTTCGGGCCATGGCTATTTTCGCACGATGATCGATTGCTAATCTGCCCCGGAAAAGGGCTGGATGCGTGCACGCCCCTGGTGTGGGACGTCGAAAAATGGACCCGCCGAGAACGCGACGGGAACAGCTCCGCAACCAAAGTTGAGGCTTCAACCTGGTGCAAACAACTCCGCGACCCGGACGCGAGAGTTGGCGTTCAGGCGGCCTGGAAACTCGCCGACAATCCCAAACTGGCAGTTCCGGCCCTACAAGAAATCTTCGGTGAATCACCCAAGCCCGACCCGACTCGGATTGTGCGGCTCATCAGCCAACTCGATGACCGCAAGTTCACAGTCCGGCAGGCCGCGCAACGTGAATTAATGGTCATGGGAAGCATAGCGAGTGATGCGATTGAACAGGCGATCGACACTCCGACATCTCCAGAGCAAGCGACGCGACTGAAATCGCTTCTGGCGAAAATTAAGGAAGCAGCCGGCAGCGAACGGGTATTCGCCTCGCGCGGTCTTGGCACTGGAAATGGCCGGTACAACTGAGGCGAAAGCTCTTCTGGAAAATGCTGCGAGGCGCGTCCCGGCGAATCGAGTCGCGATTGAAGCCCGGAGGGCATTGCGCCGATGGCATGATCCCCCCTGAATTCGTATGATGCTGTGGAATCCCGTTCCGACCGGAGAAAGAATGACCTCACCCGCGAAGTTGGCCCTCGAAGACGGAACCGTCTATTCCGGGCTCGCCTTTGGGGCGGGCGGCGAAACATTTGGCGAAGTCGTTTTCAACACCAGCATGACCGGCTATCAGGAAGTGCTCACCGATCCGTCGTACAAGGGTCAAATCGTCGCCATGACCTATCCGCACATCGGCAATTATGGCATCACCGACGAGGACCGCGAGTCGCGCAGACCGCAGGTCGAAGGTTTTATTGTTCGCGAACTGACGCGCAATCCGAGCAATTATCGCTCGCTGCAATGCCTTGACGAGTTATCTAACAGAAAACAACATCATCGGAATCGAAGGGATCGATACCCGTGCGTTGGTTCGCAAGTTGCGCGTTCGCGGGGCGATGAACGGCGTTCTTTCGACGACCGATCTTGAACGACGCCTCACTGGTGAGAAGGCGCCGCCCGGCCCCAGCATCGTCGGCCGCGATCTGGTCAAAGAGGTGGTGCCCGAAAGAACCGTTCGAATGGACTGACGGCTTTACAAGTCCTCTGGCGACTTATATCCCGGCGCACAAGGTCGTGAAGCGCGGTCGTCGCCCTCGACTATGGCATGAAGTGGAACATTCTCCGCTGCCTGGTGCAGGTCGGCTGCAAGGTGACCGTGCTGCCCGGGAACCGCCACGGCCAAGCAAGTGCTCGATCTGAATCCCGACGGGGTGTTTCTCTCCAATGGCCCCGGCGACCCAGAACCGCTGACCTACGCCATGAATGCATTCGTGGAATCGTCGGCAAGAAACCGATCTTCGGCATTTGCCTGGGGCATCAACTCCTGGGGCTGGCCCTCGGGGCGAAGACCTTCAAGCTCAAGTTCGGTCATCGCGGCGCGAACCAGCCGGTACTGAACGAGCAGACCAGACAGGTCGAGATCACCACGCAAAACCACGGCTTCGCGGTCGATGCCAAAACCCTCCCCGAAAGTCTGATGCCGACGCACATGAACTTGAACGACGGTACCCTCGAGGGCATGCGGCATCGCAGCATGCCGGTTTTCAGCGTGCAATACCACCCCGAGGCCAGTGCCGGCCCTCACGACAGCAGTTATCTATTTGAAGAGTTTCGATCGATCATGGAGTAAAGCTCCCGTCTCGTCCGTTCCGTAGTCGCGTCGTGCATGAGCCGTTGTAAGGGCGCCACACCGCTTGCGCGACACAGAATCTGTCATCTTATCTCGGCAGAACAGGCTAAGGGTGCCACATGCCGCCCGTGCGCACGACGGAATCTGTCATCTTACCCATTCTGCGGCTGAGAAGTGTAAAGGCGCCGACAGCGACCTGCGCTCGCGACACAGAATCTGTCATCTTACCCTTTTCCTGGCCAAACCTGCGAGATTCCGTGCCGCATCCCGGCGAATGCGGCTACGGAATAGACGGCGCAAGTGGATTCTGAATCAAACTTGCTCAATCGAGACCTTCTTGCCGTCTGCCCGAATTTCGATGCGGGTTTTCGGGCCATTCTTGACTTGGCCCTCGAATTTGTACCAGATGTTGGCGCCGCCGTCACGGCGCTCTGAATAACATGAGCCGGTTCAAATCCTTTCAGCCAGTGATGCATGGCGTCAATCACCAGCTGGGGCACTTCGTTTGACGCGATTTCGGATTCGACAGCCAGCGGGTTCCCAAGCTTTGTCATGATTAAATGGACGGGCTTCCCATCGCGGGTCGTCCCGCTAATCACAAAAACCTCCTGCGAAAACTCGCGGCGGACGACCGCATTATTGAATTTGGCGCACTGGGATGGCCTTCGGCATCGATTCCGAGACGGCCAGGGGAAGATCGACGAGCGGAATGGAATTCTTCGTTGCGGGCTGTGCCTGATTCGCCGGTGGGGGTTCGGCCGGATTCCGAGGCGCAGGTTGGGCAAACGCGGACGCACTCACCAAAAGCGCTCCCGCCAGGCCGAGACAGGAAGGCGTCAATCGACGCCGACAAAATCGGCGATGGATGCTTGTTCGTTGATTCATAGCCGCTCCTCGAAGCTGAACGGGCGACGAGCTATTGAAAGTCGATTCATGGCGTTCTTGCACAAAGCATGCCGTAAACTGCCCTCGACAAGTCATTACGTGACTTGCCCGCCAGGATTCAAAACGCCCGGCTTTGAACGATGCCGGCATGGAGATTCGCATCGCAAAATGTAAAGCTCAAGTGGGCCGTCGGCGTGCTCAGGGTCGAATCGGTCGTATTCGAAGCCAAGCTTTTCAATGACTCGCTTTGAAGCGACGTTGTCCGGATGCGACCGGGCCATGATGTGCGGCCAGGCACTGAACTTGCGGGCGTAATCGAGGCAAGCGCTTGCCGCCTCGCTGGCAAATCCCCGGCCCCAATTTGGGCGGCGAAATGTGTATGTGATCTCGATTTCGTCGCCGTCCAAATAGGGTGAGAAGCCGCAACGGCCGATCCATTCGCCGTTGTCTTTTCGCTCGACCGCCCAGATCGGGATTCGCAGCGATTCCCACCGGTAGATCATCGCGGCCAGCTTTTCTTGGGCTGCCTCGCGGGAAAGCGGCAAACCCTTGCCGACAAAGCGCCATGACTTCCGGATCGCCATAGATTGATGCGAGGCGGTCGAGATCCGCCATCGTGAAAGCGCGAAGGCGCAGCCGATCGGTTTCAAGAATTGGTAAGTCCATTCTGATCGACTCGATCATGCCGACTGCGCAAGCGCCTTGTCGGCGATGTCTTTCCGATAGTGCATGCCGGTGAAATGGATCTTGGCGACGGCTTCGTAGGCTCGCCGTTTGGCGTCGGCGAGCGTGTCGCCCAGGGCGGTCACGCCCAGCACCCGGCCGCCATCGGTCACCACGGGATTGCCGTCAAGCTTGGTGCCGGCGTGGAACACCTTGCACGTCGGGCAGCTTGGCGGCTTCGTCAAGGCCGCTGATCAAAACGCCCTTTGGGATAGGGGCCGGGATAGCCCTCGCTGGCCATCACGACGCACACCGCCGGACGCGGATCCCACTCGAGCTTGATCGTCCTGAATTCGCCGAGGCGTGTCGTCGACGACCGCCTCGAGCAGGTCGAGCAGGTCGGTCCTGCAGACGCATCAATACAGGCTGCGTTTCCGGATCGCCGAAGCGGACAATTGAACTCCAGGACGCGCGGTCCTTGGTTGGTGACATCACGCCGGCGTAGAGCACGCCGCGAAACGGCGTGCGGCTCCGCTTCATGGCGTGGACGGTCGGCATGAGCGATGGTTTCGCGTCAATGGATTGCAACAATTCCGGCGTGGCCAGCGGGGCGGACAGTAGGCGCCCATGCCGCCGGTGTTGGGGCCGGTGTCGCCGTCGAAGGCCGCCTTGTGATCCTGCGTCGGCGGCAGCGGCACGATGGTCCGGCCGCCGACCAGGGCGAGGATGCTCAATTCCTCGCCTTCGAGCCGTTTCTCGACGACGACCTGCCGGCCGGCGGCGCGGCCGAACTCCTCGCGGACCATGATGCGATCGATGGCGGCAAGCGCTTCCTCGTTCGTCGAGCAGACGATCACGCCCTTGCCCGCGGCCAGTCCGTCCGCCTTGACCACGAGCGGATACTCGCGCGTCTCGATGTAATCGCGTGCCGGCTCGGGATGATCGAAGACTGCGAAACTCCGCGGTCGGCACGTCCGCGTGCCGCATGAGCTTCTTCGCGAATACCTTGCTCGCTTCGAGCTGGGCCGCCGCCTTGGAGGGCCCGAAAATGCGCAGGCCCTCCTTCTGAAACGCATCGACGATGCCCGCCGCCAGCGGGTCTTCCGGGCCGACCACGGTCAAGGCCGATGCTTTCCTTCTTGGCGAAGCGAATCAGGTCGTCGAAGTCATTAGGCGACGCTCGATCGGCACGTTGACGCCGTCCGAGCGCGGTGCCGGCGTTGCCGGGCGCACAAAAACGCGCTTCGACTCGCGGCGACTGCGCCAGCTTCCAGACCAGGGCGTGTTCCCGACCGCCCTTGCCAATCACCAAAACGTTCATTCGATTCCTCGTGCGCTCACGATGGTCTCACGGCAAAACCAACACTTCAATCCGCGACGGCATTTCCTTCGAGCGATAAATGCGCGGCGTCGCTTTTTGGAAATCCGATGCCTTCGCGGTATTGATGTTCACAAACGTTTGCGGATTGCGATCGACCAGCGGGAACCAGGTGCTCTGGACCTGCACCATGACCCGATGCCCGGTGCGGAATGTGTGGCAGATATCGTTCATGGCGAAATTCACCGCCGCCGGCTCATTGGGCTTGAACGCTTCCGGCTTTTCGTAGCCATTGCGGAATCGGCCGCGCATCACGTCGCCGCGGACGAGTTGCTGATAGCCGCCCATTTTGACGCCGGTTGGATTCGGGTTCGGGTCGGGAAAGTCATTCGGATAGCGATCGATTAGTTTCACGATCCAATCCGAGTCAGTGCCGCTGGTGGAGACTTGCAATCGCACCTGAATTGGCCCAACGAGCGTTAGATCGTGCGGCAGCGGGTCGGTTTCGTAGACCAAGACGTCCGGGCGGTGAGAAGCCTCGCGGTTGTCGCCGCACATGTATTCCGCGGCCATGCCGACATCGATCTTGTCATGAAACGGCACCGGCTTGGCCGGATCGCTGATGTACTCATCGAAGGCGTTTTCCTCGCTCGGCGAACCGAACGCCAGCTTTCCTTTCGCATGGAAATTGAGCGCAAACGACTTGGCCTCTTTGGGCGGCCAGGCATCGTACCGCTGCCAAGTATTGGCGCCGGTTTCGAATACCCAGGCCTCGGGGTGCTTCATCTCACCTTTGCCCTTCAGGTGATACTCGAAAAACGGAAGCTCGATCGACTCCTGGAAGAACCGGGACGTCTTGGCGTTGAATGGGATGTCGCCCAGGTGGTCGCCAACGCCGCGCGACCAACCGCCATGCCGCCACGGGCCCATGACCAGGATGTTTTGAATGCCGGGGCTGTTTTTCTCGACATTTTTGTACGTCTGCAACGCGCCGAACAGGTTCTCGGCGTCGAACCAGCCGCCGACGGTCATCACCGCGGGCTTGATGTTTTTCAGATGCGGCCGCAAGTTGCGGGCCTTCCAGAATTCGTCGTAATTGGGATGCTTCAGCAGTTCGTTCCAGAACGCGACCTGGCCCTTGAGGTATTTCTTGTCGGCGTTCGGCAACGGCCCCATCCTCAAAAAGAAGTCGTAACCATCGGGCGTGTCGTGATCGAACGGGAGATAGCCGAACTTCTTGACCGGTTCCGGCCGCGGCTTGCCGAAGTTAGCGATGAAGTTGAAAAAGTGCGGCAGGAACAACGCGCCATTGTGATGGAAATCGTCGCCGACGAACCAGTCGTTGATCGGGGCTTGCGGCGAGCAGGCTTCGAGCGCCGGATGGGCGTCGATCATGCCGGCCGCCGTGTAAAAGCCCGGATAGGAAATCCCCGTGATGCCGACTTTGCCGTTGTTGTTCGGCACGTGCTTGATGAGCCAGTCGATTGTGTCATAGGTGTCCGAGCTTTCGTCGATATCGTTCTTCGACTGCTTGTGTGGATTGTGCGGCCGCATGTTCACAAACTCGCCCTCGGACATCCAGCGGCCGCGGACATCTTGGTAAACGAAAATGTAACCCTCGCGGGCGAATCGATCCGATGGACCGAGATGGCTGCGATACTTGTCCACGCCATAGGGCGCGACACTGTAGGGCGTGCGCGTAATCAGGATCGGATATTTCCACGCGGAGTTTTTCGGGACATAGACCGCCGTGAAGAGCCGCGTCCCGTCCCGCATCGGAATGCGGTATTCGTACTTGGTGTACTGTTCCTTAACGTCGATCGGCTGGTCCGGGCGAACCAACGGCCCCTGGCCAAACGCGGAGCCGGCGAACGCGATCAAAACGAAAAGTGCGTGTCGGTGCGGCATGATGGCACTCCGGGAAGATGCGTGGAATTGAGGCATCTTCTTGGTTGCAGGCCCGATCTTCAAGTGGGCGGCCGGCTTCACAGCAACGTTCCGCGAATCCCGTCCTGACCCGCCCCGGACAAAAACCGGACAATTCCGGACATTTCTCATCGTTGGCCGGCCACCTGCTTTTGAGATAACTTCTTGTTCCCCATAGCGGTTGCGTCGCGATTTCGAGACCAGCGAAAACTTTGTCTGGTTTGTGCATCCGCATGTCCGTCCGCATGTCCGTCCGGTGATCTTGCGACTAACCATCACGATTGGGAGTTCGGCGAGAAACATGGGCATGACCCTCGTGCAGCGCATTGGCTCGTGCCGTGCGCAAACTCTGCGCGGCGCACTCAGGGATTATATACATTTGATCACTAACAGTACAATGTGAATGGGATTTGCGTCGCAAACCAAGTTGAACCTTATCTGTTCGTGAAAGACAATCGAGAAACCGCGAACGGTGAGTGATTCGCTCCAGTTTTTGTTCATCGCGGATGGGGATTGACGCCCCGCGAACTTCCGCATCGTCATGCCGTCGTGGGGACGGCACTAGCCAGGCGAGAACTCTGCCTTCTTTACCGCGAAGCGGTTATACATCTCACAGCCCAGGGTCGCGCAGCGCACCCTGGGTCCGGCGTGAAACGAATCCGTGGCGGTTCGGCGAAGCCGAACCGGATCCAATCGATCGGGCACGGTGATCCCAGGGTGCGCTGCGCGACCCTGGGCTGTGAGATGTATAACGCCTTCGGCGTACAGAACCGATGCAGCACGCCAACTGCGCGAATTGCTTCTGGCGCGGCGAACGACGCCACAGTAGAATCGGTGCTGTCAATTGTAAAAACGATTCATGAACGGCCGCTGACGACCGAGAACGGGCGTGACTTCGCGAAGCGGTTGCTCGACGACCGCTATGGCGCTGGAAACTACCCCACTGGGCCGGGCAGCGAATTCAACAAGATCAAGAAGTGGGGCAACCGGGCGTTCGAGTGACGAGCGGGGAGGCCGAGCATGGCGAGCGTTTTCGTGCTGCAGCACGTTCACGAGCGGGAAGGTGGCGACGAGGACGTCAAATTGATCGGCGTCTATTCCTCGCGCGAGAAAGCCCAGGCGGCGGTCGCGCGTCTCAGCCGCCTTCCAGGGTTTACAGATGCTGCGAAAGGGTTCCACATCGACGAGTACCGCGTCGATCAGGATCACTGGGTCGAGGGGTACGTGACAGCCGCGGGCGCGTGACGGCACCGAGCTGCCCGCCGGCCGGCCGAATCCATCGATGGCCGTGAAAGTCAATAAAGCGATCGCGAACTCGGAGAATTTCTCTCCAATTTGTGTATCGGCGTCGGGGATTGACGCTCCGCGAACTTCAGGATTGGAGACTTCCGGCATTTCCGGCACGTCGTCGCGATGGCGGCATTTCCCTCTCCCGTAAAGCCGAGCCTGTGCAGCCGCGGAGCGGCGACCGATGGTAGCCAGGGGTGAAACCCCTGGATCCGTCGGGAGCCATGATTATTTCCGAGCACCGACCCGGAGGGTCGGTGCACGCGAGACGCGAGCAATGACCCTGGTTCCAGGGGCGTCGAAGACTCGCCCCTGGCTATTGACGGCCGCCCCTTCGGGGCTACCGCAGGGCGGAAATGCTTCTGGCGTGGAGATTGACGCCCCGGTGGAATCGGTGTTGTTCATTGGAAAAGCCCATGATGCGAAGGGCATGAGGATGCCCCCGAGAATCTCCTCCGTGCCGTCATGCCAGCCTTTCCGGTCTGTTGCGATCGGCACGCGTTCGCGGTATGCTCTCCTGCATGTCCGAAGTTACTCGCATCCTGACCGCCATCGAGGCCGGCGAACCGGCCGCCGCGGAGCAGTTGCTTCCGCTCATCTACGACGAATTGCGCAAACTCGCGGCCCAGCGGCTCGCCCAGGAAAACCCGGGCCAGACCCTGCAAGCGACCGCGCTCGTTCACGAGGCCTACCTGCGGCTGGTGGAAACACAAAGCGGCCAACAATGGGACGGTCGCGGGCATTTCTTCGCGGCCGCCGCCGAGGCCATGCGGCGGATCCTCGTTGAGAAGGCTCGCGGCAAGGCATGCGAAAAGCGCGGCGGAGACTGGAATCGCGTCGATTTCGAATGCCTCGATGTGGAATGTTCGGTCTCACCCGATCAGTTGATCGAACTGGACGATGCGCTGACGCGATTGACGGCCCTGGACCAACTTGCCGGCGAATTGGTCAAACTCCGCTACTTCGCGGGCCTCGGGCTTGATCAAGCCGCCGCCGCGCTGGGCATTTCGACCGCCACGGCCTACCGGCATTGGGCTTATGCCCGCGCCTGGTTGCGCAGCGAAATGTTGAACCATTCCTCGCGCGAGTTTCGCATTCCCGTAGCGGCGGCGTCTCGCCGTCCTAAGTTCGGCGGCGAGACGCCGCCGCTACGAAAAAAATAGCGGCCGGAAAAAACTCTCATCTCGTGAGAATTCTTTACAGGCTACGTCGCATTGACTCATAGAGCCGACATCTCGGCGAGGACTGCATGACCGCCAACGAAGAAAATGCCCGATCGATCTTTTTCGCCGCACTTGAGCAAGCGCCGAGCAATTGCCGGCGTTCGTGAGCGAAGCCTGTGGCGACAACGCCGAACTGCGCGGCCGGGTCGATCAATTGCTGCAAGCTCATCAACAAATGGGAAGCATTCAAGGTGGCAGCAACGCACCCACCGCCGATCTGATGATCGCCGAACAATCCGGCACGATCATCGGCCCCTATAAGCTGCTCGAGCAGATCGGCGAGGGCGGCATGGGCACCGTCTGGATGGCCCAACAGATCGAGCCAGTCAAACGGCTCGTCGCCTTGAAGCTCATCAAGGCCGGCATGGATTCGAAACAAGTCATTGCGCGCTTCGAGGCCGAGCGGCAGGCGCTGGCGATCATGGACCATCCGAATATCGCCAAGGTGTTTGATGGGGGGATGACGGGCACGGCGAGCGTCGAGCCGTCAGGCCGACGTGTGAGCGACGATCCAAACACGTCGGGCTTCCCACACACGTCGGGCTTACGCCTCGACGCCCGCCATGCCGATGCGGGCCGGCCTTACTTCGTCATGGAACTCGTCAAGGGCGTGCCGATCACCAAGTACTGCGACGAGCACCGCCTGACGCCGCGGCGGCGGCTGGAACTGTTCATTCCCGTCTGCCAGGCGATTCAACATGCTCACCAGAAGGGCGTCATCCACCGCGACCTGAAGCCGTCCAATGTGCTGGTCGCCTTGTACGACGGCCGGCCGGTGCCGAAAGTCATCGACTTCGGCGTGGCCAAGGCGACCCGGGCAGCCGCTGACCGGCAAGACGCTGTCACCGGCATTGGCAACATCGTCGGGACGCTGGAGTACATGTCGCCGGAACAGGCGGAGCTTAACCAGCTCGACATCGACACGCGCAGCGACATCTACTCACTCGGCGTGCTCTTGTACGAACTGCTGGCCGGCAGTCCGCCGTTCACCAAGAAGGACTTGGAAAAAGCCGGCATGCTGGAGATGCTGCGGGTGATCCGCGAACAGGAGCCGTCGAAGCCGAGTACCAAACTGAGCACGGCGGACGGCTTGCCGACCCTGGCGGCAAATCGCGGCACCGAGCCGGCGAAACTGACGAAGCTGGTTCGCGGCGAGCTGGACTGGATCGTGATGAAGGCCCTGGAGAAGGACCGCAACCGGCGTTATGAGACGGCGAACGGCTTCGCGATGGACGTGCAGCGCTACCTGGCCGATGAGCCGGTGCAGGCGTGCCCGCCGAGTGCGGGGTATCGGTTGCGGAAGTTTGCGCGGCGAAACAAGGGCGGCTTGGCTGTCGCCGCGCTGGTGCTGTTTTTCCTGGTTCTTCTTGGCAGCGCCGTCGGCTGGGCACTTCGCGATCGGGCGGCACGGCGGCTCAGCGGTGGAAAAGGAAGTGACCTCGGCCATCAAGGAGGCGGATCAATGGCGGGAAAAGGGTAAGTGGGCGGAAGCACTGTCCGCGATCAAGCGGTCCGAGGCAATCCTGGCTAGCGGCAACGGTGGCGACCAGTTTATCGAGTACGTTGGGCAGCTCCGCGAGGATCTGGAATTCATTTTACGACTTGAAGGGATTCGCCTCGAGCGGGCCGACTGTTTGGGAGGTCGATTCAACTACTTAGGTGCCGTCACCGCGTATACGCAGGCCTTTCGGGACTACGGAGTCGATCTTGAAGAGTTGCCGACAGATGAGGCCGTGAGACGGCTAAAGGAACGGTCGCATATCGCGCGAGCCTCTGGCTCTTGCGATCGATGACTTTTCCCTGTCTCGATTCGGAGCGTTCGGGCGATCCGATGCGGGTCGACTTTCACTGATTGCGATCTCACGGGGCCTGGACGCCGATCCGACGCGAAATCAACTCCGCGAGCTATTCGCCGAGCGCAATCTAACAAAACACCAAAATGCGTTGAAAGCGTTGACGGCATCCCTCGATGTTTCGCGCAATCCGCCGCAACACTCGACCTGCTCAGCAGCGCGTTGGGAAGGGCCGGGCTGCGGGATCTGGCGGTGTCGGTGCTGCGGCAGGCCCAGCAGCGCTTTCCTGATGATTTCTGGATCAACTTCCTTTTGGCAGAACGCCTGGCATTCAACAAGGACTACGAGGGGGCGGCACGCTTTTACACGGCCGCCGTCGCGATCCGTCCGTCGGCCATCGCCGCACGCAATAATCTGGGCAAGTACCTGTATGACCAGAAGAAACTGGTTGAATCCGAGGCGTGCCATCGCCGCACAATCGAACTCGATCCGACATGTGAGAGTACCTACCATGGCTTGGGGAACGCGTTGAGTGCGCAGGGAAGAGTGGAAGAAGCCATGGCGTGCTACCGCCGCCTCATTGAAATCAATCCATCGTATTCGATGGCCCACAATAACCTTGCCCTTTTGCTGCAGGACCAGAAAAAGCTGGTTGAGGCCGAGGCCTCCTTCCGCCGCGCCATCGACTCTGATCCGAAGAACATGAACGCCCATATGAACCTGGGTATCTTGCTGCTCGACCAGCTAAGATTGTCCGAAGCCGAGGCATGTTATGCACGCGCAATCAAACTCGAGCCGAATAACGCTGTGCTGCAGTTTTTCATTGGCAACCTTTTTATCGAGCGCAAGCAATACGACAGGTCCATCGGCTACTTCCGGAAGGCGATCGAATTCAACCGGAACTACGCCGAAGCGCATGTCCACCTCGGCAACGTCTTGCTCAAACAGGACAAAATCGGCGAGGCAATTGCCAGTTACCGCAAGGCCATCGAAGTCAAATCGAACTTGGCCGTTGCGCATGACAACCTCGGACTAGCCTTAAGACTTCAAGGCAAATACGAGGATGCCATCGCCAGCCACCGCGAGGCCATCGAGATTGACTGGAACAACGCGCACGCGCATTTCAATCTTGCCAGAAACCTAAGTAGTCTGGACCGGTTCGAGGACGCCAGCTTCCATTTCGGCATAGCCACTGCCTTTGAGCCGAAACACGCCATAGCCCACGAAGAAATGGGGAACATTTTCCTTAGGAAAAACAAGCCGGACGACGCCATCCTTTGGTTCCGCAAGGCCCTAGCTCTCGACCAGAAAAACGTGAGCGCACACTACAACCTTGGCCGCGCCATGTG
This sequence comes from uncultured Gemmataceae bacterium, assembly GCA_963815035.1. Taxonomy (GTDB): domain Bacteria; phylum Planctomycetota; class Planctomycetia; order Gemmatales; family Gemmataceae; genus JBGQCZ01. The sequence continues at coordinate 488,268 of CAWFFC010000009.1, forward strand.
GCGCAAGGGCAATCTGGACGAGGCGATTGACTGGTATCGCAAGGCCAACAAACTTGATCCGAATAGCCCCTACCAGCGCGAAGCCCTCGCCGGGGCAATTGCACAGAAGGGCTTTAGACTCATCAACAGCCCAGACCCGAAGCACCGCGATCCCAAGGGGGCCCTCGAGGCCGTCACAGAGGCGGTCGAGCTTGCTCCGAACAGCATGACCTCGCAATATCTGGGGTGGGTCCAGTACCGGATGGGAAACTGGCATGCGAGTATCAATTCTTTGGAGAAGTCCTGCAAGCTGCAACCAGGCGGCATGGGCGATTCCGGCCAGTGGATCGTGATGTCCCTAGCTCACGCGAAACTAGCAACCGAAAAGGATCTGACGGAGCCGGAACGAACCGGGCACAAAGCGGAAGCCCGCCGCTTGTACGACCAGTCCGCGAAACAAATCGACACCTGGGGCACCGGAGATTCCGTGACCCAGGCCATTCGGGCATTTCGTGTGGAAGCCGCGGAGTTGTTGGGCATTAAAACGAAATCGAAGTGAACACGGAAGTCGGCGGACGAGGCTCCGCGACTTCAAATGCGAGCAAAGCGGCCGGTGGGGTCCTTACCGCCAAGCAAGCCCCCCACCGGCCCGGCACCGCCCCGGCGCTCGGTCTGCGCGCCGAGGGATGTGCTCTCCATTCTATCGCAGACCAAATGGAGTGTCAGATGAAACGTTTTCGTTTCGTAGCAGGTCTCGCTCTGGCCGTCATGGCCATAGTCGCACTCGGCGGCCCCGCCGCCGCCGGCGAACCGACGCCGTTCAAGGGTAGGGTGCGAGGCGTCCTGACCAACCGGGTGCCTTTCCCTGCGCCGCCGGTTTTTCTGGACACGATCGAAATGACGGGCCGCGCGACCCATCTCGGCGCCTTTGAATTGCGCGAAGTCGCCGTGGTCGATTTTGGAGTGGCGCCTCCGTACGCCGAGGGGGAAGTCACGTTTGTTGCCGCCAACGGCGACACACTGACCGCGGAATTCCAGGGGTCGTCGGAGCCGGTCGAGGCAGGCATCGTCCTGATCACCGAGAACGCAACCATCACGGGCGGCACCGGGCGGTTCGCCGGCGCCACCGGCAGCCACGTCTGCAAGCGCCTGTTTAGCACAGTTACCGGCAAAACGGTCGGATACTTCGAGGGGACGATCTCGGTTCCCGGCCGCTGACCCCGAATTCGGCTGGGTGGTGAGCAGCCCCATCTGCCATCACCCACCGCTCCCTATTCACTGCTCACTGAGTTTCAATGGAGATTCCCATGTGGTTCAAGAACTTGTTGAGGTCACCGATTTCGCAGCCGCTGCGTCGGCGGCCGCAGCGCCGGCTTCTCCGAACATCACAATTGAGCCTCGAATCCCTCGAGGACCGCTCGGTGCCGAGCGTGTCGGTCATCGACCTGGGTTGGCTGCCGGGGTACGAAGGCAGCGAGGCGGCGGACATCAACAACTCCGCGCAAATCGTTGGTACGTTGGGTACGAACGCGGCGCATCGCCACGCCTTCCTATGGCAAAACGGCCAGATGCTCAACCTGGGTACGCTGGGCGGTTCCGAGAGCAGCGCCTTGGGCATCAACGACGTGGGCCAGGTTGTCGGCAAGTCGTCCGTCAGCCCGACCTCCACGGTCGAACACGCCTTCCTGCTCACACCCGAGGACACCGACGGCAACGGCATCTCCGACCGCTGGTACCGGGACACGAACGGTGATGGCCGGAACGACCTGATGCGCGATCTGGGAACACTTGGAGGAACCTCCAGCATCGCTGTCGACGTCAACAACTCTGGCCAGGTCGTCGGCACGGCTGCCACCGCGTCGGTCGCGAACCACGCATTCCGTTGGCAAAGCGGCCAGATGATCGACCTGGGCACGCTTGGCGGCCAGACCAGCACGGCGAATGCGATCAACGACATCGGCCAGGTCACGGGCACGGCCCCGGCCGGGGACGGCTGGTCGCACGCCTTTCTCTGGCGAGCCGGAATCATGACGGACCTCGGCCGGGCGACTTCGTCCGAGGATATCAACGGCGTCGGCCAGGTGGCAGGTTCCCGGTCGGTGGCCAGCCTCTGGACGCCGGCGACGCCCAACGGCACATCTGGCTCGTTCACCGATCTGGGGACACTGCCTCCCCTCGACTCGCAGTCGGTCCCAACCGGGAGCGTTGGGCTGGGAGTCAACAACGCGGGCGAGGTGGTGGGCTATTCGAGCGAGTGGTTTCCGGATGGATGGGGAGGGGGCTTTGATGTCTCCCGCGCCTTCGCGTGGCAGGACGGTATCATGCAGGACCTCAACGCACAGAGCCCCGATTGGTGGCTGCAGAAGGCGACGGCCATCAATGACGCCGGCCAGATCGTGGGGGACGGATACGCGAACAGTGCGTTCCTCTGGACTCCGTTGAGCCTCGGGGTGCCCGATGTCTCCATCGGCAACGCGGCCGCTACCGAGGGCAACGAAGGCGCCACCGATGCCGTTTTCACCGTGACCCTCTCCAAGCCCAGCACGGAGATCGTCAGCGTGTCCTATATGTCGTGGGATGGCACGGCGACCGGCGACAGCGATTTCCTGCCGAGTTCCGGCACGCTGACGTTCACTCCGGGGCAAGTCAGCCAGACGATTACCGTGCCGATCATCGGCGACCGCATCCCGGAAGGTGAAACTTACGGATTCTGGGAGTCCTTCATTGTCGATCTGTACAACCCGATCGACGCGATCCTTGCCGATAAAACGGCGATTGGGACCATCTACGATGACGAGCCGCGAATCTCTGGCAATTCTGTCACGGTTCAGGAAGGCAATTCCGGGCCAGTAACCGCGCTCGTCACGCTGAATCTGTCGAACCCGTACGACCAGGACGTGACGGTCGGGTACGCGACGGCGGGCGGCTCGGCAGGCGCGGGCAGCGATTTCCTGCCGTCGTCCGGGACCGTGACGTTTGCCCCGGGGCAAACTGCCAAGCAGGTGCCCGTCACCATCCTGGGAGACCGAGTCGCTGAATTGTACTTCGACGATAACGGCAACTGGTACAATACCGAACGCTTCACGTTGAACCTCTCCGTCCTCAGCGGGAACGCTGCCTCCATGGGAGGTGTCGGTCTGACCATTCTGGACGACGAACCAATCATTTCGATCAGTCCCAAGCTTGTTACCGTCACCGAAGGCGACGCCGGCACGACCAGCGCCGTCTTCGCGACAAGCCTGTCGGCTCCCTACGACCAGGATGTGACCGTGGATTACTTCACCTCGGACGCCTTGGACGCTTACGGCTACAGCGACTCGGCCACCGCCGGCAGCGATTATGTCGCCACCTCCGGAACGCTTCACATTGCCGCCGGCCAGGCCAGCGGGACGATCGCGGTTCCCGTCATCGGCGACCAGTTGCCAGAGCGGACCGAGTATTTCTACCTTTGGCTCACGAACCCGAGCAGCAACGTCGGCATCGCACACAGTCAGGGCGTCGCGGAGATTCTGGACAACGAGCCGCCCGCGCTGAGCATCACGGATGTCATGCAGCAGGAAGGCAACAGAGGGACGAACAGGCTCGTCTTCACGGTGACTCTCTCGACCGCCAGCACACAGCCAGTCACCGTCGCCTACGCCACCGGCACCGGCACCGCCACCGCCGGCAGCGATTACCAGGCCGCCAGCGGCACCCTGACCTTCGCCCCCGGCGAAACCAGCAAGACCATCACCGTCCCGGTCATCGGCGACCGCCTGCCGGAGCCGAACGAGACATTCTCCGTCAACCTCAGCAGCCCAACCAACGCGACCATCGCCGACGGCCAAGGCGTGGGCACCATCCTCGACGACGAGCCGCGCATCACGATCAGCGACGTGAGCAAGAAGGAAGGCAAGAAGAACCAGACGACGCAGTTCACCTTCACGGTCACGCTCTCGGCCGCCTACGACCAGCCGGTGACGATGTCGTTCAAAACCTCCGACGGCACCGCGAAAACCAGCGATAACGACTACGTTGCCAAGACCGGAACGATTACCTTTAATCCCGGCGAGACGACGAAGACCATCACCATCACGGTCAAGGGCGACAGCAAGAAGGAATCGAATGAGATGTTCTACCTCGACCTGTTCGGCAACAGCAGCAATTCGCTGATCACCAAGAGTCGGGGCATCGGCACGATTTTGAACGATGATTGACAACCCGCACATTCTCGCCGCCCGCGGATTGCGATGAGCGTCCGCGGGCGGCGTACTCTCCTGCGTGTCCGATGACGGAACTTCCGCCGCGGCTATCGGTCCTTGATTTTCGCCAGCAGGCGCAGGATTTCGAGGTACATCCACACCAATGTGACCAGCAGGGCGAAACCGCCGTACCACTCCATGTACTTGGGGGCTTGGCGCCGGCGCCTTGCTCGATGAAGTCGAAATCGAGAATGAGATTGAGCGCGGCGATGACCACGACCACCACCGAGAAGCCGATCCCGATCGCGCCCGATTCGTGAATGTATGGGATCGTGACTCCCATCAAGGCGAGTACGAAATCCGCAACATAGACGAGGCACACCGCGCCGGTGGCGGCGACGATGCCGATTCGAACCTTGTTGGTCACCGGGATAATTCGGGTTGCATAAATGAGCAGCATGATGACCAGGACGCCGATGCTCAAGCTCACCGCCTGTAGGGCGATGCCCGGGTATCGAGTCTCAAAGATCGCGGAAATGGCGCCGAGGACCAGGCCTTCAAGGCCGGCGTATAGCGGCGCGGTGATCGGCGAGATCTTGGGGAAGAAGATCGTCGCGAACGCCGTGGCCAGGCCGCCGATCGAGCCCGCGATTAATAGGCCGTAGGAAATCCCCGACTCGGGGGACATCGCCTTGGTCCAGGTGAAGGCGCCGGCGATGAGCAAGATCACCAGCAAAAAGCCGGTTTTGATCGCCGTGCCGGGTATCGTCATGGCGTTGGCCACGTTTTCGGATCGGGCGAGTCCGCGGAAAACGGAAACATCCATGGCGGGATTGGCGGTCGCCATTCAATTTCTCCTGTGTCGAGTCGGTTGGGAAGCACCCCAATTATACACGACGGTTCGTGGAATTCGAATCAGGCCGCGACTTCGGCCACGAGAATGGTGAGATCGTCCCAGGCGGGCAGGTCGCTGCGGAAATCCTGCAAGCGATCGAAAAGCAACTGGGCGAGTTTCGAGGCGGAAAGGTCAGCGTGTTCGGCGAGGAACTTCTTGAGCCGCTCGACGCCAAAAGTATCCTTGCCCACGTTGCGGCTATCGACCACGCCATCGGTGAATAGGCAGAGCCGGTCGCCGGGTTCGAGAGTCAGCGTTCGTTCCTCGTAGGCGGCGTTGGGCACGATGCCCAGCATGAGCCCGCGCGTCGTCAATTCCTCGACGCCGCGATGGCGCGGATTGCAGCGCATCGCCGGCAGATGGCCCGCATTCGCGTAGTGAAATTCCCTCGTTTTCCGATCCAGCACGCCATAAAACGCTGTGACGAAGCGCTCGTCGGTGAGCCCTTGCAGCCGGCGATTCATCACCGCCAGCACCTCGGCGGGCCGGATCGTGTGCTGCACCACCTCGGCGAACGCGAAGCGGGCCATAATCGCCACCATCGCGCCCGAGACGCTGTGACCGCTGGCGTCGGCGATCAAAATCCCCATTTGATTTTCATTGCGAACAACGAAGTCGTAATAGTCGCCGCCCAGCGGGTCGAGCGGCGTGTAGTGCAGGCCCCAGCGGATCTCCGGCCAGCCGGGGGGAGCGCCGGGAAGGAGCAGGCGGGCCTGTAGCCGCCCGGCCACGACCATGTTTTGCCGCATCTCGGCGTCGCGGCTGGAAACCTCGTCATAGAGCCGTTGCAGTTCCTCGGTGCGATCCTCAACGATGCGATTCAGGTAATCGTTGCGGCGAGCCATCAGTTGGCGAGCCGAAATAATTCCGACAATCTTGCCGTCCTTGAGCACCGGCAGATGGCGAACGCGCAGTGCGCTCCATGCGGGCGACGGCTTCTTCCCAACCGGCGTCGGGATCGATCGTGTGCGGATCGCGGGTCATCCAATCGGAGACCGGGCGTTGCCGCCAGCCGGGCGGCGATTCGGCGGCTTGACGCAGAAAGTCTCGCTCCGTGAAAATGCCGTCAATGGTTCCGTCGCGAGCGACAACGACCGCCCCGATCCGCTGCCGATTCATGATGCGCAGCACGTCCTGCACGGGGCACTCGGGCGGCACCGTCATCGGGTCATCGGCCATGACCTGGCGAACCGTCAACTCAGAGGGGGCATCCATTGGCTGATTCGCACTCGGGCAATATGCGGGGCTTTGAACGCCTCCGATTCTAACCACCCTGTCAAGCAAATGCCAGCGCCGATCGGCCAACCAGGCGCGTTATGTAAACTGCTGGCGCGTAGCGACTTGGGTGAACCGCATTCCAGAAATCGCACTTTTTGCCTGGTTTTACCGAAGATTGCGCGGAAAACCTGGGTTTTCTCTCGAAGATTACGAAGATTGCGCGGTTGGTGCGCGCATGTAATCTTCGGAAATCTTCGGGATGCTCGAGTGGGCGGTTTGCCATGTTTCGCGCTATCGCAGTCATCATCTCCAAGCCATACAATCACGTTCAACTCGCCTGCGGAGGATCCTGACCATGTTGACTCAGATAGTGATAATTTGTTCATTTTTCGGAACGGTTCCGAACGAGTATGCGAAGCCCGAATTGCTCATTGAGCCTGCGGCGCTTGCGAAGGCGGGCACGCTCAAGAAGTTCGTGATTCTGGACATTCGCAAACCGGACGCCTACGCTGCCGGGCACATTCCCGGCGCGGTTCGCGTCGATGTGGCGACTTTAAGCAAGGCGTTCAACGCCGACAAGGACAGCAACGCCTGGGCGAAACGGCTGGCGGCGCTTGGCGTCAATATCGATACGCGGGCGGTTGTTTACGGCACCGACTGGCGGGAATCGGCCCGGCTCTGGTGGATCTTGCACTACTGGGGCGTGGCCGACGCCAAATTGCTCGACGGCGGTTGGATCGCCTGGAAGGCCGAGAATCTCGCTGTCAGCACGACCAGCGAATCGCCCACCCGAGTGAAAGCCAAGGTTAACCCGATCGCCGATCGGCTCGCCACCAAGTCGCAAATGCTCGAATTCCTGAATGAGAAATCATGCCAGATCCTGGAGCGCGCACGGACAACGAGTTCAACGGCGTCGCGGGCGGGGCCAAGAAGAAAGGCTCGATCCCAACGGCCTGCCATCTCGAATGGAACCAATTCGTCGACGCCAAGACGCAAAAGTTGAAACCGGCGAAGGAAATCGCGGCCCTTTTGAAAGAGTGCGGCATCGATGTCGGCAAGCCGGTGGTCACCTATTGCCAGAGCGGCGGCCGGGCGGCGGTGTCGGCGTTCGTGCTCGAATTGATGGGCGACCCGCATGTTCGGAACTACTATCGCAGCTGGGCCGAATGGGGCAACGCCGACGACACACCGATCGGCAAACCGGAAAAGAAGTGAATTTCGGCCCGAAAGGTGGTTGCAAGGCGACGCAATTTGCCTTTAGAATCGATGCGCTCGCGAAACTGAATTATCCAATCGATTGGAATGAACGATGAGCCAAAGCGAACTGCCGGCGAAAGTCCCCGACACGCATCCGCGGGCCATCTGGTTCTTCTTTTGGGGAGAATTCGCCGAGCAGTTCGTATTACGGCATGCGCGCGATCCTGTTCCTGTACATGACCACGGCCCTGCATTACAGCGCGACGGAAGCTGGACCAATTTACGCCGCGTTCAAAATGGGCTGCTATCTGCTGCCGCTGTTGGGTGGACTGGTAGCGGATCGTTGGTTTGGTCGTTATTGGACAATCGTCGGTTTCTCGATTCCCTACGTGCTCGGCCATTTCATTCTGGGATTCTCGGATCCGACCATCCTGGGCGGCGCGATCCAGGGGTTCTCGGCGGAGCGCTTCGATTTCATTGCGCACATGCTCCTGTTCGTCTCGCTGGCACTTCTGGCGGGCGGCAGCGGCGTCATCAAGCCAAATATCTCCGCTTTGTTGGGCCAGACCTACGATCAGAAACGGCCCGGCAAGGAACGTCTGCGTACGTCTGCGTTTCTCTGGTTCTACCTGGCCATCAATATCGGCGCTTTGATTTCTCAGCTGGCCATTCCGCAAATCCGCCAATGGTACATTTATTCGCACTTGGATGCGGTGGGTCTGAACCAGGCGCAAGAGCTGATTAAGAGCGGCAAGGCTGAGGAAATTACGCGGTTGGCCTCGCCGGAGGTATTGGGACGCGCTTATCAAATCGCATTTGCATTTCCCACCATCTTGATGGCCCTGTCATTGGGCGTCTTCGCGCTGGGAAAGCGTACTTACGCCGATGAACGAACCCGTCAACAGACGCCGGAGGAGCGGCGACAAGGTTATGAAATGCTGATGTTTATCGGCGCCATATATGGGCTGTTTGTACTTTATTTCCTGTTCGACCTGAAGGCTCTGCCGAATATCAGCCCGGAGTACAAAAATGTCGCCCAGGCCGCCGCGATCTTCACGACGCTGCTTGTGGTCTGCGGGCTAATCGCCAAGTCTGTGCTGAGTGCGGGCAAGCGGACATTTGCCAAGGAGGAACATGACGGCCGTCCATTGACGCCGGGGCAGCAATGGCTGCATCTCAAGAGCCTAGCCTATCTTCTGGGGATTTTCGCCCTCATTATCTTCTTCTGGTTCGGCTATGAGCACAACGATGTCCTTTGGATCAGTTTCACGCAGGATTACGTAAGACTCAAGGTGCCGCTGGTTCACTATCTCACGGGCAAGGATGTGATCGCCCCCGATCAATTGCAGTTCCTCAACGCGCTCTTTGTCATCATCCTGGTGCCAACCTTCAACACGATCTTCAAGTACCTCGATCCTGACCTGAAGACGTTCACCTCCATGCGCAAGATTCTTGCCGGGTTTTTCCTGACAGCGGCGGCTGTCGGCATCATGGCGGTTGCCGGCTATCTGGCCCAGGGACACACCACCATGGTCGAGGTGGAAGGCAAGTTGATGGAAGTGTGCCAGGAACAATACAAGGTTTCGTTCCTCTGGCCGGCCATGGCCTATATTGTGCTCACCTTCGGCGAAGTGCTGCTGTACGGGACGATGTTGGACCTGTCCTATGCGGCCGCCCCGAAGAGCATGAAGGGCTATGTCACGGCTTGCTTCCTACTGACCAATACGCTTGCCAACTTCCTCAACATTCTCTGGATGCCGTATTATGGCGGCGCGCTGCCCGATCCGATGGAAAAGCGCGGGCCGTTTCTTCCCGGGCCATTCTTCGCGATTACGGCCGGCGTCACGTTGATCGCGGCGGTCGCGTTCATCTTTGTTGGAAAATGGTTTGAGCAAAGCAGCCGAGCCGCGGCGAGCGCAGATGCGGCTTGAGAACGGTTGGCAGCGAAACAAAAAACCAGCCGCTTGCGGCATCGCAAGCGGCTGGCTCGTTTCAAGTGAAGGCGGTGGGACTCGAACCCACGACCAACGGATTAAAAGTCCGTTGCTCTACCAACTGAGCTACGCCTCCTCCCCACCACATTTTTACAGCCAATCCACTATCCGGACAACCCTGCGACGCCTCGTAGCACAAGCGTCTCGCTTGTGTGTTGACGTGCACAAGCGAGACGCTTGTGCTACGAGACGCTTGTGCTACGAGGCGCGGCATCAATGATGCCCGTGCGAGGCGAGCCAGCGTTCGGCGTCGAGGGCGGCCATGCAGCCGGTGCCGGCGGCGGTGATGGCTTGGCGGTAATAGTTGTCGGCCACGTCGCCGGCGGCGAAGACGCCTTCCACGCTGGTGAAGGTGCGCGCCGGCTTGGTCCAGATGATGTATTTCTTGTCGGTCAATTCGAGTTGGCCCTTCGAGAAAGTCGGTGTTGGGCGTGTGGCCGATGGCCAGGAACACGCCGGCGGCCTCCAGCGTTTCGACCGCTCCGGCTGTTGACGTTCTTTGAGCCGCACGCCGGTCACGCCGCGTCGTCGTCGCCGAGCACTTCGTCAGACCGCGGAATTCCATTTGATCGTCGATTTTGGGGTTGTTCCAGTGCCCGATCCTGCATGATCTTGCTGGCGCGAAGTTCGTCGCGGCGATGGACCATGTAGACCGTGCTGGCGAATTTGGTCAGGTAGGTCGGCTTCCTCGACGGCCGAATCGCCGCCGCCGACGACGACCAGCGGCTTGTTCGCGGAATCGCGGCAGGGCGCCGTCGCAGACGGCGCAGGCCGAGACGCCGCGATTCTTGTATTTTTCCTCGGACGGCAGGCCGAGGTAATTCGCCCGCGCGCCGGTGGCGACGATGACGGCGTGCGGCGTCGTACCGTCTCGCCTTCGCAGCGAGTGCAGCTCGAAACGGCCGCTTGCTGAAGATCGACGTTGACGATGTCGTCGGTGATCGACGCGCGTGCCGAAGTTGACGGCCTGCTGCCGCATCAGTTCCATCAGTTCCGGCCCGCTGATGCCGTGCGCCGGTGTGCGGAGCCATCGTACATCCGCTTGTCCGGTCGATGGCGTGATCGAGATAGGCTTGTCAGATTGCCCGCCGGAAAGCCGGGGTAGTTCTCGACTTCGGTGGTCAGGTTTAACTGCCCCAGGGGCAACGTGCCCATCTCGGCGTTTTGCGTCGGTGAGTCGCCCCTTCGAAAACGAGCGGCTTGAGATTGGCGCGAGCGGCGTAAATCGCCGCCGCCCATCCCGCCGGCCCCGAGCCAATGATAATCACATTTTCTGTTGGCATGTGCTTGGTCCGTTGTTCTTTGTCGGTTGATAGTCGTCTATCATTCACTTCGAGCGTGGGGTAAGTGTATATTGCTGATTAGAGTCTGGTCAGTCTCAGCAGGATTCAACAAGACAACGGACAAAGCCCCACGGACAACGGACAACCCAGAGATGAAACATCTGACCGATCTGCGCGAAATCCTGCGATATGTGCCGCAATTTCGAGACAAGGTCTTCGTGATCGCCCTCGACGGCGCCGTGGTGGCCCATGACAATTTCGCCAACTTGCTGCTGGACATCCATTTGCTTCGCAGCCTGCGCATCGGCGTGGTGCTGGTTCACGGCGCCAGTCAGCAAATCAAGGAGCTAGCCGCCCAGACTGGCAAGGCGATTTCCAATTGCGACGGCGCCGGCATCACTGACGAAGTCACCCTCGATCTTTCGATCACCGCGTCCAACCGCATCAGCCACGAGATTCTCGAAGGGCTGTCGGTGCACGATCTTCGCGGGGCCTATTGCAACGCGCTGACTGCCCATCCGGCGGGCATTCTCAAGGGCGTCAATCAGCGCTGGACCGGCCGGGTTGATTCCGTGGATGTCGGCATGCTCGAATCGCTCTTGAAAGCGGACATCGTGCCGGTGATTCCGCCTTTGGGTTGCGACGGCGAAGGCTTTACCTATCGCCTCAATTCCGACAACGTCGCGGTGGAAGTGGCGCACGGGCTTCGAGCGGCGAAGCTCGTGTATCTGACGATGGCTCCCGGCATTCGCATCGGCGACGGCGTGGCGCGGCAATTGAGCGTGGACGAAGCCCAGGAGATGCTCAAGAGCCAACGCGAGCAAGTCCACGCCGACGATGTGTCCAAATTGGAGCAGGCGGCACGGGCGGCGAATATCGGCGTACCGCGCGTTCACATCATCGATGCCCGCGAGGAAGAAGGGCTGCTCGCCGAAGTCTTTTCGAACGAGGGAATCGGCACGCTGATTCACGCCAACGAGTATCAGGCGATCCGCAAGGCCATGAAGAAGGACGTGCGTGCCATCCACGCGTTGATTCAGGCCGGCATCGAAAGCGACGAACTTCTTCGCCGCACGCGCACCGAAATTGAAAAGCAGATCGACGATTTCTACATTTTCGAAGTCGATCGGACGCCGGTGGCCTGCTGCGCCCTCCATCGCTATCCGGACGACCACAAGGGCGAGATCGCCTGTATCTATGTCGATGGCCGGTACGAGAATCAAGGGATCGGCATGAAGTTGATTCGCTTCGCCGAGGACCAGGCGCGATCGTCGGGACTGCAAGCGCTGATTTGCCTCACGACGCAGGCAGTGAACTATTTTGTTCAGAAGAGCGGCTTTTCGCTGGCCACGCCCGACGACCTGCCGCCGATTCGCCGCGAGCAATACGATCGCAGCGGGCGGAAGTCGCAAGTGTTGACGAAGAAATTGTGAGGAGTTGTGCCACTGGATTCCGATCAGGGCGTGGCACTGGATTCCAATCAGAGCGTGGCACAGGATTCCAATCCTGTGTTATCGAAATCACAGGATCGGAATCCTATGCCACATGGAAAATCACAGGATCGGAATCCTGTGCCACGGCTACTGAAGTCCTGTGCCACGAGAGAACACTACTAGAGGCTATCATGCATTACGAATTGCTATATCCAGGCCCGTTCACGATGCTGAAGGTCAACCTGGGCGAGGGCGAAACGATCAAGGCCCAAGCTGGGGCGATGGTGGCGATGAACCCCAACATCGATGTCGAAGGCAAGATGGAGGGTGGCCTGTTCAAGAGCCTGGGCCGCATGCTCGCCGGCGAATCATTCTTCTTTCAGACGCTGGCCGCCCGGCGCGGCCCCGGCGAAGTGCTGCTCGCCCATGAGATCCCCGGCGAAATCCATCCGCTGGAGATGAATGGCGACGTCAGTTACCTGTTGCAAAAGGACGGTTTTTTCGCCGGCTCGCCTGAACTGGTCGTCGATACCAAGATGCAAAATCTCACCAAGGGACTCTTTTCCGGCGAAGGCTTCTTTGTCATCAAAGTCAGCGGCAAGGGAATGCTGTTCGTCAGTTCGTATGGTTCAATCCATCCGCTCGATCTCGCCGACGGGCAAGAGATGATCATCGACAACGCCCACCTGGTCGCCTGGCCCGAAACGATGGATTACAAGATTCAAAAAGCGTCCGCCGGTTGGATTTCGTCGCTGACCTCGGGCGAGGGACTTGTTTGCCGATTCAAAGGTCCGGGACGCGTATTGATTCAGACGCGCAACCCCGGCGGCTTCGGCGCTGGGTCCGGCAGTTTATTCCCAACCGATAGGCGCTTGCGGCGTTGCAAGGCATTCGCGGATAGAAAAACGATCGCAAACCGATTGAAAAAACGAAGGACACATTCATGACGGCTCCGACCTACGACAAAATCACTCCCCCCAAAGAAGGCACTCGCGTCACGGTCGACGGCGGCAAGTGGAAATTCCCCGACGATCCGATCGTCTGCCTGCTGCGCGGCGACGGCATCGGCCGCGATGTCGGCAACGTGCCCGGCATCACCACCTGCGCCGTCAAGGTGCTCGACGCCGCCGTGGAGAAGGCCTACGGCGGCAAGCGCAAGATCTACTGGTTCGACGTCCATGCCGGCGACGTGGCCCGCGAGATGTACTACCCGCAGGTCAAGGACGAGCAGGTCGGCACGCTCAGCGAGGACGAGCAGCGCCAGCTCTATCTGCCCGACGACACGCTCAAGGCGTTCGAGTATTACAGCCTCGGCCTGAAAGGCCCGCTGACGACGCCGATCGGCGGCGGCTTCCGCAGCATCAACGTCTATCCTGCGCATTCGCTTCGACCTGTATGCCTGCGTCCGGCCGGTGCAGCTATTTCAAGGGCGTCGAGGCGCCGAACAAGCGGGCCGACAAGGTCAACATGGTCATCTTCCGCGAGAACACCGAGGACGTGTACTGCGGCATCGAGTTCAAGAGCGGCAGCGACAAGGCCAAGAAGCTGATCGCCCTGCTCAAGGAGATGGGCTACACGACGTCGCTGCCCGTCGCCGGCATCGGCATCAAGCCGATCAGCCCCGAAGGGAGCAAGCGGCTGATCCGCATGGCCATCCGCTACGCCATCGACAAGAAGCTGCCCAGCGTGACGCTGATGCACAAGGGCAACATCATGAAGTTCACCGAGGGCGCCTTCAAGGACTGGGGCTACGAGCTGGCCAAGGCGGAGTTCCGCGACCAGATCGTCACCGAGGACGAGGTCTGACAAGGGCGGCCGACGCGCAAGGGCAAGGTCGTCATCAAGGACCGCATCGCCGACAGCATGTTCCAGCAGATTCAGCTGCGGCCGGATGAGTACAGCGTGGTCGCGACGCCGAACCTGAACGGCGATTACCTCTCCGACGCGGCGGCGGCGCTGACGGGCGGCATCGGCCTGGCGGCGGGCGCCAACATCGGCGACCGGGCGGCCATGTTCGAGGCGACGCACGGCACGGCCCCGAAGTACACCGGCAAGAACATGGCCAACCCCGGCGCGGTGCTGCTGTCCGGCGTGCTGCTGCTGGAACACCTGGGCTGGGACGAGGCGGCCGAACTGGTCAACAAGGGCGCTCGAGGCGACCTTCGCGGAGAGCGAGGAGATCGCGCAGAAGGGGCCGGGCGGCAAGCTGTACGTCACCTACGACATCGCCCGGCAGTTCGCCGGCTACGGCGAAAAGGCGGGCGTCACCAGCTCGGAGTTCGCCGACCGGATTATCCAGCACCTGTAATTCGATGTGCCGTAGCGGCGGCGTCTCGCCGCCGAATTTACGGCGGCCAGAGGCCGCCGCTACGGTTGTCGTAGCGGCGGCGTCTCGCCGCCGCCGAATTCACGGCGGCCAGAGGCCGCCGCTACGGTTGTCGTAGCGGCGGCGTCTCGCCGCCGCCGAATTTACGGCGGCCAGAGGCCGCCGCTACGACGGCTCGAACCTTCTCTAGGTCTTGGGATTGGTCAGCTTATCGGGCAAGGTTTGCGGCTTATCCAACGCCTCCACGCGCTTGAGCCAGTCCTCCCAGAAATCGCGCTTGTTGATCTTATCCGTGTCGTTGAAGGCATCTTTGGGCAGGCTCTTGAGCAAGTCGCGCATCGCGCCGACGGTCGCTTTCGCCTTTTCCGGCTCGTTCAGCCATTCGTGGTAGCATTGCCAGAGTTGCGAGAGCGCGAGCAGTTCGTGGATTTGGCCGGAATAGCGTATCCGCAGGACGTTGTAACGCCGCACTGCTTCCGGAAAATCGTCCATAAAGAAATAACATTCGGCGGCAGCGAAGCTGGTCTGCACCATGTTCCGGCGATTCTCGCCGGTCAGGCGTTGATCGCGTTCGAGTTTGAGCAAGTCATCCTCGAGCGGCTCGAACACGCCGGGCGCTCTTTTTAAGCCACTCCAACTTCCGCTTGGTCGCCGCGGTTTTTTCCGATTCGTTCAAAGCGCCGGCCGCCGCGATCTGTTCCTTGACGGCCTGATACCAGTAACAGCGCCCGAGCAAGAAGCGGGCGTTGTACGACTCCTCGCAGTTCGGGAAATCGCGCAAGGCTTGCGACAAATAGGTTTCGGCCTTCAGCCAATCGCGTTTTTCATAGGCAACATGACCGAGCAAATAGGCCGATAGTTCGGCCGCGGCGGGGTCCGACTCGCGAACGCTCGGATCGAGATTTTTCGTGAGTTCCTCGGCGATCTTGTCGAGTCTCGCATAGTGCTCGGCCTTGACCGCGGTAGCCGGCTGTTCAAACATCAAATGAGCCATCTGATAGCGAGCGCGAACCTGTTTCGGATTGCCGGGCTTGAGGCAGGACTTGTAGCCTTCGATCGCCTGGTCGAATTCGTTGAGATTTTCGTGGGCGAGCGCCTTGAGATACATGACCTCGCCGTCGGGCTTGTCGTTGGACAACTTGATTAAACGGGCGAGGATGCCGACCGCATTTTGATAATCAGTTTTTTCCGAACACTTCAAATAAAAATCGGCGGCTTTGCGCAGCCACTTCGCCTGTTCGGCGGGCGAGCGGGCGGGCGTGGCGATTTGCGCGGCGAGCGTCGCCGCTTGCCGCAGTTGCTTGTTGCCTTCTTCCTCGGCGTGTTCGGCCGCCTGGCCGGAGAGCCTCTTGGCCTCGGCCTTGAGTGACATGCCCCACTCGGCGGCGATCTCCGACGAGAGTTCTTGGCCGCGACCCGGACCGGAAAGCCGGACCAGGAATTCGGCCATTTTCCCCGCGGTCGCGAAGTCGCCCCCGGTGCGAAAATCCTGACTCGCTTTTTCCACCAACCGGCGCGCCTCTTCCGCGGGGTAGAGGCTATTCCGATAGTCCTCGGGCTTGCGCACGTCGCGCAGCGCTTCATCGAGATAGTCCGCGGCCTTGGGGCGCGACGCGGTTCCGCTCAGTTGCATTTCGGCCAGGCGCATTCGCGTCGCCTGGGCAGCCTCGCCGCCCGATCCCTGGGCCTCGCTCCAGGCCTTTTTGGCGTCCTCGGCGCGGCCCGCCTTCCAGTAGCAATAGCCCAACTCATAGGCGATCACGTTCTTATCGATTGGCGGTTTGGACTTGGCTCGCAGTTGTTCCCACGCCGCGGCGGCCGGCGCATAGCGATGATTGGCCTGCTCGCAACGCGCCGCCAGCACGCGCGATGAATCAAACACCTCCTGCGAGTCGGAGGCGTGGATCTCCTGCAGCGCCTGCGAGGCCGATGACAAATCATTCTGCCGTAAATGCAAACCCGCCAGTCTGGAATAGGCCTGTGCGCGCGATTTGCCGTCGTTTGGATCGATGAGCCGGATCTGCTCCTTGGTCGCGGCGATCGCTTCGCCGACATTGGGTTCCGGCAGTTTCATCAATACATCGGCTTGCAAGCCCCAGCGATCGGCTGGCGCGTCCGCGTCGTCGGCCTGCTGAAGTTTGTTGAGAATAAGCTTGGGATCGGCGCCGGTCAGGAACATCGCCTTGGCGAGGCGAAAGGCCAACTTCGGCTGATCGGCCGATGGCACGCCGGCGGCTTCCGCCTGTTCGAAATGCTTGCGGGCGTTTTTCCAGTCGGCGTCGGGGTCGTTTGCCTCCTCCGCCTGCCGGGCATAAGCGCAGCCCATCAGGAAATTCGCTTCGCCGGTGTACTGCGGGAACTGCGTGCCGAGGTCGAGCACTTTGCGGCCCAGCGCCATCGCCCGGGCGGCGTCGGGCGTAGACCGGGTGAGAAGATTGCGCATCTCCGTGAGGTCGCGGCGAATGCGGTCGCCGTCGGTTGGACGCCAATAGGGGCGGCCGATCCAAACCGTGACAATTGCAATGGCTCCCAGCAGGAAGACGGGCCACGGCCAGATCACCCGCGGCTTGCGAGGCAAGGGATGCTGGTAGTATTGGGGGCCGGGCGGCTCGGGATAAACCGCCGCGTCGTTTGCGTGCACACTGGGGGCCGATTGCGGGGCCATGGACAAACCCATCCGTGGGTCAGCGAAAGGAGGCCGCGAAGCCGGCGGCGAGAACCGCGCAGGCTGACATCGGGCCGATGATCGCACTCCAGCGGAGGGTTTTGGCACATTTCGGCGAATGCGTCAAGCCCAAGCCAATGCGGTGAACCGGGAAAGATGCGAGGTTCGCCGACCGGAAGCGCCCTGGCGCGGACGATCGCAAACAATTCCTCACTCGTACCGCAGTGCTTCGATCGGATCGAGCCGCGAGGCTTTCCAGGCGGGATAGTAGCCGAACAGAATGCCGACGGTCGCCGAGACCACGACCGAGGCGACGATGGCCGGGACGGACAGTTCCACCGGCCAATGCAGTTTCAACCAAACCAGGTAGGAACCGAAGACGCCAAGGAAGATGCCGACGAATCCGCCCAACAGACATAGGAGCACCGCTTCGACGAGGAACTGGCGGCGAATATCGGCGGGCCGCGCGCCGACCGCCATGCGCAGGCCGATTTCCCGCGTGCGCTCGGTGACAGACACCAGCATGATATTCATGATGCCCACGCCGCCGACGACGAGCGAAATCAGGGCCACGCACAAGAGCAAATTCGTCATCGTCGAGGTGGTGGTCGAAAGCGCCTTGGTCATTTCCGTCATGTCGCGGATATTGAAGTCGTCCGACTGACCGGCGCGAATATGGTGCCGTTCGTGCAACAGATCCGTGATCTGGCGGATTGCCAGTGGAATGTGCTCCGGCGAGTCCGCCGCGGCGATGATCTGATCGACATTCGTAAACCGCACCGGCAGCGGCGTATCGGCTTGCTGGATCGGCGACGGGATGGGATACAGCGAGGCGGTCGTACCCGGATACAACGAATTCAGTGAATTCACCTGTTTGGTCGGGTCGCTTGCCTGGGCGGCGGCACTTTGATTGACATCGGCCAGCGTAGAGCCCGAAACGCGATACTTGATGGTCGTCCAGGGAGCGAGAAGAATATCGTCCTGATCGATGCCCATCATGTTGGCGCCCTTGGGGCTGAGCACGCCCACCACCTTGAACGCAATATTTTGAACCCGAATTTCCTTGCCGACCGGCGACTGGTCCTGGAATAATTCGCGGACCAGCGTTTGGCCGACCAGGCACACCTTGCTTCCGTTGCGGACGTCGCGATCGGAAAACGGTTCGCCCTCGTCGAGATTCGTCCAGTCACGCACCTGCAGAAACGTGGAGGTGGTGCCATAGATAAAAAGCGGCACCCAATTGCGATTGCCGTAAACCACCTGGGTGCGGGCGCGAACAACGGGGGCGACACTGCGCACCGCCGGGCACTCGTGGAGAATGGCGTCGGCGTCCTGAGGCGTGAGCGTGATGACGCTGCCGCTGCCGAAGGTGACGCCGCCGCTCGCCGCAGTTCCCGGCCGCACCATGAGGTTATTGGCGCCCATGTTGGCGATGGTTTTCTGAATGGCGGTGGACGACCCTTGGCCGATTTCCACCATGGCGATCACCGCGGCCACGCCGATAATGATGCCGAGCGTGGTCAACGCCGAGCGCAAGATATTTCGCGTCAGCGCCTGCACCGCCATACCGAAGGTTCGAATCCATTTGTTCATGACGCCCTCACTTCTTCGGCCCGGCGCAGAGGCGACACATCGGCGTGCAAGACCGGCTCGCCGGTTTCGATCAAACCGTCGCGCATGCGGATGATCCGCTTGGCGTGCGCCGCCACGTCCGCATCGTGCGTGACAAGGATGATGGTGATCCCTTCTTCGCCATTTAGTTCCTGGAACAGGTGCAGAATCTCACGGCTGGTGACCGAATCGAGCGCGCCGGTCGGCTCGTCCGCCAGTAGCAAGCGCGGATTGTTGATCAGGGCGCGGGCGATCGCGACGCGCTGCTGTTGCCCGCCGGAAAGTTGCGACGGCTCGTGATCCATCCGATCGCCGAGCCCGACGCGCGCAGCAACCGCTTGGTGCGCTCGATGCTTTCCCGCCGCGGCAGTTCGGCCGCCGTGTACGAAAGCGGCATCATGACGTTCTTCAAAGCGTTCGTTCGCGGCAGCAAATTGAAGTTCTGAAAGCAGAAGCCAATTTTCTCATTGCGAACCCGGGCCCGCTGATCGGCCGAAAGCGACTCGACCGCCTGGCCGTCGAGCGTGTAGCGCCCCGACGTCGGCCGATCGAGGCAGCCGAGAATATTCATCAGGGTCGTCTTCCCCGAACCGGAGGCGCCCATCAGGGCGACCATTTCACCGCGTTCGATTTGCAGCGTCACGCCTTTCAGGACCCGCAAATCGACCTGACCGAGGTGATAGGTTTTGTGAATCTCGTTGAGTTCAATCAGGGCCACGATCAATCTCCCGGGCCGATCGCCGGCCATGCCCCGGCGAACGCACTTATTGCTTTTTGCCGCCGTTGTTAAAAAGTTTCGGAGTGAACGGGTTGCTGGCGCCGCTGCTGTCGTTTTGGCGAACCTCGGCGGTTACCACCTCGAGCCCCTCTTGCACGTTGTCGCCGTGAACCTCGGTCATGACGCCGTCGCTCGAGCCGAGGCGCACGCTTAGCGGCCGCACAAAGTCGCCGTCTTTGACCCAGAGTGTGCCGCTGCGGGGCGAGGCTTTCGCGGCGTCGCCGCTTTTGTCTCCCGGTTTTTTCGCAGTTTTGGCCACGAATTCGTCGCGAAACTCCGGGGCGACCTGCCGCGGCTGCGGCTTCCAACGCAGCGCCGCGTTTGCGACCGTCAGGACGTTTTCCCGGCGGCCAATTTCAAACTGGAGATTGGCCGTCAGATACGGAAGCAGCTTGCCGCTGGAATTGTCGGTGTTCACCTCGACGGTATAGGTCACCACATTTTGCGTCATGGTGGCGTTCAGACGGATCTTGCCGACCTCGCCGTGAAATACCTCGCTCGGATATGCATCGACCGTGAACGAAACCGGCTGTCCCGTCTGAATCTGCCCGATGTCCGCCTCATTGACCGACACCCAGACCTGCATTCGCTTCAGATCTTTCGCGATCAGGAACAGGCTCGGCGCATTGAGGCTGGAAACGACCGTCTGGCCGACATTCACGCGGCGATCGATGATTACACCCTTGACCGGCGATCGAACGGTGCAGTAGCCGAGGTTTCGCTGCGCCTTATCCAACGATGCCTGAGCCTGCGCGACCGACAGCTTGGCCTGATCGATGCTCGCCTTGCCGACTTCCGCTCCGGAAACGGCGCTATAGTAGTTGGCCTTGTAAGTATCGAATTCCTGCTCGGAGAGCGAATTGCCGCGCTGCTGCGCCCTCTTCCAATCATGGTCGGCCTGTTCGAGCTTGGCCTGCATGGCGCCGAGCTCGGCTTCTGCTTTTCGCGCGCTCGCCTGGGCCACGCGCAGGGCCGCCTGGGCCAGTTCGACGTCCGAACGATATAGCGTGTCGTCGATATTGGCGAGAACCGTGCCTTCCTCGACCGGCGTGATATAGTCGACGGATTTCGCCGGGTTATGCGGATCGACGCCGAGGCTCTTGATCTGGCCGGCCACCTGAGCGCCGACATCCACCACCTCTTCGGGTTCGACGGTTCCGGTGGCGCTGATGCTCAGCTGCAAATCGCCGCGCTGAATCGCCGTCGTGCGAAAGCTTGGCGGCTTGGCGTGATTCTGCCAGTACATCCAGGCAGCGCCCACGCCGCAGACAACCAAGACCGCCGCGACCAGGACAAGCAACCATCGTTTCATGGAGTTCACTCCGATCACCGTGAATCCGCCGTCGGTGCGACTAACCGGGCCCGAGCACCGGGCCGGCCGGAAATCGTTCCAGGTGTTCGCGCATCTGCAGCAACAAACGATGCAACTGCATCTGATCCTTTTCCGAGAGTCCGCCCAGGGCCGACTCGATCTGACGCCGATGGCCGATCAAGACGCGCTGGACCAATTGCCGGCCGGCCTGAGTCAAACCAACTCGCTTGGCGCTGATCGGTGGGATCGTTTCGGCGGGCCACCAGGCCGTCGCGTTCGAGCCGATCGACCACGCCGGTGACGCTCGGCGGGCGGATCAGCATACGCGCGCTCAGTTCCGAAAGCCGCAGACCCGAGGAGCCCTCGTTCTCCGCCCGTTGCAAGTTTCGCAAGACTCCCCAGCCCGATCCACTGATGCCGAATTTCGCGAAGTAGGGCTGCATGAACCGCTCGAGCAAGCCGTAGGTCCGCAGGAACTCGCGAAATGTCCGTGACGACGGTGCTTCCGCCGCGAGCTTTCGGAGCGACGACTTCGGATCCGCCATGGCCAAAACTCAAGATTGTTTAGGGACCTAACTAATTATCCGCGATCGGAAATGCAAATCAAGCGCGGCAATCCGGCTTTGGTGCCGGCGTGGGGAGAATTCCCATCGATCTCATCGAGGTTTAATGAGTTTTCTCGGATAACATCCCGGTCGCCCGACCTGTCCCGTTGTCGCCGAAGTTCATTGCGCACAGATTCCGTTGCCAGGCTTTTCCTTGGGGTTCACGGACAAACGAACAATGGCCGTGTTCCGCTTTAGCCGTTCGGCATGGTACCCCTGCGGCGGGCGGACGCGGCCACCTTCTTTCATATTCTCATTTCTCCGAAGCGCGCCGACTTTCTGGATTCAATTTGTGAATCGCCTTCGCCATGAAACTTGCGCCCCAGGGCTCTCGTTTGCTGCGTCCTGCTGCAACGAACAAGCCATTCCGGTCGTTGCGATCGCTCGATGCGGCAATTATCTTCCATAAATTGGACTAATTCGGCTTTTACCGATGGAATGAATCAAACCGCCGCGCCGCCAAAGGCGTTGCCGCAACTCTGACATCTCAAAGGGTTTGCAATTCTTCCGGCGACCCGGTCGTGCGGGCAAGCCATGTTTGGCATGTCAATTGCGGTGACTTCTCTCGACACTTGGAGGCTGCGAACCGACCGGTTTGCGGCAAAAATCCCGATTCCAACCAGGAGGCAGCCAACATGCGCCGCATGCTCCCTTGCCTTTTGTTCGTGATACTGGGCCCTACGTTTGCCTTCGCGCAGTCCGCTCCTACTCCGGCGCGTCCGCACGGCGTCGAGCGATTTGACATGGTCCTCTGGGCCTGCCAACGCGATGATGCCGCGCCGCGCTTTAGCCATACTTGGGCAACCTTCATCAGGTATCGCGAAGTCCCAGGCCTTGCACACCCGCGTCTCGAGGAAGCGTTCACCATCAGCCGGATGCCGGACAGCGGAACGATCCCCATCGTGTTCATGGTCCGAGGACGCAATTACACGCTCGACGAAACGCTGAAGTGGGCCGCGAAGGAAGATGCGAAGGTCGTGGCATTTGGACCGACTCCAATTCGTCAAGAGCTCTTTCAAACCGCGAAGGCGCGAAAGGCACAATTGGAACGCGGTCACCTCTCATACAAGATGCTCGACGATCCGGTTCGGCCGAATCGAGGTCTCAATTGCATCCACGCGGTGTCCGACATGTTGTCCGGGCCATTGCTTGATACCGGCACGGCGCGCGGCGAAGACGCCACGCAAATGGTAGCCGAACATCTGCGGCCTTACATGATCCGCCCGGAGTACGTCGATGCCAAGGCCCTGGACCTTATCAGCGTTCGCTGGGATGAGGTCGAGCATCATGCGGTCGAGGCCAGCGAGCCATAAAAATGAAAGTCAGCCCTCGACGCGGCGCTTGTTGAAAGCACCGCTTTTTTTTCAGGATGACGCCGCCCGAGCGACTGCTTCGATGGTGATTGCACACAGTGCCGCTCCATAGTCGAGGTCGATGTTCTCCATCGTGTCGTGCGTATCGTGGTAGCCCTGGCGATTGATATCGTAATTCTCCATGAACAGCACGACCGGAACGCCGGCGTCGGAGAAAATCTGGCCATCAGTGTTGTAAAGCGTGCTCCTCGGGTCAACGGCCGTTCGAACCTGGCCCGACAAGCGCAAGAATGGGGCGATCTCCGGAGTCGCGCCGCCATGCGGGCTGCGGCGGCCGCGCGGCCGCCCGGCCCGTTCGGGTTGGGCGTTCCAAATGGGAACCGATTCGTTCCAGATCTCATTCGCGATGTGCCGCCTGTTCGGCCAGCCAAAGCGACGCCGGCCCCGTACCGGGGGAAATCTGAAAAACATCCTGCTCGTGGTCGTTGTTGTGGGCGATCATATCCGATACGTACAAGCCCTTCACCACAACCTTCGACAGGTCCTTGGACCTTCCGTCCGGCGACCGCATTTGCAGCCGTCCCTCGACCAACCGCTGCGTTAAGGCGCGAGCGCCGAGACAATCGGCGGGGAACTCCTCACCGGTCAGATGAATGAGCCAGACGTCGCAGCCCAAGCGGCCATTCTTGCTCAATTCCATGAAGATCGGCGCCGCTAACATCATCGCGGCGGTGGCGGAGTGGTTGTCGTCCGCGCCGCAGGCGGCGAGACGAGCGCCGCAACCGCCGAGACCTTTTTCGTACGTGTCCGCCATGTACGCGGTGTCGTAATGGTCGGACATGATGACGGCGCCTTGCGGTCACGGCCGGGAATCACGACGATCATATCGCGCTCGGCGTCGCCCTCCTGGTTTTTCAACCATCCCCCCATCCAGGAGTAGTCAAAATCAGTCCGCCAGCGGAATGGGATCTCGCCGGCCAACGCCTTTCCTGTCATCCTCGCGCTTTTGATCGCGCGGCGATAGCAATCGAGCAAGTGGTCGCCGAAAATGTCGAGCTGCCGGCCGTGATACGGCAGCATGCGTTGGGTGATCTCGTCGCGAACGCAGTCGGCGTTGTTCTTGTTCAGCAGCGGCCCCTCGGCCAGGCGAGCGATTGTCTTCCAGTAGGCGACTTCGAACGACCGCTTGGCTGTGCGTTGATAGGTCAACGAGTCCGGGACAGCGGCGCCCTTCCGCCGCGGCAGCGGCGCCGCGGCCGGTTCAATCAGATCGCGAATTTGCGACGCCAATTCCTGGTCCGGCAACGAATCAAACCAGGCTTCAAGAGACTCACTACGATGCAACGACAGCAGCTGCCGGGCGAACGAGCGCGATAATCGTTTGCCGCCCGAAATCTGATACGCGTCAAACAATTTGCGAACGTTGCGAATGATCGGAATGGCAACGCGCCCGTTGTCGCTCGAGTAAAGCGCCAACGCCGCCCGGGCCAGCGGCCGTTCCTGGATCCGCGGCCAGAGCTCGACCGGTTTGTTGATCTGGAACCGGTCCATGTTGTACGCAGTCAGATATCCGTTCGGTGCATTGGGAACAAGCTCGCACTCGCCCGCATGGTTGCGAAACGCCACGAGCGGTCGGTGCCAGTAGACTTCGTAAGCGCCGACCCGCGTGGCGGGGAACTGAAAACGATAGCCAAACAGCCCTCCGACTTGCACGGCTCGCATCGCCTGTTTGAGTTGAGCCAGCGTGGCGCTTGGTCCGTCAAGCAGCAGTTTGCCGTCTTCCGTCCAGAGTTGCACATTGCGGGCCATTGGCTTGTCGTACAGCATCAGGTCGTCAGGAATTGTGCTGAACAGAACGTGCAACAACTTGTCTTCGCGGCCGATGAGCGCGAGTTCGTCCTGGTCGCGCAAAACCTTGTCCCACCGGTGCGTCCGTTTGTAGGTATTTCGCACATGCGGCGCGTGCGAATTCGGCGCGGCCGATCCGCCGTCGGTTCGTGCAGAAAGCCCGACTGCGGCACGCGAATTCCCGTGTGCATGCGATGGCGGGCAACAATCCGCAGCAGCGGGATCTGCAATGCCAGCGGCAATTCCTGATGCAACTGGCGGGCGGTCGGCGCACCCCAGAAGACGAGACTCCCGGGAAACGGCAGCAAATGCAATTGGCCGGCCAGGTAGGCGGCACTGGATCGGTGCTGGGATTCGCGAAAACGGCCGAAACGTCAGCAGGTATTTCACGCCCTTGATGGGCTGGCGTTCTTTCAAGACGAAGGGCTCGGTCCACGACGGCATCGGGCCTTCAGTCCAGAAATCAAGCAGCGGCTCTTGATCGGGCAAAATTCGGAAGCCGGCTTGACGCAAGTCGCCGACATCCTCGCGATAAACGGCATGAAGCAGTCGGCGAAAAAAGGCGAGACCCTGCTCCGCCGCGACCTCCGTGCCCGGCGCGGTGAAAAAGCTCCTCCAGAACGCTTTGCCGGGCCCCTGCTCGCTGTTGCCGAACAAGGTCCAGCGGACACGGCCCTTGTCATCCTGGGTTCGCGACAACGCTAACGGGAGCAATACAAGACAGCGTTCGTGCGGCAGTTTCGGTTCGGATGCGAGTTCGGGCGGCCAGTACGGATTATCGATCAAATCGTCGCGAAGAATTCCGGTCTCCGGGTTACCATCGACGAGCCGGCCGATTTTTCCGACAACCTGCTTGGCGATCTGAAGCAAGCCCGGCTGCAATTCGATGGCTTCCTGAAATTCGCTGACGCGCCAGCCGTGCTGGTCCTGTTCTGAAAAAAGTTCCGGATCGACCGGCGGATCGCCATACGGTTTCCATCCCAGGCGCGGCGGAGGCATGAATTCCGAATAGGCATCGATCGGGTAATTTCCCTCGCCGCGAAATCGCGACGGCGCGGGAATCAGGCGGCGCCAACCGTGGGGCATGATTGGAATCTCGAATTTGTTTGGACGGCAAAGGTCGAACGAGCGTCAATATGCCGAATCCTCGTTCCGATTCAAGTTCACGTCAGCGTTCGTTGAAAGTCAGCTGATTTCGGGTATTCAACCTCAAACGTCAATTGTGTTTGGACAAACTGAGCCATTAACAAGGAATTCGCATGCCCACCGTACCGCACATCGAGCGGCATTTTCGCTCATCGGAACTGGTCCGCGACATCGTCATCGGCATGTCGGACGGCCTGACGGTTCCGTTCGCACTCGCCGCGGGTCTGTCGGGCGCGGTGGCGGCCAGCGCCACGAACATTGTTGTCGTCGCCGGGCTGGCGGAAGTTGCCGCCGGATCAATCGCGATGGGATTGGGCGGCTATCTCGCCGCGAAGACCGACGCCGAGCATTATTTCTCCGAACGTGCCCGAGAGGAGCGAGAAACAGTCGAGATGCCGCGCGAGGAAGAGGCCGAGGTGGCAGCCGTCTTTCGCGAATTTGGTTTACCGGAAGAGACTGTCCACACCGTGGTCGCCGCCGTTCGCTCCGATCGCGATCGTTGGGTCGATTTCATGATGCGCTTCGAATTGGGTCTCGAAGCGCCCGATCCAAAACGAGCGCGTCGCAGCGCCGGCACGATCGCGGTTTCCTATATCGTCGGCGGTATGATTCCCCTGGCTCCCTATTTATTCCTTCCCACGGTTCAAGCCGGCCTGATCGGCTCGGTCGCCGTGACCATCGTGGCGCTCTTCATCTTCGGCTACATCAAGGGCCGGCTGACGACGCCGCGGCCCGTTCGAAGCGCCTGGCAGACAGCGGCGATCGGCGCGCTCGCCGCCGCCGCCGCATTCCTGATCGCGCGAGCAGTCGGCCATGAGGGCGGGTAACTCGAAGGAAATTATTCTTGGCGAGGCGACTCCGACGGGCGACCTGCGCATGAATACGAAGCGAGCCGCCTCTGGCTTCGGATTTGCCGGCCGTACGGAAAGCGGAAAGGCATCGACGAGAAATCCGCCGCAAACTTGGATTGACGCCTCAATGTTCTTACGCCAAATACAATGAGATTGGTCGCCAACGTTCGCGGGATTCTGGAGCCTGTGCCATGATTCGCCCCACTCATCCGCAGGAAACCGGGCACCTGATGGCAATTGCCCGCGGCACCGGCGTTTTCAAGCCGATGGAGATCGACGCCCTTGGCGAAGTGCTCGACGACTACCACCAGGGCAACCTGCAACAGGGTCATCGGGCCGTCACCATCGAGCGCGACGGCCGGGCCATCGGCTTCGCCTACTTCGCGCCGACGGCGATGACCGACCGCACCTGGCACCTGTACTGGATCTTTGTCGAACAACAAACTCGAGCAAAAGGAATCGGCGCTCAATTGCTCAAATACACCGAGCAGGAAATTCGCCAAGCCGGCGGCCGCTTGTTGATCATTGAAACCTCCGCGCTTCCAGTGTATGACTTGACCCGCAAATTCTACTTGAAACATGGCTACGAACAGGAAGCGATCGTTCGCGATTTTTACGCCGATGGCGACGACATGGTGGTCTTCCGAAAGCGGCTCTAGCGATCGGATGTTGCCAATCGCCACTCCAGCAGCAGCCAGCCGTTTCGAGCGAGCGCCCGAGTGAATTGTCCAGGCGCGTCCCTCGGCAACGGCGGAGGCAACCGCAATGTCGAGACATTGATTTCGATTGGAATCAAATCGGCGAATTTTCTCGCCAGGAATAACGACAGCACGAGCCGCTGCCGTTGAGTGCCCTTGATCGTATTCCGGCGGTCGGGACTCGAAACAACCGGGAATTGCCGCAGCGTCCGCCAACCGTTCTCGGTCGCTTGAATCGAAAATCGAATGATGATATCCATGGCCGGGAATTTCTCGGATCCGATCGTATATTCATCGCCGCGAATCGCCAATTCAATTTGCTCGCGTTCGAAGTGCACGCTCAGCGGTTCCTGGTTCGCCAGGCGGATCGACCATTTCCGACGGTCCGGCACTCGCCCCGGGGCCACATTCAACAATTGGTACACGTCGTTGAGCAATCGTTCCAACGCGGGCCCATCGACCGTTTGCCCGCCGAGCGAGCGCTGCGTGATGCGATTGAGCGGCGCCTCATGGAGATGAATCGCTACATCGGCACTTCCGGAATCGCGCGGCGGGTCCGGGCGGCGACCCGGAAAATCGATCCAGGCGCTGACGCCAGTTTCGCTCGACGAAAGGTGCAGGTCCCGAATCGGGATTTCGGAGCAGCGGCTCCAGAACCTGCTCGCGAAGTTGCGCGTTGGCCTGCCCTAGCAATTCAGCCGCGTCGCGCTCGGCGGCCTGCGTGAGCGCGATTCGCGACACGTTCGTCGCCAATCGATTGCTTTCCTCGGGCCGGCGCCTGAATCGGGCCTTGCCCAACCGCCGCAGCAACGCATCGAGAATCGGCGGGCGGCCGGTTTCAATTCCCAGCAGTTGGCTGCTTGTCGTCGCTTCGATCGTCGGCGGACCGGTTCGAATCCCGGCCGCGGCCGCCAACACATCTTGAGTCACGCGAACGCGGCTTCGATCGCGCGTATGAATCTGCAGTGAACGTACGAG
Organism: uncultured Gemmataceae bacterium; assembly: GCA_963815035.1. Classification (GTDB taxonomy): domain Bacteria; phylum Planctomycetota; class Planctomycetia; order Gemmatales; family Gemmataceae; genus JBGQCZ01. The sequence goes on from CAWFFC010000009.1 coordinate 516,579, forward strand.
CGTTCGATCGCAAGCCGTGGCGTCGCCGTTCAGCGTCATTCGCAGACGGATTTGTCCCTCGGCCGGCAACGGGGAAAAGGACATGGTCCCGACCAGCCGCCCAGACCCCGACACGCGATAGCGATCGAGACAGACGGAAATCGGCGAGACCTTGTCGATCGCCTGCGAGAACGCGGTGTGGATGAAGTCCCGCGCGACGAAAACATCGGCGCCCGGCGAGTTCGGCTCCTGGGCGGCGAGTCCGGCCGAAGCAAGCCACAATACAACTGCCCGCCAGAAATCGCGAAACAGAGACCATTTCAATTTCGATGGATTCGATTTCATGCGCACGATTCTAACGATTTGCCGAGATTCGGGCAGATTTTTCGGCATAATGATCGGAGTCCCGAGGCACCGCCATCAGCGAATTGTCCATGAACGCTTTTTTCGCCTGGCTCCGCCGCCAAGTCGCTTGGTCCAATAGCCGTCGCTCGTGGGCCGAGCGTCTCGGCGTTTTGGTGCTGTTGACCGCGGCGGTCGGCGGTTGGTTGCTGAGCGAAGACTGGTCCATCGAGGGCCGCGCGATGCTGCTGGCCTTGTGGATGGTGCTGTTCGCCATTCTCTTGCGGCGCGGCATCATTCGCCTGGCGGGGCCAGTGTTTTTCTTTGAATTGCTTCGCGGCAGCCGGCGACGCGTACACGCCACGCGCAGTCATTTTCCTGCTCATCCTCTTCGCGACCATCGCCTACATTTGGTACATGACCTCGGAGTTCCGCTATGACCGCGCACTCGGGTCGCGGATCCAGTTTCAGTCCGAACTCGCGAATAAGCTCATCTGGTCGTATTTTGCCATTCAATTCCTGGCGGTCGGCCTGGTGACGCCGGTGATGACGGCGGGCGCGATTGCCGACGAAAAGGAGCGCCGCACGCTCGAATTCATCCTGGCGACCGATCTGCGCAGCCGCGAAATCGTGCTGGGCAAGCTGGCCGCGCGGCTGGCAAACATGCTGCTGTTCTTGATCGCCGGCTTGCCGGTCCTTGCAGTCTTGCAGTTTCTCGGCGGAGTCGATCCGGGCGAATTGTTGGTGGCCTTCGCGGGAACGTTGCTCACGCTCGCGAGCGTGGCCAGCTTGAGCATTCTGATGTCGGTGCTCTTGCGCCGCGGCCGGGACGCGATTCTTTCCACATTTCTGCTGATGATCGCCTATTTGATCCTTTCGTTTTTCAGTCAACTCGCCATTCACACGGAATTCAGCAACGCCAGCGTCGATCTGGGGAGTTGGACCATTTCCGGCGCAGGATTTGATCGAAGCCATGGTCGCCGGCAACCCGTTGATCGCCCTGTCGTCGCTGCGCAGCCGGCTCAACGATGGCGTCGGTTTCACCGAAGTTCTGCGCGACCTGATTCGCGACTACGCCCTATTTCATGGGGCCGTGACTCTCGTTTGCGTGGGCTGGGCCGCGATTCGTTTGCGGCCGGTGGCGATCGCCCAGAGCGGCGAAGGCCGAAAGCGAAACCGGCTGCGCCGCCGCCGTCTGCCGGCAATCGGCCGATTCCCAATGATCTGGAAGGAGGTCTTTGCCGAGCCGGGCCCACGATTGCATATCGCCCTGCGGATGTTGATCGTCCTGCTTTTCTTGGCGAGCTTTTGGCCGCCGATCCAGATCAGCAATGAACACTTCACCCGACTCGCCGAGTCGACCGGACCGCTTGCATGGCAACGTGACCCTCAACACATCGACTATCTTTGGAAGAACTATTTCGAGGAGATGAACGTCTGGGTCCGATGCATGTCCGGCGCCTGGGCACGCTGTTGTTGCTTGGCGTCGCCATCCGCGCCGCGGGCAGCGTCAGCGGCGAGCGAGCCCGCCATACGCTCGACGATCTGCTCGCAACCCCGCTGAGCAATCGCGACATCATCCACGGCAAGTGGCTCGGCAGCATTGTCGGCATGCGCCGCGGCTGGCTTTGGCTCGGCACGTGTATTTGGTCGGCATGTGCTCGGGAAGTTTGAACCCACTCGCGTGCTTGCTCACAATCGCGGCCTGGCTGGGATTTGCCGTCTTTTTCGCCTCACTCGGATTGTGGTTTTCGGTGACTTGCCGGAATACGTTTCGAGCGACCACACTGACAATGATCGTTTCAACCTTTTGTTTGTTCCTTCACTGGGCGCTAACCGGGATCTTTTGTTTCTTGCCGTTGTCGTTTGCAGGTTCGTCAGCCTTTCGTGAAGAACTCGAATGGTTTAGGGCATTGGAACTCGGCTTCACTCCGCCCTTTACACTGGGATTCTTGGCATTTTCGGGTTTTCCAGACGACCTCGATATATTGTCGTACGACTCGATCCGCTGGACGATTTCGGCCTTCATCGGATTGGCTGCATTCACGGTTGTTGGCGTGGCATTGCTTCGAGCCGACATCGTCCGCTTCGCGGCAACGTTCCATCGCATGGCGATTCGTTCGCCGAGCCCATCGCGGCGAAAAAAGACGAACGAAGTTGCGGAGCCGGGTGTTTGAGCATATAGTATAAATATGTTCACAACCGCATCGAGCATGCCCGGACCGATTCATGGACGCGGCGCCAGCCACAACCCTGGCAACCGCTTCATTCCGCTGAACTATGAGCAGGATCCGGCTCGTGTTGATCCGGATGGCCCTGCGCCATCAACAGAATTCTTTCACGACCATTCTCGATCGATCATCACCACCAACGACAGCCCGGACATTGTGTTTACGCACAGCCTCAATCCCTATCGGGGATGCGAGCACGGCTGCGCCTATTGCTATGCGCGCCCGTATCACGAGTATCTTGGCTTCTCGGCGGGGCTCGATTTTGAAACCAAGATCATGGTCAAGGCCGACGCTCCGGAATTGCTGCGCAAGGAATTGATGTCGCCGAAATGGAAGCCGGTGTTCTTGGCCATGAGCGGAGTCACCGATTGCTATCAACCGATCGAGCGGCGGCTGATGCTATCGCGGCGCTGTCTCGAAGTGATGGTCGAGTTTCGCAATCCAGTCGGAATCGTCACCAAGAACCACCTGGTCGCCCGCGACGCCGATCTGCTGGGCGAGCTGGCGAAGTTTGACGCGGCTGGCGTTTTCATCGGCCTGACCACGCTAGACGCGGACCTCGCCCGCAAGATGGAACCTCGGACGACGAGCCCGGAAGGCCGGCTTCAAGCTATTTCCGACCTCGCCAAGGCGGGCATTCCGGTCGGCGTGATCGTCGCCCCCGTGGTCCCCGGGCTCACCGATCATGAAATCCCGGCGATCCTCGAGGCAGCCGCTTCGGCCGGCGCCACCTCCGCCGGCTACACCATGCTGAGGCTGCCGTTCGCCGTCAAGGATCTATTCCAAATTTGGCTTGAACAACACTTTCCCGATCGGAAAGAGAAGATCCTCAGCCGGGTCCGCAGCATTCGCGGCGGCAAACTTAACGAATCGCGATTCGGAGCGCGCATGAAAGGCGAAGGCCCGTGGGCCGAACTCATTCGCTCCGTATTCAAGCTCCATCGCGAACGGCTGGGGCTTGTGCCGCGAGGCCGCGAGCTTTCGACGGACGCATTTCGCCGGCCGGGCGAGCGCACCCTATTCGATGGCTATCTTTGAAGCGACTCGCCCGGAGAGCCGGCTCACCACTTGTAGCTGTATTGCAAGTAGAACGTTTCCGGGGTGCGGAAGGGTCCACCGGTGTTTTCAAGGAACGGCCCGGTGGCGAAATAGCCGACGCCAAACCAGATGTCGGCATGTTGACTGCAGTGCACGTTGGCGGTGAAATCGAACTCGTCGCCCACGTAGCGGCCCGAGGCCCCGGTGATGTCCTGCCGGATCGGAGCCGCCCGCCGCGTTGTAAAGGGCGTCACGCGGTTGCGCCAATGTGAAATGGTGATATTGGAATAGGCCCGTGAGCCAGCGGGTTGGCTGAATCGACGCCTGCACGTTCAAATCATTGATATTTTGACGGCCGACAAAGTCTTGCAACCCAAGGTAGTAGTGTCCAAATGCGAACAATTGGTTAAAGGTGCGGGAGAGCCCGGGACCGCCAGGGTCGGGATCGCCGGTAGCGTAGTCGTTGTAAACCCAGAATGTTGGAGTCCAGCGGCATTCCTTGAATCGATAGCCCAGACCGGCTGTGTAGGCATAGGCTGCCATCTCGGTATTGGCGCGAATGCCGGTTTGAATCATTCCCTCGGCGTCGTAAAGAAATCGGCCGTCGCGGTCGCCGGCCCAACGAGTGCCGAACGTGGTGATATCGAAACCGCCGCGTTGTCCGTTCGCGCCCGACGCGACCGGGTTATAGTTGTCGAGGTTGAGAACGTAAAAATCGCGCACGGTTCCTTTTTTGGGCTTGTAGGTCGCCCAGATTCCAAAGAAGTCCTGCTTCGGATCCCATGAGTCCATTTGCGTCGCGTTGGGGATGACCGGCTTGACCCAAAACATGTCCAGGTCCCATTTCTCGTTGGTCCAGAATGCCTTGATGCCCTGGAATGTGCGGCGTGTGTTGGCCCAATCGAGCGGCGAAATGAGCCGTTCAGACCCATAAAGCAATTCCTGCCGGCCGACCCGCAAATATCCGGGGGCGCCGAACGCGTCAAACATTTTCACGTCGACAAACAGATTCAAGATGTCCGCCGGATCGTTGTCGGTCAGTAATGGTTTGAGCGATTCATGAAAGGCATTGGCTTCAATGAACTCGATGTACGCTGCGCACGCGGTTGCCATACGCCAAATCGCCGTACACGCGGGTCCGGATCAGATTGTAGTTGCTGTCGAAGGGCGTCAATCGACTCGCCTGCTCGTCGGCAAGCCGATAGCGGAATTCGCCGCCGGTCGAGAACATCCAACTGTCGCCGAAGTGAATGCGCTTGAGACAATCGAGCCAATCGTGTTGGGTGTTGTTGGGATCGTCGAGATACCGATAGTCGGCATCGAAAAACGACCCGGCATACGGGCTGATTGGTGGATAGGGATACTTCGGCGGTCCTTCGCGTTCATGGCCGCGAAAAATGTCCAGGAGCGAATAGTAGCCGGGGCCGTCGCGCGGGATCAAAAACCAACCAAGGCGGGGAATTGGATTGCGAACCGGCGGCACTTTGGTCCAGTCAAATGCTGGCTTCCCGTCGCAAGCGGCGCTGGGGTCCGATTGTTCCGGCGGCAGCGATTGTTCCGAGTTTGCCGGCGGCGCCAAGTTTGGCGATTGTATTGGCGGCGCGATCGGCTCGCTCGCGGGCGGAGCTTTATCGCTCGGCGCTGTGCTTCCCGACCCCGTTCCGGGCGGTTGCGTCGATGACTTGGTCGCTTGAGCGTGGCCGGCCAAGAATGAGCCAAACAGCAGGCTCGTTGCCAAAAGCGATCTTCGAAGCATCCGAGCCATCGCCAATCCTCTCGCCCAAGGCCGGTACAGTGCGCCGTATCGGCGGGAACCGTGGAATTCGTGCGGCCATCGCTTGCGCTGTCATCGTTGCTATCGGACAACTCCGGACGCCCGGAAAAGTACATACGACATGAGTAAACCGACTTTTCGCAATGAAATATGGGTCGTGCCGAAACTAGGGGCATGACGGGAAATGCCGGATTTGACGGGCAAACGTTACGGAACCACTTCGGGGTTCGGCTTTCGGAAGCGTTTTACCCGCAGAATGGCAAGAAGTGCGGCCGATCCGATTGCGATCATGGCGAGTCCCACGGCCAGCTTCAACCACGGAGTGCGCGTGAACTCTTCGCGCGACGGCCCATCGCCGGCAATTCGTTTTTGCGAGACTGGGCCGCGCTCGGGCACTGTTACCAATTCTTGTTTTCGATGTCCATCGCCCGCGTCGACGACAATTTGATACCGGCCCGGCCTGGGCAGTGGACACGACCACTTCCCCTCGTGATCGGTCTGCCCTTTATCCACGAGTTGGCCCGATGAGTCCTCGACAGTCACCATGGCGCGGCGTGCGGGAGTGTCGTCGCTGTAATACGCTTCGAGTTCAAGCCGATCGGCCCGCAACTTGCATTCAAAGCCGAGATTATGCGCACACGCGGGGCTGACCACGACAAGTGCCAACAAGATGATGGCGCCCCAAACGCGCATGATGGGACTCGAAACAGTTGAATGATTTCAAGGATCGTGTTACTCCAATTCGGAATTGAATCAAGCATCGATCGACCTCGGGGCGTGGCCGGTGCGAACAGCCTCGCCCCGGAATCTAAATCGTCACAGGACTCAATCGTCGGAATCGGGCAAGAGCGATTTCTCGAGCCGCCATTCCAATTTGGCCGCCAACGTTTTGTCCTTTTGTTGCTGCTTCCGAATCGCGCTCAGCAACGCGTTGATCTGCGCTCGATCGGCCGGACTGATTCGAGACGTCAACCTCTCTTTGAGCGACGTCGCCAGGTTGTCATTTTCTTCCAACCGCTGTTCGACGGTGGCAATTATGGCCTTGATTTGCCGCGGTTGATTGGCGTTCAGGGCGGCTTGTTGGGCCTGCTGCACGGCGTTGCGCATCGCCAGTTGCTGCTGGAAATTGGCGATCGCGGCTTGATGTTGCTGGATCGCCATCAGCATGGCGGCCTGTTGCACTTGTCCGCCCATTTGTTGCTGTTGAGGGCCGCCGCCCATCATGCCTTGTCCACCCCCCATTCTTCCCATGGCCTGCGCGCCGCCGCCTTGCGCGCCGCATCCGCCCGCCATGCCTCCCATCATCCCGCGGCCGCCGCCCGCTCCCATTAGTCCGCTCATGCCGCCGTTCATGGCGCCAGCGCCGCCGCGGCCCATGCCGGCGCCAAATCCGCCGCCGCCAGGCCCCCGTCGACCTCCGCGACCCTGGGCACGCGCCGACGCCGCACCGGTGAATCCGACCACTGCGATTGCAAACAGAAGTGAAGCCAAATACCGTGATTTGCCCAACGACATTCCGACCTCCAAGATGTGAAACTCAAGAACCCGGACAGACGGATCGCGGACGCCGCAGCCGGCAATACGAATGGTACAGACTGGTGACTCGAAAACTGTCGAAGCCAGACCGGGAATTCAGACCTCGATATTCATCCGCTCGTGATATGTAGCAAGCAGATACTCTTGCCCCGCTTCCACGCACCATTATGGGCGAGCGAAAAAGCGCCGGTCAAGTGCACTTGCTCCGAAATTCAACGGATTTCGAATCGCCAGTCAGACGGGGAAACTAGCATCGGACGATCGGAACCGCTCAAAAGCTTCCAAAGCCGACATAAAAGGCGAAGATCTGCTTGCGATCGTTGGGATTCTTCACGATTGGGAAGCCGAAGTCCAGCGCGATCGGCACCGGGCCGGTGAGCGGCGTGACGATGCGCAAGCCGATGCCCGCGGTGACGCGATAGTCGTTGATGTCGACATTGCACTCGACGGTGCCGCTGTCGCAGAACGCGACGAGAAAGAATTTGTCGTTGGCCAAGACCGGGATCTGGTACTCGATGGTGTTGAACAGGGCGAATCGGCCGCCGACGTTCAAGCCATTTTCGAAGGGACCCACGCCGCGAAACTCGAAGCCGCGCAGGCTTTGATAGCCGCCGCCATAAAGCCGTTCGTAGACCGGAGTGTCCTCGCCGGCGAATTGAACCTGTGAGCGAACGGACAGCACATGTTTTCCCGAACCGTCGCGCCGCGACCAGGTGGTCCAATACTTGCTGAATGCCGCGGTGGCGAGCGGGTAGGTATAGGTGCCCAGCACTTGCTCGAACGAAAGATCCAGGACGCTGCCGCGCGTCGGCCGCAGATACGAATCGCAGGAGTTGCGCACCACGCCGGTGCGGAACCCCAGCAACGTGGACCAACCGAGATTGTTGGTGATGGCGGGCGTAGCAAACGGATTGACATCGAAAACATTGACGCCTTCGAACCGGAACGTCTCGGAAACGTTCCAGAGCCGATTAAGTTGGCGACTGACCGACGTGCGCAGGCCGACGCGTTCCTCGTTGTACTCGATATAGCTGCGGGTGAAGTAGTAGCCGCTCAACGCCAAGCCATATGGCGTGTCGAACAGCGATGGCTCGCGCCAACTCACGATGTATCGTTGCAGCAGTGTGCCCGGCATCGCCTCGACGCGGAATTCCTGGCCGCCGCCGCGAAACGCATCGCCGCTCAATAAGTCGTCGAGACTGCGCGGAAATCGAAGTATGTCGAAATTGCGCTCGTTCAGCGCGATGTTGCCGGCCAGACCGGCGTCGGAATTCACACTCAGGCCGAGCATGAAGGAGCCGGTCGTCGTCTCCTTGATTTGCACCACGACATCCTTGTAACCGGGATGGTCCGTGTCGATCACGGTGATGGTCGGACGCATGCCCTGTTCGCGATTGACATCAAACAGGCCGAGATTTGCCAGCCGTTCCTCGGCGGCTCGAATTTGCGGCCAACTCAGGACCTGCCCCTCGTAGATTCCCAACGTGCGCAGGACCACGCTATCCTTGGTCCGCTCGTTGCCCTGAATGATGATATGCGCGACGCGGACTGGCCCTTGCTCGATGACCTCATACTGAACGGTCACCTCGTGCGGGTTGGGGGTCAAGGTGCAGCTTTCGCGGACCGCGATTTTCTGGCCGGCCATGCCGTAGCGGTCCTGAATCGCATTCACATCAGCCTGAATGACATTGTGATCATAAAAGGTGCCTTCCTTGGTCGCCACCAACTTCATCAGGTCGTTGGAATCGTAAGTCTTGTTGCCGGTCAACTTGATTTTGCTGACCTTGTAGCGATCGCCTTCGCGGATGTGAAAGGTAATCTTGACGCTCGAATGATCCGCGTCTCCACGTCAATTCCGGTGAAACATCGGCGTCCAAAAAGCCGACGTTGCGGTAATAATCGCGCAGTTGCATCACGTCGGCTTCGAGCTTTCGCGGATCATATGTGCCGCCGATGCCCAGGTAGGTCCGCGAGGAATTGATCTGAGTTCGCAGCCGCGCCGAACTCACCCAGCTGCCATGGCCGATGAAATCGACTCCGGTCACCTTCACCTCGGGCCCTTCGGTGATGTTGAACACCACGCGGCTATCGCCGACCTGGCCACCCTCATCGAGCACCACCTTGGCGAAGATGCGGCCGTCTTCCTGCAGTTTTCGTTCGATCGCCTGGCAGGCGAGTTTGTTTTGCACCGGATTCAGCGGCATGCCGCGGCGCACGCCGGCAAGCGATTCGAGGTCGGCCTGCTTGAGGTGCTTGTTGCCCTTGTAAATGACCTCGCGAATCTTGTTGGGCATTTCCGCGACATCGAAATAGACGATCACCCGCCCGTCGGAGGCGCCCTGGGTGCGCACCCGGACGTCGCCAAAGCCCGCCGGCGCACAGCGTCTGCGCGTCTTCCTGGGCGGCGTCGGCGCTGAAGCGAAGCCCGGGCCGGGTTTTCAACTGTCCAATGATTTGTTGATTGGGAGTAAGCCGATTGCCGACCGGGACGACTTCGGAGACGACCGGCCCATCCGCGGGTTGGGCAAGACCGATGCCGACGGCCAACAGCAGGCCAACGGCGGCAACCAACATGCGGAACGGCTCGCGGTCCATCGCGATCATGCTCGCCCCCAACGGTGACACTGCGCCGCGGCCCCCGCCGCGATTCACATCAAGCGACCGAATTCCACGATCCGGCGCAGGGCGAGTGGAATAGTTCAAGTTCGAGGGGGAGTCAAGCCGAAAGTGCCGCTCACGCGACCGGGGAGCGCTGCTGCAATTGCGCCACGAATGCCGCATGCTCGGGACTCGCGAGGCCTTGTTGCGCCAAGGAGAGCGACGCGAGCCATGTCGCGAGCGATCATTGCAGGAGCATCGAGCCAAAGTTCCGGAAAAATGCGACTTCGATAAATCCCGTTGCCATCCTGCTCAAATTGGTCGTATTGATTTCCACGCAGATAAAACCAGTCGATGGCTTTATCCCAAACCCGCCAAACCACGTATTCGCGCACCCCATTTTCGCGATAGATGTCAAGCTTATCGTTCAAGTCGTAGTTCGAACTCGTCGCCGAGATTTCACCAAGCAACTCCGGAGAACCTGAGACGAAACCATCAGGCGAATCATCTGACTGACCGCCGAATGAAGGCAGAATGCGCAGAAAAGCGTCCGGTTGTGGTCGGTTATGTTTGATATCCGGCATCGCGTTGTAACGCCGTTCAAACTCCTCGACGGTCAGACGGTCGCCGGTCTGCAGCGGCGGGATGCGCTCGCCGTTCGTCTCAGGCGAATTGCGCTTTGCTGGCGTGGAGGTTGGAGTTGATGTATACCTCGTCTAGTCCGCAACTCGAGTGCATTTTGCCCGATTCGAGCGCCGTTGGCAACTCAAAGCCTCTTGCCGAAACCGCCCTGGTCCGCGAAGAAAAACGCAATGCCAATGAATATCCTCGTCACCGGCGCCACGGGTTTCATTGGGGGACATGTGGCGGAAGCGTGCGTTGCCCGCGGTCACGCGGTTCGCACCATCGCCCGTCCCTCGAGCGACACCGCCCTGGTGGACCGTCTCGGCGTGGCCATCGAGCGCGGCGACCTCACCGACCCGGAAACCGTTCGCCGGGGGGTCGAGGGCGTCGATGCCGTCATTCATTGCGCGGCGAAGGTCGGGGATTGGGGCCCGGTCGCCGACTATCGCGCGGTCAATGTCGACGCCCTGCGCACCTTGCTCGAAGCCTGCTACAACAAGCCGCTAAAACGATTCATTCACCTGAGCAGCCTCGGTGTCTACGCGCCGCGGCATCATTACGGCACCGACGAAACCGAACCGCTGCCGCCCCGGCACATGGACGGTTACACGCAGACCAAGGTCGAGGCCGAGCATCTAGCACTCGACGCGCATCGGCTGCACGGCACGCCCGTGGTCATCCTGCGCCCGGATTTGTTTATGGACCGCGCGATCGAACGGTGCTGCCAAGGCTGGCCGCGAATCTTCGCCGCGGCATCGTTCGCTATGTCGGCGACCCATCCAAGTTGTCGATGAACACCATTTATGTCGGCAACCTGGTCGAAGCGATTCTTCTGGCACTGGAAAACCCCAAAGCGATCGGTCAGATTTATAATCTCACGGACGGCGATCGCGTGACCAAGCGCAAGTTTTTCGAAACCATCGCCGACAGCTTGGGCTTGCCGCGACCCAAGGGACGCGTGCCACTGTTCGTGGCGAAACTGATCGCACGGTTTCTCGAGGCGCGGGCCCGCCGCCGGGGCGCTACGGAAGCCCCGCGAGTCACCCGAGCCCGTTTGAAATTGCTCGGTTTGAACCTCGATTTCAGCATCGAAAAGGCCAAACGCGAGCTGGGCTATTCGCCGCGCATCGGATTCGACCAAGGCATGGCCGAAACCATGGAATGGTTCAAATCGCAGAACCTGCTTCAGCCCGGATGAACGACTCGCGCGGAGCCGGTTGAGAAGTGCACCCGTGACCGAATCGATTCATCGCCCCCGCGTACTGTTCGTCACCGGAAAGCTGGCGGAGCCTGCCCTCCGGCGCACGCTCGGCGAGCTTGCGCCCGCGTCGGCATCGACGCCGAGGTCGCCGTCCTGCCGATCACCGTGGCGGCGTTGCTCACCACGGAATGGGCCGCCCGCCACTTACAAATACCCGAAGACGTCGAACGCGTCGTGCTGCCAGGCTTTTGCCGCGGCGAACTGGACGAAATTGAAAAGCGAACAACGGCCTCGGTCGAACGCGGACCCAAGGATTTGCGCGACCTGCCCGAATATTTCGGCCAGCGCTCCGGCCCGCCTCCGGATTACGGCGACTTCGACATTCAGATCATCGCGGAAATCAACCACGCTCCCCAAGTCGAACTCGAGGCGATACTCAATGAAGCCCGGCGACTCCGGAACGATGGCGCCGACCTGATCGACATCGGCTGCGACCCGGGCTCGACTTGGACCGGCATCGGCGAAGCGGTCGCCGCGCTTTGCGCCGAGGGGATTCGCGTTTCCGTCGATAGTTTCAATTCCATCGAGGTCGAATCGGCGCTGGCCGCCGGGGCCGAGTTGGTGCTGAGCGTCAATTCGTCGAATGCTGACCGTGCCAAGGGTTGGCACGAGCAGTTCGGGGCGGAGGTGGTGGCGATTCCGGACACCCCCACCGATGTCGCGAGTCTGGATCACACGATCGATCGCCTCACTCGTGATGGCGTCCATTTTCGCATCGATCCCATTCTGGAGCCGATTGGAGTTGGCTTCGCCGCCTCCCTGGGCCGATATCTGGAAGTTCGCAAACGATTTCCAAATGCCGAGATGATGATGGGCGTCGGCAATCTCACCGAACTGACCGACGCCGACTCGGCGGCAATCAATGTCATGCTCCTGGGCTTCTGCCAGGAACTGGGCATTCGCTCGGTGCTGACCACGCAAGTGATCAACTGGTGCCGCACGTGCGTGCGCGAACTCGACCTCGCCCGGCGGTTGGTATTCCACGCGGTTCGGCAGAACGTCGTGCCGAAACGGTTGGAGCCTAGGCTGATCGTGCTTCGCGATCCCAAACTGCACGAAATGGGCGAATCAGCCCTGCGCGAACTGGCTGAGCGCGTCGCCGATCGAAATTACCGCATCTTCGCCGAACGCGGCGAAATTCACATTTTGAATGGGCAAGTATATTTGCATGGCAGCGATCCATTCGTGCTGTTCGATGAGTTGCTGAAACGCGACGACAAACTCGATCCGGCCCACGCCTTTTACCTAGGTTACGAATGCGCCAAGGCAGTCACGGCCTTGGCCCTGGGCAAGGACTATTCGCAGGATCAGGCGCTGCGCTGGGGGTTTCTGACCGTGCCGGAAAAGTCGCATCGGGCGTAATTTGATTGCGCCAAGGTTGCCAGGCTCGATCGGACGCGGGCGGCAAAATCGGCGGTTCGCGACAAACTGAATACATCTTTCCCGCAAGGCGTCTATGTGATAACCGTAATAGGGAGTGTTTTGGCCGTTACGGACCAATTTTGGAGTTCATTAAACTATGCGACGATCGATCTGGATTGGCTCAGCAGCCGCCGGCCTGATATTGGCCGCGATGGCGCTGGCGGGGGACTTGAAATCAGGTCCCCAGGTCGGGGAGAGGATCCCCGGACCTTTTCACCCGCTGCACTGCAGCGGTCCGAATGAAGGCACCAAGCTGTGCTTGGTCTGAAAGAATGGCGGCAATCCTGTCGCGATGATCTTCGCTCGCGAGGTCACCGACAGCTTGACCAGTTTGGTCAAGGCGATTGATAAGGCGACCGTCAAGAATTCGGACGCCAAAATGGGAAGTTTCGTCGTATTCTGCAACGACGACGACGGCTTAAAAGACAAGCTCAAGGAACTGGCCGAAAAGGCAAACCTCAAGAAGACCATTCTGACACTCGACAACCCCAGCGGCCCGTCCGACTACGAAGTTGCCAAGGACGCCGACGTCACCGTCGTGCTCTACTACAAGCAGAAGGTGAAAGTGAACAAGGCGTTCAAGAAAGGCGAATTGACGGACAAGGCCATCACCAGCATTCTGGCCGAGATTCCCAAGATCCTGCCGGAGAAAAAGAAAGACGACAAGAAGGACGGCGATTAAGTCGCACCGTTGTTGTTTTTCATGCCCGGCGCCGATCCACGCGCAAGGCCCGCTGGCGACAGCGGGCCTTGTCGTTTCATGCGGAGCGAAACAGATCGGCCTGCCGCGCGGCGTCGCGATGCAGCTTCTTGCAAACCAGCCCGCACAAATCGAATATCATCGGCTCGCGGATCGAGTAGAAAACCTGGCTACCGTGCCGCTCCCGCAGCACCAGGCCGGCGTCGAAGAGCACCCCGAGTTGCTTGGACACGTTGGCCTGCTTGGCGCCCAGCGCGGCCACCAGATCCCCGACCGAACAGCGCTCCTCTTTCAACTGCTGCAAAATCTCCAACCGCGTCGGCTCGGCGAGCACCTGGAAAAGCCGCGCCACCCCCTCGAGCTGCAGCCGATCCAGAACGGCCGATTTCCTGGCCATGATTCACCTCTTGAAATATTGCTAATCAGTGATATAGTAATATTACTGATCGGTTATTCCGATAAGAGATTATAAGCGATTTGATCCGGGGAAGGCAAGTCGCCGCCTGGGGCTGGAATGGGAGTTGCTCCTGCCGCGGGGGCAACAAGGTTTGATCATGAACAAACGCATTCTTATCGTGGGTGGGGTGGCCGGCGGCGCCAGCGCCGCCGCCCGGCTTCGACGGCTCGATGAATTCGCCGAAATCGTTGTCTTCGAACGCGGGCCGCACGTTTCGTTCGCCAATTGCGGGTTGCCCTACCACATCGGCGGCGAAATCCCGGACGAAAAGTCGCTGCTGGTGCAAAATCCGAAACGCCTGCACGATGTGTTCAACCTCGATGTGCGGACCCGCCACGAAGTCATCGCCATCGACCGGCTGCGCCGCGAAATCGAAGCGAAGAATCTCGAAACCGGCGCCATTTCACGAGAACGGTACGACGAATTGATTCTGGCCCCCGGGGCCGCGCCCTTGAGGCCGCCCATCCCCGGCATAGACCGCGAGGGACATTTTACACTCCGTAATATCCCTGATACGAAGGCGATTATCGACTGGATCGAATCGCGAACCGCAATCGACGCCGTGATCGTCGGCGGTGGATTCATCGGCCTGGAAATGGCTGAGCAACTGCATGGCCTGGGACTGAACATCACTGTCGTCGAGGCCTTGCCGCAACTGATGGCCCCGCTCGACCCCGAAATGGCGGTTCACCTCCAGGCCGAGCTGATCAAAAATGACATCAAAGTTCACTTGAATGATCCGGTCGTCAGCTTCGAATCCGCACAAGAAGCGTGTGCTTCGGAAGTGGTTCTGAAGAGCGGAACGAGAATCCCCGCCGACGTGGTGATTCTGGCGCTGGGAGTCCGTCCGGAAATCGGCCTGGCGAAGGCCGCTGGATTGGACATCGGCGCCCGCGGCGGCATTCGCGTGGATGTGCGGATGCGCACCAGCGACCCACACATCTGGGCCGTCGGCGACGCAGTCGAGGTGCGCGATCCCGTCACGGGGGAATTCACTTTGGTTCCGCTGGCCGGTCCGGCCAATCGCCAGGGACGGATCGCCGCCGACAATATCGCCGGCCGCGACTCGATCTATCAAGGCACACTCGGCACGGCAATCGTTCGCGTGTTTGAACTAGCCGCCGCCGGCGTCGGCGCTAACGAGAAGGCGCTCAAACGACTCGGAATTCCCCACGAAATCGTGCATTTGCACCCGAATTCGCACGCGGGCTATTACCCCGGCGCCGAGCCGCTGGCCATGAAGTTGATTTTCGCGCCGATCTCCGGCGAGATTCTCGGCGCCCAGATCGTCGGCCGCGATGGAGCAGACAAGCGCATCGACGTGCTGGCGACTGCCATGCACGGTAGAATGACGGTGAACGATCTCGCCGAACTCGAACTGGCCTACGCCCCGCCGTTCGGATCCGCCAAGGATCCGATCAACCTGGCCGGGATGGCGGCGCAGAACGTGCTCGCCGGCTTAGTGCAAACTGCCCAATGGCACGAAGTCGGAAAAACCGACTCGCTGATTCTGGACGTGCGGGACAAGCACGAGCGCGACGCGGGCTCGATCCCCAACTCGATCCACATTCCACTCGGCGAATTGCGGCAACGGTTGAACGAACTTCCGAAGGATCGCGAGTTATTGGTCCACTGTCAGTCGGGGCAGCGGTCATATACCGCATGCCGAATGTTGACGCAGCACGGCTTTCGCTGCCGGAATCTCACCGGCTCGTACCGGACCTGGAAGGCGATACAAGCATGAACATCAAGAGGTTTCCCATGGAAATTCTGATTTTTGTCGGGATCCTGGTCGCATGGTTGGTCCTGCAAACCTGGCTATTGCCAAAAATGGGCGTGCCCACCTGAATGAGCAGCAGTTGCGGGCCGAGTTTGCGGCCCACCGAAGACAAAGTTCAATCCACCCCGCTTGAGTCCGATCGAGATTACGAGCCATGAGCGATCGCGCGAAGCGTTGGCTGCAAATCGGCCGCAAGATCGGCACGACCGCCTTGGGCTTGGCAGCGCTCGTGCTGTTCCTGGCCTGGATGGGCGGCGCCTTTCGCGAAAAGGTTTCGCCGGGCCAGGAACCGCTTGATCGTCCCAGCGCGGCGGGCCGCTCATTGGTCCCGGTGGAATTGGCGCGGGCCGAGGAAACGATCACCGCGGTCGGCTCGGTGCAGCCGCGACGCAAGGCCGACATCGCCAGCCAAATCATCGCCACGATTCAAGAAGTAAAAGTGCAGCCCGGTGACAAGGTCAAGCCAGGCGATCCGCTGATTGTGCTCGATGATCGCGAATTGCTGGCCCAGCAACGTGAATCGACCGCAGCACTTTCCGCCGCCGAGGCCGACCTGGACCAACGCAAACGCGAATACGACCGCGTGATGGCCGTGGGAGCCGCCGCCAGCAAGGACGAGAAGGATCGTGCGACCGGCGTCTATAACGTATCGCAAGCGCTGGTCCGCCGTTATCGCGAGCAAGCCAGCCGGATTGACATTCAATTGACGTATACGAAGATCAAGGCGACATCGGCCGGCGTGGTGGCCGACCGCTATGCAGACCCCGGCGATCTCGCGGTGCCGGGTAAGGCGCTTTTAAACATTCAAGACGTTCACGAATTGGAACTGCACGCCGCGGTCCCGGAAAGCCAAGCGCTCGCCGTCACAATCGGCCAGAAACTGCCGTTGCGAATTGACGCGGCGGGCGTTGCCGGCATCGGCACGGTCCGCGAAATCGTGCCGCAGGCGCAGCAGGCCTCGCGCTCGGTATTAATCAAAGTCTCGCTCCCGGCCGATCTATCCGCGCCGATTTACGCCGGCATGTTCGGCCGCGTGACGGTTCCCATCGGGCATACCTCGCGGCTGCTTGTTCCCGTGGCGGCAATCCGGCAAGTCGGCCAACTCGAGTTGGCCGAGGTCGCCACCCCCGACGGCAAACTCGAGCGCGCTTCGTCCGAGCGGGCCGCTCCTTCGGCGACAAGGTCGAGGTGCTTTCCGGCCTGAGCGAAAACGAAAACGTCGCCCTGCCGGGCAAATGAGTCCTCCATGAACGCGAACGGTCAATCCGAGGGCTGGGTTTCGCGAATTGTCGCGGCGTTTCTTCGCGGCAATCTTTCCGTGTTGCTCATCCTGGTCATGCTCGTCTCGGGCGTCGCGGCGCTCTACCTGACGCCACGCGAAGAAGAGCCGCAGATCGTCGTGCCGCTCGCCGACGTCTATGTGCAAATGCCCGGCGCCAGCGCCGAGGTTGTCGAGCAACAAGTCTCCAATCGGCTCGAGCGGTTGCTCTATCAGATCGATGGCGTCGAGTATGTTTACTCGATGTCGCGGCCGGGCCAGGCCGTGGTGACTGTCCGTTTCTATGTCGGCGAGGATCGCGAGAAGAGCCTGGTCAAGCTTTACAACAAGATCTCGATGAACATCGACCAGGTGCCGCCCGGCGTCACCGGCTGGGTGGTCAAGCCGATTGAAATCGACGACGTTCCCATGTTCAACGCGACGCTCTGGAGCCGCACCGCGGATGATTTTGAACTTCGCCGCGTCGCCGAGCAGGTTGAAATCGCCCTGCAATCGGTCGAGAATACCGCCCGAACCGAAGTCATCGGCGGCCGCCGGCGGCAGATCCGCGTCCTGCTCAACCCCGAACAAACCACCTCACGCCAAGTGACGCCGCTCGATGTCGAAAAGGTCCTACGCGGGGCAAATGTGACGGTGCAAGCCGGCAACTTTCGCAGCAACGATCGCGACGTGCAGGTCGAGGCCGGGCCGTTTGTCCGCTCGGCTCACGAACTCGAAAGCCTGGTCGTCGGCGTCTATGACGGCCGGCCGGTTTATTTGCGCGATATCGCCCAGGTAACCGACGGGCCCGAGGAACCGATCAATTACACGCGAATTCGGTTCGGCCCCGCTGCCAGGGACGCCGACAAGCGCGACATCGACTATCCTGCCGTCACCGTCGCGGTGGCGAAGCGCAAGGGCAGCAACGCCGTCTGGGTTGCACACGACCTGGAAAAGAAACTCGACGAACTTCGCCAGACCACGATTCCCGACAACATCGACGTTCGCGTCACGCGAAACTATGGCGAGACCGCCAATGAAAAAGTCAATGAACTGGTCCGCGAACTCGGCCTGGCGATCGTCATCGTCGCGGCGTTGATCGCCTTCACCCTCGGCTGGCGCGAGGCGATCATCGTCGTCACCGCCGTGCCGCTTACCTTCGCTCTCACGTTGCTCGTCAATTATCTGGCCGGTTATTCCATCAATCGCGTCACTCTGTTCGCGTTGATCCTTTCGCTTGGCCTCGTCGTCGATGATCCGATCGTGGATGTGGAAAATATTTTTCGCCACTTCCGCATGCGGAAACAGCCGCCATTGCAGGCGGTGCTGACCGCGGTGAATGAGGTGCGGCCGCCGATCATCGTCGCCACGCTCGTAGTGATCGTTTCCTTCCTGCCGATGTTTTTCATCACCGGCATGATGGGCCCCTACATGCGGCCAATGGCGCTCAACGTTCCGATCGCCATGCTGATGTCGATGGTGATCTCATTCACGGTGACGCCGTGGATGAGCTACCTGGTGATGCGCGGGCAATATGGCACAGGACATGGCCACGACGAAGGCCGCGAGACGCTGACGCATCGCATCTACAAGGCGGTCGTGACGCCGTTCCTCAATCGCCGGGCGATGGCCTGGGGACTCGTCGTCACGATGATCGTGCTGCTGCTCGGTTCGATGGCATTGCCCGCGACCGGCCGCGTGCCGCTCAAGATGTTGCCCTTCGACAACAAGAATGAATTTCAGGTCGTCGTCGATATGCCGGAAGGCACGCCTTGGAGGACACCGAGGCCACGCTGCACGACCTGGCGGAATATGCCGCCACGGCCCCGGAAGTGACGGAGGTGCTGTCGTTCGCCGGCGACGCCTCGCCGATCGATTTCAACGGACTGGTGCGGCACTATTACTTGCGGCACGAGGCCAATGGCGGCGATCTCCGCGTCAACCTGATCGCCAAGGAAGACCGCAAGCAGCAAAGCCACGAGATCGTTTTGCGGTTGCGAAATGGCTTTAAGGAAATCGGCCGCAAACACAAGGCCCGGATCAAAATCGTCGAGGTGCCGCCCGGCCCGCCGGTCTTGAGCACGCTGGTCGCCGAGGTCTATGCGAAGCCGGGGCAGAAATACTCCGATTTGCGAGCCGACGCCCGCCACATGCGCGAACTGTTCTCGACCGAACCGGGCGTCGTGGACGTGGATGACACCTTTGAAACCGAACGCTCGAAGGAAGTGTTCGTGGTCGACAAGGAAAAGGCGTCGCTCAATGGCGTCAGTGCCGAGGATATCGCGATCACCCTGCGCATGGCGACTTGCCGGCTGGTCGCCGGGCGAAGGCTCGCCGCAAACCAACCGGGCCGGCGCCGCCCAGTTGCCGCATGAATTGAACCCGCTCATGATTGTTTTGAACCTGCCGCCGGGCGAGCGCTCGGGGCTGGCGGAACTGTCGCGACTGGGCGTGAAAACTCCGAGCGGCAATGTGGTCCGCATCGGCGAGCTTGGTCAGTTCGAGGCGCAACCCGCGGAGCAGACGATCTATCACAAAAACCTGCGTCCCGTCGCCTTCGTCTATGGCGAAACCGCCGGCCGCACTCCCGCCGAGGCGATCCTCGGCCTGCAATCGCGGCTTCGCCAACGGCCGGTTCCCAACGGCTCCGAAATTTCCTGGATCGGCGAGGGCGAATGGAAAATCACACTCGATGTGTTCCGCGACCTGGGACTCGCGTTTGGCGGCGCGGTGTTGGCGATCTATATTTTGCTGGTCTGGCAGACCGGCAGCTACACCATGCCGCTGGTGCGGATGATCTCGATCCCGCTGACGATCATCGGCATTATGCCCGGTTTCTGGCTCTTGAATGTGTTTACCGGCGGACAAATCGGCGGGCATGCCAACCCGGTCTACTTTACCGCGACGGCCATGATCGGCATGATCGCCCTGGCCGGCATCGCCGACCGCAACGCCATCCTGCTCATCGATTTCATTCAGACCGTGCTGGAGCGAGGCGGAAGCCTGCGCGAGGCGTTGATCGAGAGCGGCGCGGTGCGCTTCCGGCCGATCCTGCTGACCGCCGGGGCCGCTATGCTCGGCGCCTGGCCCATCACGCTCGACCCGGTCTTTTCGGGCCTCGCCTGGGCCCTGATTTTCGGTCTGGTGGTGTCCACGGCGTTCACGCTGCTGCTGGTGCCGGTGGTTTATTGGATGCTTTACAAAAACGTTCCCGGCCACGGAATCACGAATCCTCTGCCGGCGGAGAAACCTCTAAATCTTGACTCCAGTGAAACCAAATTGAAACAAGTTGAAATGGGAGCAATCCGTGAAAACTCTCACCTATAGCGAATTTGTGCCCGAGGTTTTACAATCCGACCTGCCAGTGCTAGTCGATTTTTACGCCGACTGGTGCGGCCCCTGCCGGGCTCTGGCGCCCACGCTGGATCGCCTGGCGGCCGAGTTCGCGGGCAAGGCCAGAATTGTCAAAGTGAATGCGGATAATGAGCCCGAATTGGCTGAACACTTCCAGGTGCAAGCGTTGCCGACGCTGATGCTGTTCCGCAACGGCCGCTTGATCGAGCGGTTCGAGGGTGCGCCGCCCGCGCAAATGCTGCGAAACTTACTCAGCCAGTCCGCATCAACCAAACCGCGCCACGCCCGAGCGGGTTGATGGAGTTGCTAGTCGACCGCCGTGCGCGGTCACGAGCATGACCAATCGCCCAAATGAAAACGAGTGACAGACCAATGCCCGTGCAAACGATATCCCCGAAGGAATTACACGAACAGTGCCAGATTTGCGAAGTTGACTTGATCGACGTGCGCACGCCTTCGGAATTCCAGGAAATTCATCTGAAGGTCGCCAAATCGGTCCCGCTGGAAAAACTGGATCCGAAAGAGTTCATGGCTCAGCGGAACAGCGGTCTCGATCGGCCTTTATTTGTAATCTGTGCGTCCGGAACCCGGGGCCGGCAGGCGTGCGAGAAGTTTCACGCCGCCGGTTTCACCAACGTCATCAACATCGAAGGCGGCACCAAGGCTTGCGTTGACGCCGGCCTGCCGGTCAATCGCGGCGTGCGGAAAGTCATCCCGCTCGATCGCCAGATGCGAATCGTGATGGGCACGCTCGTCCTGCTCGGCGTCGCCCTCGGCTTCCTGGTGCATCCAGTCGGCTTCGGGCTCGGCGCGTTCGTCGGCTGCGGCCTCATCTTCGCCGGCATTACCGATATTTGCCCGCTTTCCATGCTCGTCGCGAAAATGCCTTGGAACCAACGCAACGGCGGGTGTTGCGGGTAGCAAACATCTGAATTCTTTTTGACTTTGTAGGGTGGGTCGAGACCGAGCTGTGAAGCGAGGCCGAGGCCCACCATGCTTGATTGTGCACTCAATACTCTTCGCCGTCGTCGCCGACGACTCGGCCGCCAAAGAACTTCGCGAGATCCTTCATTTTCTCGCGAATCTCGCTGTCGGCGTTCTTGACTACGATTCGCCCGTGGCGGTAGTCAAACCAAGCTATGTTTCCGTCGCGTCCGTGTTTTGGGTAGGCCGTCCAAACGGCAAGGCCTTCGTTCCCATATCGAATTGTCGTACCTTGCGGCGTGGTCGCCTCGGCAAAGTTATCGAGGCGGAAGTCCGGGTCAGAGGCCACGTAAGCTTTCCATTCGTCCAAAAGAATCGGCGCGGATTCACTTTCGGTCCAGTCGGCTGCGCGAGTGATGTGGAAGTCGTAACCCATTTGCTAATCACAATGAATGAGAATCAAGTTCGTCGGCTTCGTGGCGTTTCATCATCCACAGGCAATGCGTCCATTACGGTCTCGGAAACTTGCCTTCTCGCGGCAGGCCGATTCTTCTCGGTCGCCGGCGATTCCACTTTCATTCTGTCGAACAGCCACGCCGAAACCCAAATCATCGGACACAGGCCGATGAAGAAGACAACGCCCGTGGCGTAAAGACTCAATTTCAGCGGACTGGCGGGTTCCTTGCCCTCTTCGATGATGATGCAATGCTCGGAGTTGGTTCCGGGATAGCTCTTCGCGATCAGCATGCTGCCGATGATTCCGGGCTTGGGCGCCTCAGGATTGATCATGCAGCGCAATTTCGGCTTGCCGAACCGCTGGCGAACCTCCTTGTCGCTGCGGAGTTCCTCGCTGTAAAGAAATGCTCGAATGGCCAGCTTGCTGGAAACCAAGTCATCGCCTCCCGCCGGGACGATCGGAACCCAGACTCGCTTCCATTCTCCGAACCGCTTCTCATAGACATAATCTTCAAATATCGAGAAATCCTTGAGAATGATATTCGGGTTTCCCTGTGGTCCACGCTTGATCAAGTCACGAAGCGATATTTCCTCGGGCTGTTGCGACGAGTGCGCGGCAAGCACGTATTCCCGCACGCCGAACATCGCGCAGAGTCCGGCCAGCATCAACGGAAAGACCATGAGCACGTAACGCAACCTCATAGAGAAATTCTCCGAAACGCAGGTCGACCATGTTGCTTGTATGGAATCCCGAACGACCAACGCCGATTCTACACAGCGGATGAGCGGCGTGCCTATAAGATTTGCGGCCATTTTCACTCAACCCGCGCCCGAATTCGCGAGCACGCAGACGTGCGAACGGACCGGCTGATACGATTCGATCCGTAAGGAATTTTCTTCGAGGAACGGAACGGCGTAGCCGGTGGTGCCGGCAATCCGAATCAAATATTCCTTTGAATGTGCAAAGCGGCGGACGGGCTGAAGAAAATAGTCGTTTCCATCGCAGGCCTCGGCGGTGAACGCGAATTGTCCGTTCGGCTGCAGCCGATGCCTAGCCGCGGCGAAAACGGGCGGCGAGATCGCCCAGATAAACGAACACGTCCGCCGCGATGATCAGGTCGTATTGATTCTCGCCGCCGGCGAGGAATTCAACCACGTCGCCGACCGCAAGCCGATCGTACAGTCGCTTGGCGGTCGCCTGCTCCAGCATTTTCGATGAGAGGTCCACGCCATCGAGTCGCCGCGCGAGCGGACGGAATAGCTCGCCGGCGAGCCCGGTTCCGCAGCCAAGGTCAAGAATATGGAGATTCTGAAGCGGACCGCCCGCCAACCGGGAAACCGCATCGAGCAGCAGTTCCGGGCCGCGATATTCCAAACTGTCGTGCAAATGCCGATCAAACTGCTCCGCCGCATTGTCGAAAACCGCGGTAACGAAAGCGGCCGGAGCGATGGGCGTGCTCGCCTCGCATTGCTCGGCGGCCGCGAGAAACTGTTCGACGGCCTCGCGGTCGTTTGGTTGAAAGTTGAATCGCTCGGCCTCGACTCGGGCCGCCCGAGCGAGAAACTCGTTGGCCTCCCGGCCGCGCCCCATCCGCCGCAGAAGCATGCCCACTGCTTGAAGAGCGGCGAAATCATTCGGTGAGCGGTCGAGCAATTCCCGCAGCGCCGCCTCGGCCTCCACATTCCGGCCGTGGGCGAGCAACCGTTGCGGAATGGAGCGACGCCGGCAAGCTCGCCGTCGACGAATCGAACTCAGCGAGCACCGAACGCCAATCGCGGCGGCCGCGGATTTGGTGTGGTTGCATTCGGATTCGCCTCGTGCCCAAGTAGGCGTGCCAGCCGGCGCGCCCGCACGGCTGTCAGGAACAATCAGTGACGGCAACTTCAATCAATCGGGAATCAACTTTACATTCGCGGCCGCTTCAGGTATCCGGCCACTTGTCCGTAAATCGGCCCTTCGAGTCCGGCCAACGTGTGAGAGATGTCAATTTCCTTGCCGAGTTTGCTTGTCCATTGGCCGTCGGGCAACTGCCGCGCGGCGTGTGTCGGCAGTCCATTGTCGCGTAGAGCAGCGACTTTCTCGAATTCGGGCTCTAGTCTCCGTGCTCACAACGCACATAACCCAAGGTCTCTAACGCCCGATAGAACGTCTCAATGGTTACCGTCCGTGGCACTCCCACGGGCCATGGATAATTGCCAAGCGGATCGGGCCACCACCAGTCGTCGGTCCGGCCAGCGGCCCAGGCGATGCAGTTGTACCTTGCCGTCGCCGAACTCGTCTCGGCGAATCCTTCGCTTACTAGCCGGGGAAACAACAACTCAAGGGACACGCTCAGTACCCATGGGCTTGGGCCCATTCGAGCCAGGCACGTGTCATTCGGTCCAGTTTCCCGCGATCATCCCGCGCCACCGGGTCTTCCCCCGTGATCGATTTGAGCGCCCAAAACCAATGATCGGGCTCCCGGCGAAGTTCCTCGAACAGCAATGGCAGTGCCGCCTCGCCCATGCCAATGATTTGCTGATACGCGGGGTGCATCGACATTTCGGTGATCGACGATAGGTAGGCAGTCGCCTGTTTCCATTGGCGAACCAACTCCCGAAATCGCGCCTTCGCGATCGCGGATTTGTCCACCGTCAGGAGTGTGCTCTTGTCTGCCATCGGCGCCTCGCGGACTGACTTGCAACCTGGACCGTGCGCTTTCCAATGTAATTGTACGTCGATTATCGTTTGGAATTTATCTGTCGGACTTTAGAATTTCCGCGTAGCGGCACTATCCCTTGATCTCAATCTCGCGCGGCCATTGCTCGTACGCTTCCCAATACGTTCGCTTCAGTGCGATCTCGTCGTCCTTGGCGGTCGGCTGCACGCGGCCCTTGACGTCGGTGGCCCGTGAGACCAGGCGGTGTTTGCCGGGCTTCAGGCCGCCCAGATCAATTGAGAAAAAGGTCCAACAATATTTGGAGCGTGGTCCCTTGGCGAGCTTCGCTTCCTTCCAGGCGCCATCATCGACCTGCACCTCGACCTTTTTTACTTCGGTGCCGTCGCCCCAGACCGCGCCGTAGGCCTTGAGCGGGACCAATCCGTTCTTCGCCGGGAGCTGGGTGACGCGGGCAACGATTGATTTCAGATTCATCTTGCCGACCGAAGTTTCAACATAGACGATTTCATTCCCCCGGCGTTCGCCTCGAACTGTTACATAGTCGCGGCCCATGAATCGGCCGACATAGCGCCGATCGCGAAGCTCGATGCGATGCAGCCATTTCACATTGGCGATGCCATACCAGCCGGGCACAATTAATCGCAGCGGCGCACCGTTTCGTTTCTCCAGCGGCTGGCCGTTGCGTTCGTAAGCCAGGAGCACCTTGTCGCTCATGGCGTCCGCCAGCGAAAGACTGCGGCCAAACGGGACGTCGAATGTCGTTTCTCGCGGAGTGCCTTTCCGCAACGTCTCCTTCTGATGATCCGTGCCGATGATAGCGACCTCGATCGCCTTGGGATCGATTTCGCACGATTTCAGCAATGGACCGAGCAATGTGCCCGTCCACTTGCTGTTGTAAACGGCGTTCATGAACCCTTTTGAGGCGCCGTTCCCGGAGCATTCCAGCGTCATCAACTGATCGCTCCGCGGCATTTTCTTGATCTGCTCCATCGTGAACTCGACCGGCTTTTTGACCAAGCCCGTGATCTCGAGTTGGTATTTCGATTCGTCAATGTTGGGAATGTTGTAATGCTGGACGTTGAAGACCTGGTCCTGTGGCGTGATCCACTCGTCGAGCGTCTCCCAGTCCAGCCGGTTCGCCGGCGTTCGGGGCATGTCCAGAAACGGTACGAGTGTTTCGCCTTCGGTTTGATCGGGGAAAACAAACCCAGGCGACGCCATTTCCGCAAACAGTGCGGCGATCGTCGCCGAGCCCAACTGCAACGCACCGCGCCGATTCATTTGCTGAGAGGCCATTCAATTCTCCTTTGCCGAATTGCTTTCATTTTCGCCGTAACGGATTATCCGGCGACACGCGAATATCCTTGCGAATCACCTGCCCGGGTTTCACTTCGATCTCTTCGCTCCAACGAAGTTGCCCCGCCGGGTGGACCATTTCCAATCGATATTTCCCCGGCGGCACATGCTCAAGCTTGTAGGCGCCATCGGCCCCGGTGATTTTGAAAAACGGATGATCGAACACATAGACCCAGCCGCGCATCGCCCCGTGGTAGACGCAGCCGAGCTGATAGGGCCGCGTGATCTCGGTGGCGTGTTCGAATGGCTCGATATGGCTGCCGCCGGACGGCATGGTCACGTTGAACGAGTGCAGCTTGTGAAACACATTCACATTGTGCAGTTCCTTGTCGCTATTGAGAAACTTGACTTGATCGCCGGCGCGAATGGCGACAATCTCCGGCACGAACATGAAATTCTTCTGGTCAACGACGATCGTCGCCGGCTTCGGCTTTGCGGCGGTCTTGCCGAGATCCTTGCCGACGATCGCGACCAGGGCCTCAGCCAATTCGCCCTTCGCCGGATCCTTGATGTAGTACCGCGACTGCCGCCAGGGCCGTTTTGAGTCCGCCTGGTAGATGACGGCGCCGCTCACTGTCCCGGTCTTGGCGTTTGTCGCTGGCGGCTCGGCCCGGGCCAACGGCAGCACGATCCAGACCAGCAGCCAACCGAGTCGCCTGGCGGATCGCATCATTTTGATTTTCACCCACAAGCATCCAGAAGAGATCGGCTGGCAGGAACAACGCGCCGACGCGTCTGCAGATCAGCAAGTTCTTTGCACCATTCAGGCGAGCCCGTCAAGCGGAGTTGCCGGCAACAAAATCGATTCTATTCGGGTGTTGCATGGCACGCCACAACTTCTAGGCGATTTCGAACCGCGCGCATCCACGGCTCGGCTTGCCGGGGATCGCGCAGTGACCGTCGCAAATCGCAATTCCAAGATTTCGCGAATTTTTTTCGTATTGGCGCGACACGTTTGAACCGCGATTCGTTTTAGTTAATTGGCCGACTTTCCCCGGCGGCGATCGGACCGCGACGAGGATGCCGCGCCCGATGATGTTTCGCACTGGAACCATCGGCGTCCCGTCAAGCCGAGCCGCGTGACGGACTGGGAGCTCGTTGCTGTTCAGCAACGCTGCCCGTTCACGCGGTTCGGCTTGCCGGGATCCGGTCGAAACTCCGGACTTGCATTGCCGCGACAGACGCCGACCGACAGTTTGTGCCCGAGGAACACCAGATGACGGACGCCAACGCACGAGCGGAGCTATTCGCCTCACTGCGATGCTTGTCCTGCGTGTTTCCCCCATCGCGCGTCGCCCAACTCCTGACCGCGGTCGGCGACTTATGCAAAGACCTGCACGGCCAACATCCCTGGGACGCCGAAGACGAGGCCTTATTCGAGGAGATGTGGAATATTCGCCGGGAAGTGACCAAGTAGCCGTCGGGTTGTTGGGGTTCTGGAAGTCTCGCCATGTCGGAAAATGAAATGATCTCGGACAGTCGCCGTCTACAAAATCGGCAGGCGTTACGAAATCAAATCGCGTAACCTGCATCGCAGATGAAGTCGGTCGACTCTGGGCGACGACGAACCCGCAATTCACGTGCTTGCATTGGGAGAGATCAACAAGCAAAATCTCCTCGGGACGGCAGTGGCTCTCGCACGATGGGAAGCAAAGAACAAGACAAATTCATCGAGGTCAAAACGCCCATGCGTTGCGTTGAAATCACGGGATCCGACGATCGCATGGATTGTCGAAATATGATCGACGACCCGGTCAATCCACTTCCACCGAAATGCCCAAAATGCGGATTCCCGGATCTTGATCATGTTCCGCAGCCGTATTTTCTTGTGAAGAGCCGCACCATGTCGCCGAATGAATTGGCGATGGCCGAAAACGGGAACTTCTTTGTTCGCCAACGAGTTCGCCGGGTCTTGGAACTCATCGCACCTGACCATTGCGATTACTTTCCTACGTGCTTTAAGGGAACGACCGAAGAAACCCCGTGGTTTCTCGCAGTTCCAAAACATCAGGTGACAACCGCGAAGGTCAAATCGTCAATTCCGCGCTGCGATACCTGTGGCGAGCCGCGTTCCGCGCATCCGGGAACTCAATACAGCGAGTGTGTTTTCGGCGTGAAAAACCGGGACGGATGGATCGGCGAATCTGAGTTCGAAGTTTTCAAATCCTCGACATGGGCCTCTGACGAGCGTGGCTGGGACAAATGGATTGATCGCGAACTCTTCATTTCGGTGCGACTTCTCCACCTATTCAGGAAGATCAAAGCCAAAGGCTTCTACCAGGCGAGCTGCGGCAAAACTTATGCACCGAACAAAGCCGAATCCGATTGGATTGCGGTAAAATTGCGGGCGATTGAGGCAAGCGGCATTCAGTTGCACGCCGATGGAACCTTGTCAGACGAGGATGCCAAGTGGTTTCGCGATTATGTCAGAACCCATTCGACCAATATTGAAACGACCTTCGACATCCGGTCGATTGAACGCCGGCTTCGGTTCAAATTGCCCAAGTCGTATGTCGAATTTATCACCAAGGTCGGCCCTGTGTCGTTTGAAAACGTTGACGAGCAAGAGGGTTTCACGGCCACAATTGTTACACCAGACGAATTCGACACTCAGACGTATCGGGCCGGAGCGACCGATTCCGACGAAGAGACCAATGCCGTCAACGGCGTGATGTTCGCCACGACTGATCACGGCGACTGTTTCTGCTTCGACGTGCAGAATGGCCAAAAGGAGTTCGCGGTCTTCCGTTACAATCACGAACTGAATTGCTTCGAGGCTTACGCCGAAAACTTTGCGGCGTGCATTAAGCGGTTTGCCGGGGGCGGAAATAGCGCTCCGCTGTGAACGCAACAGGCGGCGTGCGACGCAATAAATGGTCGGCCCGTTGGCACGCGATTCTTTTGCATTGAGACCGATTTGTGGACAGAATCATCGCTCTATAGAAGCAGGAAAAAATGGACGTTGGCCTTTAATACGTCGATCGAGTGCGAAGACAGCGATCATGAAGGATCGAATGATTGAGTAAAACTGTAGTGCTTTGTCGCTCCGCGCTTGGGGCACTTCCACTTGCGAGGCGATATACTGGATCGAGGCGAACGAATTCGTGCCCGCTGAGGAGAGACATTTATGGCCGCGAAGTACACCGCCGTCATTCAACAGCATGGCGAATGGTGGATCGGCTGGGTGGAAGAGGTGCCCGGCGTCAATTCGCAAGGCCGTTCGCGTGACGAACTGCTCGAAAACCTTCGCGATGCGCTGGAAGAAGCCTTGGAGATGAACCGTGCTGATGCACGCGCGGCAGCCCAAGGCACATTTGAGGAAGTGAGCATTCCGGCGTGAAACGGCACGAGATGCTTCAGCACCTAGGAAGCCACGGCTGCATCTTGGTGCGCGAAGGCAGACGGCATTCGTGGTGGGGGAATCCCGCGAACGGCCGCCGATCCGCAGTGCCCCGCCACTCCGAGATTCCGGATCCACTCTGCAGAAAAATATGCCGCGACTTGGGTATTCCCCCACCCTAGTGCCCGCAAATCCACCCGTGATCCATTCGCCTCACGTTGGCACGACTTACTGAAAGTTTGCAATCGGCGCAGCACCGCGCTCTCATTCGCCAATCACTCAAACACCAGCGTCCCAAACCTCTGAAATTCATGGAAACTCTGGCCGACGGGGGCCCAGTGCCAGCCGGTGGCATGCCCGTCGTCGTGATCCATGCGATAAAAGTTGGCGTGCCAGCGGTCGCCGGGCTTGGGTTGGAGGTTTTGCAGCGGCTCCAGCAGCGCGTAGGGGATGAACACCTCCGCGGACCAGCCGGAGATGGCGGCGTTCGATTTCTTTTCGCCGCCCGCGACCGCGGTCGCTCGCCGGGTGGCCCGGCTCGAGCCCTCGTCAAGAGCCCACGGCTGCCACCGCGTCGACTTGCCGTCGCGGTGCGTGATCATCAGCGACAACTCTGAACCCAGCGGCGAAATCTCATACTCGAAGTAGCTCGGTTGAGTTTCGTCGGGTTGCAAAAAGACCTCGAAGCAATCCTCGGTCCAGAGGCGGTCGCCATCTCTCATCGCCGCGGTGAGTTTCGAATCCGAACCGTGGAATAGAACGTACACACCCGTTTTAGAATAAAGCATTTTGACTTTCGAATCGTGGGCGGGACCTTTCACGCCACGAGCCGCCAGCGATTGCCACTCGGCCTTTTTCCAGGCCGCGGCGGAACCATCGCCGGTCACCGTGAAATCCTCCGTCGGCCGCACGCGCAGTTCATGCCGGGCGGGTCGCTCCGCGTCGCTCTTGATCCCCAACAGCCGCTCGGCGTTGGTGCGATAAACCTTGCGCAGCACTTCCTTGGGCAGATAGATGCCATAGATCCGCCAAAAGCCCTGCAAATGGTGGCTCGCGGCGCAATCGAAATACTCGTCGTCGGTTTCCAGGAAACGGTAATACACGCGATACGCCTCGGCCTTGGGCGGCGTGTCGGTGCCGAACATCACCCGATCCTGATACTTGATGAGGAACTTCCGCGTCGTGTAGGGTTGGCGGCCGAGTTCGGAAATGCGGGCGTCGATATCGACGTACATATTCGGATACTTGTCCAACTTCTCCGCCACCGCGGCCAAGTCCTCGGCGTTGTTGCCGAAGTGCGTGTTGATGAAGGTGGTCTTCGGATGCCGACCAATCACGCGGTGCAACTGATCGAGCAGGTCCTGCCGCTTGGGGAAATGGTCGCCGTAGAAGAGCCAATCCGGATGGGCGTTCAGTTCGTGCCAGCGTTCGTTGAAGCGGTCGAGCGGCGTGAAGAAGGCCGCCGGGTCGGCGGTGTGAATCAGCACCGGCCGATGATACTTGGCGCACATCTCCCAGACCGGGTCGAGCCGCTGGTCATCGATCCGCAGGAATTTGCCGTTTTTGAAGCGATAATAGAGGCCAAAGGTCTTGTGAAACTTCAGCCCGCGCGCTCCCATCTTGAAGCTCTCTTCCAATTGCTTGGCTTCGCGATCGCCCCAGTCGGCGTCGTCGAGCCCGGCGAAATTGATCTGGGCGAAGGTCAGAAATCGCCCCGGATGCGCTTGATCGAGGGCCGCCAGCGTCTCCTTGAGCCGGTCGCCCCACATGCCGTCGAGATCAATCGCCGTCTGCACGCCGGCATCGTTCATTTCCTTGAGATAATGCGCGACACGCTGCGGCGTCAGCCACGCCTTGCCGGTCCCCAGGTGATTGTGAATGTCGATGACCGGGAACATCGGCTTTTCGATGATGCTCGTCTTGGTCGCCATCATCGACCGTGGCTGCCAGTCGCGGAGTTTCAGTTCGCGGATGTCGCCGGGCGGATCGGCGGCGACGCTGACCGACGCGGCAAACGCCAGGGCCAACAACGAAAGGCGCGCGTGCATGGGGAGACTCCCGAATCGGAGGAGCAAGTTCGTGAGTGCGAAACGTAACGAGAGTTGTATTCGCCGACGCCGTTTCGGTCAGGCAAGAACGTCCTGCACCACTTTCCCCGCGACGTCGGTCAGGCGGAAATCGCGGCCGGCGTGGCGATAGGTGAGCTTCAAATGATTCAGGCCGAGCAGGTGCAGAATCGTCGCGTGGAAATCGTGCACATGGACATCGTCTTCGACCGGCTTGATGCCGTATTCGTCGGTCCTGCCATAGGCGATGCCGCCTTTCGCGCCGCCGCCCGCCAGCCAGGAGGAAAAGGCCCACGAATGATGCTCACGCCCCTTGGCGTCGGCCGAATTGTTGAACGGCGTGCGGCCAAATTCGGTGGTCCAGACCACCAGCGTCGAATCCAGCATGCCGCGGCGCTTCAAATCCTTCAGCAATCCCGCGATCGGCTGATCGACATTTTTCGCCAGGCGAACATGGTCGTTCATGTCGCCATGCGAATCCCAGTTGCTCGACGAGCCGGTGTCGATCAGTTCGATGAAGCGCACGCCGCGCTCGGCGAGTCGCCGGGCGGCTAGGCATTGCCAGCCGAAGCCGGTGGTTTGTCCGCGTTTCAAGCCATAAAGGGCGAGCGTGGAATCGCTCTCGCGCGACAGGTCGAACGCCTCCGGGGCGGCGGTCTGCATGCCGAACGCCGTTTCAAAGGTGCGGATGCGAGCCTCAAGCGCCGGATCGTGCCCGTCGCGTTCCAGGTTCAGGCGATTGATCTCGCCGAGCGCTTCAAGTTCGCGGCGTTGTTGCGAGTCGGGCACCCGCGGCTTGATGTTCCGCATCGGCTCGGCGCCCGGCGCGACCAGCGTGCCCTGGTGGCTGCCCGGCAAAAAGTCCGACGCCCAAACCTGGCTGCCCGCGTAAGGCGTATGCGGCGCGATCACAATGAACGACGGCAAATTACGGTTGGGCGAGCCGAGCCCGTAGCTCACCCACGAGCCAATGCTCGGCCGGGCGAAATTGAACGAGCCGGTGTGCATGCCCAGCGTGGCGTTGTAATGATTCGAGTGATCGCCATGCATCGAGCGAATCAGAGCCACATCGTCCATGCATTCGCAAAGGTGCGGAAACAGTTCGCTGATTTCCGTGCCGCAATTCGACGATGCTTTGAACTCCCATTGTCGGCGCTTCAAGAACAGTTTCTCATAGCCCGGCCGATTCCGCGTCTCGGGGTGGTCGAGCTTGACCGGTTTGCCATGGTCCGCGGCGAGTCTTGGCTTGGGGTCGAAGGTATCGACATGCGACACGCCGCCGCTCATGTAAAGGAAAATCACCCGCTCAGCCTTCGGCGTGAACTGCGCCGGCCGTGGCGACAACGGGTCCTCCGCCACGACATGCCGCAAGATCGCCGGCCACAAGATTGAGCCTGCGACCGCCGAACGAACAAACGTGCGACGAGTGGGGTTCATGGTATTAGTCCACGTAGATAAACTCGTTCGCCGCGAACATAACGCGGATCCAGGACGCCCAGGAATCGCGGTTTGAATCGTTCAGAAAGCGCCTGGCGATTTCCCGCTCGCGCTCGGTTGGGCCGCGGCCATAACAAAGGCGATAGGCCCGGTCGAGCCTCGCCTCATCGTTCGGCAGTGATTCCAATCGCCTGGCGAAGCTCGCCGCCTTCGCGTGCACGAACGGATCGTTCATGAAGAACAACGCTTGCGTCGGCACCGTGGTTGCGATCCGGTCGGGCGTGCTGGCGTTGGCGTCCGGGCCGTCGAACAACGCCAGGAACGGATGCCGCTTGATCCGTTGCACCATCAGGTAAATGCTGCGCTTGTTGTGATCATAGACCGCCGAGAAAGGGGCGTGCTGCGTGAAGCCCCAACTTTTCTCAGGCGGAAACGGGTGGCTCTTTCCCGGCGTGCGATCGAGATCGCCGCTGACCGCGAGAATCGAGTCGCGAATCTCCTCGGCGCTCAGTCGCCGGCGGGAAAATCTCCCCAGCCAGATGTCATGCCCCGGCCGACTCGCCCGCTGATAGGCTCGCGAACTCATGATCAGCCGATGCATTGCCTTGATCGACCAGCCGGAATCGATGAACTTCGCCGCCAGCCAGTCGAGCAGTTCGGGATGGCTGGGCGGGCTGCCGCGCGTGCCGAAATCGTTTGGCGTCGAAACCAGCCCGGTTCCAAAATGATGCTGCCAGATGCGATTGACCATGACGCGGGCGGCGAGATGCTTCGCCGGGCCCAATATCCACTCGGCCAATTCCAATCGGCCGCTGCCGGCGTTTTTCGAAACCGGCTGTCCGCCAAAAATCGTTGGGAAGTGCCGTTGTACGACTTCGCCGCGATCTTCCGGATCGCCGCGAATCTGCAACTGCGCGTCGTGCGGTTGACCCTCGGTGACAGCGTAGATCGGCACGACATCGAGCGCTCGCCGCCACCAGCTTTCGTCCCTGGCGGACCGCATCGGGGCCATCATCAGGCCGCTCGCCATCTTGTTTTTTTCGCAGCCGGGATGCGGGTAATGCGTACTTTCGAAAATGCCGTAGAGGGCGTAATAATCGAAGCGGCTGATCGGGTCGTATTTATGATCGTGGCAGCGGGCGCAGGCGAGCGTCAGGCCCAGCATCGACTTGCCGAGCGTATCGATGGTGTCTTCGATGGTGAGGTAGTGGTCTTTGAGAATGTCGTAGCCGAAGCGCCGGGCGACGCTGATGAAGCCGGTCGCCGTGTGTAGTTCGGCAAAGTGAGCGTCGGACACGCCAGGCCGATGGGCGAGAACGTCACCCGCAAGTTGTTCGCGGACAAACTCGTCGTAAGGCAAATCGCGATTGAAAGCGTCGATCACCCAGTTGCGATAGCGCCACGCGTGCGGCACGGGGAAGTCGGCGGTTTCGCCCGCGGTGTCGGCGTAACGGGCCAGATCGAGCCAGTGCCGGCCCCATCGCTCGCCATAGTGCGGCGACGCCAGCAGCCGTTCGATCAGTTTCGAGAAAGCATCGGGTGACTGGTCATTTAAAAACACGTCGATCTCTTCCGGCGTTGGCGGCAGACCGATAAGATCGAACGTCGCTCGGCGAATGAGCTTGATTTTGTCGGAAACCGGCGCGGGCGTGAGTTGAAGTTCGCGAATCTTCGCGTTCAGGAAGCAATCGATCGGATTGGATGCGTTCGCATCCTTCGGCAGTTGGACCACGCGCAGAGGCGCAAACGCCCAGTGTTCTCCGGCCGCAATGAAGCTAGCCGAGCACGCCAGCGCGATCAGGGACATCAGCCAACGATTCATGGGAATGGGCACCGACCATCAGAGCGTCAAGGCGGGTATGGAAATCGTACCCGAACAAGCGCTGGATGCCAAGCAGCTACGGCGGGTATTATCGGTGTCTGGACTGGACCGCGACTCCCCGCGCCGACACAATGAGCGTATCGCAGTCGGGCATTCATCGCGGAAGGGGAATTCGCATGTCCACGGTCACCACGTCGGGTGCGGAACGATGGGAAGCGGACGCCGCAAAGGCGCCGGCGCCCGAGCGGCCGACCACCACGGTCTCGGGCGTCGAGATCGAGCCGCTTTATACACCGGAAACGCTCAACGGCTTTGACCCGGAAAGCGACCTCGGCTATCCCGGGCAGTTCCCGTTCACCCGCGGCGTGCATGCGACCATGTATCGCAGCCGGCTCTGGACCATGCGGCAATTCGCCGGCTTTGGCACGCCTCGCCAGACCAATGAGCGATTCAAATTCCTGTTGAAGCAGGGTCAGACCGGGCTCAGCACGGCGTTCGATTTGCCCACACTGATGGGCCTGGACAGCGACGATCCGCGGGCGCTCGGCGAAGTCGGCCGCCTGGGCGTCGCCGTCTCCACCCTCGATGATTTGAAGGAGCTTTACGACGGCATCGACCTCGGCAAGGTCTCCGTGTCGATGACCATCAACGCTCCAGCCATCGTGATCATGGCCTTTTACTTGGCCAACGCCCAGGATCGCGGCATTGACTGGAAGTACCTGCGCGGTACCACGCAAAACGACATTTTAAAGGAATTCCACGCCCAGAATGAGTTCGTCTTTCCGCCCGAACCATCGGTGCGGCTGGTGTGCGACGCGATTGAGTTCTGCGCCAAGCGCGTGCCGCAATGGAACCCGGTTTCGATCAGCGGCTATCACATCCGCGAGGCGGGTTCGACCGCGGTGCAGGAATTGGCCTTCACGCTCGCCGATGGTTTCCACTACGTCGATGTCTGCCTCGAACGCGGGATGAATGTCGATGAGTTCGCCGGGCGGTTGAGTTTCTTCTTCAACTCTCACAACGATGTCTTTGAGGAGATCGCCAAGTATCGCGCCGCCCGGGCGATCTGGGCCGAGACGCTTCGCGACGGCTACGGCGCCAAGAACGAAAGCTCCTGGAAGCTGCGCTTCCACGCCCAGACGGCGGGATGCTCGCTTCAGGACAAACAGCCGGAAGTGAACCTGATCCGCGTGGCCTATCAGGCGCTCGCTGCGGTGCTGGGCGGCTGCCAGAGCCTGCACACCAACAGCATGGACGAGACGCTCGCCCTGCCGACCGAACACGCCGTCACGTTGGCCCTGCGAACGCAGCAAGTACTGGGCTACGAGACCGGCGTCACCAACACCGTCGATCCGCTCGGCGGGAGTTATTTTGTCGAGACGCTCACGAAGCAGATGCGAGCCGACGCGGCCCGGTATTTCGATCGGATCGATGAGTTGGGCGGTATGCTGGCGGCGATCGACAAGGACTTCTTCCGCCGGGAAATCGCCGACGCGGCGTTTGCCTATCAGCGCGAAGTCGACGCCAGGCGAAAATTGATCGTGGGCGTGAATGCCTTCACCGAAGCCGAGGAAAAGCCGATCGAGACGCTGGTAATCGACCCATCGGTCGAACGCGACCAGATGGCCAATCTGAAAAAGATCAAATCGAAGCGCGAAGACGACGCGGTGCGGCGGAATCTCGACGCCGTGAAGCGCACGGCCAGCGCAAAGACCAACTTGATGCCCGCCCTCATCGACGCCGCGCAGGCCCGCTGCACCGTCGGCGAACTCATGAACGCCATGGCGGAGGTATTCGGGCGATATGATCCTTCGGGAAGATGGTGAGCAACGATGGCCGGTCTAATTCGTCCTGACGACTGCCTGCCCGATCGTTATCGTGGGCTCGATTCCATTTTCGAATTCGTAAACTGGGACGGCCGCCACTCGCGCTTCAATTGCGGCCAGGCTGCCGCCTGCACCTTCCTGACGCATCATGGCAAACTCGAAGCCAGCGCCGATGTCATGCCCACGATCGAGCGCGAATTTCCGCCGGATAATCTCGGCGGGTGGCTCGGTACCAGCCGTCGCCGCGTCGAACAGATTTGTCGCGGTTTCGATCTGTCGACGGAAGCCATCCAAGGTGAGGCGGAGTTGCGATTGTCTCTCGCCGAACAACGGCCGGTCATCGTGATGCTCACGACGCCTGGGCCGCAAATTCTGCGCTGGCATCTTCCCGCCGGCCACTGGATGGTCGCCTACGGTTTTGACGATCGCCATGTGTATCTTTCCAACTGGGGCCGCATGGAATGGGACCTCTTCCGCGAACGCTGGCAGGGATTTGTGCCGCGATTGATTCGAATGGACAATCGTGGGTTGGTGGCAACGCAGGATTAGATTGGCGATGATAGAATTGGATCAGCGACGACGGATTACTACGCAGGCGCCTGGCCATTGCGATGACCAGAAAACGAGCCTTGAAACGATTGCAAGGATTGGCCCCGCAAGTGGAGGCGCATCTGGAAAAAATTCGGCAGAATCCGACGAGTCGCGAAGCGCCGCACTGGAGAAAGGAAGCCGACGTGTGGATTCAGCAGATGGAGAATATGCTTCCATACGTTGGGCGAAACACTCGTGAGGAATGGGAGCAGAGAATCGAGAACTGGAGACATGAGACGGGGAGCTAAAATGACGCGATCGGAAACTGCCCTCAAGGAATTACTCGGTCGAGTATTCGACGATGATCAGGAAGAGCTTCGGGACGAACTTGGCGAGCTAGAATACGAACGCCGCCGCCACGACTTCATTTTTCACATGACTGACTGGTCGCACGATCTTGAGCAGTTGTCAGAGATTTTCAGCAATCCCGAAGGGCGAGATGTGGGTAAGACGACGATCGAACTCATCGGCATCCTGTACCATGCGATACCGCATTTGTCAGCCGCGGGCCGGTTGTTATTAGGCCATATCCCCGATCCGTTTGTCCAACAGTCCAATCTTCCGGGAATTCAATCGGCTTCAAGCGAAACTCTATGACTTCATCTACTCCTCTCCGAATCGTGTTGGCGAAAGTGGGACTCGATGGCCACGATCGCGGCATCAAGGTTGTGGCCCGAGCTTTGCGCGACGCCGGTTTTCACGTCATTTATGCCGGGCTGTGGCAAACGATCGACGCCGTGGTGCGGACGGTCGCGGATGAGGACGCCGACTGGCTCGGAATCAGCCTATTAAGCGGCGCGCACATGACGCTGGTGCCGCAACTCATGGAGCAACTTCGCGCGGCGGGACTCGAACATGTCGGTGTAATCGTCGGCGGCATTATCCCCGAAGGCGATATTCCAAAATTGCTCGAAATGGGCGTCGCCAAGGTTTTTGGTCCGGGAACTTCGTTGACCGGCATCGTGGAGTTCCTCGGCTCGCGCCGGAGCGCCGCCCATGCTTGACGCCTTCGTCGCCGGCCTGCGGGCGAAGGATCGCCGCGCCCTGGCCCGCCTGATCTCGCTGGCCGCACGAGGCGAACATCTCGACGAAATTCGCGCGGCAATTGGACAGTCCCCATCGCAATCCAGAATCGTCGCCTTCACGGGCGGCGGCGGAGTCGGCAAGAGCACGCTTCTGGGAAAGTTAATCGAAAAACTGCGCGAACATGGCAGGTCGGTCGCCGTCCTCGCTTGCGATCCCGAAAGTCCGCTCACCGGCGGCGCGTTACTTGGCGATCGATTCCGTATGCCGTCCCGGCCGGAGGACCCCGGCGTCTTCATCCGCAGCCTCGCCGCCCAACCCGGGCGCCAGGCGGTCGCGGAGCATCTCGATCTGATCGTGAACTTGTGCGACGCGTTCGGTTTCGATTTCGTGTTGATCGAAACCGTCGGCGCCGGTCAAGGCGACACCGCCGTGGGCGCGCTCGCCGACGCCGTGGTGCTCTTGCTGCAACCGGAAACCGGCGACGAACTGCAATGGGAAAAGGCCGGCGTGCTCGAAGTGGCCGACGCCGTCGTGATTCACAAAGCCGATCTGCCGGGCGCCGAGCGGGCCGTCGCCCAGGTGAAGGCGTCGCTGGAAATCGCGGCTGACCGACAAGTCCCGGTGCTTCCGGTCAGTTCGCGAAGCGGGGCAGGCGTCGATGACTTGGTCGCGTTTGTCGAATCCGTTTCCAAGCGATCGCGAACCGACGCGGATGCGAGGAGGGAATTGTTGCGATTGGCTCAGCAAGAATTGGCATCACGATTTGCAAAGAGCGACGTTGGCGCGATTGTACGGAGTTGGAGAGAAAGCAACGAACCGGTTCGGATAGTCCTGGATCGATTATTCAAAAAACTGATTGAAATTGACCATCACTGATGTTTACGTTTCGCGCCCTTGGTTTGCGTTTCGCGCTCGCAGGGCCCCGACGTTTTTCGCTGCCGGGCCCGCCACAAATTCAAAGTCACGGTTCGCAGCCAGGCGCGAAAACTTCGCAATGGTCATATTCGAAATCCGGCAACTTGCGATAGAGATGGGCGAACACTTCCTGCGTCAAATCCGAGGCGTCCGCATCTTGCAACCCGGCACGCTTGGCCCAAGTTTGCAGCAGCGGCGTGTAAGGCTCCACCAGCCGATTCCAGTCACGCGGATTGTTCGGCTGTCGCAAGCGCTCCAGCAAGCCGACCGAGGTCTCGGGCATCGCGGATTTCGCGTGGGGAGGAGTTGCCGTCATCATAGCCCGGAAATGGCATGGAAACGGACTCGGGGAAATTTGGGATTGGCGTCGAAGCGTCTCTACAATAATCGGACCCGCAATATCCCACCCGCACCGAGGCCGTTCCATGCTCGCTCGCCGCATCCCTCTGGTCGCTCTGGCACTGTTCGCGTTGGCGGCCGATTGGCCGCAGTTTCGCGGGCCCAACGCGGTGGGTGTGGCGGAAGGGGCCAAACTCCCCGAGAAAATCGGCGTGGACAAGAACGTGATCTGGAAAATCGACTTGCCGCCGGGACATTCGTCGCCGATCGTCGCGGCGGACCAGATCTATGTCACCGCCGTATGCGATAAGAAAAAGCTGGTCACGATCGCCATCGACGCCGCCGACGGCAAAGTGCTTTGGGAGCGCGAGGCGCCCTACACGAAGCTCGAAAAGATTCACACGATCGGCAGCTATGCCCAGCCGAGCCCGGTTTCCGATGGCGAGATCGTGTTGAGCTTTTTCGGTTCGAGTGGGCTGTACTGCTACGACAAATATGGCGAGTTGCTCTGGAGCCATCCGTTTGGTCCGTTTCCCAATGATTTTGGCGCCGGTTCGTCGCCATTAATCGTCGGCGACCGCGTCATTCTCAATCAGGATCACGACAACAATTCGTTTTTAATCGCATTTGACAAGAAGACAGGCCGTCAATTGTGGAAAGTCGATCGCTCCGAGTTCCCGCGCGGGTACGCGACGCCGGTGATCTGGAATGTCGATGGCAAACAGCAAATTGTGGTCGCCGGCACGTTGCGCGTCGTCGGCTACGATCTCGAAACAGGTAAGGAAATTTGGACGGTGCACGGGTTGTCGCGAATTGCGAACATGACCCCCGCCATCGGATCCGACAACATTCTTTACCTGGCCGCCTGGGCGCCGGGTGGTGACGAGACCGAGCGCATCGAGGCCCCGCCATTCGACGAAATGATTAAGAAACATGACAAGAACAAGAACGGCACGCTGGAAGCGGACGAATTGCCGCCCGGCGAGTTGAAGAATCGCTTCACGCAGATCGATCGCGACAAGGACAACAAAATCACCAAGGTCGAATACGAAAACATGCGGCGGATTTTCACGGTCGCCCAGAATATGGTCGTCGCGATCAAGCCCGGCGGCAAAGGCGATATCACCGCGACGCATGTGCTGTGGTCGCAGCGCAAGTATCTTCCGTATGTGCCGTCGCCGCTCTATTACAAGGGCTATGTGTACATGATCAAGAACGGCGGCTTGCTCTCATCGCTCGACGCCAAGACCGGCAAGCCGACCAAGCAGGAGCGCGTGTATGGAAAGAGCAGCTACTATGCGTCGCCGGTCGCGGGCGACGGCAAGCTTTATCTCTTCAGCGAGCGCGGCGACTTCAGCGTCGTGAAGGCAGGACCCAACTGGGAAGAGCTATCCTGGGGCAAATTCAAAGAGCCGATCTTCGCCACGCCCGCCATTGCCGACGGCAGAATCTATGTTCGAACCGAGCAGCACTTGTATTGCTTTGGCGTGAAATGACCATCGATTGCGGCAAACGCGAATCGCTGAAATAATAACCATGATTCCGGAATTGATCGACAACGTGTTACCGGAAGGCATGCATTCATGCACGATTGATGAGGTCGATGCCGCGTTTGGAAGATTCTGGAAAACGGATCGTCGAATCAAACTCACGGTGAAACTGAAAGAATTTGTTGAGCAAGCTCGAAAATCAAACATCGTGGTGGCACTTATCGTTGATGGAAGCTATGTAACTGCAAAAGCAACGCCGGACGACATCGATGTCGTGGTTGTTCTTCGTCCTGATGCCGACCTGAGTCAGTTGACTGCTTCATTTGCGGAGATGCTGAAAGATCGCAGGCGAATGAGGCTTGAGTTCGCGGTCGATGCCCGGACGGTGCCGGATTGCAGCGACAAATTGCTCGAATTGATAGACTTCTATTCTAAGGTGCGTCTTGACGATCCTGGTCAATCAACTTCACGGTTGAAAAAGGGTTTACTGAGGATTGAGCTATGATGACAACTAATGAGCATCTGAAACAAACCCAGGAAGCCCTGGCCTGTCTTGAACGCGCAATGGCGTCCATTCACCGCGATCGCTCCACGATGCACCCAGAATGGTATCGAATCATGGCGGGACCGGTCGCCGAGGATATCCTCAAACTGCGATCACAAATCGACGAGTATATCGGTCTGCACGACCCATTGCTTGCCGAGGAACTCGCCGAAATCCATTCAGCCAACGGCACGAACGGTG
Source organism: uncultured Gemmataceae bacterium (assembly GCA_963815035.1). Lineage (GTDB taxonomy): Bacteria > Planctomycetota > Planctomycetia > Gemmatales > Gemmataceae > JBGQCZ01. The sequence continues at coordinate 557,926 of CAWFFC010000009.1, forward strand.
CGGCGATTGACTCCCAAGGGGCACGACACGAGTCAGGAACCTGATGTCCCACGGTTGGCGAGTCGTGTTGCAGCAGGAAACGGCCGGCGTCGAAGTGAGCGCCGAGGCTGGAAGATCATTGCTTTACTATCACCGCCAAATCGACGAACTGGCCGAGCAACTCGAGTTGGCCGCCCTGTCGCGGTTCTTTAGCCGCTCACCCGCGGACGTCGCCGAATATTTACGGAGCCAAGGCTTCGAGCGAAACGTCGACGAACTTCCCGAAGAGGAATGGTTCGATCCGGCCGATGGGCTGCGAACCATTCGCGGATTGCTCGAACACCTACGCGTCACGCCGTCCGCGGCTCCGCAGTCCGATAAGATTATCGCCGATCTGGAAGAAATCGAGCGCACATTGATCGTGGCCGAAGCCGGGGCAGTGCCCTTTCATCTCGGGCGGGAATTGCCGAAACTCGACGCACCACAGGATTGAGGGACTCGGACCGTGACTGCCGACTCAGCGACGGAATGTCTCGTCATCGTCGGCGTCGGCCTCATCGGCGGATCGATCGGCCTGGCGGCGAAACGGCGCGGGCAGTTCAAGAAAATCATCGGCGTGGGCCGCGACCCTTCGACCTTCCCACGAATCAAATCACTCGGCTGCGTCGACGAAATCGCGACTGATCTCGCCGGCGCCGCGGCAAGAGGCGATGTGCTGGTCATCTGCACGCCGGTCGATCGCATCGCCGAGCAGATTCTGGCGGTCGCCCCGGTCTGCAAACCCGGGTCGCTCATCACGGACGCGGGCAGCACGAAGGCGGCCCTGGTCGCGGAAGTTGAGAAGAAACTTGTCGGCGAGGCCCTCTTTGTCGGGTCGCATCCGCTGGCCGGCTCGGAAAAACGCGGCCCGGAATATGCGAAGGCCGACTTGTTTGACGGCCGGCTGACCCTGATCACGCCGACGAACCGCACTCCAAAAACCGCGATCGATCGAGCCACGCGGTTTTGGGAATCGCTGGGCAGCCGGGTCAAGCAGGTCTCGCCCGAATTCCATGACCAAGCCCTGGCCATGACGAGCCATTTGCCGCACCTGGTCGCCGTGGCTCTTGCCGGAATGCTGCCAAGCGAACTCGCTGAGTTCACCGCGTCCGGTTTCCGTGACACGACTCGGCTGGCCGCCGGCCATCCGCAACTCTGGTCGGCGATTTTCAGCCAAAACGATAAGCATATCTCCGCAGCGCTGGATCGATTCCAGGACCGACTCCGCCAGTTCCAGGCGGCACTCGCCACGGGCGATCGCGGCAAGCTCGATCAACTATTGTCCGAGGCCAAGAAGGTGCGCGATGATCTGGGAAGTTGAAATCCGCCCGAGCGAAATCGACTATGAACGCCAACGAGTGGCGCGGGAATACGACCTGCTTACTCATGGCGCCACTGGGGCGAGCAGCGTCCAGGCCAGTTCGCGGCTATCTCATCGAGGCCGACCTGGCGAATAGCGACCAACGCATGAAACTGCTTTCGTTCCTCGGCGACGATCTCGTCGAATCGATCGTCATGCGCAAACTTGGCGAGTCGTCTGCGAGTCACGGACCGAAAGAAATCTTGACGGTTTTGCTAAAGCCCGGCGTCATGGACCCGGTGTCGCAAAGCGTGCTCGCCTCGGCACGCGACCTGGGCCTGGCGGTCGAGGATGTTCGCACGTTTCGCCGATATTACCTAACGTCTGAGTCGAAGCCATCGCGTGCCCAATTGAACCGCGTTCTCGCCAACGACGCCATCGAGCAATTGGTCGAAGGACCGCTCACGCTCGACCATCTGCACGTGGGCAAAGCCTACGAATTTCATTTGATTCATGTGCCGATCCGCGATCTCGGCGACGACGCCCTGATGAAACTCAGCCGCGACGGGCAATTGGCGTTGAACCTCGCCGAGATGAACGCCGTGCAGGCCCACTTTCAAGAGCAAGGCCGCGAGCCGACCGACATCGAACTCGAAACCATCGCCCAGACCTGGTCCGAACATTGCTCGCACAAGACAATAAAGGGTCCGATCGATTTCACCGACGCCTCGGGGCACACACGCCGAATCAAGAACTTATTGAAAGAAACGATTTTCGGGGCGACCCAGGATTTGCGCAGCCGGTTTGGCGTTGATGACTGGTGCGTGAGCGTCTTCGCCGACAACGCCGGCATCATCAAGTTCGACGACGACTTCAACGTCTGCTTCAAAGTCGAGACGCACAATCACCCCTCGGCGATCGAGCCGTATGGCGGCGCCAATACCGGCCTGGGCGGCGTCATCCGCGACGTGCTCGGCACCGGCCTCGGCGCCAAGCCGATTTGCAACACCGACGTTTTCTGTTTCGCTCCGCCCGATTATCCGCCGGAAAAACTGCCGCCCGGTGTACTCCATCCCCGGAAAGTCATGACCGGCGTCGTCAGCGGCGTCCGCGATTACGGCAACCGCATCGGCATCCCCACGGTCAATGGAGCCGTGCTCTTCGATGAGCGCTATCTCGGAAATCCGCTCGTTTTTTGCGGCACGGTTGGATTGATCCCCACGGACAAATGTTTCAAGGAGCCGGCCGACGGCGACTTGATCGTTGCGGTCGGGGGACGCACCGGGCGCGACGGCATCCACGGCGCGACCTTCTCCTCGCTCGAGCTCACGCATGAATCGGAATCGGTAAGCGGCGGCGCGGTGCAAATCGGCAACGCGATCACGGAAAAGAAACTGCTCGACGTGCTGCTGCAAGCGCGCGATCGCGGTCTGTACACCGCGATCACCGACTGCGGCGCGGGTGGATTCAGCTCCGCGATCGGCGAAATGGGCGCCGACATCGGCGCCCGCGTTCATCTCGAAGAAGCTCCGCTGAAATACGAGGGGCTCAGTTACACCGAAATCTGGATCTCCGAGGCCCAGGAGCGGATGGTCCTTGCTGTGCCCGCGGCCAAATGGCCGGAGTTGAAAAAGCTCTGCGATGACGAGGATGTCGAAGCCGCGGTGTTGGGGCGATTCGAAGCCACCGAACGCTTGAAATTGTTCTATCGCGACCAACAGGTCGGCGATCTGTCGATGAAATTCCTGCACGACGGTCGGCCGGAAATCGTGCGCCGCGCCGCTTGCGGCCCTGTGCAGCATGTCCTTGCAACGCCGCAAGCGGCGAAGTTGGATTTCAACGACATTTTGAAAAAGGCCCTATCGTCCTATTCAGTGTGTTCGAAGGAATGGATCATTCGCCAATACGATCACGAGGTGCAGGGGGGAACTGCCGTCAAGCCGTTAGTCGGTGTGAAGGAAGATGGGCCGGGAGACGCGGCGGTCGTGATGCCGGTTGCGGGATCGTATCGAGGCCTGGCAATCGGTTGTGGCATCAATCCGCTCTACGGCGATCTCGATCCTTACGCGATGGCCGCGGCCGCGATTGACGAGGCCGTTCGCAACGTCATCGCCATCGGCGCCGAGCCGCATCGCATCGCCCTGCTCGATAATTTCTGCTGGGGCAATACCGATCGCCCGGAAATCCTCGGCTCGCTCGTCCGGGCCGCCGAGGCCTGCCGCGATGTTGCGCTCGCTTTCGGCACGCCATTCATCAGCGGGAAGGACAGCCTCAACAATGAATTTCGCGCCGGCGACCGCCACATCGTCATTCCGCCGACGCTTTTAATCTCGGCGATCGGCATCGTGCCCGATGTGCGGCGCTGCGTGACGATGGATCTCAAGGAACCGGGAAACAATCTGTACCTCATCGGATTCACCAAGAACGAAATGGGCGGCTCGCACTTCAACCTGGTGCAGAACTTGACAGGCGGGACCGTGCCGCATGTCAATCGCATGGAAGCGCCGACGATCTTTCGCGCGTTGCACTCGGCGATCGCGGCTGGGCTGGTTCGCTCTTGCCATGATTTGAGCGAGGGCGGTCTCGCGGTCGCCGCGGCGGAAATGGCCTTCGCCGGAAACGTCGGCGCCGATTTGACCGACGCCGGCAAAATCGCGGCGGACTCGGACGCGATTCGCCTGTTCAGCGAGTCGGCCACGAGGTTCCTGGTCGAGGTGAAACCAAACGATGCGGCCGCGTTTGAAAAACAGTTTGAAAACTTGCCGGTGATGAAGATCGGCTCAACCGTCAAGGAACCACGGCTGCGAATCGCCGGCGCGAATGGCGAATGGCTCGTCTGGGCCAATCTTGCCGACCTCAAGGAGTCCTGGCAAAAGCCGCTGCGATGGTAGCGACCACTATCGCCGGCGAATATCCGGAGTATGCCCATGAAGCGAATTATTGCTCTTATGTGGATCGTGATGTTCACGATGGCCGCGCACGCCGACGACGCGAAGTTGCAATTGAGCCTGCGCTCGCGGGAAAAACCCAACAGCCAATTCGTTGCGAAGGAAACCAAAGTCGCCTGGGATGCGAAGAAAACCGCCCTGGTGATTTGCGACATGTGGGACGATCACTGGTGCAAGTCGGCGGCTCGGCGCGTCGCCGAGTTGGCCGGCCCGATGAATGAAATGATCAAGGCCGCCCGCGCCAAGGGCGTGTTCATCGTCCATTGCCCGAGCAGCGTCACAAAATTCTACAAGGATACGCCCCAACGCGAGCGGGCGATCAATGCGCCCTTCGCGCCGACGCCGATTCCGCTTTCCAAATTGGAACGCTGGGGCACCTGCTGGTGTTGGCCCGACGCCAAGCGCGAAGGCGTCTTGCCGATCGACGATTCGGACATGGGCTGCGATTGTGTCGTCAAGTGCACGATCCGCGACGCCTGGACGCGGCAGATCGCGACCATCGAAATCGGCAAGGACGACGCCATCACCGACAATGGGCAGGAGATCTGGAACCTCATTGCGAAGCACGGCATCGAAAACGTCATGATCTGCGGCGTGCACCTGAACATGTGCGTGCTCGGCCGCCCGTTCGGCATCCGGCAATTGGTCAAGCTCGGCAAGAACGTCGCCCTGATTCGCGACATGACCGACACCATGTACAACCACGAGCGGCCGCCGGGGGTGAATCACTTCGCCGGCACCGACCTCGTGATCGAGCACGTCGAGAAGTACTGGTGCCCGAGTTTCACCAGCCACGACATCACCGGCAAACCGACGTTTCGCTTCAAGGATGATCCGCGAAAGTGAATGCTACGGACTTCGTCTCAACGCACGGCCCGGACGCTCGCCGGTGTGTTTCCCGTGTTCGAGAACGACTTTGCCATTCACGATCACGTATTCGATTCCAATCGGATACTCGAACGGCTTTTCGTATGTGGCTCGGTCGATGATCGTCTCCGGATCGAACACGGTGATGTCGGCGAAGTTCCCCGGCCGCAGCAGGCCGCGATCCATGATGCCGATCTTGGCGGCGTTCAGCGACGTCATCTTGCGAACCGCGTCCTCGAGCCGCAGCAACTTCAACTCGCGCACATAAACGCCGAGCACGCGCGGAAAGGTGCCGAAGCTTGCGCGGATGCGGATTGCCCCGGCGAAGCGGTCCTTCGACCGCGAATGCCGAGCCGTCGGAGCCGATCGAGCACCAGGGCTGCTTCAGCGCCAGGTCTGCATGTCCTTCTCGGTGTGATGCGCGTAGACCGCGGGGATCGAGCCGCCTTCCTCGATCAGATAGGTCGAAGAGGGCGTCGAGGTCGTCGGCGCGGCCGATTCCTTGCGACTTCGCGCAGGACGCGATCCATCGTCAGGCCCTCATACTGGCACTTGCCGCTGATGAGCATGCGGCTCCAGTCGCCGCCCACGGCGGTGAAATGGTTGTACCAGCCGGGAATTCCCTCGCGGATATCCTTTTTCAGCCGTTCGCGCTGCGTTGGGGTCTTTGAGTCGATCGAGCATCTTCGCCGTGCCGCCTTCGTGGGCCCAGGGCGGAATGATGCTGGCGAGATTGTTGTTTCCGCGCGTGTACGGATAAACGTTGGCCTGCACGTTGACGCCGCGTTTGCGGGCCGCGTCGATCAGCGCCACGATCTCGTTCATCCGGCCCCACAGTTTCTGGTCGGCGATTTTGATGTGGATGATGTCGACTGGCACGCCGGCACGCTCGCCGATGGCGATCGCCTCCTTGATCGCCGCGAACACTTCCGTGCCCTCGTTGCGGTTGTGCGTCGAGTAGATGCCGTGGTAGCTTGCGCCACCACCTTGCAAAGCTCGACCAGGTCGTCGGTCGTGGCCAGCGAGCCGGGCGGCATCGCCAGCATGCGTGGACAGGCCGAACGCGCCGTCCTTCATCGCCTCGTTCGACGAAGCGCCTTCATTTGCTCGAACTGCTCGGCGCGTCGGCCGCGCGTACGACTTGCCCATCACGCTCTGCCAGACATTGTCGATGCCGACATAGGTGGCGACATTGACGGTGACGCCGGCCTTCTCGATCGTGTCGAAGTAGCCGCCGAGCGTGGTCCAGGTGAACTTTCGCGTGCCCTTGACGTTGGCTCGCTGCGGCCCGAGCTTTCCCTGATGCGGCCCGGCCGAACTGCCCCTCGCCGATGCACTTCGGTCGTCACGCCCTGGCGGATCTTGCTCTGGGCGTCGCCGTCTTCGAGCAGGAGATAGTCCGAATGCGAGTGCATGTCGATGAAGCCGGGGGCGACGACGAGCCCCTTGGCGTCGATCTCGCGCTTGGCCTTCCCGACCGGCACGCGGCCGACCGCGACGATCCGATCGCCCGTGATGGCCACGTCGCCGTGAAACCACGGATTGCCGCTGCCATCGACAATGCGGCCATTGCGAATGACCAGATCGTACAAGGGCTCGTCGCTTCGAACAAAACTCGGGATCGCGAAAACCGCGACAGTGACGAGAGCGGCAACCCATTTTCTGAAGCTCATGCGAGACCCTCGAGTTGTAGCCTGCGCATCGAACACGGATGACGCGGATGCGACGGATTTTCACGGATTGAATTCTGATCCGTGAAAATCCGTCGCATCCGCGTCATCCGTGTTCTATGTGTTTGCGCATTCGTTGGTGTTCCGAATCGAACCCGTTCGCATATTGACGGCACTCGTATACTGAGAATTCGTTCCTTCTCGGTCGAGGCTGCAGTCATGACCAGCGTGATTGACGTTCAACAACTGGTGAAGAAGTTCGGCGAGCTAACCGCCGTCGATGGCATCGATTTTCAAGTCGAGGAAGGCGAGTTCTTCGGCTTCCTCGGGCCAAACGGCGCCGGCAAATCCACCACGATCAACATCCTCGCGACGCTACTCAAGCCGACGAGCGGATCGGCGCCGCTGGCGGGCTTTGACGTGGTCGCGCGAACCGAATCAGGTTCGCCAGGCGATCGGCATGGTTTTCCAGGACCCGTCGCTCGACGATCGCCTGACCGCCGAGGAAAATCTGGTCTTTCACGCCATGCTTTACAACGTCCCGCGGCGCGAACGCATGGAGCGGATCGCCAAGGTGCTGGAAATGGTCGCCCTGACCGATCGCCGCAAATCGATCGTGCGGACTTTTTCCGGCGGCATGAAGCGCCGCCTCGAAATCGCCCGCGGCCTGATGCATCATCCCAAGGTGCTGTTCCTCGACGAACCGACCGCCGGCCTCGATCCGCAAACCCGGCGAGCCATCTGGGAGCACATCCGCAAGCTGCGCGAGGAAATCGGCATCACGGTTTTCATGACCACGCATTACCTCGACGAGGCCGAAAACTGCGGCCGCATCGCCATCATCGACCACGGCAAGATTCAGGCACTCGACAGCCCCGCCAATCTCAAGCGCCGCGTCGGCGGCGACGTCGTCATTGTTTCCGGCGACGACCAACTGAAACAGGATCTGGCGGACCGCTACAGCGTCGGTGTTCAGCAAGTCGATGGCGAATATCATTTTCAGGTCGGTTCCGGCGCGGAATTCGTGCCGCGCGTGGTCATGGATTTCAAGGAACGCGTCAAATCCATCCAGGTGAAGCAGCCAAGCCTCGACGATGTGTTCTTGCAACTGACCGGCCGGGCGATTCGCGAGGAAGAAGGCACGGACAAGGACCAGGATGCGGCAAGGGCATGAAACTTTGGCGCGGGACGGAGATGAGCCATGCACGAGTTGATGGTGATTTACACGATTTGGCTGCGCGAGATCAAAGCCTTCATGCGCGAGCGCAGCCGCATCGTCGCCATGATCGGCCAGCCGCTGCTTTATCTATTCATCGTGGGCCAGGGAATCGCCAGCGGCCTGAGCCTGAAGGGCGCATCCGGCAATGTCGGCTATTTGCTGTTCATGTATCCCGGCATTCTGGGCATGAGCGTGCTGTTCACGTCGATCTTCTCCGCCGTCTCGATCATCTGGGATCGCGAGTTCGGCTTCCTGAAGGAAGTGCTGGTGGCGCCGGTGCCGCGCTGGGCCGTGGCCGTGGGCAAGATCCTGGGCGGCGCCACGATCGCCATGGTCCAGTCGCTCATGCTCATCGCCGCTGGCGCCGTTCATCGGCGTCGGCCTGTCGGTCGTCCGTGGTGCTCGAATTGATGTTGATCTGCTTTCTGATCAGCGTGGCGATCACCGGCCTGGGCGTCTTCATCGCCGCCGGCATGCGCTCGATGCAGGGCTTTCAGATGCTCATGAATTTCCTGGTCATGCCGCTCTACTTCCTCAGCGGGGCCATGTTTCCGGTTTCGTCCGCCCCGCGCTGGATGAAGGTCCTCATGACTCTCGACCCGCTCACCTATGGCGTCGACGCACTCGCGGAACATCGTTTTGACCGCCGCACATCCGCCGGAAGGTTCAACGACCCAATCAATGATCGAGGCGGCTCGCGACGCTGGGCTCGTCAAATGGAACCTGCCCATTGACGCGGCAATCATGGCGTCGGTCGGCGTGGTCCTGGCCGGCTTGGCCGCCATGCGCTTCAATCGAGCCAGCAACGATTAGCGGCCTTCGTCCGGTTGGCCCGCTTTTGTCCGGTTTTTGCCGGGTGCCCGGCTTGCGGTTGTGGCGGGATGCCGGAATCGCTATCTTGACTTGAGCGTGGGCGTCGGACGGCCGAAAGTCGCCGGCACGACAAATCCCCAGCATGCTGGTCTAATCGAAATGCATCAAGTACTCTTTTGGATTCCATTCACCTTCTTCGGCCTGTTGCCAAACGGCATCCCGATTTTTGGTTACGGCACGATGTTGTTCCTGGCGTTCATCATCTGCATCTGGCTGGCCGGCCGGCTCGCCGCGCGAGGGAATCTCGAAAGACCGCGTCGCCGACCTCGCCTTGTGGGTGTTCCTCGGCGGCATCGTCGGCGCCCGCATCGTCTTCATGATCCAGTACAAGGTGCCCTGGCAGCATTTCTTCCGGATCTGGGAAGGCGGCATTGTCTTTTACGGCTCGGCGATCGGCGGCTGGGTCGGCTACGGCCTCGGCTGGTGGTTCATGCGAAAGAAATATCGCATTCCCACCTGGCGGCTCGCCGACGCCGTCGCGCCGGTGGTTTGTATCGGCTTAACGTTGGGACGAATTGGCTGCTTCCTCAACGGCTGCTGCTACGGACACGTTTGCACCGATTGCGGGGTCCGCGGCATGGCCTTCCCGGTACTGACGAGCCCCGCCCGCGAACTGGTGGTCAATCATGGTTACCAAACCCTGGCGGGATTCGCCCTGGACGACAGCGCCCGGATCATAAATCAGCCGCTCGTCGGGGCGATCGAGCCGAATTCCCCGGCCGCCCATGCCGGACTGAAACGCGACGATGTGATCACCAAGATCAACGATCAGCCAGTGACCTCGACCGGCCAGGTGTACGGCGTATTTCAATCGGATTGGCCGCGCGGCGAAGCCAAGCTCACGCTCACCGTCCGGCATCACGGCGACAAGAACGAAACTGAGTTGCCGCCGTTCACGCCGCGGACCCTGCCGCTGCACCCGACGCAACTCTACGAATCGATCAGCATGCTTCTGATCTTCTTCGTCCTGATGGCCTTTTATCCCTATCGCCGGCACTATGGTCAGGTATTCGTGTTATTGATGCTTTGCTATGCGGTGCATCGATTCTTTAACGAAACGCTGCGCAACGACACCGACCCGGTGTTATTCAACTTGACGCTATCCCAGGTCGTCAGCCTAGCGGTGTTCGCCGGCGGCATCGCGCTTGAATTGTTCCTGCGGAAGTTCTCCAGCCGGGTCGCCAAGGATCCGCCACCGGCGCCAAGCGAGAAGACAGCCAAGGCCGATGCCAATTGAATCGAGGACCGCGTCCCGCGGCGACGAACCGCGATTCACGAACTGCTGCAGATACTCGGTGGAACCGCCATGCAAAACAAGCAATGCGACCAGCAGAATCCGCCAGCGCCGCTGCAGCGGCAGCCACGCCGTCAGCAAGCCGAGCGTGGCATAGACGCTAAGATGCAGCGTTTTGCCGATCAGGAACGCGGCGTTGACGCCGCCCACCGCAGTCACGGTCTTGGGTGGAATGGGAGTGAGTAGCGCCCAAGTCCACGGCACGATGAGGCCCGCCCAAAGCAGCATGCGGAGCACAGCCCCGAGCTTGAATTGCAGTCTCGGACTTGATGGTGATTCGGTCACGGTTGAATCTTTCAATGGGTGGGAATAATCACTGTTTCGCATGGAAACGTCGGAACTCGAACCGATACTCCCAGTCGGCAGAAGAGCTATTGTAGAGCGAAATCCCGCGACGATCGAACGCGGCAATCGTCAACCGGACTGATCGGGGCTCGCGGCTTCGACTCGAATAAACGTCAAAGCGTTCGCCGTGCTTCCGCCGCGGCTAACAATCGTCAATTCGGCCGAAAACTCGCCTGAAGTGTAGAAGACGTGTGAGCCCAGAATATCGAATCCGCCATCAAGATTGGCCACGACTTCGCCCTGTGACTCGGCGCCATTGCCCCACTGGATTCGCGCCGAAAAGTCTTGGGCATTGCTGCAGGGATTCAGGTCGCGAAAATGGGCGAGCACACAATGGACTTCGCGGCCGGCGCTGGCGCGAATGTATCGCCCGGCCGCATTCAGACTGGCGTCGCGTACCGCGATCCGTGTCGTGGCGATGCACTCAAATCCCGGAATTCCGCGAATCCGCACGGTGACCTCATACGTCCCGTAATTGCGATAAGAATGGCTTCCGGCGACTCGTAATCGCCGACCGTCGTCAAGGATCGATCCGTAGCTGCTCGAGTGGTCGCCCCAATCGATGGCTGCCACATAATTTGCCGCAGCCAACGCCGTACTCCGCTTCGTGAAATCGCGACATTGCGATTGAATCGGAATCCCTCGACTACTTCGAATTCTGTACCGTCCGCAATCGCAGAGATCGCATTCGGCCGATCAGCGGACGCAACGTTTGACCCAACCAATTCACCGCTCAAATTCACGCTTGCCGTTTGGGATTCATCCGAAATCACTTCGGGAAACCCAAGATTGCTGGAATTCTCGATTCGTGCCCTTGGATCGGGGCAATCTGAGATGCTCTTGGCCGCCGCATCGAAACAATCCAGTGGCGATTGGACTTGCGGATTGAGTGCCTCCTCGCTCCAAAAAGGCGGGGCGCACGTCACTGCATCAACCGCGCAATCGCCATGCGGAGGTAGCGTCCACGCCAGGGATGCCGCATCGCCGGGCCGAGAGAGAACCAGCGATGTGACCGCCGGATCGAGAGACCGTCGATGCGTCGTCAGGACAGGGGGTCGACGAACTCGCGCTTTCTCTTCAGCTTTCGTTCCGCGTTTCGCTCCGGCCATGAAGGCGCCATGCTCATCACCCCACCCGCGCTACCCAGCAAAGAAACTGACTCCGAACGGAGCCAAGAAACTAGCGGTTCCGCCATTTTCCAGCAAGATCAGGATAATTCGATATTTCGCAACCTGCGAGTCGAGAAGGTGCAAGTGGCAAGGGCGAAACGACTGCTGCTGGTCGGTGGCGGATCTGGATGAACCAAAAATCGTTGAATTTGGTCTGGTTGACACCCGATAACAGCATCGATACGATCCCAAAGTCGCCGGCCCCTTCGCCAAGTGGTAAGGCAGATGATTGCAAATCATCCATCCCCGGTTCGAGTCCGGGAGGGGCCTTTTCAGTCGTGTTGCAGCCAATTCGATCGTCGGGCCCCGAGCGGCTGCCACAGAAGGACTTTATTTTCCACGTTGGCGAATCAACCTACCAGCTAAACCGCCTGGACGGGTGCCATTTTCCCGCATCAATTTCGTTATTTTCATTGGCGGCGCTGTCCCCAGCGCCGTTAGCCAGGACGGCGAGAGAAATGATTCGCTGTCTTTGCCCTGGATTGCCGTTTCCGCGGCGTCTCCGGAGCGCGGCAACATGCGGTTGATCAGGCTAAGAATCTCGCGGTCATGCCCGGAAATAAGTCATGCAATGCCACGGCGAGTTTCGCCGGCAAGGACAGAATGGTTTGGGCTTCGCCGCGCTTGCAGGCCTTGATGATTTGTCGAGCCGCTTTGCGGGCGCTCATCGAAACAAACGGCAACGAATCGCTAATGCTAAACCAGGCGTATTCCGCTCGGTGCTGACCTTTGAAATAGGCTTGGCGAGGACTGCCGGTCCGCATCAGACCCGGGCAGATTGTGCTCACGTGCACGCCGTCCTTGGCGAGTTCCGTCCGCAGCCCCTCCGACAAGCCGACGAGTGCGAACTTACTCGCGTTGTACGGGACCAGGTGCGGCACGCTAATCTTGCCGCCGATCGACGAAATATTCACGATTCGACCCTCATGTCGGCGGCGCATTTCCGGCAACACCGCTTGAATCAGGTAGAGCGGACCCCAAAAATGCGTTTTCATGGCCAACTCATAGTCCTCAACAGTCATCGTTTCGACCGGTCCGACGCTGATGGTGCCTGCATTGTTAATTAGCGCGTCAATTCGCCCCCAGCGTTCTAGGATCGAATCAACCATTGTTTGAACTTGCTCGCGATCCGTGACATCGCATGGAATGGCCATGACCCAGTCGCCTCGCGCCGCAAGCTCGTCGAATGCGCGGTCCAGTTCATCTTGATTTCGCGCACAGATCACGAGCCGAGCCCCCTCCTTCAGAAGCTCGCGCGCCAACACAAGCCCCAGTCCGCGAGTTCCGCCGGTCACCAACACGACTTTGTCGTGCAAGCTGAATTCGCTTTTCCGTCGCAATGCGCAAGAGGACGAGCGCGCCGATTCCACCCACGATCCAAGGCAGTGCCTTTGATACCGCACTCTGTTGCTGCGGGCGGCCTGTTGTGCTTTCGAATTCCATGTTCATGCCTCCACGATTCGATTTTGGGCCTGCGCGGCATGGAGTGAAAACGTGGCCTTTCTGCGCGGGCGACTTGATTTCGAGCAACTTGTATGCCGCACAGAGCGAGTTTGGCCATGAATTGACGCGGACTGTGGTGCCCGCCGTCGGCTCGGCCCAGAATTCAAGATTCCTCAAATTCGTTGTCCCCATTTGCATGGCCGATTCGTCATGGGGGCAATAGTCGGCAGCTTGGTGCGGCCGACGGTCGCAGGAGAATCTCAAATGTGTCGAGAGAACTGTTTGATAACCTTCGCATGGATCGTTTTCAGCAACGGCAAGGAATCCGGCAAGCACTCGTTTGATTTGGCCCGGCAGAAGAAGTGATTTGACTGCTCTGGAGAAAAACGAATCGATATGATGGTGACTGCAATTCTCATTAACTGAAGGGGAAATCTGATGGCGAATTTCATGTTTGTGTATCGCGGCAGCAATGACGAGTATCAGAAACTCTCGCCCGAAGAAATGCAACAAATCATGCAGAAATGGAATGCCTGGATCGCGGAAGGATTCCAGAAGGGATGGATGCTCGATGCCGGCGACGCCCTGACCACGGAGGTCCGCATGGTCAACTCCAAGAAGGTCGTCACCGACGGGCCGTTCGTCGAATCCAAGGAGATCGTCGGCGGCTACTCGATTGTCAAGGCGGACAATATCGACAAGGCCGCGGAACTGGCCAAGAGTTGCCCGGGGCTATTGACCGGCGGCATCGTTGAGGTGCGGGCGCTGGCCGGGTTGGCGCCGAAAGGCTAAAACGCAATGCCGCAGCCCGCAACCGAACCGGTCGCTCCGCTTGTGGAGCACTTCTTTCGCCATGAAGCGGGGCGACTGGTCTCGGTGTTGACGCGCGTCTTCAGTTGGCGGAACTTTGACCTCGTCGAGGAGATGGTCCAGGCCACCTTGATCCAAGCCTTGCAGTCCTGGCAGGCGCAGGGCGTGCCCAAGAACCCCTCGGGCTGGATTCATCGCGTCGCCAAGAACAAGATACTCGATGCCCTGCGGCGCGATGAAATCCGTCAACGCGTCACCCGCGAATGGGCTCAAGGCCGGGCGAACTATGAAAGCAACCTCGACAACCTGTTCCAGGAAAGCGAAATCGAAGACAGCCAGCTTCGCATGATCTTTGCGTGCTGCCATCCGATCCTTGCTCGCGAGAATCAAATCGCTCTCACATTGAAAGCGCTTTGCGGCTTCGGCGATTCGGAGATCGCACGAGCCTTGCTGGTCAATCAGGAGACGGTCAAAAAGCGACTGCAGCGGGCCAAGCAGGAACTGATCGATCGGCAGCTGTCGCTCGACGCGCCGGCCGCCGACGAACTCGTCGAGCGGCTCGACGTGGTTCATCAAGTGCTTTATCTGATTTTCAACGAAGGCTACAGTTCCTCGCGCGGCGAGCAGGCGATTCGCATCGACTTGTGCGCGGAGGCGGCTCGATTGTGCCATTTGCTCTGCATGCATTCGCGGTGTCGGACGCCTTCGACCTGCGCCCTCATGGCGTTGATGCTTTTTCACGGCGCTCGGCTGGAGTCGCGACTCGACGCGGATGGCGGGGTGCTGCTCATCGAGGATCAGGACCGGAGCAAATGGGATCGACGCCTGATTGAGCGGGCGGAGCAGTTTCTCGATCAATCCGCTGAGGGGACGACCGTCTCGCCGTATCACCTCGAAGCCGGAATCGCCCTGCATCATTGCCGGGCCAAGTCGTTCTCGGACACCAACTGGCTCGCGATCTTGCGGCTTTACGACGCGCTCGTTCGCATGCATCCATCGCCAATCTATTTGCTCAACCGGGCGATTGTCGTTGCGGAAATTGAAGGTCCACGGGCCGGCATCGAGGCATTGCAACATGTGGCGATTGACGGTTCCATGGATCGCTACCATTTGTTCGATGCCACGCTGGGCGAACTCTACCGCCGGGCGGGCGAGCTGGCGGAAGCCCGGCGGCATTTCGAGGCCGCGAAATCGAAAACCGTCTCGCCGTCCGATCGTGAACTGATCGACCGCCGACTGGCGATGTGCTGACGGACGACACTCAACGGCGCAGGAAAACCCACAAACAGCGGACATTTCCAATTCCCACTCCACCGCCGCCAAAAAAACTGCTACCCCAAGTTGAACCCAGGGCCTACGCCAAAATCGAAAATGTCCGCTTTCGTCCGGTTTTCCAGCCGGCCTGCCCGTTCGAAACGTACGGTACTTGCCAAAGCCGGCCATTCGCGGGACAATCACAGCTGCTTCAAACGAAGGGAACCGACCATGATCAACGTCGCGTTGAAGGAAGCGATCTGCCGCAAACTGCACCGGGTGAAGACGCCGGCCCAATATATCGGCGGCGAACTCAATTCGGTGGTCAAGGATCATCGCGGCGTCCGCGGCAAGCTCTGCCTGGCGTTCCCGGATACTTACACCATCGGCATGAGCCATCACGGCTTGCAGGTGATGTACAGCATCATGAACGACGACCCGCAATGGGCCTGTGAGCGAGCCTTCACGCCCTGGACCGACTTCGAGGCGTTGCTGCGCGAAAACAAATTGCCACTCTACTCGCTTGAAACCTTTACGCCGCTGCGCGACTTCGACCTGATCGGCTTCAGCCTGCAATACGAAGTCGGCTACACCAATATCCTGACGATGCTCGACCTGGGCGGCATTCCGCTCTTCAGCAACGACCGCACCCTCGAGCATCCGCTGGTGATCGCCGGCGGACCTGCGCGCAAAACCCGGAGGTACTGGCGCCCTTTGTCGACATTTTCGTCATCGGCGATGGCGAGGAATCGCTCCCGTGGCTGATGGAGAAATGGGTTTCATTGAAGGAGAAAGGCGCGAAATCGCGCGAAGACATCATCGCCGAGATCGTCGGCTCGACCGATTGGGCCTATGCCCCGATGTTTTACGAGCCAGAGTATCACGCCGACGGCACCATCGCCGCGATCAATCGCAGCCGCTCGGACGTGCCCCGCGAAATCATGGCTTGCACCATCGACCAGGAATTTGACGCGATTCCGCTGCCCACCAAACCGATCGTGCCCTTCGTGCAGGTGACTCATGATCGGCTGAGCATGGAAATCATGCGTGGCTGCCCGTGGCAATGCCGCTTCTGCCAATCGACCACGATCAAGCGCCCGCTGCGGGTCCGATCGGTCGAAACCATCGTCCAATCGGCGCTCGAAAGCTACCGCAACACCGGCATCAACGAAGTCTCGCTGCTGAGCCTTTCGACCAGCGATTACCCCTACTTCGAGGAACTGGTCGGCCGCATGCACGAGGTGTTCGGACCGCTCGGCGTGAATGTCTCGCTCCCCAGCTTGCGGATCAATCACCAGTTGCGATCGGTGCCCAAGCTGATGGCGGGAGTGCGCAAGGCCGGGCTGACGCTGGCCCCCGAGGTCGCCCGCGACGACATGCGCGAACAAATCCGCAAGAAAATCAAGAACGAGGACTTGTACGAGGGCTGCCGCGAGGCGTTCAAGAACGGCTGGCAGAACGTGAAGTTGTATTTCCTCTGCGGCCTGCCGGGCGAGCGTGCGGTCGATCTCGACGGCATCGTGGAAATGGCGGAGACCATCGCGCGGATCAGCAAGGAGGTGACCGGCCGCTACAAGGATGTAACCGCGTCGGTATCGAACTTCGTTCCAAAGCCGCACACGCCTTATCAGTGGAACGGCATGCAGACGCGCGAGTACCTCCATTGGGCCGGACGCTATTTGCGGCAGCGGTGCAAGTTGAAGGCGGTAAAGATCAAGCAACACGAGATCGAATGCAGTCTGCTCGAAGGCGTGTTGACGCGCGGCGATCGCCGCGTGGCCCCCGCGCTGCTCGAAGCCTGGAAGCGTGGCTGCCGTCTCGACGGCTGGCGCGAATGTTTCCAGCCCGAAATCTGGTGGCAGACCTTCAAAGATCTCGGCATCGATACGGAGTGGTACTCGCAACGGGCCCGCCCGCTCGATGAGGTGCTGCCGTGGGACCACGTCAATATCAAGAAGGGCCGCGATTACCTGGAGAAAGAGCAGAACCGCAGCGTGGTGCAGCTTCAGGTGATGGCCGACGCCAAGTAACGATTATCGTTTCGGGGCAGGCTGATCGACTCTTGAAGGCAACCGATGACAAACCAATCTGTTCAAGACTGGCTGCCGCTATTACGATTATTTCTGGCGTAACGAGGAAGCAATCGTCGTGGTAAAGATTCGCATTCCGCGGGAGCACTGGGGCGAGGTTTGGCGCACGCTGGTCGCGTCCGGTCCGATTTCCCGCATCAATGAGGAACCAGAATACCTCGTCACCGACGAGCAGGTCCGGTTGTTGCGCCGCAAGAAACTTCCCTTCGAATTGATCACATGAAACGGAACGACGACGGATCGAAATCATGGCTAGGACAGCCCGCCGATATGACATCTACCTGCCGCTCACCTTTAACAACGGCCAGACCATCGCCGACACGCAATTTGACGCAGTTGAGCGAGTTTTGTTGGGTCGATTCGGCGGCGTGACAACGCAACAACGCGAGTTTCCATTGAAGCAGCCGGTTCATTTTGGAATTGAAGAAAAATCTCAAACGCGATTTTGACCAACTTGAGATATTGATTACCGAGTCAACACTTCGGGTTCATTGACCCGTCTGCTCAATTTGGCGATTAAACCGATCGAGAGCCGGAACCAAACAGCAGAAATCGCATCCTCCTATCCGTATGATGCCCTGCAACTTGAAATACTTTCGGAGACCGCATCATGCAAAACCTCAATCGCCGACAATTCCTGAACGCAACCGCAGGAGCAAGTATTGCCGCCGGATTGGCTCAGGCCATTTACGCCACCGAGCAGGCCAAGCCGCGAAAGTTCCAGCTTGGGACCATCACTTACAACGTCTCCAAGAATCTCGACCTGCCGACGCTGCTCGACGTATGCCAAAAAACAGGAATTGCGGCGGTGGAGTTGCGCACCACGCACAAGCATGGCGTCGAACCGTCGCTTTCCGCCAGGCAGCGTAAAGAGGTGAAAAAGCGCTTCGCGGATAGCGGCGTCGTCTTTTGGGGTTGCGGCTCGGTGTGCGAGTTTCAGTCGCCCGACAAGACCAAGGTGAAAGCGAACATCGAGACTTGCAAGAAGTTCGTGCAACTGGTCGCGGACATCGGCGGCCACGGCGTCAAGGTGCGGCCAAACGGCCTACCCAAAGATGTTCCCGTTGAAAAAACGCTCGAACAAATCGGCAAATCATTGATCGAATGCGGCAAGGCCGCTGCGGATGCCGGCATCGAAATCTGGCTGGAGGTCCACGGCGGCGGAACCTCGCTGCCAAAAAACATCAAGACCATCATGGAGCATTGCGGTCACCCCGCGGTTGGGTTGACATGGAATTCGAATCAAACCGATTTGGAGAACAAGTCGGTCGCCGAATCATTCAGCATGCTTAAGAAGTGGATTCGCTCGTGCCATATCAACGATCTCGAAAATGACGCAAGGGGCGTCTATCCCTATCGCGAGTTGTTCCGCCTGTTTCGCGACATGGGTTACGATCGATACACGATGTGCGAAGTCGGCCGCACGCCGCCAAGCGTGGAAAAGGTCATCGACTTTTATCGCGGCTACAAGGCAATGTGGGACGACTTGTCAAAGCCCGCGTGAATCATTCCGCCGTGGGCGCTGAATGTTCGGCTCCGCCGAATAGCTCACGCGGGAATGTCGCTATGCGATTTCGCGACGAGCCGGGCCCCATTGGCTCTCAACGAATGGTGTATATCACGGTCTGCATTTGGACGGCAATCAAGACGACCGTGTACAAAATCAGGCCGAGTCCAAAGATGCTGCAGGAGAGAATCGCGATCGTCTTGGCCGACGCCACATCTTCCTTGCGCATCGTTTCCAAGTCGTGTTCGGTGAATGGGATCGGGGGGAACGTTTCGCCGTGTTCTTGCGTCATGATCGTGCCCAAAGAAATCTGCAAAAAAGCGATAAGTAAGATTTAAGCGGCATCGCACCCGGGTGTCAAGTGAGCGGATGCAGTATCGCGGTGTGATCGTTTGGCACATTTCGGAGCACCCAACCGTTATCGCGAATTTCATTTGCGCAGGTCCTCAATTTGTCCGACGATCACCCACCTCATGTCGTGTATCATGCAAGCATTGATTGGCTGCCGATTGACGATGCGATCATGACCCCCGAACTTTTTCTAGGCACGATTCGCGAGCACCCGCAAGACGACGGGCCGCGGCTGGTTTATGCCGATTGGCTGGAGGAAAATGGCGATTGCGATCGGGCGGAGTTTATACGGATCCAGTGCGAACTAGAACAACCGGTCGAGGACGAACGCTGGGCCGCACTCTCGAAACGCGAGGCCCAACTGCTGGAAACGCACCACGATCGCTGGCTGGGGCCCTGGGAATTGTCGCGCAATGTTCGACTGCGGCGAGGATTTCTCGAGGTCGAAATGCATGCATCTGGAACGCAGCGCCTGACGGAAGAATTCTTGCAGGCCGAGGCGTTGCTGGAACTGGCCATCACGGAATTGTCCCCTCACGCACATACGGTCGAACCCCCGATGGCCCGGCGCCTGCATCACTTTGTTACCGGTCTTGGCCCGGATCGATTGGGAAGCATTGTCGATTTTGTCCTGTTTCGTCGTTTGCTCGAACGGGATTGGCCGCGATTAAACAGCCTGACGCTGCCGGCGCTTGAATTTTCCGCCTCGGACGCCGCAATGTTGGCCGGCATTCCCAGTCTTCGACGACTCAAGCTGCGCAATTGCCAAATGCCGCCGGCCGCCGGCAATTGGCAGGCAATTCTGTCAGCACCGCTCGCCGAACGGCTCACATCTCTGGAACTGGATGGTACGCCGCTCTCGGCGACCGACTGCCGCGAACTGGCTGTCCGACTTCGCCGGGCCACCAGTCTTACCGACTTGACGCTGGACAAATGCCGGCTTGGGGCCGGCAAACTCAGGGAGTTTCTGCAACAGGCCGATTTATCCAAGCTGCGCCGCCTCGACCTGACCGGCAATCCGCTTCGCGACTCGGGCGTCCGGATGTTGACCCAGGAAGCTGACCTGGCTTCGTTGACCGAACTGACGCTGAATGGCTGCGAGTGCGGGAGGCCCGGCGTTCGCGCCTTGCTCGATTGCGGCCTGCTTCGGCGTTTAACAAGCTTGCATTTGAACAATAATTTCCTCGGCGACGCCACCGCCCGCGAACTATTGCTCTCCGGCGAGCTGGATTCATTGCAATGCCTCAGCCTTGGCAGCGACCTCACCGACAGCGGCCTCGGCTACATTGCGAACCATTCAGCAGCGAATCGCTGGCGTGAACTGAGGGTTCAGGGCCCGACCATCACGGCGGGCGGGTTGCTCGCGTTGTTGCGGTCGCCGGAATTGACGAGCCTGGCTCGCCTCGATGTCATCGGTCTGCAACTGCATCTCGGTTTCCTGCCGAATCTCAATCGCAAACCGTTCCTGAGTCGCGTTCGAGAACTGTCGCTGGCCCAAGGTCCACTTTCGCGCGAGTCGGTCGTCAATCTGCTCACTTCGCCATCGTTGCCGAGGCTCCAACGCCTGCGTGTGAACGCGTTGTCGCGAATGACAACGGCCGATGAACTTCGCCAGCCTTGGCCGCCGATTTGAATGCGACTCGATGCCGAGTTAGAGTTGCATGAATCTTGAGCAGGTTGCGATCGGCCAAAAAATGCGCGCCCGGCAATAACCCTGTTTTTCATCTCGGAGTCTTGCGGCGTCAGCCGTAAGTTATTGGCACAAAAGTAATTATAGAAATGAATGATGCATATACTTTCATCCGCTGGGTGCGCTCAATTGTTAGGCGGTTTCATGGCGCAACTGCTGAAAAAATGTGCAGTTCGCGAATGGGTGGTCCCGGCACTTTGGCGTGTCAAAGCGGATGGCGTAAGCTATCATGACCAGCGCTCGCATCCGACTCGCCGAGGACGATCCCCCTCATGTCGCAACGCATTTATTATGAAATCGATGGCCATGTTCGCGGGCCGATCAGCCTGACGCAATTGCAACTGATGGCCACCTCGGGCATGCTGCTGCCGCAACACCGGCTCCGCCGCGAGGACACGGAGGAATGGTTCCTGGCCCAATCGGTGCGCGGACTTTTTTCCGACGTCACGCCCGCGGTGCCGGTCGGCGGGGTCGTAGCCGAGGTCGTCCCGACGCCGGGGGAAGCCGCGGACGAGAGTCCGCTTGCCGGCTACGCACCGGGAGAGTCGCCTCCAGAGCCGGAATTCAACGCGGCGTTCGATTTCTTCTCGGAGTCCGAACCCGCACCGGCGACTGCCCCCGGCGCGATCCCAACGAGCCCATCGAGTTGTCGGAAGCGGCGCCCGCTCAACAATCGCCCGCCCCCGCGCCGAAGTCGGCTCCCGTCAAACGAGCCGACGCTCAACCGGAGACAAAGATAACCGCGAAATCGGATACGGCCACACCGTCCGCTCAGCCCTCGGCGGCCGTGGAGGTTTGCGGCCAGGCGGTGGAAATCCTGCCCGACGATTCGATTCGATTGCTCGACGGCAAAACCACGTTTCGCCTACATCGGGCCTGGGTATTGGCGGCGTCCAAATTCGCCGACGGCACGTCGCGAACGGTCTACCTTCGGTTGGCCCGCCTCGACGCCGGCATCATCGATCAGCGGCCGAACCCGACGCGCGGCAAGAATGAGCCGGTTTCGATCCTCTCCTTCGCCGCCGGTAGCGTTCGCGCCGCCCTGGTCATGCAAGGCAGCGAAAAGTCCTACCGGGCGTTCCTCGAAAAAACGCTATTGGTAAGCAGTATGGGAGTCTCGACATCCAAACCGGCGGGCAAGACATGATTTTCCGGGCCTGGATCCTGTTGCTCGTGCCGCTGCCGGCTCTTGGCGAGCCACCGAATTTCACCGCGACGACCGCCTCCGCGCCCGCCCTCGCCGGCATCGTGGCCCGCTTGGACCGCGATTGGACCGTTGTGTTGGACGTGAATGGAAACCCGGCGACGGCCTCGGGGGCGGACCTCATCTCGCTGCGGCGCTCAGGAGAATTGCTGCCGCCGTTTCCGGCCGGACCACAGATCGTATTCGCCAATGGCGACATGCTGCCCGGCCACGTCGTCAAAATCGAGCGCGGGCTGGCGACCTTCCGGGCCTCGCTCGGGCGGGGCGGCCGGGAAGCGATCAGCGAGCTTTCCATTCCGTTGTCGGCGCTATCCGTGATCTGGTTTCGCTCGCCGCCTCAGGACTCGGCAAACGAGGCGGCGCGGCACTGGCTTTCCGAGCGACGCCGGCGCGACGTGGTGATGCTGAACAACGGCGACGCCCGCATCGGCGCCGTGCTCGGAATGAAGTCCCCCACCGACCCCGTCATCCTCAAGGAAGAAAGCCGCGAAACGCGCATCGACGCCGGCCATATCCTTGCGATCGCCATGAACACCGATCTCGCCCGCGCGCTGCGGCCGCGCCGCGCCTATGGCCGGCTCGTGCTCGACAACGGCGGCCGGCTCGGGCTGCTCTCCGCGACCGCCGACGCCGCGATGCTGACCGGCAAAACGCTTTTTGGCGCCGAGGTGAAGATCCCACTCGAGCGGATCGTGTCGCTGGATATCCGCCAGGGCAAGGCGGTGTACCTTTCCGACTTGAAGCCGCGGCGCTACGAGCACACGCCGTTTTTGGGCGTGCGCTGGCCGTATGAAATGGATCGCAGCGTCGGCGGCGGCCGGCTGCGCGTCGCCGGCCACACCTTTGACAAGGGCATCGGACTGCATTCCGACAGTCGCTTGACATTTGACCTGGGTGGCGCCTATCGCCGCTTCGAGTCCACCGTCGGTCTCGACAACCTTGGCGGCCGCGGCGGAAGCGTGCGAATTCGCGTGCTGGTTGACGGACAGGCCAAGATCGGGGATGATAAGGAACTATCGATCGCCACCGGTCCGCGCGAAGTCAATGTGGATGTGACCGGCGCGAAGGAACTGACGCTGGTGGTCGAGTTCGGCAACGGCGGCGACGTCGGCGATCATGTGGACTGGGCCGATGCGCGCGTCATCAAGTGATTCGGCCCGAGTCCCGGAATGCGAACTTCGGACCTTTCCCTTTTCTAGGAGGCGCCTCATGAATTCGAACGAGCGTGAATGTCCCGATTGTCGCGACGGCTTTGATCGCCGCGATTTTTTGCGCAGCGTGGGCGGGGTCGCCGCGGCCGCCGCCGCAGCGCCGATTTTGGGAAACAAACTGTTGGCTGCGCCGGCTCCGACTCCCAAGAGCGCGGCGGAAACCGCTGTCAAGGGCCTGTATGATTCGCTGACCGATGAGCAACGCAAGGCCGTCTGCTTCGCCTGGGATTTCGTCGAGGAAGGGCCCAAGGGCCGCGGCCTGCTGCGAACGCACGTTTCCAACAACTGGAACATCACCAAGCCGCGCATCAAGAGCGACTTCTTTACCGCGAAGCAGCAGGACATCATTCATGATGTCTTTAAAGGGTTGGTGAACCCCGATTGGTACAACAAGTTCGTGAAACAGTTGAAGGATGACACCGGCGGCAAGCCTTGGGGCGCCGATCAATCGATCGCGATTTTCGGCAAGCCGGGTGACGCCAAGTTCGAGTTTGTCATCACCGGCCGGCATCATACGCTTCGGGCCGATGGCAACACCGAATCGCATGTCGCGTTTGGCGGCCCCATTTTCTATGGCCACGCCGCGTCCGGTTTCAACGAAAAGCCGGATCATCCCGGCAACGTCTTCTGGCCGCAGGCGCTCGAAGCCAACAAGGTTTACAAAATGCTGGACGACAAGCAGCGTCAAACGGCATTGCTCAGCAAGTCGCCGCCGGAGGCGGCGCGTCGGCTTCCAGGGCAGCGACGGCAAGTTCCCGGGCCTGCGCGGTCTCGATCATGTCCGGCGATCAGAAGAAACAACTTCAGAAAGTGCTGATGATGCTGGTCGAACCGTTCCGCACCGAGGACCGCGACGAAGCGCTGCAGTGCCTGCAAAAGCAGGGCGGCCTGGATAAATGCTCGCTATCGTTCTACTCCGACAACGACATCGGCAAGGACGGCGTCTGGGACAACTGGCGGCTCGAAGGCCCGTCGTTCGTCTGGTACTTCCGCGGCAGCCCGCACGTCCACGTCTGGGTCAACGTCGCCGAGGATCCGGCCGTGAAATTGAACTCGCGGGGATAGAGGATAGATACGGCGACGAGGGGTTTCACCCCTCGCTATTAGCGGCCGCCCCTTCGGGGCTACCAACCTGGAGGCGACCGCAGTGACGAGGGGTTTCACCCCTCGCAATTGAATGTGATGAGGGGTTTCACCCCTCGCTATTGACTGTGATGAGGGGTTTCACCCCTCGCTATTAGCGGCCGCCCCTTCGGGGCTACCAACCTGGAGCCCCGAAGGGGCGGCCGCTAATAGCGAGGGGTGAAACCCCTCGTCGTACTCGTCGTACTCGTCGTGCCAAAACCCCTCGTCGTGCCAAAACCCAACAAGAGGAGCCCAAGCCATGCCCCAGTCGTTCGGAGCGTTGTATGTGCACTTCGTGTGGAGCACCAAGGAACGAACTCCGATCCTATACCCGGAATTGCGGCCGCGCTTGTTCAGTTATTGCGGGGGTATTCTCAGGCATCGCAAGTGCGTATTGCTCGCGGCCAATGGCGTGCTCGATCACGTTCACCTGTTGGTTTCAATTCACCGCACGTCGACGATTTCGGACTTGGTGCGTGACGTGAAGGCCGATTCATCCAAATGGGTGCACGAGAACTTCCCTGAACTCCGCGATTTTCGCTGGTAGGACGGCTACGGCGCATTCAGCGTGGGCCACTCGCAACTCCCGGCGACCAAAGAATACATCGGCAACCAGGAGCAACACCACGGCGGCGATCTGTCATTCAAAGATGAGTTTTTGGGATTTCTGCGCGAACACGATCTGCCTTACGACGGCGCTATATTTGGGATTGAGAGGAGTTCAACAGGTTCAAGGGGTTTAGGTTCGAGGGGTTTCACCCCTCGCTATTGAATGTGATGAGGGGTTTCACCCCTCGCTATTGACGGCTGCCCCTTCGGGGCCACCAACTTGGAGCCCCGAAGGGGCGGCCGTCAATAGCGAGGGGTGAAACCCCTCGTCGTGCTCGTCGTGCCTCGTCGTGCCAAAACCCCTCGTCGCTATCGTTTCGAAAACTGGAAACTGCGGCGAGCGCCTTTGCGGCCGTATTTCTTGCGTTCCTTCATCCGGCCGTCGCGAGTGAGATAGCCGCTGTCGCGCAGGCGCTTGACCAAACCAATCGGACCGGCATCCGGGGCGGCGCCTTCGGCCGGCTTCGCTTCTTCGGTCGGGCTGAACATGGTTTTCAGGGCACGCGCAACGCCCTGGCTGATGGCGCCGGCCTGGCCAGTGATGCCGCCGCCCTCGACCCGCACGCGCACGTCCAGTCGATTGCGCATCTCGGTGATATGAAGCGGACCGGTCACCGCGGCGCGATCCTTATCCTCGGTGAAGTAATCTTCAAGTTCGCGGCCGTTAATGCGGATCTTCCCGGAACCTTCCGCGATCCGGACGCGGGCGATCGATTTCTTGCGGCGGCCCGTTCCCAGATGCTCGGTTTTTTTCGTTTTCGTTTCCGCCATATCTGTTCTCGATTCGTGAAAGTCGCTGGCAAGGTCCCGCCCGGCGGGCGGAACCTACCTCATTTCGGATTCCTTGTAGGTCCCCGCCTGCCGGGCGCGACCTGCTCGAAGCCGCGGGCAAACTATTGCAGTTTGAATTCCACCGGCTGCTGGGCCTGATGATCGTGCTTGGGGCCGGCGTAGATCTTTAGCTTCGTCATTTGCTGCCGGCCGAGGCGATTGCGCGGCACCATCCGCTTCACCGCCAGCTCCAGGATCGCTTCCGGCTTCTTGGCGAGCATTTCCCTGGCCGCCACCACCTTCAACCCGCCCGGGTATCGCGTGTAGTGGCTATAGGTCTGCGACTCCATTTGTTGCCGGTGAACTTCACCTTTTCGGCGTTGACGACGATGACAAAATCGCCGGTGTCGATGTGTGGCGTATATTCGGGTTTGTGCTTGCCGCGCAGCAAATTCGCAATGGCCACCGCCAATCGGCCGACCACCTGGTCGGTGGCGTCGATGACGTACCAATTGCGTATGACGGTCTCTTTCTTGGCCATGAACGTGGACATGGCGGTCGGTTCCTGCTTTCGGTTGGAAATAATCAGAACTCATCATCATAGAATGGGCGGAAAAACCGTCAAGAGGCTGGCAAAACTGCCATCTTGCTTGCGCAAAATCGTTGACCAAGCGGAACCGGCTGGTTAGAGTGGGTATTATACTTGTCCCAGCATCCCCGACGCCGGGAATGCGCGGCCGAGTGCCGGGGAGCCCATTCAACCCCGATAATCGTTCGCCCTTACCCGGTAGAAATAGCTAAACATCAGGAGCCGCAACATGCCTCCCCGTCGACAGCCGCCGACAAAGGCCGAATCCAAAACCGGTTTGGTGGTCGCGCTGGTATTCTTCATCTTGACCACGATCGGCACCGGAACCGCCGCTTACCTCGGTTTCGACGGCCAAAAGGAATACGATAAGAAATGCAGGACGTCGCAAGCCGAAAAAACCAAGGCCATGAACGAAGCGGCCGAAGCGCGTGCCGCTCTCCTGGCTGACGATATGATGATTGGTCTGACCAAGGCCAACGAAGCCGACATCCGCGGCAGCGTTAACAATAAGGCGTTCACGGACCGCGTCTACACGCTGAGCGAGCGATTTAAAGCTGTCGGCGTCGAGTGGACCAGGGAAGCCCAGGCCTCGGGTCAGTTGCCTGAAACCGTCGTTTCCATGATGGAAAAACTGCAGGCCGCCAAACTGGCTGCGGAAAACAATCTCAATAGTTCGCTGGTGAACCAAGAAACCACCAATAAGCGGGCCAAGGATGCCGAGGCCACGGCCGATGCGATCAAGAAATCCGCGCTGGCGAAGCAAAAAGAAGCCCTCGACGGCCAAACCAAGGCCCAACAGGCGGAACAGGACGCCCGCAAGGCCAACTTCGAAAAGATCAACGACTTGGCGCTCGAACTGAGTGTTGCCAAACGAGACAAGGAAACGAGCGATGCGGAAAAATTGCTTCAGCTCAAAAAGACGAATGAGCGGCTCGCGGTGGAAAAGGCGGCCAACGACAAGCTTGAGCGGGAGCGCGAGGCCAAGCGGCAGGTTCTCACCCTGAAGGACACGCCGCGAGGTGCGGTCACTCGTGTGGACGGCGACACCGGCACCGCCATCATCAATTTGGGCTCCGCCGACGCCGTACGGCCCAGCCTGACCTTCAGCATCCTGTTGCCCGTCGATCTCAGCACGCTGAATGAAGATTCAGTGCTGCCCAAGAAAGCGACCATTGAAGTTCAGCAGGTGTTGACGGAACACTCGTCCCGCGCGGTCATCCGCTATGCCGACGACGTGAACTCAGTCAAGAATCCCGTCGAAGCCGGCGACAAGCTCTACAAGCCGGGTTGGAATAAGGGTCAGCCAGTCCCCGTGGCGATCATCGGTCACATCGACCTGGACGGCTATGGAACCGATGAAACGGCTTTGTTGGCCCGACGACTCGAGAAGCAGGGTGTGGTCGTGCAAGCCTATTTCGATCTGGCTACCTTAAAGTGGGTCGGCAACTTCAATCAAGAGATCGAGTTTTTGATCCTGGGCGACCTTCCCACCGCCGCGACTTTTCGATCCATCGGCGAAGATCGAGCCCGGCTGATCGAAAGCAAGATCGTCCAGGAACTCGAAAAGGCTCGCAGCCAGCACATCATGGTCTACCGTGCGCGGCAGTTCCTGCCGGCGGCCGGAATCGATCTGCCGCGCAATCCGCTGCCTCCGAAGTTCCCGGTCAGTAGCAGCACCGAGCCCGCGGGCAAGGCGAAGGATGAAGGGAAATAAAGAATAGGAAAACCGGGTAACTCAGAACAGAAGAAAACCGGGTAACGGAGAACCGAAAACTGAAAACTGAAAACAGAAGAAAACCGGGTAACGGAGAACCGAAAACCGAAAATTGAAAACAGAAGAAAACCGGGTAACGGAGAACCGAAAACCGAAAATGACACGCAGGTTTCATTTTCAATTCTCGGTTCTCCGTTACCCGGTTTTCTTCTGTTTTCTGTTTTCTGTTTTCTGTTTTCAGTTTTCGGTTCTCCGTTACCCGGTTTTCTTCTGTTTTGAGTTACCCGGTTTTCTTCATTTGAATTACCGATTTTTCCCCGGCGTCCAGAGCACATCCATTTTGCCGCTGTCGTTTGCGGATCGCGCGATCACAAAAAGCAAATCCGAAAGCCGGTTCAAATAAATCAGCGATTTAGGATTGATAGTCTCGGACTTGGTCAGGGCGACGACGGTGCGTTCCGCCCGGCGGCAGACGGTGCGAGCCAGATGTAGCCACGCCGCCGCGACCGTGCCGCCCGGAAGCACGAAGCTGTTCAGCGGCGACAGCGAAGCGTTCCGTCGGTCAATCTCGTTCTCCAAACGCCGCACTTGGGTTTCGGTGATCCGGAGGGCGGAGCCGGGCTGTTCACCTTCGGCAATTGGAACGCAAAGATCGGCGCCGAGGTCGAACAGGTCGTTTTGAATCGAGCGGATCAGCGCCGCTTCGCCGAACTCCGGAGCGTTGGACAGGAACAACCCGAGGGCGGCGTTCAGTTCATCGACCTCGCCATAGGCCGCGACGCGAATGTGGTCCTTCGCGACCCGGGTCTGGTCGCCTAGGCTGGTCTCGCCCTGGTCGCCGGTCTTTGTGTAAATTCGGGAAAGTGTCACCATTTTTACGCGGCCGCAAGATGGGTAGGTTGAGTCCGAATCGACACCCTCCATGATAAGCTTCCTGGGCTTCCCCATCGACGATAAAGGCGAAATTCGCGTCAAGAAGTCAATTTCGTACAAGTCGGGCGCCTGTTTCTACCGATATTTCCCACTGAATCGGAACAATCGTCACGAGCCGCCAATGAGGCAGGTCCGGAATGGGCCGCGCCATCGAATCACGGGGGGAGTGGGGGATGTGCAGGAAGCGAGCCGGACTATTGATGCTGGCGGCCATGCTGGCCCCGCTGTCGACGGGTTGCCTCGTGCAGCCATGGGCGACTGAGCGGATGGAAGAGAAATACGCTCATCCGAATTACACGCGGACCGCAATCATGCCGCCGATCCGCGACGGCTTCCCGCCGCCGATCTGCCAGGACGAGCCGAGCGAGCAGGAAGTGCTCCGGGCGATGCCGAACGTTGTCCGCGGCGTGCCGTTCTATTACGAAGAGTTCCGCGACGAAATCGAAATCGTCAGCGAGAACGGCTGGTGGACAAGATCGATCCGCCGCGATTCTTCCCGCTGGTCGGCCCGGCCCAACTACACCATTGCCACTGGAAGTGCACCGTCTACTACACCGAGACCGTGCAGATCGTCGCAGCCGTTCCCGGTCAAAGTCAAGAAACGCCGCGTGCAGGTCGTCTATATCGACAAGGATCATCTGCACATGTATGCCGGCTGCGATCCGGAGGCCCAGAAGGCGGTCACGCGGGACCTGGTTGGCCCCTGATTCAATCAGCGCACGCCCTTCACCGACCGCACGGAATTCGAGCAAGGACGCTCGGATGCCGTGCGGTTCGCGTTTTGGAGCATGATTGGCAATGGAATGGCGACATGGTCCCGTCAACGCATCCATTTCTTCATCTTTCGTGCCCAGGCTTGCAATTTCTCGACGTCGCGCCAAATGGCGGCCAGCGACGGTTGCTGAAAGGGATGCCGCAGCTTGAACAGCAACAGCCGGCGAATGAGCCGGCCCGGCTTGATCCGCCGCAGAATCTGATACCCGTACACATTCCAGTCGGCCGCGCAGTCGCCGCATAGGGGGACAATTTCCTCGTTCGTGGTTCGCAACACGGTCGTCGCTTCACGTTCGGCGACAGACCAGACATACCCTTCGCGCGTTGAGTTGCGTTTCAAACAACGGCTCGGGAAAATCGATCATCGAGGTGCTTTCGCCGGCATCGGCCTTCATGATGTCGCCCCCCCTGGCAAAGCCGCGGGAAAATTGGCTTCTATTTATTTGTACGCGACCGGGTCAAGCCGGCGGCTGCCCAAACGGCCGCAAATGGCCGGCCAAGTCAGTCCACGATCGTGTCGTAAATCTGCGCGAACTGGTCCTGGCAGGCGGCGAAGGCACGTTGCGCGGCGGGATCGAAGAGGCCATCGGACTGAACCAGAATGACGTGAGCCGCCTGTTCATGCGACAGCGCGGCGCGATGCGGCCGCTCGCGGCGCAGCGAATCGTAAACGTCGGCCAAGGTGAAGACCCGGGCGGCGGCCGGAATGTTGTCGCCGCTAAGTCGATCGGGATAGCCGCGGCCGTCGTACCGTTCATGATGATGCCGCACGATGGCCCGGGCGACATTCAAAAACTCCAGCGACTGTCCATATTCCCGCCCGATCATATCGATCAGGTCCGAACCGATCGTCGTATGCGATTCCATGATTTGCCGCTCCTCGTCGTCGAGCGGCCCGTTCTTGAGCACGAGATGATCGGGCAACCCCACCTTGCCGAGATCATGAAGCGGTGCGCAGCGTTCGAGGTTTTCGATAAAGGTGCGATCGACCAGGCTCGACCAGAGCGGATCTTTTTGCAGTTTCTGGCCCAGGCAGACGACGAATTTCTGCAATCGACGCAGGTGGCTGGCCGTGCCGACTTCGCGCGTCTCCGCGAGCTTGGCGATGGCGAACAGCATCGCGTCTTCCGTTCGCCGGGCGTCGCGGTCGCGAGTTTGCAGGCTGTGTTCCAACTGTTTGTTGACCGTCATCATGTGGCGGGCCAGTTGATCGAGGCGGTCCTGCGCGCCCTTGAGCCGCAAGTTGTGCTGGATGTGCGCGGCCAATTGATCGAGAGGCACCGGCTTGGGCAAAAAATCGTCGGCGCCGTTTTCCAGCGCCGGGTGATTTCCTCGGCGCCGCCGCTGCCCGAGACGATGACGATCTTGAGATGGGCCCGCGGCGGATGGGCCCGCAGCGCCTTGCAGACCTCGTACCCATGCACGCCTGGCAGTTCCAAATCGAGCAAAAGCAGGTCCACCGGCTCGGCGTTAATCATCTCCATCGCGGTGAGCGGCTCCTCGGCTTCGTACACCACGCAGCCGAGCGATTCGACCATCATCCGCATGGTCGTGCGCACGCCGGCGTCGTCGTCGAGGACCATCACGCCCCAGGGCCTTGCGGCCGAACCGTTGGGCGATGCGGCGCCCGCATCGACCGGCGCCGCCTCGAGCAGCGAAATTTCCCACCGCGACGCGCCCGGCGCCGCGAATCGGGCCAGCGACTGCATCAGCGACCGGGCCGACTCGGGCCGCTGGTCCGGCAGTCGCGCCAGCATTTTGGCGACCAGGTCGTCGAGTTCCTGCGGCGCATCGGGCAGGAATTGCCGCAGCCGCCGCGGCGATTCGACTTGCAGCCGCCGCAGGGCGTCCGCCACGTTTTCGTCGCGCGGATACGGCGTGTGCCCGGACAGCATCCAGAACAGCGTCGCGCCAGGCCATAGATGTCGGCGGGCTCGCGCACCGCGGATGGATCGAGGCTCTGCTCGGGCGGCATGAATTCCACGCTGCCCAGCAGGCAACGCCGCTCGGTGCGATTGCTGCTGAACTCGCGGGCCAGTCCGAAATCGACCAGCTTAATTTGATTGCTGTCGGTGCGAAGGATATTGGACGGCTTCAAATCGCGATGGATCAGGTGATGATCGTGGGCGGCCTGCAATCCGACCGCCGCCTGGCGGATCCATTCGCACGCCTGCGGGATCGGCAGCGTGCCATGCTCGAACACGTATTCTTCCAGGTCGCCGTCGAGTAGTTCCATGGCGAGGTAATGCAGCGTTTCGCCCTGGCGGTCGGGCGGCGGCAAGGTCCCGGCGTCATACGCGGTCACGATGTGCGGATGATTCATTTGTGCCAAGACGCGCATTTCGCTGTAAAAGCGATGCAGCACCGAGGCCGGAAACTGCTCGTCGGTCGGCAGCACCTTCATCGCCACGCGGCGTTTGAGGTGCATGTGCTCGGCAAGAAAGACCTGCCCCACGCTGCCGCCGCCCAGCTTGTCCAACAGGCGATAATTGCCCAACACCAGGCCATGAAGCTGGCCGGCCAGCGCCCGCTGAAACTGAAAACCGGTTAGCAGCCCGGAAGTGACGAGAGCTCGGCCGACCTTTTCCGACGTGTCCAACTCCGGCGCCCGCTCGCCATGGAAGCGCAAGAAGCCTTCCACGTTTTCCGCGAAAAGTACGCCTGATTTGACCAGCTTTTCCAGAAAGTGCATCGCCGCGGCCGGCGGCTGATGCCGCGACGAGATGCGGACCGAGTCGCTGGCGCCGAAAAGCCGATGGGTCAATATGCGAGAATCCGCGCGGGTTGGCGTTGTCATGGCGATCCATCGATGATGGCGATCGGCGACGGCGTTCCGAGCCGCAAAACCGCTACAACCATAGGTCGGAACGCCCGTCGAAGCAAATCGCCCGCGATCGCCTCACTTCCCGCCTTGGGTCGCTTCTTGACGCAACGACCGGAACTGCCCGCGCAGGTTGTCGAATCGCGCCGGCCACGCCTTCTTTTCCAATTTCTCCACGGTTTCGAGGGCCTGGCTCCATCGTTTCAGATGGATTTGAGCTTTGCACAATTCAATCAGATTGGTCGGCTCCAGGGCTCTCATCGCCGCGGCTTGCTGCCATTGCGGGATCGCCTCCTCCCATCGATCCTGCCGCTGCCGCACCGTGGCCAGCAGGGCGTGGGCTTCGGCCTCGTTCGCCTGCATTTCGACGATCGACGTGTAAGCACGCTCGGCCTCCTTGGCATTGTTCAAGGCCGCGAAGCGGTCGCCGAGTTTTTCATACAGCGGCAGATTTCGCCGCGACAATTGCACCGCCTCGATCAATGCGCGGATGGCCCCTTCCTTATCGTTGACATGGTCGTAGGAGGCGATCAGCAAGTCGTGCGTTTCGGCGTCTTCCGGCTGCAACTCGGCCGCGGCGCGATACTGCGCGATCGCCTTGCCGAATTCGATTCCGCGCCTGGTAGGCCTTGCCCAGCGACTTGCGGATGATCGGGATCCCCTGTCCGGCTTCTTTTTCTTTCGCGTCGAGCCGGCTGACATAAGCGTCCAGGTCTTTCGCCTCGGTCAATACTTCCATGAGCCGATTGACATAGGCCTGCCGCTGATTCTGATTGTGCGGCCAGGCGACGATGGCGCCACTGGCGGCGTCAACCGCATCGCCGGTGCGGCCCTGCTTGCTGTAAGCCCGAGCCAAATTCGAGTAATACTCGGACAGCACGCCGTCGCCGATGCCGCGCGTCCGCGAGGCCCGCTGCCGTAGCGGGATTGCTTCCAGGTAGTAATCGGCCGATTGAGCCCAGAGATTGTTTTCCAGGCACGACGCCCCAAGCGCCGCGCACACGCTTTCGTTCCAGCGATTCTCCTGGTGGAAGTAATCATGCGTCGCCTTCAACATCGCCAGCAGTTCGTTTTGTTGCCGCGTGTGGAAATACGAATTCATCAGCCAAACGCGGTAAGTCAAGTTGTCCGGCCGGCGATTCACCAGCGACACCAGCAGCTTAATTGCTTCCGGGTGCCGGCCGACCTCGCGCAGATACTGCACCAGCTGTGATTCGCCATTTTCGTCGAGCAGCTTTCGCTCCAGCGCGGCGTAAAGGATCTCGATAGCGCGGCCGGACCGATTTACCCCGTGGTAGAAATATTCGGCGATGTATTTGACCGATTCGCCCGAATTCTTTCGCTTCGCGTATACCTCCTCGGCCACCTTTACGAACTCCGGTTCCTGTTCCACCCAGTAGTACGCATAGCCGCGGAAGTACATCTGCCGGTTGCGGGCTCGCGCCGACAAAAGATCCTGCCGCAATTCGGCGAGCACCAACTTGAGCAAGCGTGGTTCGAGGTCGCCGATATTCTTCGCGACGCTTCGCCAGTAGGCCAGCGTGCCGCCGTGGCGCGCCCATCCATCCTGGTTGTTCAGCCGGAACCAGGCCGGCTCCTTTTCGACTCGATCGAGCAGGAAGGCGATCGCATCCACCGGCCCGAGCAGGTTGTAGATCGAGTTCGAAACCTGGCCGATGATCGAATCGTAATAGTTGTTCTGATGTTTGAGGATTTCCGGCAACAACTTGCCGGCGAAGTTCTTCAGATCGCCGTCCCAATTATTTAGACTCAGCCTCTTGGCGGTCGAATACACCTCGCACAAAATTTGAATCATCCGGTATTGCTTGTAGGGCTCCTGATTCGCCGCGTCGGCGCGGAGTCTCTTCTCCAGGCCGGCGTACAACCGCTGGCCCTTGCCCAGCGACGTCTCCCCGCCGCGGCTCAACGCGTCGTGATAAAGTGTATCGAGCCGTTCGGTAAGGAAGAATTTCTGCTCGGCGTTCGCTGGATGCTTCAATTGGGCCAGCAGGAATTTTTCGCCGCGAGCATGACGCATGTCCTGCTGCGTAAATGAAACGAGCCAGGTGATCGCATCGTTCGCGGACGTTGGCAGCACGCCCTGGTTGGCGGCCTCGAAATCGGCCAATTCGGACTCGATAACGTCCTCCGCCTCGGCGGTACGGCCGTAGCCATGGATGATCCGCCCAAAGTAAGTGCCCACGGTCAGCCGCTCGTGCGTGCCCTTCTTTTGTTGCTTGTACAGCCAATCGAGTTCGCGGACCTGCTCCTCGGCCAGCGGTTTGTAGGCGATGTTTCCGAGCGTCATGAGCATGCTCGCCATCAGCGGCTGTTCGCCCTCGATCCAGTTACGCTCGAACGCGCGCTTCAGCGCCGCGAGCGCCTTGTCGCCGTGCGGCGCCGGTTGATTCTTCAACTCCGCCGCCCGGCGATGCGTCAGCAATTCCAACAGATCGATGCCCGGTGGTCGGTCGGCGACTTGGCGAGCTTGCGGGATTTTTGAAGATGTTCCATCATCTCATCGACCGTGGCCTCGTCCTGAATCTCGTTCATGACGCCGCTCAGGCTTTGAAGGAACGGGTAGACTTTCACCGGCGTCTGGCCCAGCATGCCGTCGGCCATCACGCCGAGCAGCCGGAAATCGCGACAGGCCTGGTAAAACCGCTGAAGCTGATACACGTAGTTGGCGGGCTGCGCCGATTTCTCGAACAGCACTTTGAACATCCGCAGTACTTCCGGATCGAGTTCGGTCGGCAGGTGGGCGCCGCCGTAATACCACGGCCGCAACATGAATTCGATGCGGCGACTCAATTGCTGCTCCGCGGTCGCCTTGTACTGATTCAGCATCGCCTGCTCGTGCTTTTCTTTCTTGTTCAGCACCAGATACCAATCGGCCAGTGTGCGATAGGCGAGCGGGCCCAGTTCGTCGGCGGCCTCGACCTTTTCCATCTGGCTGACGGCCTCTTCGAGCTTGCCCAGTTCCGCGAGCAGGAACGCAAGGTGCAATCGCCATTGCTGGCTGTTCTTGTCGGCGTCGACCCATTTGCGCAGGTCCGTTTCCAGATCCTGGGGCCGGTCCAGCGCGGTCAGCAGGCGAAGCTTGGCGCTCTTCCAGGCCGAGCCCTCGCCCTCCTGGGCGATGCCGGCGTCGATGTACTTGAGCAGCCGATCGACCAGGGCCGGCTCAGCCTTCTTCCGCGCCGCCAGGAAGTTCAACATCGTGAATGCGCGCGACTTTCGCAGCGATTCGAGAATCTCAACTGGTTTGATCTCGGCGTCCGGATCCGCCGGCTTGGGCGGGGCATTGCCGACCATTTCCCAGCAATCCGAGGTGATTTGCTCCAGGTTCCGATCGAGGATGACATCCAAGTACATGCGCTCGATTTTCACCCATGGCGCCAACTCGTTCGAGGCCTTCGCGAATTCCTTCGCCAATCGATCGGCAACAGACGTTCGCGCCGCCTTCAGGTTCGCCTTCTGCTTGTCGCGGAGTTCGATGCGGGTAAGCTTGTCGGGCCGTTCAATTTTGCCGTTCAAATCGGCGGCGCGGCCGCGAACCAGCGCGTCGGTCAAGCGATACAACGCGTCGGTCTCGACGCGGAGCTTCTCGAACGGCTCGGCCCCTTCGCCCAGCTTTTCGAGCATGGCGAACGCTTCATCCTCGTAAGCCTGCTTCCAGGATTGTTGCAACAGGGTATTGAACAATTGCATGGCGGCGTTGGCGCGATTGTCCTCGTCGGCCTGCTGCCAGCGCAGCCTCAGAAAGGCCAACAATTCATCGGTCATGCTGCGATTGCTCAAGACATAGATGAGCGTGTTCCCCAACTGTTGGCGGGTCGCCTTGTCCTTTTCGGAATCCCAGCGGCGGCGGATCGCCTCGGCAATTTTCTTCCATTGATCCGCTTCGACATCGCCCGCGGTCAACCAGTAAACGATCCGCTCGATGCGACTCGGGGCAATGTTGCCGGCCTCGGCGGCGAGCACGTCGGCGAATTTCTTGCGAAATGCTTTGATCTCGTCGCCCGGCTGACCTTGCAGCATGTTCATGACCTGGTCGGCGAGCTGGCCGTACTTTTCGTTCAGGGCCAAGTCGCGAACCGCCGCAATCAACGCCGGCAGCCAGCGGGCCTCCAGGCGATAGGTCTGCATGTCGTAGCCGCGGCCGCACGCCAGGTTCATGGCCGCCGTCAGCCGGCCCTGAGCGCCTGGCGCGAACTCGCCATTCTTCGGCCGCTCCGCCAGCCACTGGGCGACCAGCGCGTTGGCCATCGCCTCCCGATCCAGGCGGATCAACGTGCCCAGGTAAATTGAATACGCCGTCTGCGTGCTGGGGTTCTTGTTCATCCAGCCTGCGACGAACTTGAGCACGTCTTCATAACGCCCCTGATCGCGCAAGTACTGCACATACTGATTGCGCAGGTTTTCCTCTTCCCATTCTTGCCACAGCGGATTACCGGCAATCGCCTTGTCCAACCAGGCCAGCGCCGCAGTGTAATCGCCACGGCTCGCCAAGTGCTGCGCGTATTGCCGTTGGGCATTCTCATCGTGCGGATAGTCAGTTGCCAGTTTCTTGACGAGGGGTAATGGATCCGAGCTGTAGCTGACTCGTTGTTGCAGGTAGGTCTTCACGGCCAAGGTGTGGGCCGGCAGTCGTTTGTAAATCGGTTCGAGTTTGTCGAGCAACGTCGACATCTCGATCGCCTGGGCGAACGTGCTCGAACGCGAATACAAATGTTGGGCCACGGCGTAGGCGTCGTTGGCGTCGAGTTTGGAATCAACCAACTTCGCGGCTTCTTCCAAATGCCGTTTGCGAAGCTCGTCATAGCGGCGACTCAGGTGCAGCACCGCGTCGCCCAGCCAGCCTGCCCGGCTTATTGGTCATTTCTTCAATCGCGACGAGATGTTCGCGGACCCGTGTCCACTGCTGTGACGCCGCGTTGTAACGCAGCATCGTCGCCTGGTCTTCGATCGTCGATTTGCCCGCGGCAATCGCCCGTTTGGCGGCGCTCACGCTCGGCAACGGCTTGAAGAACAGCACCTGATCGCGGCCCGCCAATTCCTCCGTTTGCCGCTTCGCGAATTCATCCGACGACAATTCGCGAAGGCCGATCGCACGCGCGAGAGGTGGTCTTTCCCTTCGCGTCGAGGTTTTCGACTTTGCGAGCCCACCAGCCGCCGGCGACTTCCACGAAATCGTCAAATTTCACCGAACCGATGGCTTTCCCATTGTCCCGGGTTTCGATCGAAATCACCACATGGCGCACGGTGTCGATCAGGAAGCGGACTTCGATCGAACCGCTCTTCAGGATGAG
This sequence comes from uncultured Gemmataceae bacterium, assembly GCA_963815035.1. Classification (GTDB taxonomy): domain Bacteria; phylum Planctomycetota; class Planctomycetia; order Gemmatales; family Gemmataceae; genus JBGQCZ01. Next base: position 595,837 of record CAWFFC010000009.1, read on the forward strand.
CCGCGATTTGCCGTCGCCCGCCTCTTCGACCGACGCCGAGTAGCTCGAATCAGCTTGTTCCGACAGAAGCATCTGCTGATCATCGGTCATTACGGGGTGATTGAGGTCGCCGGCCTCGGCGGGGCGAACACGGCCGAGTCCGAAAGCGCGATTGATCAGCCCGCGCTCCTTGCCATCGCACCAATTGATCGTTGCGGCCGAAAGGTCGCCGCCGGCGAGATCAAGCCACTTTTTCGGCGAGTAAAGTTTGAGCGCCCGGCTGCGGCTTCTCAATTCGCCGTAACGTGCGTCGAACACTTCAAAGGTGCGCGAATACTCCAGGCCGCCTTTCAGTTTCTTCAACTGCTCGGTACGCAGGATCGACGCGGCCAGTTTCTTCGCCGCCTCGGGCCAATTGGACTTCATCGGCTTGGCGGGCTTGGCCGGTTTTGGCAATGGCGGGAAAATCAGTGCCCACCATTCGCGCTGCCAATAAATGGAGTTATCGTTGTAGCGCCAACCATAGCCGGGGGCTTTGAAGTAACCCGCATATGGGGATGGTCGCCGAGCGGGAGTGTTCGATTCAGAATCGAATCCACCGAAACCGCCGAGGCCGCCACCCAAGCCGCCACCCAAGCCACGACCAAATCCGCCGCCGCCGAACCCGCCGCCGCCAAAGCCAAGCCCCGGTTCACCCGCCATCGGCATGCCGCCCGGCGCGCGTCCTCGGCGATTTGCCTCAACTCGTCCTCGTCAAATTCGCTGCGTCGGTTATCTACCTTGGCCTTCTCGTCCGCCACGGCTGCGCCGTCATCCAGATCGTCGGCCGACAAGGCGTCTTTAAGCTCTTTTTTCGCCTCACGGCTGTCCTGCTCTTCAGCGTCCCGAACCTCAGCAGACTTCGAGAGTCTCTCAGCATATTCTTCATTTCCGTATCCGCCACTGCCGCCCCCGAAGAGCCGGCTGCTCGCCCCCGAAAACTTGCCGCCGATTGCGTCAAACGTGGTGAAGGAATCAAGAATTGGAAGATCCCGGTCGCCAATTGTGTTTATGTTTATCGCGCCGGTGCTGGAGACCGGCCCGGACGCCGGCATCGATTCGCTTCCAAAGCCGAGTGAATAGTAATCGTAATTCTTCTCACGAATAGCTTGCAGCCGTTGGTTCTGCCGCACCCAACTCGAATTTCGACCCAACCCCGCCAATTCGCGCAGCACCTGCCGGCGCGAATTCAGCCGCCAGGTTCCGGCGCGTTTCATCTGTTGCTGCACGAGATCGAAACGGACATTATCGCGGCCCTCGGCGAAGAACTTCTCGCCGTCGCGCATGCGGAACCGCTTCTTGACCCCGAAGCGCTCGCGGTCGGCGTCGCTTTCCAGAACCAGCAACGACGTGTAAGGCGTGATGATGTTGTACTCTTCGCTCAGCGCGATGATTTCGTCGCGAATCGCCTCGCTGGAGCCCTGTTCGAGCAGGGCGTCGAGGTGCATCCGCGCCCACAAGCGCGGGATGAACGAGTTGCCGCGCTCGGCGTCTTTCAAATCGACCTTCGCGATCAAATTCACCGGCTTGCCGTCGAGCATGCCGGTGACGATGACCTCGCCGGTCTGATCGCGGCCATCGGGCAGGTAACGGCCGAGCAGGATTTGCTGCATGCCGGCGGGCACATTCGGCAGTTCCGCCGGATAGACGCTGGCCGTGCGCAAGCCGCGGAATTCGACGTTCACGTTGCGCAGCGTCGGCTGCGTCATTTCGCGCATGAGTTCCAGGGCGACATGCGACGGCGTCTCCTCGCCGCCGATCTTTCGCGTCGAGCCGCCGCCCAGCGATGCGATGGCCTTGAGCACGCCCGATTCAAAACTGCTGCCGGTGGCGACCGAATGGAACGTCGCCCAGGTCGGGTTTCCGCCGCGGCGCTCGCCATACATCGCTTTCAATTTCTTCGCGAAGGCGACCGGATCGACGCTTTGCGACACCGGAATGCCGTCGCCGACGTAGACCACGTGCGCCTTGGCATCGGCCATCTGCATCGCCGAGGCGAACGCTTTGTCCAGATCGGTCCAGCCGAGCGACACGCGATTGTCGAGCATTTCCCGGGCGGCGATCAGGTTCTTGCCATCCGCGGGCATCGGTTTTTCGAAGATCCAATCGCACTTGACGTCGCAGCTGCCAGGTTGAACGTGTCGCGCGGCGTCAGCGACGAGACCAGGGCGGAAATAAATGCTTGCTGATTCTGCCGCTGTTTGCGATCCATCGACGCGGAGGTATCGGCCAAAATCAGCAAGCGAATCGGCCCGCTGTCGGGCAGCACGGCGCGCTCCTGCGACGCCGCCGGGCGGCGTCAGTTGAAGCATGAAGTAGCCGTCGTCGCCGCGGCGATGCGGGATCAACACCACGTCCGCTTGCCGCGTGTCCAGCTTCGACCACGACCTCGAAATCGCGCGTCGGCGTGTATTCCTGCGCGGTGAACTCGACGCGGGCCGAGTGCTCGGTCGTGATTCGATGCGCGTCGGGTGCGTCGGCGACGACACGTTCTTCAGCGGAACCGCCGAATTGACATTCACGTCGAGCGACAGATTCGCGCAGCGGATGCTGCTGCAGCATCTCGCTTTGCAGGGCGTAGCTGTAGCGGTAGCTGCTGCCCTTGCAGCGGCAGCACCTGCGTGTAGATGATCTTGATGCGCTTCTCGGAATGCGGCGTCGATCGGAAAGACGCGGGCCTTGAAGATGTTGCCGCCGGCCCATTCCAGCAGGCCCGGATCGCGCTTCTCGCGCAGGATCGTCTCGTAAATCTCGCGGGCGCGCTGCTTCTCCACCACGTCGGCCTCGACCAGCTGCGTCGCCGATCCACATGCCGAAGCCGGAGATCGAGGCGTCCTGCGGCAGCGGGAAATGAAACACGCCTTCGAGTGCGGCGTCGGTGTGATTGACGAACGATTCCTCGATCGTCGGTGCGGGCGATCTGGTCGCGAATATCGACGGTGACCTTGTGATAGCCGACCGTCAGCGGCACGTTGCGGCCATCGACCTTGGCGACCAGCGAGCCGATCGATTCTTCGCCGTCGCCCCCTTGAAACCCTTGAGCCAGAGCGGTTGCTTGGCGCCCAGGCGTAGCTTTCCCGCCTTATCGAGAAAGAAATATTGCGTGCCCTTGACGACGATGGTCTGATCGTCGGGGCCGATGAGTTCGATGGCGACGCCTTTCGGGGCGTTGATTTCAAGTTCACCTTCGTGCAATTTCAGCTTGGTGGATTTGCTGACTTCGACCAGCGAACCGGGGCCGACGATCAGGCCGGTGCGGGAAATCAGCTTCACCTCCGCGGCATTGGCGCCGCGGGCATCGGTTCGCAGCCAGTCGCCGGGCATCACGACGAAGTTTTCGTCGATCGGCGTCCAGCGCTCCTGGGCCATCGGCTTGACCGTCACCACGCCTTGCGTGTCGGCCACCTTGCCGACTCGGCCATCCTCGGACAGCGAGTTGAGCGCCTGGAATCGGGCTTCCGGCAGTTCCTCATTCACCGCGGTGACAAACAGTTCGGCGAATGGCTTGTTCGCGCCGCCGCGAGCGTCGGTCGCGGTGAGCGAATGCAATTTCAACGACTTGACATCGACCAGCGCCTCGATCGAAACGCCGCCGTTGGGGGCATCGACCTTGATCCGATAGACGTAGTATTCGACGCCATCGATGGTGCGCTTTTCCGTTGGCTGCGATTTGCTCGGATCGAATTTCTCGTGCTTGTGGCCTTCCAGGACCATCGCGAGGACGCCGGTGGGTGGCTTATCGCTGATTCGCATGGCCTTGCCGGTTTTCTCATCAATGCGCCAGGCCATTTCGCCGTCGGAGAGGATGTAAGAGCCCGAATCCGAATCGATCCGCAGGCGGCCGCCCTTTTCGAACCAGATTTCGCGGGCATCGCCAGCGCGGGTGAGTTTCAGGTGCATGGTCTTGGCGCTGGCGACATTTTCCAGCACCTTGGCGAAGGCAAGTTTCTCGTCGCCAGTCCCAGTGCTTGGCGGATGATTGGGATTCTGGAACAGCGTGCCGACAAGGATCGCCAGCGCGGCGGCGGTGACGGCCAAGGCGCCTAACAGTCGCGGAATCATGGTTCGTCCTTTCGGTTTCGCGGGAGCAATATCGGGAGTCGCCGCGGAAGCAAACGCGGCGGCGGATTCATCGCGCAGGCGATCGAGAAGCAGCCGATCGGGCGGCGCGGCGCCTCGATTTATAGACGACAGAAGACGCCGCAACGGCTCGTCGTTTTCAGGCAATGGTTTGTGTTCGTCCATCCAAACATTCCGGGGCTACTGCGACTTAACCACAGTGCGTTGTGCTTTGTGCGTAGTGGGTCGAGTAGGATGCGAGGCCCACCAATTCGAAACGGTGGGCCTCTCGACCCACCAATTCGAAACGGTGGGCCTCTCGACCCACCAATTCGAAACGGTGGGCCTCTCGACCCACCCTATGGAACTTCAAAAGAAAACCGGGTAACCGAGAACCGAAAACCGAAAATTCAAAACAGAAGAAAACCGGGTAACGGAGAACCGAGAACCGAAAACGGATTTCATGCCCAATTCTCGGCTTCCATAGTTTGTCTTTGTTCGTTCTCGGTTTTCCGTTCTCTGTTACCCGGTTTTCTTCTGAGTTTCAAAACGGTGGGCCTCGAAGACTCGACCCACCCTACGGAACTTTGTTCATTCTCGGTTTTCGGTTTTCCGTTCTCTGTTACCCGGTTTTCTTCTGAGTTTCAAAACGGTGGGCCTCGAAGACTCGACCCACCCTACGGAACCGCGTAATCTGCGGTTAACTCTGAACACATTCAAACCTCAAATACGCTTCGCGAAAAGCTTTTCGCGCTCTCGCGATGCGCGATCGAATCGCAGCTTCGCTGCAGCGTTCGTCGCGAGCCATTTGCTCGACGGATACGTCGTCGAGATATTTCGCGGTCAGCACGCTTTCGTATTCGCTGGGCAATTCCATCAATGTCGCTCGCACCAGTTGGGCCAGTTCGCTCGCTTCCAGGGCATCGGGCACGGGGAATTCGCCTCCCTCGAGCCATTGCCGCAGACGGCCATTCGAAGACGCCAGGGCGGCGGAAACCAGCCGGCGGCGATCCTGCCGCTGTTCTTTGCGAAAGTGCAGAGCGAGGTGACGGCGGGCAATGCCGGAAAGCCAAACCCAGAGCGAACCCTTGGCCTCATCGAACGTTCGGGCGGAGCGAGCGGCGGCGATGAAGGTTTCCTGCACAACATCGGCGACGCTGGCGGAATCCGGACCCAGCAGGCGCGCGACCGATCGCCAAACGCGTTCGGCGAACGCGTCGTACAGTTCGCGCCAGGCCTGGGGGTCGCCGCCCCGCAATCCCTGGGCGATTCGCCGCTCTCGTTGTTCGTCCATGCGGTGCCCGCACGTTCGTTCGAACCGGCCCGTCATGAATTCTATTTGCGCGAGGGGCTAAAAGTGTGTCGCGAAAAAAGATGACGCCGTTACAATCAGGGCGTGGCCAGCAGTTCTTGCCAGTTGGAAGCGGTCAAGATTACGTCGGCCATTCGATCGAGGCGATCGAGATCGCGAACCGCGCGCACCGCGGCTTCCGTTGATTCGTCGACCGGGCCAAGTCGCCGTTGGCCTTGCCGCAACAACCATCGGTGGCTCCGCCTCAATTCACCCTCTTCGATCATCTCATCCCAAGCAGTGGTTTCTTGCATAAGTGTCACTCCTGAACATTGTCGTCTGGACGTTTCAGAACTGCAAGGAAATGATGAGCAACTTCGGGATTTTTATCAGCCAGCCCCAGACCATAGGCTTGCAGTCACAATCGTACAAATTATCACATACTTGATCAACAAAGTCGAATCCCGCCAAGGGTGGTACGCGCGCACGGCTGGCACCCTTTGGCGCCCTTTGGGTTTTCCAAGCGGAATACCGCATCTCTTTTCTTCGCGAGATTTGAAGAGCGCCAAGTTTTGATCGTTGCGCCCGTCGAACGCCCGAAGGCGCCAATTCAAACCCAAGTTCGGTGGGTATCGACAGGGAATTTGCTAAAATAGGCGATTGCCAGCCCGAGATTGCGGCAGTTTTCCGGCCGGCGAAATTCGGCATTTTCCCCTTGTCTGAAGATCGAGACCACGTTATGGACTCCGCTTCCGAGCCGTATGACGACGCTGACGCCAACCCGGGATTCGAGGAGATGCCCGAAGCCTTGCCCTATATGGCGTGGTGGATTCGCATCAATTTGATCCTGGTGGCCATTGGGCTAATCGCCGTCTTCACGATCGGGGCCTGTTTGCACCCTTACGGCGCAAACCATGACCCCTTGCGGCAGGAGACGCACCGGCAGATGGGGTTGCCGCCGTGCGGTTTTTACGCCATGACCGGCTTGCCCTGTCCGTCGTGCGGCTTCACCACCAGCTTTTCCCTGCTGATGCACGGCGATCCGATCAATGCAATCCGGGCAAACGCCGTCGGCGCGATGTTGGGGACGTTTTGTTTGTTGGTGATTCCCTGGTCGATCATCAGCGCCTGGCGCGGCCGCTACGTGCTGATTCGATCGGCGGAACGAGCGATCATCACCAGTCTGATTGGCTTCGTGGTGCTGATGTTGGTTCGCTGGGGCATCGTCCTGGCGGTTGCGAAGTGGGGATAATGCCGCAAGCGGCTTGAAGGGGGAAACGCCATGGCAAGGAAGCCTGTAACGCGCCGTCGGGTGCTGATTGGAGTCTTGGTAGTCGCCATAATCGGCATGGGATGCAACCCGCTGCTGGCTCCGTTTCAGATGGTCGGCTTGTTCAATAACGCCAAGGCGCCGACCAAATTCAATTTTTACGATCGCGCGGTTGAATCGAAAAAGCGGAAAGAAATTCGCATCGTGGTCAACATTTATCCAGGCGCCGGGCTATCGCCGGACTTTTACGACGTGGACCGCTCCCTCGCTTCGGCGTTCGTTCGCAAGCTCGATGAAACCTTTAAAATGAACAAGGAACGGGTGACGATCGTTCCGCTGATTGATGTCCAGAGATACAAACAACGCCACGACGACTGGAAACTGATGCCGCCCGGCGAATTCGGCAAACATTTCGGCGCCGACTTCGTCATCGACATGGAAGTGTCGCAATTGAGCCTCTATGAACCGCGCACGCGGGACATTTTCCACGGCCACTGCCGCGTCCCGATCACGATTTTTGACGTGGAGCGCGAAGGCGAACCGTTTGATCGGTTTGAATACGACACTGAATATCCGGGCGAGGGGCAGTCGGTGCCGATGGACATGGAAACCGACGCCCAGAAATTCAAGTCTCGCTTCATCGCCAAGATTGCGATCGATCTGACGGGCATGTTCTCGCCGTTGCCGACCGGCGCCAATCGATTCCAGTGAAACATGCCGCCGAAGCTGGACGAATCAAAATGGCGAATGGACAATGAACCCGTTGTCCGTTCGCCATTTCGCATTGCCGCGAGTTGATTTTGCCGCCGGGAATGCCGCCATGCGGGACGCCGCCAAATCGATCGTTCGCTTGCTCGCGTTGATCGCCGTTTCCCCGCTCTTGCTTTCCTATTGGTGCTGGTCCCTCGTTCTGGGGCAAGATCGGGCTCTGGAAGGTTCGTCGCAGACCCTGTCGCTCGTTCCCGGATTGATCGGGGTCTATCTTCGGCGTGCCTTTCTGATGCGTGTGTTGGCGCATTGCGACAAGACCGCCTCGGTGGAATTCGGCACGCTCTTTTCCCAGACCGGCGCCCGGCTGGACGAAAATGTCTATATCGGCCCGCGCTGCCATCTTGGCCTAGTGCACATCGAACGTGATGCGCTGCTCGGACCAGGCGTGCACGTCCCCAGCGGAGCGCGAACGCACGGCACTGCCGATCCGAATAAGCCAATTCGCGAGCAGGAGCACTCGCGGAAAATGATCCGAATTGGGGCCGGCGCCTGGATCGGCAGCGGCTCGGTGGTGATGGCAGACGTTGGGGCTCACAGTGTCGTCGGCGCCGGCGCGGTCGTGACCAAGCCGTTGCCGGACCGGGTCGTCGCGGCCGGCGTCCCGGCGAAAATCATCAAGCGTCGCGACTGAACAGCGACGCCGCAAATCAATGGCAAGATTCTCGGCTTCCCTGTACGCTATATGGTTGAGTGTCCGACTGGCGATTGCTCCTGGGAATGTCCGTCATGATGCATCAATACACCTGCCCGAAGTGCAAGACCGTGCTGAAGCGCGAGCAGCCGGTCGCGGAGGGCAAAAAGATCAAGTGCCCGAAATGCGCGAATATTTTCGCGGCGATTCTCGACGCCAAAGCCGAACACGTAAAGGCGGGCAAGTCCAAACTTGAGGAAGACGACCGCAATCCCTACGCGGTGGTCAACGAGGAAGAAGAAGATGACAAGATGCGCCAGGAAAAGCAGCGCGCCGCGATGGGCCTGGTCCGAGACCGCTTCGAGAAGCAGCGCCCGCGGACCGGCCATTTCGGTGATCGTTCGTCCTGCGAGTTATTTATTGGGCGCCGGCGTGATCACTTGCGCCGGCCTTCGCCTGCTTGTTCGTTGGCATTTTCCCGCTGGTGTTCGCCGACTATTACCGCGAAGGGCCGAACAATCCAAAATTGACCACGGCGCAACGGGCCGAACAGGGGGAAAAAGACTTCCAGGCGATGGTGTGGCGCAGCTACTTTATGATTCCGGGCAGCCTGGTCGTGTTCGGATTCGGCGCACTGGTTTGCATCGGCGCGTTTAAAATGCGGGCGCTGGAGTCGCAGGCCTGGGCATGGATTGGGGCCCTGATGGCCGTTCCCGCGGCGCCAGGAAATGGCGCCGGGGTGTTTGCGGTCTTCTTTTATCTCGCGCGATTGCTGTTCGTGCAGACGATGGGCTTCGACACCGCATTTGCCTACATGTTGGCGAGTCTTCCCGCGGCGATCGCGGTGATTTTCACGCTGGTGGCCGGCGTCTGGAGCATCACCGCGCTGGCCAACGAAAACGTCAAGGAAGCGTTCGCCGAAGAGAAAGAAGGCGACGTTTGAGTCCGATTGCCCAGTTCCATGAGGCAACCGATTCGACGCGGCCGAATTTCAAGATTCTCAGCGCAACAAGCATGATTCCTTCTTGCAGGCGAGCCGCGGCGGCTTTAAACTATTGCGCCATGGCGGGACGATGACGTCGCCCCGCAATTGGAATCTTCCCTCCCCGAGGTCAACTCCCATGAGCAAGATGAACCGCCGCAATTTCATGAAAACCACGGCTGCCGCCGGGGCCGGTTATTGGCTCACCGCCAGTGCGATCAGCGCAACGCGCACCGCCGATAAGCCCAACGGCAAAATTCACGTCGCGGGAATCGGCGTCGGCGGCAAAGGCTCCAGCGACATCGATCAGGCCGGAAACATCGGCGAAGTTGTCGCGCTGTGCGATATTGACGAGGGGCACCTCGACGCCAAGGCGCAACGATTTCAGCGCGGCTGAAAAGTTTTTCGACTATCGAAAAATGTTCGACAAGATGGCCAAGCAAATCGATGCGGTCACGGTCAGCACGCCCGATCATACTCATGCTCCCGCCAGCATCACCGCCATGAAATTGGGCAAACATGTCTATTGCCAGAAGCCGCTGACCCACGATGTGCGGGAAGCCCGTCAGATGCGATTGTTGGCTAAGGAGTACAAGATCTGCACCCAGATGGGCAATCAGGGCACGGCTCACGATGGGCTGCGGCGAGCCGTCGAAATTGTCCGCGCCGGCGTTCTGGGTGATGTGGCCGAAGTTCACGTCTGGACTAACCGACCAATCTGGCCGCAAGGCTCCGAGGCGATCCTCGCGGTGCCTGCCGTGCGACAAGCCGCGATGGCCGCTCTGCATCATCGCGACCCGGGCCCGCTTACCTATCCCGAGGCCCCGAGCAGCGTGCACTGGGATGAATTCCTGGGCACGGCGCCGAGCCGCCCCTTTACTCCCGGCATCCACCCGTTCGCGTGGCGTGGCTGGTGGGATTATGGAACCGGGGCGCTGGGCGATATGGCCTGCCACACGGCCAACATGGCGTTTATGGCCCTGGAACTTGGCAGCCCAATTTCCGCCGAGGCGACAAAAGTCGAAGGTCTCAATCCCGAGACCTGCCCGACGCAAGCGCACGTCACCCTGAAATTCCCGGCCCGCGGCTCGAAGAAGCCCGTGACCTGGCACTGGTACGAAGGGCAATTCCGCGGCCGCAAGATGCTCCCGCCGGATCGATTGCTCGCCAAAGTGCTGCGGCCGCGCGAGAAGCTAGCGGACAGTGGTTCGCTTCTCGTCGGCAGCAAGGGCATCCTCTTCTCGCCAAATGATTATGGCTCCGACTACCGACTGATCGGCGAAGGAGTTGAGGAAGCCGCCAAGGCCGTGCCGCAGACACTGCCTCGCAATGGTCGGGTCGATTCAGACCAGGCCATGAAGAATGAATGGGCCAAGGCGATTCACGAAAACAATCCGTCCATCGCCATGTCCAATTTCGACTACGCCGGCATGTTGGTGGAAACCGTCCTGCTCGGCAACGTCGCCATCCGCACCGGCAAAAAGCTAGAGTTCGATGGTGAGAAGTGCGAAATCACCAATTGCAACGAAGCCGCCCGATACATGCGGCGGGAATACCGCAAGGGCTTCCAGGTTTGAACCGCATCTGGGTCGCGAGTCGCGCACTCGGTCGGAAGTAGCCGAAGTGCGCGACTGGCGCCGTTTTGAGACCCGCCTATGCTGACGATGCTCGGCAGTCCACGCCGCGCGTGCGATGGCATCACCCGCCGTGAAACGCTCAAAGCCGGGGCCCTTTCACTTTTGGGTCCGGCATTTACTCTTCCCAACCTTTTGCATGCGGAACAATCCCGCTCGGCGTCCGCGAGGCCGGGCAAGGCCAAAAGCGTCATTTTGCTCTATCTACTCGGCGGCGCCGCGACGCAGGACCTGTGGGATTTGAAGCCGAATGCCGCATCGGCAATTCGCGGCGAATTCAAACCCAGTCCCACCAGCGCCGCCGGCGTCCAGATCTGCGACCACTTGCCTCTGATGGCGAAATGGATGCACAAGGCCGCCCTTGTGCGCTCCGTCAATCATAAAGCCGGCTGCCACAACTGCCTGCCCAGCTATACCGGCTTTGCCCAGCCGATGCCCGATCAACATCCGCGCGACACCGATCCGCCGAGCATGGGGTCCGTCTGCGAATATCTCCGCCATGTCGACGGCCGCAGCAATGGCAGGGATTTCCCCGATTTCGTTTATTTGCCATGCTGGCTCGGCTGGGGACAGGCCTTTCGGCGAGCCGGACCATATGCCGGTTTTCTCGGCAAGCGGTTCGATGCCCTGACGACCGAATGCAATCCGTATCGCGATCAGGAAACCAAGCCGACAACGCCTGGGCATCCCAATGTCGTTCGCGGAATGCCCTGTTTGCCCAACAGCACTCTTGTTGAAGGGCTGACGCTCGATCGATTGAACAATCGCCGCGGGTTGTTGGACCAATTCGATGATCAGGTCCGCCAGATCGAATCGCAGCCGATCGTCAGTCAATTCGATCGCACGCAACAGCGGGCGTTTCAGTTGCTCACCTCGGCGAAGGCACGAGCCGCATTCGATCTATCCAATGAGGACCCACGTCGCCTCGATCGCTACGGCCGCAGCCTGTTTGGCCACAGCACGCTCATTGCACGGCGACTCGTCGAGGCCGGCGTTCGCTTTGTCAACGTTACCTGGGACCTGTTCTGGGATCGAATCCAGATCGACTATGACGCTTGGGACACGCATACTCGAAATTTCCCCATCCTGCGCGAAAACAAACTCCCGGGTCTGGATCAAACATTCACGGCACTCATGGAGGATTTGTTCCAACGAGGACTTCTCGACGAGACCTTGGTCGTAATCATGAGCGAAATGGGCCGCACGCCGCGTATCAACGGCAACGGCGGCCGCGATCACTGGACCTTTTGCTATTCCGTAATGCTGGCCGGCGCCGGCATTCGCGGCGGGACCGTCTGTGGCGCTTCCGATTCTCAGGCAGCGTATGTCAAAGATCGCCCGGTCAGCCCCGCCGATATCTGTGCCACTATCTACCAGTGCCTCGGAATTGATCCGCATTCGACCGTTCCCGATCGCTCCGGCAGACCAGTCGCTGTTGCGCAGGGCGGACTGCCGATTCACGAGATTCTCGCGTAATTGACCTCCGCCGCGCCACTTCAAACTATGCACGAGCCAGCACGACCTTGAAACTCGCCTGCAGCACTTTCTTGGAGTCCAGCTTTGGATCGATTTCGCGAGCCACCTTATACCAAGGATCGGTTTTGTTGTACTTGTCGCCCTTGAAGTAGATCTGCGTCGTCAAAGCGGCATAGCCTTCGCGAGAAGCTTTCAAATGAATATGCGCGGGGCGAAATTGCCCCTCGCCGATTCCATACGGCACCGGCTTGATCGTCGTGAATTGATACTCGCCCTTGTCGTTGGTCTTCACTTTGCCGCGGAGTACAAATTGATCCTTTTTCGGCGGATGCCGCGGATCGTCGTTGTCGTAGCGGCCGTCCGCATTGCATTGCCAAATGTCAATGACAGCATTTTTCAAAGGCCGCCCGTTTCGGGCGACGACGGTGCCGGACACCACGAGCCGCTCGCCCTTGGCGCCCTTGTCGAACAGGGTCGATCGAAATCGAGCGCCATTGCGATAATAGGGGCCTTCGATGTCCTTGTCGGTCGCGTCGAGTTCCTCCTCGTCCGGGCGGAGATAGATGAGGTAATCGCTGTAATTGGCGGTCGGGGCTGGCTCTTCTGCTTTCGCGGCAATCGGGATAGCGCTCGCGCCGGCTGCGGCTAACGAGACCCCCAAGAACTTTCGGCGTGAGAATTTAGAAGGCTTCATCGTTACCTCGGTTGAAGGTTTTGGGTTCGTCGATCTTTCCACAGATTATCCATCCTCGCGTCCGATTCGACAATTCCACTCCGGTAACGAGACGGTAACGCCGCACACGTGGAATACGATGACGCGGCATTCCGTGTCCCCGAGTTCCGAGCTTGGAGCGTCCGGTGCGATTTGTGTCATTGCTCGCAATTGTCACTCTTGCGTCGATCGCGTCACGTCGGCGTGGAGCTATGGAAATGTGAAATCGGAGATCAAGTAGAAACAATTGGACGCGGATGAGACGGATGCGACGAATTTACGCGGATCAGACATCAGATATTCTGATCCACGTAAATCCGTCGCATCCACGATCTATCACCTCGTTTCCACCGTCACCGCCATGACCACTGGCGCGGTGTTGTCCGGGCCTTTCACCAATTCGATTTCGGAAATGGCGGTTTCTCGTTTTGGCGTCACCGCGAAGTAGCGAATTTGCTGCCCGCGAAGAGCGAAGGCGAACTTCGAGCCGGGCACATCGACCCGGCGGATATAATCCGCGAACTGCTCGCCGTTTTTCAGTTCGTGATCCTCGGTTTTGCCGTCGGCGTAGTGGAGGCGCACGATCATGGATACGCTACCCTTTTCGGAGTATGGATAGCCCCAGCCACTCACGCCGCTGAGGAAGTGGATCGCCTTGGCGGATGAGTTGCATGTCAGCTTCACCGATTTGGGCATCGTCGGCGGGAACTTGCCTTGCGTGCAAAAGAGCATGACCACGTTGGGCACTTTGCCGCCTGTTGGATCGATCAGATAAAATGGCACGCCTTCGAATGTCTTGGGCGACCAGTCGCGGAACACGAGCCGTTCGGCGCCGGCGTCCTCGTTGAAAAACATCCCCTTGGTGCTGACAATTGACGCGACTTTATCGAGCGGAATCGGCAGATATTTGCCGCGCTTGGTCAGGAACTCCAACAGGTTGATGAAATCCTCGGGCTTGAGCGTCTTTTCAAATCCTTCCGGCATGAGGGACTTGTTCGACGCTTGCAATTCTTCGATTTCCGAGCGCTGCAACTGATGCCGTTTCGCTTCAGAATCGATCAATTCGATCGACGTCCGAGTTTCCGAGGCGAGCAGGCCGCTGCTGCTGCGGCCGTCCTTCATTTCCACGCGATAGATGCGGAAATTGCCCTCGACATTGCGGCTGGGATCGAGAATGTCGACGATCAAGTGCTCCTTGGTATGAACGGCCATGCCCGTGAGGTCCGGCCCGATTTGCTCACCTTCGCCCGAATGGCGATGGCACTTGGCGCAATTGTTCTTGAAGACCAGGTGTCCCGCTTCGGCGTTACCAGTTTGCTTTGTGACGGCCATCAATTGATCGATGACTTTTTGCCGATCCGCGTCGGGCAAGCCGCCGCCGCGAGCCAGAATCGCGCGGGCGCGGCCCGCAATCCGTCGATCCGGATGCGTTGCCAGCGCTTGCCGTTGATCGAGGGCAAGATCGCCGAGTGGAATCGTGCCCTTGTTGATCGCCTCGAGCAAAGCGCGAGTCGATTCGACGCGGCCGAGCAACGCGCGAATTACGGCCGTGCGTCCGGACGGGGGTATTGACGAATAACGCCTCACCAAGGCCGGCGGGACTGACGATGAGTCACTGGCCCCCAAGGCATCAATGACGCCCGTCATAAACAGCGGTGAACTCTGCGGCGTGATCGTCGCAAGTAGCTTTTCAATGGCGTCCGGGTCAGCAACTCCAATTCCGACCACCTGACGAATCGCCGCCACCCGGTCCGAGTCTGGTTGTTTTTCATCCAGTGCCTGGGCGAGCATGGCCTTGGCGATTTCGGCGGCCTGTTTTTCGAACGTCTTGCTGCCCATCGCCGTGGCGAGTTTCAACAAATCGGCTCGTGTTTTGGGCGATGCCTTCTTCAACAACTCGGTCAAAGCGGTTTGGGCATCGTTTGACAAGGCGACTTTGTTGCTCTTCGACCAGCCTTTCGCCAGGCCGGCAACGACGGTCTCCAAAACCTTCGGATCGGCATGTGTCAGTACGGCGATCAACTCGCTCGGAGACTGTTCGCTGCCACGCGCATAATGTTCCGTGACGGCAGATACGACTGCGAGACTTGAAGCGGGCAATGGCTTGCCGCTGTTTGCAATCGTTGAGAGGACGAGCGAGTCGTGAGCCGCGGCGGCGATGATCAACGCATCGCGCACCACGCGATCATTCGAACCAACCTGGCGTGAAAGCAATGACGCCAAATCCGATGCAATCTTTTGACTCGGCGGACTGTCCGAGTAGGTCAGCAAGGTCCTGACCAGTTCGGCCGCCGAATTGTCGATTGGCGGATTCGAAACGATCGACTTGCCATGTTCGACCAACAATCGCTGTGCGGTCAGCCGCCAGAACATGTTTGGATTCTTGAGAGTCTCGATCAGTTGCTCGGGCGTCACGTTGGCGAGCGAAATCGGCTTCGGCGGTTTCGCGTTTTTCGCCACTACGCGATAAATGCGGCCATATTTCTTGTCGCGCAGATCGCTGATATAGGCGTTACCGCGGCCGGTGCGATAGCCGGGCGGCGTCGGGTTGTGCTGGACGATGTAGTTGTACCAGTCGATGACCCAGACGTTGCCATCGGGGCCGACCTCGGCCGCGATGGGCGCGGTCCACTCATCATCGCTGGCCAGGAGATTGCCGAAATATCGAGCCTTGAAATCGGCGCCATTCGGCGTCAGTTCGAACATCGCCACGAGATGGCCGGTGGGCTCGCAAACGAATTGAATGCGGTTCCAATACTCGCGCGGATAGGTGCGGGCGGTGTAAATCGCGGATCCGGCGCCTGCGGTAAACCCGCCATGCCAATCGACCTGCCGCACCTTGGTGGTGATCGGCTCGAAATGATTGTCGGGTGCGATATTTCGCAGCACGCTGGGCGTCAGGCCGCGGACCTTCTCGTAGTAGCGGTTGGCGATCGGCATGAAGACCGAGGGGCAGCCGTTGGCGGTCGAGCCAAAGAGGAAGCCCTCCTCGCTGAAGCCGACGCCCCACGAGTTGTTATTGGTGCTGCGGAGAAACTCGAGCTTGGTCACCTTGGGCATGCCGTCGGCGAGTTCGACTTTGAAGCGATAGAAACCCTGGCTGAAACGATGGCTCTCGCCGTTTACGGCGCCATTGAAGCCCGAATATCCGAGGATGCCGTAAATCCAATTGTCGAGTCCGTAGTGCAGGTTGCTCGGGCCGGCGTGGGTGTCTTGAATGCCCCAGCCGGTAAAAAGAACTTGTCGCAGGTCGCACTTGTCGTCGCCCTTGGTGGCTTTCAGAAACAGCGTGTTTGGCGGCTGAAGAACAATAATGCCGCCGGCGTAGGGCAAAATGCTGGTGGGAATATTGAGCTTGTCGGCGAACTCGGTGATTTTGTCGCAGACGCCGTCGCCATCGGTGTCCTCGCAGATCACGATCTTGTCGCGGCCCTCGCCGGTGCGGTTTTTGTCATTGGGGTAATCGAACGTCAGCACGATCCAGAGACGGCCGCGCTCGTCCCAGTTCATGCAGATCGGCTTGCCGCCGCCGAGCTTGGTCTCATCGACGAACAGTTTCACTTCGAAATCCACCGGATGCACGAAGTGCTTGATCGATTCCTCTGCGGGCAGCGGTTTTTGCATCTTGTTG
>CAWFFC010000010.1:0-33048 GCA_963815035.1 uncultured Gemmataceae bacterium
ACAGCCGAACATCGCCCATTTGCACTGGCACCCGGTTCGGGACGGGCACATTTCGAATGAACCGGGCAGCCGCACGACTTGCAAAACTCGCCATCGACTATGCTGCCGATCCGATTGTGACAGAGCACGCACGAAGTACCCACTAATTGTCGCATCGATTTCCCCCGCAGTGGTGCAATGAGCCCAAGGTTTCGGATAGCGAGCACTACCTCATGCTAAACAACCCGGCGATAATCGCCGCGCCGAGGGCTAGAACAACGACAATCACCCAGCTCGGCACGGCGCTTGTCCGACTGCGTTCTGACGGGTGGGTGAAAAACTGAGCCTCGCCTTGAAAATGCACGCCACACTCGGGGCAGCTTGACGAGGTCGCGGCGATCCATTTGCCGCATCGGGCGCATCGCACCGTGGCGGCATTTTCCTCGCGTCGCCGGCGATGCTCGTCGAAATTCAAGACTTCGTCAGACATTTCAGCCCCCAACCCGGTTCGGATTCGCTCACATCCATCCGCTGCATTCCGCCCCGCGACTGCGGGTATGCGAGTGGAGAATATCCCAAAGGGCGTAGGCTTCGGCCAACCCGGGAACCCAAAGACTCGTCACCGAGCCGAATCGATCCCAAACGTGCAGATACGCTGGCTCCACTCCTCCAAGTGAAGTCTCACCATCGGACGATTGGACATCCATTGGTAGGACCTCGATTTGAAACTTCGGCAAACCTCATCGCTTGCATGACATTTTTCCGCATCCGCGGGAATGCGAGCAAGCATGAGTGTTGGCAAATGCCGCCTGCTGACATTCAGGTGATAATATTCCCATGTACACTATATGTTGCATGCCGGCGTACTTGGTGCGCGCCGTTCGTTTGGTTTGAGAAGAGACTGATGATGCAATCAATTCTCGACCATCAACTGATTCGAAATTGTTGCCGACTTCGAGACATCAATGCGGGTCAGGCTTCGCGCCAGACGGACGAGCGGACGGACAACCGGACGGACAACCGGACGGACATGCGGACGGACATGCGGACGGACATGCGGACGGACAAACCGGACAACTTTTTTGATGTGCTCGAAATCGGTTCCCAGGTCGACTGCCCTGCAAGAGTTTGCATCAAAAGCAGGTCGGCCGGCGCGAAGGTAAAATGTCCGCTTTTGTCCGGTTTTTGACCGACTCAATCCGGTCAATTCTCCGCGACGCAGGGGTTTCGCAAGACGCCGATGCCTTCGATTTCGACCTCGGCGATGTCTCCGGGCTTCATGTAAACGGGGGGCTTGCGGGCATCGCCGACGCCGGGCGGCGTGCCGGTGAAGATCAGGTCGCCCGGTTCGAGGGTCATGATGATGGAAACGTACGCCAGGATTTCCGGCACGCTGAAGATGAGTTGCCGGGTGTTGCTGTCCTGCATGGTGTCGCCGTTGAGTCGCAGGCGAATCGGCAGCGAGTGCGGGTCGGGCAGTTCGTCGGCGGTGACCAGTCGGGGCCGACCGGGGCGAAGGTGTCGAAGGTCTTGCCCGAAATCCACTGCTTGGTTTCGCCTTTGAACTGCCAGTCGCGAGCCGAGACGTCGTGGCCGACGCAATAACCGGCGACGAATTGCATCGCCTTTTCGACCGGGATATGCCGGCCCATTTTGCCAATCACGATGACCAGTTCCGCCTCGTAGTCGACGCGTTTGCTGACCTTGGGAAGGACAATCGATTCGCCATGGCCGATCAGGGCCGTGGCATATTTGCTGAAAAGCACCGGCTCGGTGGGGATGGCCTTGCCCGACTCCAGGGCGTGATCGCGATAGTTCAGACCCAGGCAGACGATCTTTTTCGGGTCGGGAATGGGGGCATGGTAGCGGGCGGAATCGGCGGGAATTCGCTTGGCATCGGCGCGTTCCATGGCCTTGCGGACTGCGGCGAGAGCGTCGGGGCCGCCGGCGAGGATCTCGCGAACACTGTTCGGCAGGTTCGAAACGGTCGCGGCGAGATCGATGTAATCGTTGCCGGTGCGAACGACCGCCCGCGGACCCGCGGGGGTGGCAAGGGTGGCGAAGCGCATGGCGAGCCCTGCAAGGAATGGAGGGGAACGCAGTTGGGATACGAAGCCAACCGGCGCCTGACCAGCCGGATTCAAACTGCCCTTGATGCCTCCGCCGCAGTGCTCTATATAAAAATGACTACGTTGATCCGCGGTAGCTCAACGGTAGAGCAGCCGGCTGTTAACCGGCGGGTTGAAAGTTCGAATCTTTCCCGCGGAGCTAACTTCGGCGGCGTCGCAGTCGCTGGCCGAAAGATTGCGTTTCAAGTCTTCGCCGGCCGGGAAGCGGCGCCCCCATCTGCTGATCGCGTCTGTGTCTTTTGTCGCCCCTTGAGAATCGGGCGCGATTCACGACATCAGGATGTCTCGCATTTCCGACATTGCAACTCAATAATGTACTCATGTATATATCAGCAAGTCTTGGGGCGACAGCAATCGAATCAACCGCGCAGAACCGCTTGCAGAGCGAGACGCAGAGAAACCGACAAGATTTTTCGCCCTGGCGCGGCGGACCTGTCACGCACGAACCGCAGACTGATGTCGAGAGTTGCCATCGCTTTGAGAACATTGAGGTGAGTTCTTCCATGTTTTGTGGACCTAAATGCACGGAAATGTGGTTCTGCTCGCCTCGCCTGGAGGTCGCGCGAAAGGTATCATAGGCCATTCGGATTCATGCGGGGGATCGATGGGCGTGACCACGGCTTTCACTTGCGTGCGCGGGCACAACTGGGTCAGCGAGGACACGCGAAATCCAGGCGCCGTGCCGGTCTGCCCGACTTGCGGCAATGCTGCGGTGCCGCCCACGGTCAGCAACGACTCGCTCGATCTCTCGTCGCACGATTCCGATTCCGATGCGACTCTGCCGCGAGCCAAATCAATCGATGATTCGCAAGTGATTCGCC
The DNA here is from genome assembly GCA_963815035.1 of uncultured Gemmataceae bacterium. Classification (GTDB taxonomy): domain Bacteria; phylum Planctomycetota; class Planctomycetia; order Gemmatales; family Gemmataceae; genus JBGQCZ01. Next base: position 2,930 of record CAWFFC010000010.1, read on the forward strand.
CGGAGGTACCGGGCTTCGCCATTGAGCGCGAATTGGGTCGCGGCGGCATGGGCGTAGTCTATTTGCGCGGCATCAGGAATTGAATCGGCTCGTCGCCCTGAAGATGATTTTAGCCGGCGTGCATGCCGGTCCGCGCGAACACGAGCACTTTCGCATCGAGGCCCAGTCGGTCGCCCAGCTGCAACATCCGAATATCGTTCAGATTCACGAAATCGGTGAGACCGCCGGGCACCCTTATCTGGCCCTGGAGTATGTGCCGGGCGGCAGCCTGGCGGCGGAATTGCGCGGCGTGCCATGGTCCGCTCGTGACGCCGCCCAACTGATGCTGCCGATCGCCCATGCCGTCCATCACGCTCATCAGCGCGGCGTTGTTCATCGCGATTTGAAACCTGCCAATGTGTTGATCTCCACGGGTCGCGGCTCGGATGAAGGCAGCAGTGTGATTCCAAAAATCACCGACTTCGGACTGGCCAAACAGCTAAACGATTTGGAAGCCACCGCCGAACAAGCGGGACCGACGCGGAGCGGCGCGGTCATGGGCACGCCCAGTTACATCGCTCCGGAACAAGCGAGCGGTCGCTCCGCCAGCGCGGGGCCGCTCGCCGATGTCTATTCGCTGGGCGCGATCCTGTACGAGATGCTCACCGGACGGCCGCCGTTTCGCGGCGAAACGCCGCTCGACACCGTGCTCCAGGTGATTTCGGACGATCCCATACCGCCGCGCCGCATGCATCCTCGAGTGCCGCGCGATCTGGAAACAATTTGTCTGAAATGTCTGCAAAAGCAGCCCTGGCGCCGATACGTCAGCGCGGCCGATTTGGCGGAAGATTTGCGCCGATACTTGAACGGCGAACCAATCCTAGCCCGCCCGGTTTCCGCCGTGCATCGTCTTGTAAAGTGGGCGCGGCAAACCGGCACTGGCCCTGTTGATCAGTGGGGCGATCGCGGCGGTCTTTTCCACATTCGCGACCGTGGTCAAAGTCAATTTCGAGTTGAATGCCGCGGCCGAGCGCGAGCGGCTTCAATCCCAGGAAGCGAATTTGCAAAAACTCAAGGCCCAACAGGAGGCTGCAAAATCCGAGAAACTGCGAATCGACGCCGATGAGCAGCGCCGCAAGGCGATCCAAGAAACAAACCTGGCTCGACGAAGTCTCTATGCCCTGCAATTGGCGCAAGTCGCGACGCTGAGCGATCGCGATCCGCATCATGCCAGCAATCTTCTTCAGGACAATAACCGCTGTCCGCTCGATTTGCGCGATTTTACTTGGGGTTACTTGCGCCGCGCCTGTCGTCGCCAGCGACCACCGCTCGAAGGTCATCTCGTGACGGTCAGCGCGGTCGCCTTCGCACCCGATGGACGTTGGCTGGTCGAGCGCTGGTTGGGATCGCACCCTTCGCGTCTGGTCTCCGGCGATAGGGCGACTGCCGCTCGCGACGATCAATGCACACGAGGGCTTGGTATTGTCATTGGCGATCAGTCCCGATGGTCGCACCGTCGCGACGGCAGGCGGCGACCGAACGATCAAATTGTGGTCCGTACGCCAATTGGTCATTCCGATTGGCGCTGGAACGAGTGTGGTTTGGCCGATTCCTCAGTTGAAACAAAAAGCCATGTTGGTCGGCCATCAGAGTGGTGTTCGCGCCGTCGCGTTCAGCCCGGACGGTTCGACATTGGCCTCCGGAAGTTACGACTGGACCGTGCGGTTGTGGGACCTGCGCCAGTTAAAAGAACTGGCGACGCTGCGCCGGCACTCACGAGTTGTCTGGTCGCTGGCCTTTTCGCCGGACGGAAAAATGCTGGCCAGCGGCAGTGAGGACCAAACCATCACGTTGTGGGATACATCCTGGGCCGGCAATCGAGACAGCGTGCCCGCCGAACCGGTGCTCGGGACGCTGACGGGGCATACTGACGGCGTGGTGGCATTGGCCTTTTCGCCGGACGGCAAGACGCTCGCCAGCGGCGGCAATTTCCAGGGTCAAACGCTTCGATTATGGGATGTGGCGCGCCGCCGTGAGCGTGCCCGCCTCAGGGGCCACACACGCGCCATCTTCGCGGTGGCCTATTCGCCCGACGGCCAAACGTTGGCGACGGGAAGCGCGGACAGCACGATTCGACTCTGGGATCCCACCACCGGCCGTGAACGCACCGTTCTGCAAGGGCACGACGCTCAGATTCACTCGTTGGCTTTTTCGCCCGACAGTCGAATGTTGGCTTCGGGCGGCGCCGATCGTTTCATTCGACTGTGGGAACTGGACGAACATCGCGAGGAAACCCGCCAAGTTGAGGCGTCCCGGCGCGGCTTGATCCGAGTCTCGACCGACGCGCAAAAAGTCTTCTTCATCGACGGCAACGCGCTTAAATCGCTCGATGTGAAGTCGAACACGATCCGGCCGACTTCGAAGCCCGTCGCCGGCGTTGTACTGCTCGCCGCAGCAGCCGATACCACCGCGGCGGTAGATTCCGCCGGCAATGGTCACGTTTGGCGAGTCGGGCAGCCGGCCTTCGTCATGCCTCGACTCGAGGCCGTGCGATCGATCGCTTTGTCGGCAAATGGACAGATGCTGGCCCTGGGCACAGCGAAAGGCACTGTGTCGCTTTATGATTTGGATCGCAAACAAGTGTTATTCAGGTGGGCAAAAGCGCACCAGGGACCAGTGACCGCGCTCGCCTTTTCCCCGAACAGCAAGTCGTTGTCCAGCGGCGGCTCGGACGGAATCGTTCACGTTTTCGATCTCGAGGGACAAACTCAGGCCCAACTCATGTCTGGGGCGCCCAATGAAGTGCGTGTGCTGGCCTTCGCCCCGGATTCGAACACGCTCGCGGCAGGCAACATCGACGGAACGATCGGCTTATGGAGACTCGCGACTCCCGAGAAAGCGATCCGGCTCAACGGTCATCTCGATGCGATTACCTGCCTAGCTTTTAGCGCCGATGGACTCACGCTCGCGAGCGGCAGCAATGACCGCGCGGCAAAGCTTTGGGATCCGGTTACCGGTCAAGAACGAGCCACTCTCGCCGGACATTCCGATCGACTCGTAAGCCTGGCGTTCAACCCGAATGCAACTCTTCTCGTGACGGCCAGCCGAGATGGAGCAATCAAGCTCTGGCGGGCCGACCCAGAAACGATGCGCCCAAGTCGAACGAATCAGCGAAAAAAGCCGCCGCCATTGAGAGTGCTGGCGGCGGTCACAGATTCCACTTTGTTCATCTCAGCCAGCTTGCCGGGATCTTCAAGACGCTTCCTGGGCGTGCATCGAGGGTTCTGAGAAATGGACCTGTCTCGGCGGGAGCATTGGCGCTGATCGCACAGGCGGCGAGTCCGCCCTGGAAAGCCGCCGCGATCCACGAACCGGCGGCCCGAGTTCCGTTGCCGAGATCAAACGAATCGTAGCTCAACACGTCCGGCTTGGCGAGTAGTTCACGACCGGGGCCGGCGCCCACCGAACTGTAGTATCTGACCTTGCCGTCGCCGTCGGCCGCTCCAACTGTCACCACCGACCGGGCATCGGCGGGCATTCCGACTCCGCCATACCTCAATTCGGGAATGGGGGCCGAGCCGACATTCGCTCGCGGCCAAGTTGGGTCGCCGGCAAAATCCTGGAACACGACTCGGCCTTTGTTTCGCGAACTTGCGTCAAGGGACTCAACCAAAATGCGCGGCCGAATTTCCAACCGCGGTTTGGACGGATCGGGCAATTCGCCAGGACGGACGGACGTTGGCACCTGGCCTTCAACACGTATCGCGTAGTGGCCGTTCGCGGCCGCGTTGAATTCGACCGTCGCCTCATACGTGCTGTCGTTTGGGTTGTGAAGCAACCGAATCGCCGAGCCAGCCGACCGAGCCACCACTTCAAGGTCGTCGGTCGGCAGTTTCTTGCCGGTCGGATCGCGCTGCTTCACGATCACCATGCGGAGATCGACCAACGGCGATCGATAGGGATCATCGCTGGCTTCGTACAGCACTGGATCGTGCGGCTCGCGCCACTGCATCACCACTCGCACACGAGTTTTTTCCGGCATGGACGGCGACACGTCACCGCTGGGATTCTGGAAGCCGATAAAGTTCAGTTCTCGCGTCCAGCGATCCTTGGGCAACGGCATGTTGGGCGGGACAAATTCCATCGCTCCATTGCCATACTGATCGCGAAACAATCCGACCCATGTCTGACCCCGGGTGTCGCCGGAGGGCTGCACCCAGAGCGTTCCCTGATCGGCACGCCGAGAGACCAACCGCGAGCGGCTGGGCGTCCCACGGAAACCGACGAACGGCTTGTTGTCGAGGTATTTGCTCAGCGCGCCGGATCCGTCAAGCGGGTAGCCCTCATTCCACGTCAGGAGGTTCACGACGACGCGCACGTCTTTCAGCAGATCGAGATCCTCCCGAGATCGAAGGTAACGTCGCGAACGACTAAGCAATTCCTTTTCGGACTTTTCAAGTTCCTGTAGGGCCGATTGGGCGCTTTTGATTCGGGCCTGGGATTCGAGGAACTGCTTGCGCTGTTCGGGAACTTTGGAGTCACCTTCGTCGAACACTTGTTCGTCATAGGCCTTCTTGCGTTCGGCCAGGATTTCGATGCGGCGACGATTGAGAAATTCGCGATCGCGTTTCAATTCCTGATAGCGGTCTTCGAAAGATCGAGGCAATACGTTTGACTCATTGAGAAGTCGAGCCAACATCAACAGTTGATGCGGACTTTCCGGATCAAGACGAACCAGGACTAACTCGGCGCCCGGAGCCGCTTGGCTAACGGCGAGTGCCGCCACGGTTCCTGCACCGAGGGAGCCGTCGGTCGACGGCATCGGATCAGGCTCGACGTTGCGATTGCGCGCCGCCGTGATGTCAACCAGGCGAGTGCCCTTCGGAATGCGGGAGCCGACTAGTTTTTCCCAGCCGCCAAAATCACCGCCGACCACCGCGACTTTGACGCCTTGGCCGCGGAATCCCATTTCATGAAATCGATTCAGTCGAGTCTGGGCGGAGGCGTCAACTGCCGCTCCGGCGGGCAACCGGGTTGGTTCACCAGAAATCGGCAGCCGAACTTGAAGAACTTGCGGAAGCCGTGCCAGCTCCGCCGCCTGGGCCGCTCGAACCTTTACCGTCGCGATGCTGCCAATGCGCCCTTCAATGACGACTGATTGCGCCGCGGCTCGCAAGGCGAATTCCCACTGTCGATCCAAATCGGGCGGCGCGTTCGAGAGCGCCACTTCGACGCGAATTTCTTTCGACTCGTCGGTCTGCTTCTCGATCAGGGTTCGAAGGTCAGGAGACAACTTTGCAAAATGGGCTCGCACTTCTGGCAATGGCGGGGCGACCGGCGGATCTTGGGCTGGGGCGACGCCTGCCGGTTCCACAAGCACTTCGACCAACTCGACCGGCACATGGTTCTTAAGCGGCGACTCGAGTGTGGGGACAGGATCATGCGGCACAATCCAGCCCGAAGGCTGGGAGCGAAGATCTTTCAATAGATCATTCAGGTTTCCCGCTTCGATTGTGCCCACGAGCCAGCGAAATCCGCGCTGGTCATAGCCGATTGATTCGCGAAAACCGAGCGCCCGCAACCTCGGAAGACATTGGCGGCGCAATCGCAGCTGACGCTGGGGAGAAAGCCCCGAAACCAGTTCCAGCCGAACCTTTGTTCGTTCATTGGGCGCGGAACCGGTGAGCCTTTTGGTTTGACTAAGATCGTTTGAACGCCTGGAACCTGAAGCAACAATCGAACCTTCTCGGAAGCCACGGTACCCGAGAGCACGTCATTGCTTGGGTCCTCTGGCGCATCGGCAACGACTGGACCGCGAACGAAACCGATCTTTTTCAGGCCCGCGAGCATCTCGTCGAAGCGATCGTACCACGCGGGAAGCGGGGCTCGAATCCGGAATCGCAGTTGAACATCGTACTCCTGAGGAGGGGCGGGATAGGTCACGCCGGCCCGGGCGCGCGAAGCGCCGCCGATCCCGTACCGACTGTGAGGATGATTGCAGTGCAAAGCAGTCGAGTCGAGGTCATACTGGTCTCCGTGCCGGCAATGTTTGCGCAATGGGCATATTCCCACATTCGGGCCGGCTTGCCAAGCAAGCATCCGCATAAATATTCCCTATCCATTGCGTAAGAAAAGCAAACCTGCGATTTTCCGAAAATGAGATGGACGCGCGGCCCGCACAGCCGTAGCACCTGGACATCCGGAAATTGCCGTTGTGACGTTTCGTGCGAATTTGGAATTTCACGCCATTATCGACACACGGGCGAAGTGACTCGCAATCGCATTAATCGGTTTATACATTGAATGATTAGTTTGCCGAATTCGTCCATTATTCTGCCCGAATCCGCTTGAACATTCAAGCCCCGCCGCGAACAACTTGCTTTGCGAGGAAATGCATGAGTCGTATCTTTTTCGCAATCCCCCTAGTTCTGGCTCTTCCGGGTTCGCCCCTGTTCGCCGCTGACTGGCCGCAATGGCGTGGCCCCGACCGGAATGAAGTCTCGAAAGAGACGGGGATTCGCACCAAATTTGGACCGGGCGGACCGAAGCTGCTCTGGACCGTGGACAATCTCGGCAACGGCTATTCCGGGCCGGCCATCGTCGGCAACATTCTTTACATATTGGGAGCGGACGGCAGTGAATTCGCCGAGGCAATTAACGTCCAGACAGGCAAACAGATTTGGCGCACACCACTCGGATCGATTTTCAAGTATCAGCAATGGGGCGACGGTCCACGCTCGACTCCGACAGTGGACGGCAATCGGCTCTACCTCATTCGCGCCGACGGATCGCTGCACTGCCTCGATGCCAACACAGGCGCCCAAATCTGGACGAAGCACTTTTTAAACGACTTTAACGGCCGATTGATGAATAAGTGGGGTTTCAGCGAATCGCCGCTCGTCGACGGCGACCATTTGATATGCACGCCGGGCGGCAGCGACGGTGCCATCATTTGCCTCGACAAGGCGAATGGCAATGTCGTTTGGCGTTGCAAGGAGGCAACCGACGCCGCCACTTATGCCTCAATTATCGCCGCGGACGTGGATGGCGTGCGGCAGTACATTCAGGTGCTGGAAGGGGGGATCATCGGTGTGCGTGCCAGCGATGGCAAACAACTCTGGTATTACAAGCGCCCGGCAAAGTAGCCACCATCCCCACCGCCATTTACCACGATCATCATGTTTACGTCACGGCCGGCTATGGCGTCGGGTGTGATCTCATCAAACTCACCAAAGACGGCGAAAAGTTTAACGCGAAAAAGGTTTACGCTAACAAGAATATGACCAATCACCACGGAGGCGTAATTCTTCTCCGCGGCTGCATCTATGGCTATTCAGAGTCGAAAGGCTGGGTTTGCCAGGATTTTCTAACCGGTGAAATCAAGTGGTCGCAAAAAGGGAGAGCGCCTCATAAGGGTTCGGTGACCTGCGCTGGCGGATACCTGTTCTGCTACGACGAGGTTACAGGAAATGTCCATGTTGGTGAGGCCAGTCCCAACGCCTGGAAGGAAACCAGCGTCATCAAATTGCCCAAGAAGTCCGAAATCCGCAGTGCAAATGGAAGGATCTGGACTCATCCCGTCATCGCCAACGGCAAGCTTTATTTGCGCGATCAGGACTTGCTGTTCTGCTTTGATGTCAAGGAGTAACACACGCGGGTCGCGATTTCGCGCGAACTCCGCGGTCGCGACCGCCCGTATTTGGAACGTATGCACGATGCCTGCGCGAATTGCTGGCGACGATCTTGCCGGGAAACCGCTTTTATGCGACCAAGTTTGCCGGGATCGATCTTGCCAGGGCCGCGCTCGCCGACCTGCCCTTTACCACGAAGGCTGACCTGCTCGCCGATCAGGAAACGAACCCGCCATACGGCTCCGCCTTGACCTACCCGCTCGCCCGTTACGCGAGAATGCACCAGACCTCGGGCACCACGACCGGCCGCCCGCTGCGCTGGCTCGACACTCCCGAAAGCTGGGACTGGATGCTCGGCTGCTGGCGTCAGATATTCCGCCTGATCGGTCTGCGGCACGACGATCGTTTGTGCTTCGCGTTTTCATTCGGCCCATTCCTGGGTTTTTGGACTGCCTTCGAATCCGCGAGCCGCGCCGGCCACTTCATTCTGCCTGGAGGTGGAATGAGCAGTTCGGCACGACTTCGATTCATGCTCGATCACTCGGCGACTGTCGTATTCTGTACGCCGACATACGCGTTGCACTTGGCCGAGGTCGCTGCCGCCGACCGCGTTGATTTGCCATCGAGTCCTGTTCGAATGCTGGTGGTGGCGGGGGAACCGGGCGGAAGCATTCCCGCCACGCGGCAACGAATCGAATCGGCCTGGGCGCTCGCGTGATCGATCACAGCGGCATGACCGAGATCGGGCCGATGGCCGTCGAACCCGTTGACCGGCCCGGCGTCCTGTCCGCGCTGGACGACGATTACGTTCCCGAGGTCATCAATCGCGACGCATCGGGCGTCGGTGAGTTGGTCGTCACCAATCTCGGCCGAGTCGGTTCGCCATTGATTCGATATCGGACCGGCGATTTGGTCAAACCCGTGCCAGGCGCCGACGGCAAGATCGAGTTCGAGGGTGGAATTCTTGGCCGAATGGACGACATGATCCACATTCGCGGCAACAACATCTACCCGGCCGCCATCGAAGCCATTGTCAGGCGGTTCGCGGATGTCGCCGAATTCCGGGTTGTCGTCGATCGAACCGAGTCGCTGTCGAATCTGCGGATCGAAATTGAATGCGTGCCATCGGCCGACGACTCCGTATTAGTAGAACGTATAGCCAAGGCCCTGAAGGATGAACTGCTCTTTCGGGCGGACGTGGTTCGCGTTGCGCCCGGCACATTGCCCCGCTTTGAAATGAAGGCACGAAGGATTCAACGCCTCAGCGCTGACACACATTGAACTGAAACCGGAGGAAATCACATGTACAGATTTGGCTCGTTGGCCTCAATTCGACAACGATTGTCCTTCGCAACGCTTTGCGCACTGGGATTCATTTGCGGTCAGGCCAAGGCGGGCGATTGGGTGCACTGGCGCGGGCCAACGCAAAATGGCGTCTCGTATGATACGGGCTTGCCGGAAAAGTTTTCCCTGGATAAATCCGCTCCCGACAGCAACTTGATCTGGACGCAGCCCTATGGCTGCCGTTCCACGCCCATCGTGATGAACGGCCGAGTCTATATCGTCGATAGTGCCGGCGAAGGCGTCCACGTGCGCGAACGCGTCATGTGTTTTGACGCGGATAGCGGCAAGGTCTTGTGGCAGGACAACCTGAGCCTGTTCAACACCAACATCGTGCCCAGCCGCGTCGGCTGGAATAGCCCAGTCGGCGACCCCGAGACCGGCCACGTTTTCGTTCACGGCACCCAGGGCTTCATGCGCTGCTACGACGGCGATGGAAAAATCCTCTGGGACCACAACCTCACCGAGGAATACGGCCGAGTGTCCGGCTACGGCGGACGCATCGTCGGCCCCACGCTCGACGGCAATTTGGTGATCGTCGGCATGATCAACGGCAGTTGGGGCGATTTTGCCCGCGGCGCGACCCGCTTCGTCGCCTTCGACAAAAACTCCGGTCATGTCGCCTGGTGGACCACGGTGCCCTACCAGATCTATTACACGCACAGTTCCAACCCGATCGTCGCGGTAGTCAACGGCGAACGGTTGCTCATCGCCGGCTGCGCCGGGGGCGGACTCCACGCCATGCAGGTCCGCACCGGAAAGCTCGTATGGAGTTATCAATTCGCCGGGGCGCCGATTTACGCGGCGCCGGTCGTGGAAGGCAATTACATTTACTGCTCGCACGGCGACAACAATCTGGATGTGGGCGAAACCGGTCGCCTCATTTGTCTGGATGGAAGCCAGGTCAAGAACCACGCACCCAAGCTGGTGTGGGAAAAAGTCGGCACCCGTTTCGGCCTTGCCTCGCCGGCCGTCCACGACGGGGTCGTCTATGTCTGTAACGACTCGGCCCGACTCTACCGGTTCGACGCCAAGACGGGAAAGCCGATCGGGAGACCCACCCCCTACGGGGTGCTGGCCCGTGGCTCGCCGGTCATCGCCGACGGAAAAGTTTACATCTTTGACGTCAACGGCAGATTTCACATCCTCAAATTGGGCAAGCGCAACGTCGAGGAGCTTTTCGTGCAGCGCTTCCGGCCACGCCGCGGCGCCGGCTTCGTTGAAACCAACGGCTCACCGGCAATTGCCAACGGCCGGATCTATTTCGGCACCCTTGAGGGGCTCTATTGCATCGGCACCAAGAACGGAAAAGCCGGTAGCCCGCCGCCTGAGCCGGAGGAGGACAAAGGCGACAACAAGATCGCGCAAATTCAGATTTTCCCGGCCGACGTTGTGCTTTCGAAGGGCGGCAGCGTCGAGCTCTCCATCCGCGCGTTCAATTCGAATGGCGTCCCGCTCGCCGCCAAGCCCGCCGGCAAATGGGAGATCGTGTTGCCGCCCAAGGCTCCAAACGGACGGCAGCCCCCGAAGTTGGCCGGCCAAATCGTCGCGGACGGCAATCGGGCGAAACTCACTGTTTCCAAGACCATGTCCGGCCAACAAGGTTATGTCGAGTTCGTCAGCAACGGCGTGACAGGCCGAGCCCGAGTCCGCGTCGCGCCGTCGATTCCCTACCAGCAGGATTTTGAAAGAGGCCCCGTCGGCGCCACGCCCGGCGGTTGGATCAACACCATGGGCAAGTTCAGCGTCGTGGAAAAAGATGGCGGCAAGGCGCTGCGGAAAACCGCGACCAGTTCGCGGCCGCCGCTGGCCCGGGCCAACGGCTACATCGGCCTGCCGTCGATGAAAAACTACACGATTCAGGCCGATTTGAATTCGCAAGGCATTCGCGACGGCTTGTGCGACATGGGATTGCAGAACAGTCGTTATCGCTGCTTCCTCGAAGGAAAACGCGATCCCGATGACAACAAACGCCGGCTTAGGATCAGTTCCTACGAGTGTGTCCAGCGCGTCAACAAGGCCGTGGTCTTCGACTGGAAACCAGACACTTGGTACACATTGAAAGTCCAGGTCGAGCAGACGCCAAATTCCGCGATCGTTCGCGGCAAGGTGTGGGAGCGCGACCAGCCCGAGCCGAAAGAATGGACCGTCGAGTTCGAGGACCCGAATCCCAATCGCGAGGGCGCGCGGCGATTTACGCCTACGTGCCCAACGTCCTCGACACGTCGCCCGGTTCGGAATGTTATTTCGACAACCTGTCCGTCGTTCCCAATCGGAAGAAGTAATTATCCGCGGCTAGGGGCCTTGCGGATCGAACGCTCGCGAGGCCTGGGCCAACTCAGTTCAGCGAGGAAATCTATATGAGCCAGAGTGTTCGCCGCATACTTGTTATCGCGGCCAGCGTTGCCATAGCAGTCGCGGCGGTCGTCGTTTATTCGATCACCGGCAATGCAGCGGAGAAGAAGAAGACATCGCCGCTCGATCAAACCGATGCATGGCCGATGTTCGGCGGCACGACCGATCGCAACATGGTCAATTTGAAGGAAAAGAACCTGCCTGAAGAATGGGAAGTGCGAAAAGGCGAAACCCAAAAGAATCTCAAATGGGTCGCCAAGCTCGGTTCACGCGCCTACGGTGGTCCAACCATCGTCAATGGCAAGATTTTTGTGGGCACCAATAATGAGTCGCCGCGCAACAAGCGCGACACCGATCCCAAGCGAATCAATCCGGCCACCAAGCAGCATGTGGCCGCGGATAAGGGCATCCTGATGTGCTTCGACGAAGCCGCCGGCAAGTTCCTCTGGCAGCACGTCAACGACAAGCTTCCGTCCGGCCAAGTGCATGATTACCCCCGCGAAGGCGTCTGCTCCACTCCAGTCGTCGAGGGAAACCGGCTATGGTATGTGAGCAATCGTTGCGAAGTGGATTGCCTGGACGTCAATGGTTTTGCAGACGGCAATCAAGGGGTGCAGGACGAAACGTATAAGCAGCCGACCGACGCGGACGTCCTATGGCGGTTCGACATGATGAAGGAACTGAATGTTTTTCCGCACAATCTTGCCGCCTGCTCGCCGCTGCTGGTTGGCGACATTTTGTTCGTCGTGACCGCCAACGGCGTGGACGAAGGTCACATCAATATTCCTTCGCCCAATGCACCAAGCTTCATCGCTTTGGACAAAAACACCGGCAAGTTACTTTGGAAGAACTCCGCGCCGGGCAAGAACATCATGCACGGTCAGTGGTCCAATCCCACTTATGCCGTGATTGGCGGACAGCCGCAGGTCATTTTCCCCGGCGGCGACGGCTGGTTGCACGCCTTTGAGCCGAAGACCGGCAAACCGCTTTGGCAATTCGATTGCAATCCCAAAACGGCCCCGAAATATGAACTCGGCGGCAAGGGCCAGCGAAGCGACTTCATTGCCACGCCGGTCGTCTACGAAGGGAAAATCTACATCGGCACTGGTCAAGACCCGGAGCACTACGAAGGCGTCGGCCATTTATACTGCATCGACCCGGCTGGAAAGAGCGGCGATATTTCGTCGGAACTGGTGACCAAAGACAACGAAGATCCGACCAAGCGGGAAACCAAGCCCAATGCCAATTCGGGTCAAGTTTGGCATTATGGCGGAATTAATAACGATCCGAACGCCAAGCGCGACTACTTCTTTGGCCGCACGATGAGCACCTGTGCGATTCACGACGGCATTGTCTATGCGGCCGAACTCGCCGGTTACCTTCACTGTCTCGACGCCAAGACGGGCAAGGTCTTTTGGGAGACCGATCTCAAAGGCGCCGTTTGGGGTTCGCCCTACTGGGCCGATGGCAAGGTTTACATCGGCACCGAAGACGGCGATTTGTTTATCTTTGCGCATGGCAAGGAAAAGAAGCAAATCGCCAAGATCGAAATGGAGGAACCCATTCGCAGCACGCCGATCGCGGTCAATGGCGTTCTTTACGTCATGACCGAAGTCAACCTATACGCGCTGAAAAAGTAGTAGCGCGGAGTTCGTCAACGACGCGAAGTTTCTCGCAAGAGGCGGAAACTTCGCGTCCGTGGCTTTGATCACTTTTCACGCCGTGAAGTATAATCCGCTGTCGTCGGCAGTTTCGGAGACTTGGGGAAATCGATGGCCTCGCCATTCGATCGCGTGGGAGCCGCGCTGTTGCCTGCCGAAGGATTATCGGCGCTATCACCCGTGCGAGTGGGAGGCGATGTTACCGTCGTTGTCTCGGGACCGAAGGTTTGGATCTCCTGGACGCCCGGCGCCGAACAGATTTGGCGGCTCCTCCTGGCCGTGCCCGGCGCGGAGTTTTTCGAGCAAAAAGACGGGCTCTGGCATTCACTCGGGCACAGCTTGCCGCGTTTTGATTTGCCGCCGACTAGCGAACCCCGGCGACTGGACGCGGTCCTTTTTCCATCTCCGGCATCGCCTGAACCTTCGCCCGCGTTCGCCGGCCCGCCCATAGCGATCCGTCTGGCGCCGAGCGATTGGATCCAGCCCACCCGTGCGATTCGTGCGGATTTCGCAGCGCTATTGCAGTGGATCGAACGGGCGCCGACAGCCGAACTTGGGGTCCGCGTTGCGCGATGGGGTGATCGCGTGATGGTTCGCGGAGAGAGGCTGCCGAGACTGCCCGATGCAGAACGATTTTGGGGCAACCGAGTCTGGCTGCCGTTAGGCTTTCGCGCCGAACCGGACTTGCCCGAAACGGCCCTTCGCGCCGCGAGCGACATCTCGCTAGGCGAGATCCTGCTTTTGACCGAGAACGGAGCGGAAGCGATTCCCGAAGATGTCTTTCAGCCGCTGACGTGCGCGGCGGCGCGTCTGTTCGCGCATAATGCCCAAGCGGGAGTTTGAATGCCAACCGCGGCCGAACGATACTTGGTCATTCCCGGCGACTACGCCAAAGACCTGGGCGGGCTGAGCTGGTCGGAAAGCGGCGACATGATTGAGACCGCCGCCGGGAAACCGTTCGCCTGGCGGCAACAAATTCAGCAGTTTCTTGAAGGATTCGCTTCGGTTCGCCGTCCGATGCATTTCGTGCACCTCTTGCATCTGATGCAGTTGATGGGCGTCGGGCCAATCTCGGTTGCCGCCGAGCCGGCAACCGAGATGCGGCGAAGTTTTCTGCTGGCCGGAAAACTGTTGAGAAACGCGGGCGTCTTTTGCGCCGAGCTGTGCCGAAACTTCGCCGCGACCTCAATTGATGTATCGGCATCTGACTTGCGTCAGGAACTCGCCCATCAGAAGCCACCCGCCCACATTGTCGATGCAGAAGTTCCGCCACTGGATCGCGGCCCTTTTCTCGAGCAAGTTTTCGAAGCGCTGCGGCGATTTTCGTCCGAAGATCTATTGCATTGGTTCAAATTTGGCTGTGCGCCGGACTTCAATGCCTCGCGGCGTGTCGCCGAAGAGTTGGAAAAGCGGCCGCCCAATTTAATCGACGTACTGGCCGGCGCGGCTCGCAATCGCGAGCGCCTGACTGGGCGCTCGCGCTTGTTCCATCGCTTTGCGGTGCTCTGGCGTTGCCCCCGAGAAGACTCGACCATTCGGAGCTTCCGGTCGGCGGCTATGCCGACGTGACGACGCGCGGCCAACCCGAGCGCCTGCTGCCGAGCCAATTCGCGGTCGATGGATTGGAGTTCGTCCGACGATTCGCCGAGAAGGAGTTGCTCTATTTTCGCCGCGAGGAGCCGTTTGACTCCACCCGCGAGGAGCTTGTCGTTTTGCTCGACCAGGGCGTGCGAACTTGGGGCGGAGTCCGGCTAGCGCTGGCCGGGGCCGTGTTCGCATTGGCCCAATTCGCGCAACGGCGAAAGCGTGCCTTTCTACTCGCCACAACTGGGAAGGACGGTAAGCGGATCGATCCATTGGAGGTCCAAGCATCCGAATTGGGCGATTCCCTCGAAGCGAGTGATCTCACGGCCCATCCGGGAGTCGCATTGGAAGAAGTGCTCACGGCGGAATCGGATCGGTTTCGCGACATCGTGATACTGACGCATCCACGAAGCCTGGTGCAGAACGAGGTGTTGCGAAACGTTCGCAACCATCGCAACCGCGATCGTGTTTTCGCCGTCAGCGTTGATTCGACCGGTAAAGGCTGCTTGAGCGATCTGGGCGGCGGGCAGCCCATTTCACTGACTCATTTTCGAGTGGATCTGGCGGCCGCGCTCAATCCGCCGAAGTCCGCGGCGGTCTCCGGGTATGCCCCCGATGCGTGGGGAGGGGAACTCGAACCGATTCCTTTTCCGTTTTGGTTCGGGCCGATGGGCGACATTCAATTTGCCGCCATCGATCAGGAATGTCAGTGGCTGCTTGTCGCCTGCGCTAACGGCATGCTGCACGCCCAGAAACTCGACGGGAGCGCCCGCGAGGTGCTGCCGCGCGGTCTGTGTCACTCGCAAGTGCTCAAGAACGTCGAAGACGTGCTGGGAGTTCATGGCGGCTTCGTCGTGTGTGGTAGCGTGCCAAGTCCGGCCCAGCGCAGCGTCATTTCAGCTTCAAAGTGGTTTTCACGAGACCTACCGGCTGGACGGAAGCGCCGACTTAATCCCGGTCGCGTTTCACTATGACTTTCGATCGCGCCGCGTGAAAGCACATCAGATTATTCATACCCGCACGCCGCCGAGGCGTTGGGTTTACTCTCCCGATCTGCACACGCTGGCCTGTTTCGACGGCAGCAACGGGAGTGCCTTGGATTTGGAAACGGGCGGAAGCCATCCCGGCCATGGTGTCGATTTGTCGCTGATTGCTCGCGCTCGAGTCGCCATTGAACGCAGCAGCGTTCATCCATTCCGGATTCTGCCGAAGAATTCAATCGCCGGACAGTCGGTCTGGCGAGATTTTGATTCGGAGACCGGCCGACTCATTCTCGAAGGCCACGAGCCATCTTGGGAACCGATTGAACCCGTCTCGGATGGCGAACCGATCTTGCGCAATGCCTCCATCGTCGAAGTTCAACGCGCCGGCGACATCTTGGCGGTGCACGCCACGCTTGACCGGCATCGCGATCGACGCGTTTTCTTGATCCGCGGCCCGGATTCTCGGCTGGTGCGAGAAATCGTTCCGCACGAGCACGATCCGCCAATGCAACTTTCCGCCGATGGCCGCTTGATCGCGATCAAAACCGACCACAACGAAGTATCTGTTTTCGCGACCGACGGAGGAGGAGGCGCCGTCGCGGTGATGGAACCCGGCGCCTGCCATTCCAATGTCGACGTGACCGTCGGAAGTGAATGGTTGCACATCGGCGTCGGAAAATGCCAGCACCTTTTCAAATGGAGCGGCGACGCGATTGTTCACGACTACGCCCGCGGCGAAGCGGATGAATTCCTGCGCCAGAATTTGAGTTCGCAACCGCTTCGACGAACAGTCGTCGCCTCAGAGCAGGCTGATTTGACATCATCCGATCCGACGAGGTTTAAGACATTCGCCGGGCATGCGGCGGGCGAGAACCCTAGGTCGGTGCGTTTTGTAGTCGATCAGTTCGGCCACGTCATCGTGCTGAGCGCCGACGGAAAGAGCCTCGCGGCGGTTTTCGCCATTCGCCGCAACAAGGCGGCGATCTGGCTACCAGACGGGACGCGTTGGGGCAATCCCGAACTGGCCGGACCGACCACTCCGGGGCGGACGAGTGCGTTGCGCGAAACCTG
This sequence comes from uncultured Gemmataceae bacterium, assembly GCA_963815035.1. GTDB lineage: Bacteria > Planctomycetota > Planctomycetia > Gemmatales > Gemmataceae > JBGQCZ01. The sequence continues at coordinate 19,535 of CAWFFC010000010.1, forward strand.
AAGGCCGCTATGATTGCAATTAACCACTGACCGAGCAGGAAGCCCTATGCACGTTCCGTTCCATCTGAATCGGCGCACTTCGAGCGGTCCCGCTGCCGGCTTGCTGTTGCTTTCGCACGATCCAGTCGAGTTGCTGGCGGTCTGCGTTGGCCTCGGCTACGATCCTTTGCCCGACCTATTTACCACGGCGGATGGCTTCCTGCTTCTCCTCGATGTTCCCACCGAGAAAACATTTCCGCGCACGTTGAGGCTCCGACGAGAAGGCGAATATCTGCTCGTGCCGGTGGATGGAGACCTGGCCCCGCAACTGCATGCGGATGAAGCAAACGCGCTGATGCGCCAGCGCGGCCTGGTGTTTTTGGCCGGCGGCCGCTGCCTCTGCTTTGATCCCAAGTGTCCACTGCAAATGCAGCAATTGTTGAGCGTGGGGGAGACTCGCCACAATGCCTGGGAGCCACTACCCGAACCGCGGGCGCTGACGGATACCATTCGCTCAATTCGATTGGAAGTTCCGGGCGACGACGCCGACAACGCGGTCGCCGGCGGCGGCGAGGGCGTCGGTAGCGAGGATATTCGCCCGGACGGCGCCGGCGTAGGGAAAACCGCCGCGAATCGGGTTCGCATGACACTCGGCCAGATGCTGGGCGCGATCGGCCGCGCGCTCGGCATTGACCGGCTCAAGAAAGCCGGCGAACGGATGGTCGAAAAGGCGATCGAGGCCGTGCCGCGGCTAAGCGAACGGCTCTATGGCGATCAAGAAGCGGCGCTGCGCAACCTATTGAAAAAGTTCCGCGACGGAAAAACGGAAGACGCGCTTTCGGCGAGCCATTCCCAAGGGCGAGGCGATGTCGCACCGCGGCCAGGCGGCGGCCGGATCGCAACTGCCGATTCACAATCTTCGCTATACGTTGGGCAATATTCTCGGCGGCGGCGGAAGTGGCCCGGCCAGCTTTTGGCATGGCCACTTCGACGTGATCGCCGAGCTGTTGCGTGAATACCGCAAGGCAGCGGAGGATGCCACGCGCCGCGGGGATTTTCGGCGAGCGGCATTCATCTACGGCAAACTTCTCAGAGAATGGCCGGAAGCCGCCAGCGTGCTGGCTCGCGGCGGCTTGCATCATGATTCGGCGGTGCTATATCGCGACAAAGTCGGCGACCGGCTCAAGGCCGCCGAACAATTCGAAGCCGCGGGCGAGTTCGACGAGGCGTTGCGAATTCTCGATCTCCTGGCCGATCACGAACGCGCCGGCGATCTGCTTCGCCGCATGGGTGACGAAGATCGAGCCGTCGAACGCTACGTGCAAGCTGCCGAAATGATCAGGTCGAGGGCGCGCGGCTCGCTGGCCGCCGGCGAATTCATTTTGAAGAAAACCAGTCGGACCGATCTCGCCGAAAGCTATTTTGCCGTCGGCTGGGCCGGGCGAGAGATTCCCTCGCTGTTTGGCGATTGGCTCCCCTGCGGACTGCACCTCGCTCGGATTTATTCCGAAAGGCAACGACCCGATGAGTTCATGAATCTGGTCCGCGATGGAGAATCATTTTTTTCCAATGCCGGCAATCAGGTTGCCGCTGGGCAATTCTTCAACGAAGTGGCCCGGTTGACGTCAAGCGGGGTCTTGGAGCCATATCGCGATGAACTGCGTGATCGCTGCCTGATGGGGCTTGCCGGCAAGTTGCGCGAATACGCCGACTCCAACGATAAGCCGGGAACCGTGGTATCGACTCTGTTTGGTGAAACGCGCGTTTGGGAAGCGCCGGTGGTTCGCGACGCGGCCATCGCGCTAAAGGCCCTGCAAAAACGACTGTGTCGCACCGATTCTGCAGCCATGTCGCTGCCAATGTTGCAACTGCGTGCCAGCACCGTCACCGCCGCCCGCATTTCGCCAAGCTCCGGCGACATTTTCGTGGGGTTTGAGTCCGGCGAAATCGTCGGATTTGCGCCCGCGATAGCCGTGCCTTCGAAATCGGCATATGCCCGGCCCCGGTTTCCGCGCTGGCAACGACGATGACGGGCGACTTGGTTGTCGCTGAATATGAACTCCACGGCGAGGCTTGGCTCAAGAGCTATAGCCGGCTGGGCGGTGCGGAATTTCACGAAGGGACCGACCGCTGTTTGCCGACGCACCGGGCGACCGGTTTGGCGCTTTTGATCATCGATCATGTGGTCGTGCGAAGCGGACCGGATGCGAAGGATCTGTCGCTTTATCGCGGATCGGATTTGCTTCCCCTTCGCACGGTGGCCGGCGATGATACGACGGCATGGCCGATTGATTTGCCGTTGCCGGAGCAACCGCTCGGCTGCAAGGAGGTGTCGGTGTTGGTTTTTGAGAAAGGCGGCGTCGATCTGGTCTGGTTTGAGATTGGCAAATGCGTCAAGCCGTTCTTGGTTCCCGGACAGGACGTCGATTGGCTCCCAGATCAAGTCCCGGAGGTGACGTTGCACAAACCACGGCTCGCCTGGGGTCACAATGGCCCCGGCATTGTCGAAATCGCCGGGCTGAATTCGAGCCTCGCCCTTTACTGGCTTCGATTGTCGCTTGGAGCCAATCAAAACACTCGGCTCAAACTGCTCGCGACTGCCTGCAAGGAAGGATTCCGCACCGCTTCGCTGCTTGGGAGCAGCCGCATTGCCGCAATCACCCGCGAAAACCGAGTGCTCTGGCTGCGTCCGACCGGCGACAAACTCGAAGACGGGCCAAGGCCGACGCGATTGCCTTCGCTCAGTCCGGCGGTGGCCTGCTTTTACACCAGACCGACAGAAGAACTCGTGGTTCTCCTTGCAAACGGATATCTGGTGCGCCTGGCCGTTCCAACTTAGCAGATTAATTGTTTGTAGCGGATTCGCGAAATTCCATCTCATTTCCACGTCTCACGTCGAATATCATGCCTCCTTGCCCCTTCTTCGGGAGAGACTCGTGACCCGACTGGCAACCGCCGTTTTGACCTTGATTCTCGTTTCGTCGTTCACTCGCGCCGACGATTGGCCGCAATGGATGGGGCCAAATCGCGATGGCGTTTGGCGTGAGACCGGCATCGTGGATTCATTTCCCGCGAATGGGCCGAAAATCCTTTGGCGAAAACCGATTGGGCCCGGATACAGCGGTCCGGCCATCGCCGGTGGCCGCGTTTACGTGATGGATCGCGGACCGAATACCGCGGTGCCGAAAGAGGGGCGAATCTCTCCGACTCCGCTCAAGGGCGTGGAACGGGTTCTCTGTCTCGATGCCGCGAGCGGGAACGAAATTTGGAAACACGAGTACGATTGTCCGTATCAGCGAATCAGCTATCCGACCGGTCCGCGGACGACGCCGCTTATCCGCGATGGTAAAGTTTACACGCTTGGCACCATGGGAAACCTGTTTTGCCTCGATGCGAAAACGGGCAAGCCGGTCTGGTCGAAATCGCTAATGGATGAATACAATTGTAAGCCGCCGATTTGGGGCCACGCCGCGTCGCTGCTGCTCGACGGAAACAGAATCATCACCTTGGCCGGCGGCGATGGCAGCGCGGTGGTCGCCCTCGACAAAGATACCGGCAAGGAAATCTGGAAGGCGCTCACGTCTGAAGAAGTTTGCTATTGTCCGCCGACTATCGTCGAAGCCGGCGGCAAACGGCAACTGATCATTTGGCTTTCCGACACGCTCAATTCGCTCGATCCGGAAACCGGCAAATCATACTGGATGGTCCCCTATCCGGAAAACGGCTCGCCGCAGCGGCCGGCGGTAAACATTTCTCAGCCGCGACTGGTTGGCGACACTTTGTATGTTTGTTCCTTTTACCATGGCCCGTTGGCGGTGAAACTGGCCAAGGACAAGCCCGAGGGCAAGGTCGCCTATCGCGGCAAATTGCTTCCCAATCCCGCCAAGGCGAATACGCTGCACACGCTGATGAGCACGCCGGCGGCGGTGGATGGATATCTCTACGGCACCGGCGCCGAGGGCGAGATTCAATGCATCGAGGCCGCCACCGGCAAGCGCATCTGGAGCGACAAAAAGCCGTTTGGCGGCAAGGCCGCGCTGTTCGGCACCGCGTTCTTCATTCGCAACGACGACCGGTTCTTCCTCTTCACCGACCAGGGCGATCTGATCATCGCGAAACTGTCGCCCATGGGATACGAGGAATTCGGGCGGGCCAACATTCTCAAGCCGAGTCAAAATGCCCGCGGCCGCGAGGTAGTTTGGTCGCATCCGGCGTTCGCGAACAAGCACATGGTCGTGCGCAACGACAAGGAAATCGTCTGCGTTGATTTGGCGAAGCCATAGCGAGTTCGCCGCGATTTGCCGTGCCTGGGTCGTCTGCTATCATGGAGGGACTTGGCGGAGTGGGCCCATGCACGACGAACGCGCCTTTCTGCGCGAGATCGCGAACGACCCGGAAAATCCGGGCCCGCGACTGGTTTACGCCGACTGGTTGGAGGAGCGCGGCGAGTGCGATCGCGCCGAATTTCTGCGCCTGGAAGCCGAATTGGCTGGCTTGCCGCCCACCGCGCCGGCCTACTTGCGATTGAATAACCGCTTTCACGAACTGCACGCGCAACTCGAGCCGAAATGGCTCGCCATGCTCGATCTTACCCGGATCGAAAACTGCCGGCTGGAATTCGAATTCCGGTGCCCGGCTCGCTGGGAGAAACTAAAACCGACCGAACACGACGATATTCGTTTTTGCCAGTCGTGCCGCAAAAAGGTTTACTTTTGCGGTTCAATTCAGCAGGCTAAGAATCATGCCCATGCCGGCCGCTGCGTCGCGGTCGATTCGCGGCTGGTGCGAGAGCCGGACGACCTGTACGAGTTGCCGACCACCACCGAGTTCGCATTGGGGGCGCTTTGTCCAGTCCGCGAACCGCAAATGTTGGCGGGCGTCATTGCCTACCGGCCCCGACCCGTGAAGCCTCCCGAGCCGCCGCCTCCACCTCCGCCCCGGAAGCGCTGGTGGCAATTCTGGAAGTGAGCCGCTCCTCGATTCAAAGGCGACATCCTTGGCCCCCTCTGAATGTGTCTTCTTAGAAATCAGCGGTTTTCTGCTTGAAAGACTCTAAGCGGACAGATCCCACGCGCGCCACCCCCAAATCTGTCGCCTTAGAATTGCTGATCAACATAGTGAACATTCGATGCCATTCGTCAAAATGGCAGGTCACCTACGGGCATTCGTAGGGTGGGTCGAGACCGAGCTGTCAGGCTCGGTCGAGGCCCACCATTGGTTGGGATGCGCCTCGGGAATGCAGCGCATGCCGTCGGAATGGTGGGCCTCGCATCCTGCTCGACCCACCCTACGATTTTGGTTCGGCTATCGACGGGCATTCGTAGGGTGGGTCGAGACCGAGCTGTCAGGCTCGGTCGAGGCCCACCATTGCCGACGATAAACGTGCCAGGTCGGATCGCATCGGAACGGTGGGCCTCGCATCCTGCTCGACCCACCCTACGATTTTGGTTTGAGAATTCATATGCCTCGGAAACGGTGGGCCTCGACCGAGCCTGACAGCTCGGTCTCGACCCACCCTACAATTCCGGTTCCAGCTAATAGGAATTTCCCGCGGGGCATACTCGATCTTCCACGCGTGCCCCATGGCGGTTAGAATTGTCGCGAAGGAGCGGTGCATGTCCAAGTCCGACTCGCGGCGGATCGCGGTGCTGGGGGCCGGGCCGATTGGCCTGGAGTCGGCGCTGTATGCGCGGCGGCTCGGTTTCGCGGTCACGGTATACGAACGCGGGCAAGTCGCCGACGCGGTACGGCGCCTGGGTCACGTGCGCCCTGTTCAGCCCGTTTGGCTGGAATTCGACGCCATTAGGTCGGGCGACTCTGGGTGACGCGAGTTTGCCGCGCGAATTGGATTGCATTGCCGGCGCCGAGTTCGTCACGTCGTATCTCGTTCCGCTGTCGCAAAGCGATCTGCTCAAGGGCTGCATTCAAACCGAAACGCAGGTGATTCAGGTCAGCCGAGCAAACTTGCTGAAAACCGATTCGCCCGGGCGACGATCGCCGCGCCGCGGAGCCATTTCGTTTGCTGGTGCGGAAGGGCCAGGCCGAGCGCGTGGACTTGGCCGATGTCGTGCTCGATTGCACCGGCACTTATGCTCATCATCGCTGGATGGGCGCCGGCGGCATACCGGCGCTGGGCGAAATGACTCACGCGCAGAACCTCTGCTATCATCTCGACGACATTCTGGGGGCGAAGAAAACTCACTACGCGAGCAAGAGCATCTTGCTGATCGGCTCGGATACTCGGCGGCGACGTCGGCCTGCCTGCTTTCGAGCCTCGCCGAGCAGCATCCGGATATGTGGGTGGTCTGGCTGGCTCGGGGGCCGCGCAAACAGCCGTTGCCACGAATCGCCGGCGACCCGCTCAAGGAGCGCGATCGGCTGGCCGCGCGGGCCAATAGCCTCGCCACGCGCGGCGACGGCAATCTCGAATTTCATCCGCTCAGCACGATCGGCGCGATCGATTGGCGAAACAACGCCTTCCATGTCACGGGGCAAGTCAACGGCAAAGAGCGAGCCTGGGATGTCGATCGCGTGATCGCCAATATCGGCTACCGGCCCGACGCGACTATTTTTCGCGAACTTCAGGTGCAGGAATGCCACGCATCGCAAGCGCCAATGGGCGTGGCTGAGCTCGCCCACCAGGCCGGCGGCGATTGCACCACCCTCGCCGGCACCGGCCCGGCCAGTCTGAAAACCACTGAGCCGAATTTCTTCATCCTCGGCGCGAAAAGCTACGGCCGGAATTCGCATTTCCTGCTCCGCATCGGATTTGAGCAGATCCGTGATGTTTTCACGCTGATTATGGGGAAGGCGGATTTGGATTTGCACAAGGCGGGGAAGGTGAAGTAACGAGCAGTGTAAATGCGTTTCAGACGAGTTTGTCAGAGGCGCGATACTTGCCAACTGTGTGTGCAATACCCCCTCGGCTGCATCTTTGAACTCCCATGTTGGTCAATCACGTTGTCCAGCACCGATGCCTCTGCCGGGATCGCCTTTCGGCAAAATCTCAATTTGGAAATTTCGGCCATGAACTTGGAACATGTGGATTAGATTCGCTCCGTCTATCAGTGTAATTGGTTTGTCTTTCGCGAATTCACGACTATCTCGACCAAAATGACTTGTCGTTACCAGAATCCCTTTCGTCGCGCCTTCAGCAATCATTGTTCCGTAAAGGTCACGGACGGCGGATACCGGAACGACCATGTTGTATCTTTTCGCTTGGATTACAAACTTGCCGCCGCGAATTGGGTCAGGATCAAACGCGATTGCGTCTACCCCGCGATCTCGGCTGGCCTGAGTGACTCGGACCTCGCCGCCTGACTTCTGAAATTCCTTCTCGAAAAGTTCGCGAATAAGATGTTCGAAGTCTTCCCAATCCATTGCTGCTAAGTTGTCTTGCGGTCGCACGTGATCCATGACCTGTCGCGACTCAATAAATCGTTCGTCATCCCGCTTGATCTCGAGAATTGGCTTGACCGGCGCCAGCAGCGCCAGCGGACCCGCAGTAATGCCTTTCAATCCTCGAATGCACTCTTTCGGGACCACCTGGTTCAGATCGAGCGACGCGAAGCCATCGCGAGGCGCCTCGCAACTGAGAATGCAGGACGTGAATTCCTTGCCGGTCTTGCCATTGATTCCCTTGACCCACCCATTGAAGACCACCGCCTGAACTTGCTTCGAATAATCTGAAACAAAGAGGTCTCGCATTGTCTTGAGGGCCAGTTGGTGAATAACACTGTCGTACAATGCTTCGAAATCTTTTTGCTTCATTTCAATCGCTTTGACCGTCTTTCGTGAAACCACGTACCGATGTTCGACCACATTTGGAACGTCAGCCAGGCCGGGAAGCCAGAGATCCACGACAAGCGTCTTGCTATGCTCGTCAAACATAACTTCGGACTCGCCCGTAATTCCGTCCGGGTAAGAAGTACGTTCGAGGATCATTCGCGCATGTTTTTCAATTGCCTCGGCAGCACCGGCCTCGTATCGCTGTTTCAGCGCTTCCACCGCGTGGTTGTGCGCGTTGCGCTGCTGCAACAAATTGGTCGCGTTCAAGTAGATACGTTTGCTTTGCTAGTTCGAGGCGACCGGTGTAGTCTCGAACCTGACGATTGTACTCCGCGGCTACATCTCGCTCGCCTTGCTGATATGCTTTCAGTCGCTTCGAGTATTCCGATTTGGTTTTGGCTTCATCTCGTTCGAATGCGTTGAGTATTTCCTCCTCGCGTTCAAGCCGTTGTCGTTTCAAGAAAGGAAGTAAGTATTCAAGAAAGCCTGGTTTCTCAAACACCGGCGCAGCTAGAGGTTGAATTACCGGCTTTTTCCCAAGTAGATTCTATCGAATCTGGTCTCGATCGGGCTTTGGTAACGTGAACTCAAACTCGTGGAACACACGATGATCACAAAGTTGCGCCAATTTATCATTGGCGTTTCCGCCAAACTTGCCTTTAGTATGTTTTCGAATTCCTTGATGCGATCCTGGGCATCCCGAGTATCTTCCTCGGCCTGCGATTTCTGGCTCTCGAGACTGATTTTGGCGGCGGATCGTTCGGCTTCCCTTGATCGCTGCACTCTTCGTCGACGTTCCTGTTCCTCCCATTTTGAGATTGGCCTGCTCCCCATTTTTTGGTCCAGCTGAAATGGGAGTCGCTTGCATAGCATAAGTCCAGGAGGGACTCATGAGCAAGCGACGGAACGCTGAACAGATCGTTGTCGATTCCGCGAAGCCGAACGCGACCTGGCCAAGGGCCTGACGGTCGCCGATGTTTGCCGAAAACTCGGCATCGTCGAGAACACTTATTACCGCTGGCGACAACAATTTAACCAAGATCAGATCGACGAGGCTTGGAAGATTCGCGAACTCCAAGCCGAGGTCGATCGCCTCAAGACCATCGTCGTCGAACTGATGCTCGATAAGCAGATGCTTCAAGAGGTCGCGAAAAAAAAGTGGTGACGCCGACGCAGCAGTGCGCGGCGGCGGATTACTTGCAACAGCGTCATGGCCTCAGCCAGCGACATGCTTGCCGGCTCTTGGGCCGAGCTCGCTCGACCATCCGTTATCGCTCCAGCGCGTCGGCCAAGGACGAGCCGCTGGTCCGGGCGATTCGCCGCCTGGCGCGTCGGCACCCGCGTTACGGTTACCGCCGCATCCATGCCCGCCTGACCCATCAGGGCTGGACGGTCAACCTCAAACGCGTCCGACGGCTGTGGATCGAACTGGGTCTGCGGCGAGCGGTGCGTCGCAAAAAATCGCGAAAACTCGGGGCCAAACGCGGCACCAGCCGCAACAGTTGCGTGAACCAACCGGCGCGGTTCAAGAACGACGTGTGGACCTGTGATTTCGTCGCCGACCGCACGGTCTCGGGCCAAACGCTCAAGTGGCTGTCGTTGGTGGACGAATATACTCGGGAGTGCCTGGCGTTGCACGCGGCGACAAGCTTGAGCGGCGCCGACGTGCGGCGGATCCTCGGTCGCGTAATCGGTCGACGAGGTGCGCCGCGTCGGATTCGCAGCGACAACGGCACGGAGTTCCTGGGCCAGGCCTTGGCCGACTGGCTGCCGGTGGTGGGGACGAAAGCACTCCCCGTGGCGCCGGCGAGTCCGTGGGAGAACGGCTACGTCGAGTCGTTTCACAGCCGGCTGCGGGACGAGTTTCTGGAACGAGAGGAATTCGAGTCGGAGTCGGATGCACGAGCGAAGGCGAAGTGGTTCCGCGCGAATACAATCGGATTCGGCCGCACAGTTCGCTGGGCTATCGGACGCCACACGAATTCAGCGCCGCATGCGATCGCGGCGAGCGGAGGAAGATCAAGCGGAAGTCATGATGACATGTGACAAAATGATATTTGTGCGAGAGACTCTCACAACGCCTGGACCAAAAAACGGGTAGCAAGCCAGATCTCGCTCCGCGAGCCACTCCAACTCGCCCGGAGACATCGCGCGAATGACTTTGCTTACGCCCAAATACTCATTACGAACCGTGGCTTGATAAGGGTAACGTGAAGCCATACCACTACTCGCCATTAGTGCTGTCGGTTGCCTCGGCAGACCGAAAGTCGCATAAGCGTCAAAAATGCGCCCATGTGTCGATCTCGCCCAAGCCAACCTTGACGTTTCGACACTCATCATAGGAAAATCAGATTTGGATTTGTATACGGACGGGAAGTGATTGCCGTTACTGCAATTCTGACGGGATTTCTTGCAAAATGAAACAATCGCCAATATCTTGGAATGGGAGTTATCATTCGACAGAGGATGTCAACTACAAGTCAAACCCCGGTAGCGCCATGCGAGCCTACGACTCAGACGAGATCATGCTCGTGGCCTTTGCGGTCGTGGGCGTGTTCTGGTTTATCATTCAAATCTTTTTTCTGTTCACGCTGTCGCGCTGTCTGTCGAGCACCCAGCCGCGGCATCGCGATATGCAGCCTGGCATGGTCTGGTTGAATCTGATTCCGTGCGTGAGTCTCGTTTGGATCTTCTTCACGGTCAATCGAGTCGGATCGTCATTGCGAAAGGAATATCGGTCGCGGCGTTGGCCATTGCGCGGCGAGAGTTTTGGCCAAACCGTGGGAATGATTTACGCGGCTTGCTCCGTTGCGACTGTCTTGGCCGGCATTCCGGTGCTCGTGGCGGCCGTGATCTGCTTCGTGATTTACTGGGTTCAAATCGTCGGCTACAGCTCGAAGCTCCAATCTCAGCCGTATGTTGACCGGCGCAGCGATGATTTCGAAGATGAGTTTGACGACGACTTCAAGCCGGCGCAGCGACCCCGACAGCGGTACGCGGACGAGGAGATCGACGACCGCTACCGCGAGCGGCCCAGCCGGCGAGACTTCGACGGTGAGCCGGACGATCGCTATCGGGCCAAATAAGCGAAACTGCGTTTCAAATCGCCTCTCGAACGGGCGCTGGGCGCGGTTATTTCTGGTTACAGGCGGCGCTTGTCAGCCGCCCGCCGCTCGGTCATAATCACCTTTACCCTTATTCAACGATCACTTTGTCGGGGATTTCGCCATGAGTGTTGCCGCTCGATTGGCGATTGTCGCGCTCAGGCCGATGGCTCAGGGCGCCTGTCGGGAGGTTGGCGTCGAACCGGGCGACGCGGCGGTCGCGCCGGCCGGCGATCTGCTACTCCAACGCTTCCGCGAACATCACGTCGGGTTGGTGTCGCGCGCTCAACTTTGCGCTGGAGCGCGCTTGGAAAACGATCGAGATTGCGCTGCAGGGCGCCGCCTGGTGGCGAGGGCTGACCGCGCCCGACGACCGGCCTCTCGCCGAGCAGCTCAAGCCGTTCATCAAGTTCAGCGAAGCGGACGCGGCGAAGCGCGAAACGATCAGCCGGCTGGCCCTGGCGGAACTGCGGGACGCGCGGAAGAATGGGCTGCTGGACCTCGGCCCGGCGTCGGCCGAGGGGTTGGCGAAGATGTCGGCGATCTATGCGAAGTTTGCCGACGCCGCGGTGCTGTTCAAGGCCGATCGCTCGGCCATTTTGCAAATAGCCGGCGAATTAAGAGTGGCCGGCCTGACGAATCTCGCCGAGTGGATCGTTCCCGGCGATGACGAATCGCTGTTGGCCGAATCGTGCCGCTTTTTCCTGGAGCGTGCCGTGAGGCGGGACGAGGACCTGTCGGAGGCCTTGAATTTCGCCGACTTCGAGCCGCAGCCGGCGGATATGGCTCAGGCGCTGGCGGCCGTGAATTCCGCGCTCGATGCGGACTCGCGGCGGATCGAGGAGCGATTGGGCAACGTCGCGGCGGCGACGCCGGAACCGCGCGTCCCCGCGCTCGACCTGCGCGTCGAGCAGCCGAAATTCGCCGACGCCCAGGCCCGGCTGTATCAGTCGGCCGGCGATTTGCACCATCGCCTCGGGCTCAGCCACGCCCGCATCCGCTCGGGCGATGCGAACTCGGTTCGCAACGAGCAGGAGCGGCAGGCGGTCAGTCGCCTCGCGGGGCAGGTTCGCGCGGCTGCCCGCGGAACTGCGGCAACAAATGCCGGCATTGCAGAACGCCATCGGGCAATTGCAAGTTGCGGCGGGGGAATTTGGGGCCGCCATCGAGAGTTTTCAGGCCGCGGCGGGCGCCGGCGCGGAGCCGTCGGCCCGGGGCGAGGCGCGGATGAACGCCTTCCGCGCCGTGCTGGAGCAGCCCGACTACGCCGGGGCCTTGAAGTATTATCTCGAAGCGGTCCGAATCGACGGCAAGCGATTCGCCACGTTTCCCGTCGGCAAATTCGTGCCAATTCGCGTGATGGGGTCGGGCGGATTTGGCGTCGCCTTTTTGTGCAAGCACAAATACCTGAATTCGAACGTGGTGGTGAAGACGCTCGCCACCGACCATCTCGAACGCGATGTTGACGATGTGTTTCAGGAAGCGCAGGCGCTGGCGGCGATCAATCATTCCGCCATCATTAAGGTCCAGGACTGCGGCTATGTCGATTCGGCCAAGAAACAGCGCGCCTTTCTGGTGATGGATCATTTCGATGGCGTAACGCTGGAAGAATACGTGAAGCTGAAGGGTCCGCTTTCGAGCGAGGAGTTTTTGGCGCTCACCGAGCCGGTGGCGGCCGGCCTGCAGGCGGCGCATGCGAAGCACATTCTTCACCGCGACATCAAGCCCGCCAATCTGCTGGTGAAGCGGCTCAAGGACTCAAGCGGCAAGCCGCGCTGGGAAGTGAAACTGATCGATTTCGGTCTGGCGCTCAAGCAGTCGGAGCGGCGCTCGGCAAGCCACCCGTCGAAAATTGGCGGCACGCGGGGACGACCGAGTATGCCGCGCCGGAGCAGTTGGGCAAGATCGAAGGGGCCGCGGTCGGTCCGCAATCGGACATTTTCGCCTTCGCCAAGACGGCCTGCTTCGCGCTCTTTGGCACCACGTCGCCGTTGCTGAAGCACTGGAAGAGCATTCCTCAGCCGCTCGCCGAATTATTGGAGCGCTGCTTGAATGAGCGGCCGGACGAGCGGCCGAAGGATTTCGAGGTGGTGTCGCGTTGTTTCGCGCGGCTTGCGCAGGCGGAGGCGGACATCCCCGTCGTGGGCGCGATCGAGCCGGTGGTCGGCACGGCCATTCGCGAGGGCGAGCCGGTTTATAACGCGCCGGCGGCAGAGCCGGACTATTACGAGGTCGCGCCGAACAACGGCCGCCGGAAAGTGCTGTGGATCCTGCTGATCCTGTTCGGCACACTCAGTTTGTTCTGCTGTGGCGGCGGCGGCTTTGGATTGTATTACGGCTACTCCGAGCTTACCGATTGGATCAGCGGCGAGAGCGGCCAGCCAACCGATGACGGCAACGCGGTCGCGAGCAACGACGCCAGCAACCCCGCGTCAAACGCCGGCGGAAATTCGGCCAGGGGGGAACCGTGGGCGGTAGCGCGCCGCCCATCCATTTCGGCCGGCCGAAGGAAAAGAAATTGGTGACGAGCACGGTGACGATCGCCAACGTGCCGACGCAACTTGTCGCCGACTTCGTGACCGGCCGGATTCAAAATGAAATCAGCAACCCGGACGATTTCGTGCCAAGGCGAAAATCAAGTCG
>CAWFFC010000011.1:0-107721 GCA_963815035.1 uncultured Gemmataceae bacterium
ACGATGTCCGGCAGCCGGAAGTTCGTGAACTCGCGGATCGGCTCGAATCGCAGACCAAGATCGTCACGCGGACTCTGAAAAGCCAGCAAGTTGATTTTGAGACCATCGCGAGACTGCGGACTTCGTTGTCTGACGTGGCGGCGGGGCTCGACGGTGTCTCGAAGAGCATTGATCCGGACCGGATCGGCAAACTCGGCGCCAGTCTCGGCGGGACCGCGAAATTCATCGACGAGACGCTGCTGCCCGCCTCCGACCGCATCGCCGACCAGTTTGAGCAAACCGCAAAGGATCTATCGACCGACAGCAACACGCTTGCGGACTTGCTACGCAACTCGAAACCGGATTTGAAGGCAGCGCGAGACATTTACGACAGTCTTGGCCGATTCGACGAAGGCCTCGACAAAATGATCAAGCTGGTCGAACTCAAGCGGCTCGACGCCATCAAGGAAGGATTCTCGGGGCTCGAGACTTCATTGGATACAACCGCGGGTCAGGTCGAAAAGCTTGCCGGATATAGCTATCCATCGGTCAAGGTGCGCGGGCTTCGAGTCGAGGTCGAGGAAAAGCCGTTTTGGCCCGACGGCGAGAAAATCGCGGAAGGGCTTCGCAAGGCGACCCGCGGGATTCAAGCCGCCCAGGGTGAACTCGACAATGTTGCCAAAAACTTGCCGGCGGTTCGAAAATCGCTGGAGGAAAGCCGCAAAGTCGTGGCCCAAACTCGCTCCGCAATTGGGCAAACGCTCAAACAGCAAGACAAGCTCGAAAAGCTATTTCAGGACATTCCCGCCAAGACCACAAAGATGGCCGAGGATTTGCCTAAGTTAGCTCGCGAAATGGCAAAACTGCTGCGCCAGACCAAACAGCTTCGGGAAATATCCGAGGCCATGCGCACGGCTCAAAAGGGTTTCGACACCACCGTCTCCCACTGGCCGGATTTACGCAAGAGCCTGGAACAGACGGCGGAACTACTCCGCACCTCGGCGAAACAACTCGACGATGTGCTCCAAAGTCGCAGCGACTACGAGGATTCCCTTAAGCAGAGCACCGAACTGGCGGATACGTTTGCTCGCATGGTGCCGCTCCTGGCGACTCAGGTCTCGTCGCAACTCAGTGAACAGGAAAAATCGCTCGACGGCCTCGAAGGCAGTCTGGACGATGTCGGCGACACCATTCCCGACATGAAACGCAGCGCGGTCGAGACGGTGATCGCCGCAAAAGCTCTTGCATGGCTGTTTGCCGGCATTGTCGCCGCGCATGGCATCATGTTGATTGTCGAGAATCGCGGAACTCGCTCGGGGCAGCGACAACCAGAGCCCTGAAAAAAATGGCTGCATGCCGGCAGCGAGAATCTCGCAGCCGGCATGCCGGCAAAAGCCAGGCCGATCACTTGATGAAGAGCATTTCGCGATACGTGGGGATCGGCCACAAATCATCCGCGACCATGGATTCAAGCCGATCGGCGCTCTTGCGAACTTCGTTCATCGCGGGCAATACTTTGTCCCGCATGTGACGGGAATGCTCGTAAACTTCGCCGCCAAGATGGCCCAATTCGTGGTCAAGGTTCGAGAGCGCCTTTTGCAAATCGGTAATGCTCGCGGTGAGCGACTTCAGCAAGTCGAGCTGAAGGCTGCTGTCAACGCCTGCTGCCTTGGCGGCATTGACCGCGGCCGCGACATCGGCCTGATAACGCAATGCAGCCGGCAGAATCATGGTCTTGCCCATGAAACTCGTGAGCCGGCCTTCGACGTTCACGGTCTTGACGTAGTTCTCGCACAGAATCACAAAGCGGCTCTTGAGTTCGCCATCGGTGTAAACCCCATACTTCTTGAACAGTTCAACCGACTCCTTTTCGACGATCACCGGCAAGACGTCAACGGTGTTTCGCAGATTCGGCAAGCCGCGTTTCTCGGCCTCGGCGTGCCAATCCGCCGAGTAATTGTCGCCCATGAACAGGACCTTCTTGCTTTCGCGAATAATGCCGGGCAAAAGATCCTGAATGGCCTTATTGAGGTCCTTGCCGCCTTTCGTCGCCCGCTCCAACTCCGTCGCCATAAAGTCGAGCGATTCCGCGACAATCGTGTTCAACACGGTATTCGGCCCCGCGATCGATTGCGATCCGCCGACGGCGCGGAACTCGAACTTGTTGCCGGTAAAGGCGAATGGGCTGGTGCGGTTGCGATCGCCCGGGTCGCGCGGCAGTTTCGGCAGGACGCTGACGCCAATGTCCATCACGCCAGCCGACCGGGCCGCGGCGGCGCTTCCCTTTTCCAATTGCTCAATCACTTCCTGCAGTTGCGTTCCCAAAAAGATCGAAATGATCGCCGGCGGCGCTTCGTTGGCGCCTAAACGATGATCGTTGGCGGCGCTGGCCACCGTCACGCGAAGCAGTTTCGAATACTTGGCCACCGCCCGAATGACCGCGACGCAGAAAACAAGGAACTGGGCGTTGTCGTGCGGCGTATCTCCCGGGTTCAGCAGGTTCTCGCCCGAATCCGTGGACATCGACCAGTTGTTGTGTTTGCCGGAGCCGTTGATCCCCGCGAATGGCTTCTCATGGAGCAAGCAAGCGAGACCATATCGAGGCGCCACCCGCTTCAGGATTTCCATGATCAGCATCTGGTGATCGGTCGCGAGATTGGAATCCTCAAAGATCGGCGCGATTTCATACTGCGACGGCGCCACTTCATTGTGGCGGGTCTTCACCGGCACGCCGAGCTTGTAGAGTTCGGCCTCGCATTCGGCCATGCAGGCGATCACCCGCTCCGGGATCGAGCCGAAATATTGATCCTCCAACTCCTGACCTTTGGGCGGCGGAGCACCAAACAAGGTGCGGCCGGCGTTGAGCAAGTCCGGACGGGCATAGTAGAAGTTTTTGTCGATCAGGAAGTATTCCTGTTCGGGTCCGACCGTCGTGAAAACTTTCTTGACGCCGTTGTTGCCAAACAACTTCAAAATGCGAATGGCTTGCTTCGACAGGGCCTCCATCGATTTCAGGAGCGGCGTCTTTTTATCGAGCGCTTCATACGTCCAACTAATAAACGCTGTCGGAATAACCAGCGTCGAGCCGTTGGGGTTCTCGAAGATATACGCGGGGCTTGTCGGATCCCAGGCGGTGTAGCCACGGGCTTCGAAGGTGGCGCGGATGCCGCCCGAGGGGAACGACGAGGCGTCGGGTTCGCCGCGGATCAGTTCCTTGCCGCTGAACTCGGCGACCGCCTTGCCGTCATTGGTGGGCGTCATGAAGCTGTCGTGCTTTTCCGCGGTCAGTCCGGTCATCGGCTGGAACATGTGCGTGAAATGCGTGGCGCCCTTTTCCAGGGCCCAGTCTTTCATCGCATTCGCGACGGCGTCTGCAATCGCCGGGTCGAGCGGCGCGCCTTCTCGGATGGTTTTTTGCAGGGCCTTGAACACCGGCTTGGGGAGTCGTTCTCGTTGAGTTGCCTCGTTGAAGACATTGCAGCCAAACATATCCTTGGCGTGCATTTGCATGAAATCGACGCGATTCAATTGATAGTTGGCGGTGGCGATCGACTGAATCGCCATCTGACGCGGGGTCAGGGAACTCATGGAAAGCAAGTCCTTGGATAGAGGTTAGGGAGTGTTTTGCCGGTTGCCCCTGACGAAATTCTATTTCGAATCGTCGCAGGTCAACTGACTGGCGAGAAAATACCGTCGCAAGCCAATCAGGGCCCGATCGCCTGACCGCCGCGCTCGCCCGTTCGGATGCGAACGCAATCTTCGAGCGGCAAGACGAAGATTTTGCCGTCGCCGATTTGGCCGGTCTCGGCGGTTCGAGCCGAGTGAACGATCGCTTCAATCGTGGCCTCGACGAATACGTCGTTGACCGCGATTTCCAGTTTGACTTTGGGGAGCAAACGCACCTGAAATTCGGTGCCGCGATAGACTTCCTTATGGCCACCTTGGCGACCGCAGCCGCGCACGTCGGTCACGGTCATGAGGTACACATCTCGCTCGTGCACGGCGTTTTGCACCTCTTCCAGTTTCTCCGGGCGAATTACTGCGACAATAAGCTTCATTCGGTTGCTCGTTGGTGTAATGGTGTTGCGTATCGACTATTCTGGGGCAATCTCCCCGGTACGATCTTCGAACCTCCCATTCCGCATGATTGGCGTCGGCGCGAGTCTCTCACGTTTTTTCCAAGCGGGCCTCGATTCGTCGGTTCGGCAAACGCTTGGCAAACAGATCGGTCAAGTTTCGGGACACATTTTCCGGATCGCCGCCACGGAAGCGGAAGCGATTGCCCTGCACCGTCGTCAAATAGGGATACACAGCGCGAAACTCGGGGCTGGGAGGTGCCGCATCGGTTTTGCAAAGGTCCGACCAGACGTTCATCAGTTCTCCGTTGCTGCCGCCGTCCACGACCACAGCGAAGCGATTGCCGCTCGCGGGCGGAACGAGTGCCGGTTTTGGCTCGCTGCTGCCGCCGTCGGTCGTTGCGACTTCCGATGCCAGTCCAAAATCAAACGCCGTCTCGCCGTGCACCGCGTAGTCTAGGCCATCGCTCTCGTCCTTCGCGTCAAGACAAAAGCCCCAGGTCAAATCGATCAGCTTGACCAAGATGACCGTGACGACAAATGAAAACGCCGCGGCGACCGCGGCCGCCGAAAACTGCACCAAGATTTGACCGATCCGGTCGCCTCGGGCGATCGGAACGATGTCGGCTGAAAGGCTTGCGCCGGTCCCCGCCTCGTACAGCCGGGTGGAAACAAACACGCCGGTTAGGACCGCGCCAACAAAACCGCCGATCCCGTGCACGCCAAACGCGTCCAGAGAATCATCGTATTTCAACTTCGGTTTCATCACCAGCACGGTGTAACAGACCAGGCTGACCACGACTCCGATCGCCATCGCGCCCGAGCGGCGTCACGAAACCAGAGGCCGGAGTCACGGCGACCAGACCGGCCACGAGCCCGGTCGCCAGGCCGAGAGCGGTCGGTTTCCCCCGATGGATCCACTCGATCATCATCCAGGTCAGTGCGGCCGTTGCCGCAGCGACCTGCGTTGCGGCCAGCGCGGTGCCGGCAATGCCCTTCCCCACTCCCAGGCCGCTGCCGCCGTTAAAGCCGAACCAGCCGAACCAGAGAATGCCCGCTCCAAAGAGCGTCAGCACCATGCTATTCGGATGCATGGCGTGCTGCGGGTAGCCGATGCGTTTTCGCAGAAACAGAATCGCGGCCAATCCGGACACGCCCGCGGCGATGTGCACGACGGTTCCGCCCGCGAAATCGAGCGCACCCATCTTGCCAAGCCAGCCGGCAGGATTGCCTTGGGCGTCCACGGCCCAGACCCAGTGAGCCAATGGGGAGTAAACAAGGGCCGACCACAGGAATACGAACAGGCAATAAGGGCCGAATTTGATTCGTTCCGCGACCGCCCCGCTGATCAAGGCCGGCGTGATGATTGCAAACATGCCCTGATACATGCAATGGACAAAAATCGGTATACTCGTGGTGGAAAATGGCTTGTCCGAAAGAACCCCATGAAGCCCCAAAAGGTCCGAGTTCCACCCGATCCACCCGCCCTGCGAATCGCCAAATGAAAGGGCATAGCCAAAGAGCACCCATTGGACACCCACGATTCCGAGGGCGACCATGCTGTGCATCATGGTTCCAAGCAGATTCTTTCGGCGAACGATGCCGCCATAGAAGAGTGCCAGTCCCGGCACCATGAACATGACCAGGCCAGTGGAGATAAGCATCCAGGCGGTGTCGCCGCGATCAATGGGCGAGGCGGACGACTTGTTGTCGGCTTGTGCTGCGGGGGCCGGCTGATTTCCAGCGGCGGGTTCATCGGCCAGGAGTGTGCCACTGGCCAGGATGATGGCGATGATCGCCAGCATCGGAATCCATCGTCGATTCAAGCGGTGATCTCCAAGGTGTGTTCCGCCACACGCACACAAAGCCGGGGAGAGGGAGGCGGAACAGTTCGCGCCGAGGAGCAATTCGCAAGGCGAGTGCCAAAAATGTGAAGAAATCGACTTAGCGGTACAAACCTTTTGCTGTCAACGACTTGCAGTGGTGATTTCCAATTCACCTGGATAAACGAGGCCTCGGATTGTGCCAAGGCAGCAAGCATCTCTGCCTAGAGTCCGGGCACAGTCCGAGGCGCCTAAAAAGCTCTTCTTCGCGATCGCGTTTTTCAGGCCTCACATAACAATACTGCTGCTAACGGATTTGTCCGGAAGTCGCTCCTGCAAGAGCTTCACCAAACGCAGACTGACGTCCTTCGGATCTCCATCGCGGAAGTGGAACTGTGAGCCAGAGACGGTGGTCATGCAGGGATAGATCGCCAGGAAGTCGTTTGAGGGCGGCGAGTTTCCCGGTTTGCAGAGTTCCGACCACGCATTCATCAATTCCGCCTCACCGACGCCCTGAACCTTGATCGCAAAGTGGCTGACGCCATTCGGCGGCTTGACCGCTGGCCGCGGGTCGTGAACTGGAATCGCCGCGGTGCCCTCCAGCGGTTGAGCATCCTCGTTGATGTAACCCTGCACTCCCATTTCAGGAATATCTAACCCGGCGATCTCGTCCTCGGGTTTGACTCGATTGCCGACGACTTTTTCAAGCACCCAGAAGAAGCCATAGGCGACCGGGAAGACCCAAAGCACGTTTGCCACCACTCCAATCGCCTCGGCGAAGAATTGCGATGGGTTGCCATAGAACAAACCGGTCACGCCCTTGACCGTCGCCCCTAAGTTTTTTATTTCTTCGGGGCTCAATGCCTTGGACATCCACTGGAGCTTGCCCTGAATCTCGTACAGGAACACGCCGTTCCAACCGCCCGTGCCATAAGTTCCATCAGCAAAGAGTCCCAGGGCGAGAACACCCCAGGCGCCGTTGACGCCATGGACGCTGACGGCCCCTACGGGGTCATCCACCTTCAAGGTCTTTTCGACAAACAAGCAACTCCAAATGACCAGCACGCCCGCGATGCCGCCGATTACGACCGCTGCCCAGGGCGCGACGAAGGCACACGGAGCGGTAATCGCCACCAACCCCGCGAGCATGCCGTTGCACATGAAGCTGGGATCGGGCTTCTTGTAGACGATCCACATATAGACCATCGAGGTGAAGGCTCCGGCCGCGGAGGCGAGCATCGTATTCGCCGCGGCGCGGCCAATCACCGAATCGGCGCCCGCGAGCGTGCTCCCGGCGTTGAAACCAAACCAGCCAAAGGCCAGGATAAAAGTGCCGACCATGTACATCGGCACGTTGTGCGCGGGGAGCGGATTGGCGGAGCCATCCTTGTTGTACTTGCCGATTCGCGGGCCGATAATCAGGCCGCCGGCCAGCGCGGTGACGCCACCCACCATATGCACGACCGACGAACCGGCGAAATCAACGTGGCCGTGGCCCAGATCGAAATCGGCCCCCAGCTTCGACAACCAACCGCCACCCCAGACCCAGTTGCCATAAACCGGGTAGATCACCATGCTCACGAAGAAGCCATAGATAATGAACGGCAAGAATTTCCAGCGTTCGGCCATGGTTCCGGTCGGGATCGTCGCGGTCGTGTCCATGAACACCATCTGGAACAGAAACAGCGACAGGATTCCGACATCAAATGCCTTCCGGTCAGAAAGAATCCGTTGTGCCCAAAGATGCCGAGATCTTTGCCGAACAGGTGAACTTTGAATTCGGAGGTGAGGAGATTGGCGTCACCGCCGAGGAAGCCGCCGCCCAGCGCCTCGGAGTTAAAGCCGCCGAACATGATGGCGAAGCCGCAGATGTAAAAGCCCAGCATGCCGATGCCGTAGACCATAAAATTCATGGCCATCGTGTGGGCCACGTTCTTCGCGCGGGTCAAACCGGTTTCGACCATGGCGAAACCGGCCTGCATGAACATGACCAGGAAGCCAGCCAGCAGAGTCCACATCATGTTGATCGCCATCCGATTCTTGCCGGCGAAGTCGGCGACGGTCTGCAAGTAGTCTGAGTTGGCTTTGCTGTTTTCGGCCAACGCCTTGACATCGGGTTTGGCGGGATCAACATCGGCCAGTTTGGGCTTATCGCCAATCAGCGAGGCATCGCCCGACTTGTCGCCGGCGGGATCGGGCTTTGGCGGCTCGGCGGGCTTGGCCTCCACATTCGCGTCAGGCTTGGCGTCTTCGCCTCGCACCTGCGATGACAACGGGATTGTCAGAGCCAAACCGATCAACATACTGCGTTGCCACCAATTCACGGGAAGCACCTCGAGTTGGCGAATGAGGAGGATGCCACTTGTCGTGTACCGTCAGCGGTTCACGGCGGCAGAGTCAAATTGGCGGGGCCAGAGCAAAAAGTTTGCCGTTGCAAAAAATACGTGAAGGAGATGGCGTAACCACTTGTTGTGCAAGCATTTGTAACTGAGAGCTAATTCCGATTATTAGTGAACTGAAAGTGCCGTTGTGCTCGGATTAGTGCATTGATGCCTTCTTCGGTGGCATAGAATCTTGGCGAACAAAATGCTCGTAAATCCACGACAAAAGAACCAATGGTCGCACTTTTTGCCTGGTTTTTCCGAAGATTGCGCGGAAAACACGCGTTTTCTCTCGAAGATTACGAAGATTGGCGCTTTGTGCGCGTGTGTATTCTTCGGAATCTTCGCTTTTTTTACGCGGCGTCCCTTTAATTGATATATGCCACTGTTTTAAGCACCAGGGATCGCTGTGTCGCGTTAACCGAAACATCCTTTCTGTGTGAGCCGAAATCCGAATTCGGGCTGCACGTTTCTCACCGAAGCTGCTAAAAATCGCGCAAATTGCGGCGACTTTCATCTTTGCTTGCCGAATCGACGACTTATCCAGCCTGCGCAAAACCCGCGTCCGTCTCGCTAGCGTCAAAATCCGTTTTTCCGCCGCGTTAATCTAAACTGCTTCAATTGCCCGGTCCGATACATCGCGTGAAGCACCAACAATCTCTCCGCTTGGTTCTTCAGCCAAAAACCGCGAACGCACGCGCTGAAATGACCCACCGCTTCGCGGTTTGAATCAAGATTCCTTGAATTGAGGCTCCCATGCTCAGTGAACTGATCATGAGCGCGGCGATGGTATGCGGTCAGGTCGGCGCCGCCGATCGACTCGTTGCCGGCCGCGGCTATCCCCGCGGAGAAGACGCCCGCCCAGCGGATCTTTGTGCCCGGCGAACCGGCCGGTAGGCCCCCAACGCCGCTGGGGTTTCCGGACGACGGATTGTCAACCACGCCGACGCTTCCAATCCGGCCAGCACCGCTGGAGTCGGCGAAAAAAGCAGTCGCGGTCGACCAGCCGCCCGCACCGGAATCGCCGCCTGCCATGGCCGAAGAGGCGGCTGAGACGCCGCCCGCGCCGGCCGAAACTCCGCCCGCGCCACCGTGCCGGCCCCCGATCGATGGCTGTTCATGAAAGCGCTCCAGGGCACCTGGTATGGCGATGTGCTCAATCGAAATCGCCTGTCCGTTTCCGGCTGGGCCGAAATGGCATTTACGGGAAGCAACGCGACATTCAGCAACCTGCCGGAAACCTGGAACGACCGGCCCAACAAATTTAATGTGCATCAGTTGTGGGTGCGGCTCGATCGCCCGCTGGTGACTAGCGGCACCACCGAGCCATCCTTTGGCGGCCGCATCGATTTCCTTTATGGCACGGATTACCGCTATACGATGATGCGCGGACTGTTCAATGATCAATTAGAGTCTTCCGCGCCAAATCAGCAGTTTTACGGCTTCGATTTGCCGCAGTTTTACGCGAATATGTATCTTCCAACCGTCATGCAGGGTCTCGAACTTCGTGCCGGCCGAATTTACGCTCCGTGGGGCGTTGAAAGTGTCGAGGGGCCGGCCGCGCCGTTCCTGTCGCGATCGTACGCCTTTAACTCCTGTCCGCCGTTTACGCACTTTGGCGTCATGGCCATCTTGAACATCACGCCCAAGTGGCAACTGACCGCGATGGTCGCCGACGGCAACGACGTCTGGGTGGGCGATCCGTCGCAGGAATGGCGATTCGTAGGCAAGTTGCAGTGGACATCGGCCGACAAGCGACAGAGTCTCGCGTTCGCCACAACGGTTGGCCGCGGCGTCTTCAATCCGGATTTCCCGAACCCGCAAACGACCGTCAGCACCGCCACGGAGCCCGCGGGCGCAATAATCTCAACGCTTTCGACCTCGTTTACACGTTGCAGATGACGTCACGAATTTTGTTCGCGGCGGAAGGAATCGTCGGTTATCAACTGGCGCCGGCCGGCACGCCGGGCTTCTCAAAAGATTACGCGATCTGGGCGTCGGTTGCCACCTACACGTTTTACACGATCACGCCGCGGTTGCAGTTCATCGTCCGCGGCGAGACATTCGACGATTTCCAGGGCCAACGCACCGGTTTCACCGGCGTCTATTCGGAAACGACCGCCGGACTGCAATGGAAGCCGATCAAAGACGTCTTGGTCCGCCCCGAAATCCGCTTCGATTACAACAACGAAACCAAGCCGTTCGACAACGGCACCCGTAGCCGGTTGCTCACCGGCGCGATTGACGTGATCTTCCGGTTTTGATGCGGCTCACGCGCGTCGCGTGTCCGCCCGAACGATTCTCTCCCATGGATGGATCGGCAATTACCGCTTCCGCCGCAATCGGAAGCGTTGCATGGAGGCTCTCTATATGCTTCGCTTGAATCGTCGAGCAATGGCACTGGCCGTTGCCATCGCTTTGTCGGCCGTGTCGAGCGCAACGACCGCTCAGGCGGCGCCGCCGGCCCCGCCGGTCAGCATCAATCTGCTGAATCGGGACGGCAAGGCCTGGCCGAACCGCAAAGGATTCAGCCACACCGGCGGCGGCAATATCGATGTGCAGCAACCGGCGCCCGACACGGTGGTGATCACACTCGGCGGCGTGGCGGTGGCCGGCGCTCACCCGATCAGCAATTCGGTCGCGCAAATGGCGTTTGAAGTGATTCAGGATCTCGAAGTCTCCTTTGATGATCCCAAGGTGAAGAAAGCAAAGTTGACCTTGGAAGGTCGCGTGATCGGTTTGCTGCGCAGCCACAAGGGCGGCGGCGTAGCCGCGATTAGCGCCGCCACGGCATCGCTCGGAACCGACAGCATCGAATTGCTCTCGCTTTGCGCTCCGACCCACACTGTCACCGATGGCGTGAATTTCTCCGTCAACGATCATCAGGGTCCGGTCGGCGTCACTGTCCTCGCCGGCAAGTACACGATCCGCCAGGGACTGTGCATTTCGGCGACGCACCCGCGCAACTTCTGCCCGATGAAGGCATCGTCGTCGGAATTCGCGCCCGACCCGGCCCTCGATCCGCTCTGGATCAGCTACTGGGAGCCATTCCACGGCGCCGCCAAGAAGGATTTTGGTTTTCAGATCGTGATCCACGTGGCGGATGACAGCGCCAGCACCGCCCCACCGGCTGTTAAGCCCGTGTCATACACGAAGAAGAAAAAGTAGATTTGAGCAGTGATTTCGAGTTGTAGCCGCAAGCTCTAGCTTGCGCGGCGATACGGCACTCGCGCAAACTAAAGCTTGCGGCTACACATCGTAGTAAAGCGTAAATTCGTAGGGGTGCGGCCTCATGCGAAGGGCGTTAATTTCCATTTCGCGCTTATACCAGATCCAGGTGTCGATCACGTCGTCGGTGAAGACCTCGCCTTGGAGCAAGAATTCGCGGTCGCGCTGGAGGTGCGTGAGCGCGGCGTCGAGCGAAAGCGGCGTCTTGGGCACGCCTTTCAATTCCTCTGGCTCCAGGTCGTAAATGTCTTTGTCGAGCGGCTCGCCTGGATGGATCTTGTTCTTGATGCCGTCGAGGACCGCCATCAGGATCGCGGAAAAGGCCAGATACGGATTGCTGGCCCCATCCGGGCAGCGAAATTCGATTCGCTTCGATTGCGGCTTTGGTGAATAGACCGGAATACGAATCGCCGCCGAGCGATTGCGCCGCGAATAGGCAAGATTAATCGGCGATTCCTCGCTCGCCGCGAGCCGCTTGTAGCTGTTGGTCGTGGGGTTGGTGATCGCGCAAAGAGCCGGAGCGTGCTTGAGCACACCGCCGATCGCGTAGATCGCAAGATCGGACAGCCCGGCGTAACTCGAACCGGCAAAGAGATTGCGACCGTCTTTCCAAAGTGATGTATGCACTTGCATGCCGCTGCCATTTTCACCGAAGAGCGGCTTGGGCATGAACGTGGCGGTTTTGTTCCGCTGGCGAGCCACATTCTTGATGATGTACTTGCATTTTTGCACCGCGTCGGCTATGCGCACGAGGTCGCCGTACCGCAGATCGACCTCGGCCTGCCCGCCGCTCGCCAACTCATGATGGTGGCGCTCGACCTGAACGTTGCATTGCTGCATCATTAGCATCATTTCCGAACGCAGGTCGTGGGTCGCGTCGGACGGCGGGCAAGGCAAATATCCACCGCCTTGCGTCAACTTGTGGGCGAGATTCGGCTGCTCGTCGCGGCCCGAATTCCATTCCCCCTCGAGGCTGTCAACGTGGTAAAAGGACGAGTGCGAGTTTTCATCGAATCGAACGTCGTCAAAAATAAAGAACTCGAGTTCGGGACCGAAATTCGCCGCGTCGGCGATTCCGGTCGATTTCATGTAGTTGACGGCCTTGCGAGCCACATTGCGCGGATTGCGCGTGTAGTCTTCTTTTGTGAGCGGATCCTGAATGTTGCAAATCATCGTGAGGGTGATTTCACGACAAAACGGATCGAGAAACGCCGTATTAGCGACGGGCAGCACCAGCATGTCTGATTCATTAATTGACTTCCAGCCATGAATGCTGGAACCATCAAAGCCGCGGCCGTCTTCGAAATCAGTCTCTTCAAGACTCTCGGCGGGAATGGTGAAGTGCTTCCACAAACCGGGAAAATCCATGAAGCGCAGGTCCACGGCCTTCACGTCTTTTTCGCGAATGAAAGCCAGGACTTCCTTCGGAGTCATAGTTCGGGCACCCTGAGCCAGATGGTCACTGCCGTTCCGCGAGGGCCACGCCGGCGTATCCAAACGGCTTCCGGGCGTCGTCCCAATTCTTGATCTCGCTCATCACGTTCGACGGACTCGCGACTTCGGCGTTGTGCTGAGCCAGAGCGGCTACGGCCAGCCAGTGCGCCATCCGCTCGGGCGAGCCGACTTCCTCGGCCGCCTTCCAATCGCCCGGTTCATTTCCCTTGCGCTCCAAACGATCGCGCAGGATTTCGTATTTCGCCCATGCCTTTGCGCCGGGATCCAAGATCGCCCCGGCGAATTTCTCGGCCAATTCGGGTTTGTCGGCACGATTGCTGAGTTCCACCAACCGCAACAGGAGCCAAGGCGCGATCCGGGCATTCTTCAATTCCGTTTCAATCAGTTTGGCACAGTTGTCGAGATCGGTGACATCGCTCTTGTGGACATCGACGGCGACTCCGGCAACCGCCGCCATCGCACGCAGCCTTTCTTCCGGTTTGCCGGAGCGAGCGGCCAGGGCTCGAGCCTTTTCCAGATTGCCCTGGCGTGCCCAGCCCTCGGCGTAGCCAATCTGTGCGAGCGGAGACAGAAGCCCTTTGCCATCCGGAGGCTTGGCAATCTTCGCCGCGCCGTCGCTGCCGGCCTTCTTTTTCTCCGACGCTGCGTCCGGAGATGCAATCGCCAGCCAAAGCGCGATCAGCGAGGGCGCTTGCTCCACCCGGAGACCCGCCGACGCCAGTTTCGCGAGTTTTTCAGCTTCGTCGCGTTGACCCACGGAAAGCAACTCAAGGCCGATCGCAGCGAGGACTTCGGCCCGATCATCTTCCGGGCAGGCGGCGTTCGCCAGCGCGGCAACCGCGCCGGCTTTGCCCGAATCGTTTAAGGCGCGGGCCAATCGGCGGAAGGCGAAGGTTCGCATGTCCCGAAAATCTTCCCCCGAAACGAGCGGCAACTTGGTTAGCGTCGATCGCATTTCCGCATTGATCTTGTCCTTTTCCCAATCGAGACGCCGGCCGGCTTCGACGTCGGGTTTATTGCCGGTCAAACCGGCCATTCCGACCGCGACGTGAATCAAGGCCGCATTGCGTTCGATCGTGTTACCGCCCGCGTCCAACGAATTGCGGGCCGCGACAAATTGAATCTTTGCTTCTTTGGCGTCGTTGTGAGCCAATTCATATTGGCCGGCCAGCAAATGAACGAGGCCCGAAGTCGGCTTCTTGAGTTTCGTTATTTTGGTTTTCGGATCGGGGGTGACATATTCAAGACGCCAGTTTGATCGCGCGTTCCTGCTTGCCCGCCGAGCGCATACGAACGACCCACAGGATGCCGACGGTCAACAGGCCGAGGGCCGCCAATCCTCCCAACCCATAGGCGATTCGCTTGCCCCACGAAACCGGCTCGGCCTCGTCGATGCGGTCCGCCTCGGCCTGGACGATGGCCTCGCGACTGACGGCTTGGGTTTGCACATTGCCCCAGGCGCCCTCGAGCGCCGCCTCATCGACTTTGGCCAACGAGGGCCGCTTCCCGACGGTGCGCCAATCTTTGGCCTGCTCTTTCTCCAGCGCAGGCACCTTAATGATTTTGCGGCAGTCCTCGTTTTGACAAGGAGCGTTTTTGCCGGCCATGCGGCCTTCAAAGACATTCTCGAAATCGCAGTGCTGACACTTCACCGCGATCTTGATCTGTTCGACTTCGGGTTCCGGCTCAGAGCGCTTCAGTTCTTCGGATAACAGAGCCAAGGCGAGTTGTTCGGCGTCGACGGGAGGCACGGCGGACGTGGAGGCCTTCACCGGCGTCGGAGGCGCAGGCCGGCACAGGAAAAACCCTGCGACACGACTTGCACGTGACGCGTTTGCCGCCAAGTTCGTCCTTCAGCGTGTAATGGATTTGGCAATGGGGGCAGCGAGTTGAAATCGCCATGACAATGATCCGTGCCTCAAGGCGGTCCGATTGGCTCCGTGCTGCCCATTATGACCGAATTCGAATCATCCGGCAATGAGGTGCATGGGAAATGAAAGCGCTTGCGGTGGCGCAAGAAAACCTGCAACGCCGCAAGCGGCAATCGGTCACTGATTCTTCCACCCCGTGCGCGTCTTCTTGAGGTGCCGCAGTCGCTTGGCTCGAATTCGCCGGCGCTTGCGGGCCATCTTTGCACTTGTTCTCGCCATGACTAGACCATTCCTTTCACATTGCTGATTCAGTGGAAAACGCTATCTTCGGTCGTTTCGATTTTGTTTCAAGACTCAAATGATCGGCAGTCGCTTCCGTCCGTTCGCGCTGCCGTTGGCCTTCCCGTTCGCCATTTTTCCGGGATTCTCCTTTTCCCAGCGATCGATCTCGTCCAATCAGCGCATCGACCATTTCGTGTTCGAGCACCTGGCGGACCTTTTCGCCATTGCGGAAAATCATGCCTTTGCCCTCGCCCGCGGCGATGCCGATGTCGGCCTCCTTGGCCTCTCCGGGACCGTTTACCACGCAACCGAGCACGCTAATCTTGACCGGCGTCGTGCGTCCTTCGAGCCGTTTCTCCAATTGAGCGATAATCGCTTCCAGATCAATCGCCAGGCGGCCGCAGGTCGGGCAGGCGATCAGTTCCGGCTTGCGTACTCGGCGGCCGGTCGCCTGCAGGATGTCGAACGCAGCGGCGATCTCCGGCACCGGATCGCCAAGCAAACTAATGCGAATCGTATCCCCGATTCCGTCGAGGAGAATTGGCCCCAATCCACAGGCCGATTTCGTGATTGCATACGGCGGTTTGCCAGCCTCGGTCACGCCAATGTGCGTCGGGTAATTCGCCTGCTTTGCATAGAGCCGATAAGCTTCGACGACCGTCTGAACGTCGCTCGATTTGAGCGACACGATCAGGTCATGAAAACCCTCGCTCTCCGCGATCTCGATGTAGCGCAACGCCGAATCGACCATGGCCGGCGGGCATGGGAAGCCATACTTCATGGCGAATTCACGCTCGAGGCTGCCGGCATTGACGCCGATCCGCATCGGCACGCCCTTGTCCTTGCATTTTCGCAGCACCTGGCGAAAACGATCCATGCCGCCAATGTTGCCGGGGTTGATCCGAATCTTGTCAATCGGGTGATCGAGCGCGGCCAGCGCCATTTTGTAGTCGAAATGGATGTCGCAAATGAGCGGAATATGGATGCGCTTCTTGATCTCAGATAAAACCGCCGCATCGTCTGGTTTCGGCACGGTGACGCGGACGATCTCGCAGCCGGCTTCTTCGAGGCGATGAATTTCCGCCAGCACTGCCTCGAAGTTGCTCGTATCAGGCGTGGTCATCGATTGCACGGCGATCGGATTGTCGCCGCCGATAATTACATCGCCAATCGCCACTTCGCGAGTCTTGTGTCGTTCAAACGGCGACTCATACATCGCCGCGGGCGTTTCGGGGCGCTCATGCGGTTTCCCTCGAACCAAAAATCGTCTTCGTTTCCTCCACTCTACCAAAACCGCATTTCCGCGATAAGTGCAACACCGGTCATCGCTTGACATTCGACATGTTCTCTAGCGCCAGCATGAGCGCCTGCGTGCCCTTGCGGCCGTATCCCAGGCGCGCACCGATTCGTACAGTTGCTTCGCCAGGGCCAGGCCAGGTAGGCAGAGTCGCATCTTTTCCGCCTCGGCCAGGGCGATGCCTATGTCCTTAATGAAATGCTCGACATAGAAGCCGGGCTCGAAGTTTTGCGCAAAAATCCGCGGTCCATAAAGGTCCAGAGATTTGCTTCCCGCCGCGCCCACGGAAACGGACTTGAACACGGTCTCGAGGTCGAGCCCCGCCTTGTAGCCGTATAGCAACGCCTCGCATAGGCCGATCATCGTGGTGGCAATCAGTGTTTGATTGACCATTTTCGTGTGCTGCCCTGCGCCGGCCGGTCCTTGATGGACAATCGTCTTGCCCATGCATTCGAACATCGGCAAAACGGCGTCGACAGCCGCCTTTTCCCCGCCGATCATGATCGACAAGGCAGCGTTTTTCGCACCGACATCGCCGCCCGAAACCGGCGCGTCGAGCGAGGCCACATCCTTCGCCTTCGCCGCATTGAAGATCTCAACGGCCAGGGTCGGCTCGCTGGTGGTCATATCGACCAGCACGCTGCCGGGCTTCGCCCCCGCGAGCGCTCCGTTTGCGCCAGAAAGACTTCACGCACGTCCGGCGGAAAGCCAACAATCGCCAAGATGACGTCGGATTGTTCCGCGACTGCCTTCGGCGAACCGGCCCAATTCGCGCCGGCTTCGAGCAGCGGTTCGGCCTTTTCCCGAGTCCGATTGTAGACCGTGGCCTTATAACCATTGCTCAACAGGTGCTGGCACATCCAGCGGCCCATCACGCCGGCGCCGATCCAGCCCACGCGTGTTCTTCCGGGTTCGGCCATATTCATTGGCATTGACGTTTCCTTTGTGCGTAGAATCTGTTGAGAGCAATCGGCGTTCATCGTACTCCCTGACTTGTACTCGGCCATCATGGTTCCGACATTACGCCATCCAATCGTGCTCGTTCACGGGCTGCTCGGCTACGACCAGATTCGCGTTGGCGGCCGGACTGTGATGGAGTATTTTCGCGGCATCGCGGCACATTTTGCGCCGCGGGCAATCGAGTGCTCGAGCCGCGGCTCAGCATGACGCGCGGTGTCGCCGAACGCGCGGAGGAATTCAAACGCTTCCTGAAGCGGGAATTTCCAACCGAGCCGGTCCACATCATCGCGCACAGCATGGGCGGTCTCGATTCGCGCCACATGATTTCGCACCTTGGCATGGCGGATCGTGTGCTCTCGCTCACGACGATCGGCACGCCTCATCGCGGCAGCCCCTTTGCCGACTGGGGTTTGAAGCGGCTGGAATTCTTCCTGCAGCCCTGGTTTCGCACCTTCGCGATCCCCGAGCAAGCGTTCCGGGATCTGACCACGACCGCCTGGCGCGGTTCAACGAACAAACTCCGGACTCGCCGAACGTGCGTTATTTCTCCGTCGCGGGGCAATGCCATCGGCTCTGGTGCCGGCCGATCTGGTGGCCGGCGTTCTCACTCGTCGAGCGAGCGGAAGGGGCAAACGACGGCGTCGTTTCCGTCACTTCGGCGACCTATGGCGAACTGTTGGGTATTTGGCCGGGCGATCATCTCAATCTCATCAATCTTCCGAATCCATTCGAGCGGCTGAGCGAGCGCCTCGCATGATCGACTCGCCGACTATGATGCGATCCTTCATCGATTGGCGGGGGAGCAGTTTTAGTCCGGTTGCCTCGATCACATCCGTTACGCGTTTGTTACAGCGTTGATTGCTCCATCGAGGTAAAATCCCCCGTGGCATACAAGCGCCGTATCCGATCCGAGGTGATCATGCCGATGCGAATTCGAATGCTTGCAATCGTGGGATTCGCGATTGCGGTGGCACTTTGGGCTGTGTCAACGCATGCGGGCGACCCAGGGAAGTCGACCGAGCAATTTAACGCGGCGCAAAAAGCATTGACAAAGAAAATGCTCGACGCGGTGAAAGATTATGAGCGATATGGCCGCGTCGACGACGAAATGCGTTGGTCGCCGTTCTTGTGCCGCATGCCGGTGCCCGGCCGGGCGTGGTTCAGCGGGAGCAACGATGGCGACACGCATGGGCGGAAGCTTTATTCGCTCTTTGCAAAAGACTACAAAGCGTTTTCGGAACTTCGATCCAGGCCAGGGCCTGTCGCCCCGGGGCAAGTTCTCATCAAGGAATCATGGATCCCGGAGGAGGTCACGTCCAAGGCGGAGTTGGAAGTGCTGGCCAAGAATACGTGGAAGATGGTCGTTCCGGCGAAGCGCTCGTTGCTCTTTGTCGATCATTTTTCGCCCTACGCAAGCGGCAAGAATGGAAAGATCTACAAGGCCTCAAAAAAAGCGGGGCTGTTTGTCATGATGAAGCTCGACCCAAAGACGCCGGAAACCGACGCTGGCTGGGTTTATGGTACGGTGGGGGCCGATCTGAAGTCGGTGACGGCGATTGGCAAAATTGAGTCTTGCATTCAGTGTCATATGAAGGCGAAACACGATCGCATGTTGAGTTTCAACGCCAAGTGAAGCCGTTATGTGAACGCTTGGGCCTTTTCGACGAAAACGATTGCAGGTCTTTTCTCGTCTGGAGTGGTAGAGGTTTTCCGGGATCACCGGTCCCGGCTACGACAGGAGAATCCCATGTCACGTATTGCAATGCGTATGCTGGCGGCCGCTCTGGTCGCCGTCGCAGCCACGGCAAGCACCCACGCGGTGCCAGCCAACGAAGGCAAACCGATCGACGTCGTGCTCTGCCTCGATGTCTCGGGGTCGATGCAAGGGCTCGTCGATTCCGCCAAGATCAAACTTTGGGACATTGTCAACGAGTTGGCGAAAGTAAAGCCTGCGCCGCAGCTGCGGGTCGCGCTCTACAGCTATGGCCACGATTCGTACGACCCGAAAGCGGGCTGGGTTCGCAAGGAAATCGACCTCAGCACCGATCTCGATGAAGTTTACAAGAAGCTGAACGCCCTCACGATCAATGGTGGCACGGAACTGGTGGCACGCGTGTGCCGCGACGCACTCGCCCAACAAAAATGGGCCAGCGACAAGAATTCCCTACGCCTCATTTTTGTTTGCGGTAATGAACCGGTCGATCAGGACAAAGAAGTTCTCCTGAAGGATGTGGCGAATCTCGCGAAGGAAAAGGGCGTGGTCATCAACACAATCTATTGCAACTGGGGCCGGCCGGGCGAAGAACTCGGTTGGAGGAATTTCTCCGCGGACTCTGGCGGCAAATATGCGATGATCGAGCACAACCAGCGCGTGGTGCAGATTCAAACGCCCTATGACAAGGATCTCTTGAAGCTGAACACGAGTCTCAATAACACCTACGTGGCTTACGGGCGCGATGGCGCCGCCAAGAAGGAAAATCAAACCGCGCAAGACCGAAACGCATCCTTGGCCGCGCTCCCGCCGCGGCGAGCCGCGTCGCCACCAAGGGCGGCGCCTTTTACAAGAATTCGGCCTGGTGCATTGTCTCCCGCGCCATCGAAGAAAAGGATTTCGACATCACCAAGATTCCGGAAAGCGAATTGCCCGCGCAGATGAAAAAAATGACCATGGACGAGCGCAAGGCGTTTATCGCAAAAAAGATCGAGGAACGCAAAAAAATTCAGGCGGAAATCGCCGAGGTCAGCGCGAAACGAGCGAAATATATCACGGAGGAGACAAAGAAAAGCGCCACCGCAGTGGAGAAGCAGTTGGACACGGCTCTGAAGGCCATGATCCACGAGCAGGCCGCGTCGAAAGGCATTCAGATACCGAAGTGACCGCTCATCGCGAACCTGAATGCCGACCATACTTGCCAGAACGAGCGCCGGGTGCTCGTTTTGGCAAGTGCGCTTGGCCGCAAGATGGAGATTAGATTTTGATCGACCAAGAATGGTTCGCAAACGCAAATCCTAAATAGCGGTTTTCGTTTTAGGACCTTTGTCGTTGCCCAACGAACGGGACATTCAGGGAATCATCATGAGCGTGCCTCACATTGTCGTGGTCGAGGACGAGCCCGCGATTCGGCGAGGAGTGGTCGACGCCTTGACGCTATCAGGCTACTCGGTGACCGAGGCCGCCGACGGCGCCGCCGGGCTCGAGAAAATCAGTTCTGCCCGGCGTGCGGCTCGTGCTGCTCGATCTGCTGCTGCCGCGCCGCGACGGCCTCGATGTGCTGACGGATTTGCGCAAGGTCCGCCCCACGCTGCCGGTGATCATTCTCACCGCGCGCGGCAGCGAGGACGATCGAGTGCGCGGATTGCGCATGGGCGCCGACGACTATGTGGTCAAGCCTTTTTCCGCTCGCGAGCTATTGGCCCGCGTTGAAGCCATCCTTCGTCGCACGCCCGACGAGCCGTCGGGCGCGACCAGGGCCAGGCTCGGCGCGCCAGCATCGATTTTCGCCGCCGCGAAGTCAAGTGGTCGGAAAAGGATCGTATCGAACTTTCCGAAACCGAGGCGGGAATTCTGCTATTCTTGTTGGAGAACAAGGAACGCTCGGTTTCGCGCGACGAGATCCTCCGCGACTCTGGGGGCTGAACCCCACCGGCCTGGAAACCCGCACGATCGACATGCATGTGGCCCGGCTGCGAGCGAAACTTCGGGATCCGGGCGGTAAATCGTCGCCCGAAGCGATCGTGACTGTACGAGCGCATGGGTACATGGCCGGACCGGACCTGAAACCCGTTTAACACGGATCGCGCGGACCACACCGCCGAGAGAATCATGAAACGATGGTTCCAGCGCTTTGCCGTCTTCCTGCTCATCGCCGGCCTGATTGTCGGCGGGCTCGCCTGGGCCACCATTGAAGCCCTGCAGATGGAATCGAATCGGCGCACGGAAGCCGCGCAAGGAAACCTCGGAAAAAATCCGCAAGGCAATGTTGCGGTTGGATGGCTACATTTCCCCACAAATGGCTCGTGAAAATAGCCGGCCCTTTGCTCATTTCACCGCGTTACACTCGCCCTTTCCCGCGATGACATGGAATGGCGTGGCCTGCCCTCCCGGAACGGTGCGCGTACCGTCGCCGCTCGTCGAATCGGAGCTGCCCGACTGGATCTTGCTGCATTTCCAGTACACGTCCGACAACGCTCCCGCGCACCGGTGGCAATCGCCGGAGGTCATGTCGCGAGCCGAGCGCGACCGGCTGCGAGCCGCGCCCTTCAATTTGGCGTTGCTGAACGTCACGCCCGAGCGCCAAGAATTGCTCGCGGCATTTTCGACCAAGTATTCCGCCGACTCGTTGCTCGCCGAGGCTCGCAATTGCATGTCGACCGCGACCATCAGCGAATCGGCCGTGGCCGTGCGGAATGATGCAAACACGTCCAATTTCGCCGGAAACACGTCACAGTCGCCCAATTACGATCAGTTCAACAACAATCCGGCACAGCAGCAGGCCTTCCAACCGCAGGCGCCGAACGCCGGCTACTCGCCATCTCCGGACAAACAGGCCCGCAACGCCATTGCCAACAGCCAGCGCTATGCCCCGCGAATGGGCAAGGGCGTCAATGGCGAATTCAATCTCGATTCAATCCGATCCGCGAAATCGCCAAGCTGCGAGGTGGCCGACGTACGCATGAGCGCGATGAAGCCGATCTGGTTTCCGTCGCCGCAACGGCCAGATTATTTGCTGGGCGTTCGCCTCGCAAAATTCGGAAAAAAAGAAATTGTCCAGGGCGTCATCCTCGATTGGCCGAAACTTGGAGAAAATTTGCGGAGCCTGACGCTCGACCTGTTTCCCGAGGGACAGCTCGAACCGTTGCCAGGCGAACCAAATCCGGAAGCCGAAAATGTAATGGCGGCACTGCCGGTGCAGTTCAATCCCGGGCCTGGGCTGAGTTTGCCGCCCGCCGGCTGGACCCCGCTGCGAATTGGCCTCGCGGTCGCCTGGTCCGCCGCGTTGGTCGCGCTAATGGCCATGGGACTGAGCGGTTGGTCGCTCATCGATCTTTCCGAACGTCGCATTCGATTTGTTTCGGCCGTGACCCACGAATTGCGCACGCCGCTGACCACATTGCGGCTTTATCTCGACATGCTAACGACCGGGCTCATTCACGATGAAACGAAGCGATCCGAGTATCTGAACACGCTCAACAGCGAATCGGAACGGCTGCACCGCCTGATCGGCAATGTCCTGGATTTTTCGCGGCTTGAAAAACAAAGCGCTCGCACGACTCCTCACAACATCGCACTTGCGA
Organism: uncultured Gemmataceae bacterium; assembly: GCA_963815035.1. Lineage (GTDB taxonomy): Bacteria > Planctomycetota > Planctomycetia > Gemmatales > Gemmataceae > JBGQCZ01. The sequence continues at coordinate 22,648 of CAWFFC010000011.1, forward strand.
GCCTGATCGAGCAGATCCGCGGCGCCTGGCAAAACCGTTGCGACGGGGCCGACAAAGAAATGGTCGTTGAGAATCAGTTACAAAGCGATCTGCACATCCAAACCGATCCCGTGCTGGTCCAACAAATCGTTGGGAATCTCATCGACAATGCCTGCAAGTATTCGAAATGTGCTACGGATCGGCGAGTGTGGCTGCGAGTGTTGCCGGCTGGCCAAAATTGCCTGGCGATCGAAATCGAGGATTGTGGGCCGGGCATCGGCCGGCGCGAATGGCGTTCGATTTTCCGCCCGTTCCGGCGCGGCCACGACGCGGACACCACCGCTGGCGGCGTCGGCCTGGGACTGGTGCTGGCCCGACGCTGGGCCGTGATGCTCGGTGGCCGGCTCGACCTGTGCAAGGGCCAACAGGGTGGCGGCGCCTGTTTCCGGTTGGAACTCCCGCGCGGATGAACCAAGTTCACGTTTCGCGCTGCGCGACACGAAACAAAAACAGAAACTTCGTTGTTTACGCTTCGCGCTTGCGCGACACTCGCGAACGCGAAACGTAAACATTGAATCATCGTTGTTTCGACAATCGAATAATTAATACGACAGCGCTACTTGATCTCTATCTTGGTATGCAGCAAGGGAGTTCGGCAGGGTTAATTTGCAGTCGATTGAAAAGCGTGTGACGCCTCTGCGTGTGGCAGCGGCGAGCCTCGGCGCTCTGGTGTTGATCTTGGAGCAGCTTCCGCGAGGTGCGGGCCAGACGCTCGTTCCGACAACGCCGAGGCAGCGGCAGCGCATCGATCAGCGCGTTCGCGGCGGTGCGGACCTGGCACAGCGTGATCTCCGGGTTTTCCCCCCCGAAGCCGCTCGGTTTGGCGGGCCAGGAACAAATGGCTCACTTGCGTCACCGCGAAGTGCCTCAAGATCGCATCGTACTTGCGGACTTCGAAGTGACTCAGGCCGAGTTCATCCTTCTTGTCCTCCAAGGTGCGCTCCATTGGCCAGCGCAAAGGCGACATGGAGGATGATCTCCAAAGGCGTGCCGGGGCGTGCGTTGGAAAGGAAGTATTTTTCCTCGGTCGGATCGAGGACATTGCGAGCATAGATGAGCCAATAGGGTCCCAGAATTTGGTCGCCGCGACGAAGCCAGAAAGGAGCGACTTTGACTTGCCAGACCATCGGCCCCTTCTCGGTGTCTTTGACGTAGATGCGTTGCCAGGGCTGGCACATCATCGTGCGTGAATAGCGGCACAGGGTCTCGACATCCCGGTAGACCGCACGGGTTTTGCAGCGAGGATCGCATAACCAGCCATGAAAACTGCGGCGGACTTCAGCGACGTAGCGTTGCTCAAGTGCTTCGAGCCCGGCCAAGAACGTAGAGGCCGTGGCGTACCATTCATCGAACGTGAGCCAAGCGAAGGAGACGCCATTGGCCAACGCGTGCCGAACCTGGTCGAGCGCGATGTCATACTTGGGTCGGTAAACGACATCGTCGGGAATGCCGGCTTCTTGGCGGCGATCGGGATCATCCCAGCCGTGCTCGGGTAGAAACAGATCGCTGTCGAGCATGGTGCGGAAGCGCGTGTCAAAGCTGGCGTAACTGAGATGAACGCTGACGACACAGTTGTCGGTCTTGCCGGTGTTGCCGCACCACTGCCGTTGCACGCAGGCGGTTTTGTTGCCGGACTTGGGATGGCCGGAATCGTCGATGATGCCGATGGCCTGCGGATCGGCATGATCGCGGACAACGAGTTGTTGCACACGATCACGCACCAGACCGCGATCCCAGGGCGACCAGTCGAGGAACTCTTGCAGAGTGCGACGCGGCGTGTCCGTGAAGTCCGCGATCGGCTGAACGCTTTTGCGCGGCAGATCGGAAAGCTGCCCTTTGACATAGCTGGCGAGATGCCCGCGCGGCTCGGAGCGTGCGAAGCAGTCGTCAAACTCGCCCAGGAAATCGGCCAACTGTGGCCCCAACGAAAGGATCTGGTCGGTGGTCATCCGTAACTCCTTGCAAACATCCATGAATTAAGGAGTTACAGAATACCATCGCCGCCAGCTGCAATGCAAGTAGCGCTGTCGTATTAATTCCGAGTTTTCGCGCCGCAATCGTTCGATTTCAGCGCGAAGTTCGGCGCGTTCCAAACTTCCGCGGCGCCACCAGATCCAGCCCCAAATGAGAATGCCGCCTACAAATCCCACCAGATATGCAGTCCCATGCGCCGCCGCATCGGCCTGAAATCGGGGCGTGTAGAAAACCGCTTTTTCTGGCCGAAATCCATCAATTAATCCGGCCATGAAATAACCGAAGAAGCCTGCAATTGTCGACGCGATGGCCATTATTACCGTCAGAATGACAATCGGCGCCCGAAGATTTCTCCAAGTCAATTTCGGCTTCGAGCCGGCGCGTGCGAGCAAGGCCGCTGGACTACCAAGCCCCAGTCCCACCCACCAGGTGGCGAAAACGCCCCAACCGACCGCAAGCAATGTCGGATTCTGAGTGCCGCCGAAAATCGGTGGATGACCGACCGTGAAATACTCAAGGCATACTCGCGTCGTGATCAGATCCTGGCCGATCCCGTAAAGAATCGCGGCGACGATACAGAGCAGGACAATTTTCACTGATTCCATCACGCAATTCCGAGCAAGCCCATGGGCGGCGTATAGTATTCAATTATGAAGGCGGAAATCATCTCCATCGGCACCGAAATGACCAGCGGCCAGAATCTCGACATCAATAGTCATTGGCTTTCGCAACGGCTCGCCCAAATCGGCATTCCGGTCGGCTTCCATACCACCGTCGGCGACGACTTCGACGACAATCGAAATGTGTTTGGCACTGCGGTCGGCCGAGCCGACTTGGTCATCGCGACCGGCGGACTTGGCCCCACTTTAGACGATTTGACGCGTGAAGTCTTGGCAAAAGTCGGCGGCGTCGAATTAGTTCTCGATGAAAATTCCCTGCGACATATTGAACAATTGTTTGCCCGGCGAAACCGGCAAATGCCCGAGCGGAATCGGGTGCAGGCGATGTTGCCGGCAGGGGCCGAAGTCGTTCCCAATCCGCTCGGCACCGCGCCCGGCATCTGGATGAAAATCGGATCGGCAAATATTTTTGCGTTGCCCGGCGTGCCAGCCGAAATGCAGAAAATGTTTATCGAGCAGGTTCGGCCACGCCTGACGTCGCTTGGCGTCGCCGGCGCCGTGCTCGTTCAGCGGAAGATCAATACGTTCGGGGCCGGCGAGTCGGCGGTCGAGGAGAAACTCAAGGACGTCACCGCCCGCGGCCGCATTCCAGAAGTCGGCATTTATGCCAGTGACGCGACGATTTCGTTACGAATCTTCGCCCAGGCGCCGACTCCCGCCGATGCCCTCTCTCAAATTGAACCACTGGAACGGATCATTCGCGAACGGCTCGGCAAGCTCGTCTTTGGCGTGGAAGATGAGGATCTTCAGGACGCGGTAATGGGACTTTTGGCTCAAAAGAACCTGAGCATCGCCACGGCCGAGAGCGTAACCGCCGGACTGGTTTCGCATCGCCTGGCACAGATTCCCGGCGCGAGCAAGTATCTTCGCGGCGGCATCGTCTGTTACGACTCACGCGTGAAAATCGAACAATTGGGCGTGCCGCCCGAAGTGATTGACAAGTATTCGGCCGTCAGCGCGGAAACCGCCGAGATTTTGGCGTCCAATGTGCGGGTGAAGTTCAATTCCGATCTCGGCGTCAGCGTGGTGGGCTACGCCGGACCGGAAGCGGCGCCCGACAAGCCGGTCGGAACCTGCTTCGCCGCCGTGGCGTGGAATGGCGGGTCAAAAGTGTACTCGTCCAACTGGGGCGGAACGCGAACTGATATTCAAAGCCGGGCCGCGAAGATGGCCCTGAATGCAATCAGGCTCCATCTGATCGAATGCTAACAGGACAAACGCTTCTTGCATTCTTCTAGGATCGCGACCGACGCGGTAGCTCCCACGCGCGACACTCCGATCGCGCGAACTTCCAACAGTCGGTCGAGAGTTCGGACGCCGCCGGCTGCCTTCACTTGCACATGCGGCGGCGAACATCGGCACATCAATTTCAAATCGTGGTCGGTCGCGCCACCGTCGCCGTACCCGGTCGAGGTTTTGACCCAGTCCGCGCGGACCTCGCCACAAATCGTGCAAAGCTGTTCCTTGTGTTCGTCGTTGAGAAAGCAGTTTTCGAAGATCACCTTCACGCGAGCATTCCGCGAGTGCGCCAAATCGACGACCGCAGCAACATCAGAAGCCACGTAGCTCCAGTCGCCGCTGAGGACTTTGCCGATGTTGACGACCATGTCGAGTTCGCGGGCGCCATCGGCGATCGCCCGCTCGGCCTCGGCCTTCTTGATCGCGGTCACGTGGCCCCCATGCGGAAAGCCGATGACCGTGCCGACCACGACACGTGAGCCGGCGAGGATTTTCGCGGCCATCGGCACGGCGTAGGGCTTGATGCAAATCGACGCCACCTCGTACTGCCGGGCCAACTCGCAGCCCGTCCCGAGATCGGCGTCGGTCAGCACCTGTTGCAAAAGCGAGTGATCGATCATGGCGGCAATTTCGGCGTAGGTAAAGTCGGCCATCTTGGAAACCTCGGCGGTCGGGGCGATCGACAAACATTCTGGCGATTTCATGGCGAATCGGCAAAGGAATATCACCATTGCGATTCGATCTGGACGTGGTATAGCGGCGAGTTCGACCGAAATAAGATTCGGGGAGGTCGATGATGCGCCGTAGGCTCTTGGTCACATTCATATTTCTAGGCTTGGCTACACAGGCATCGCCTCAATCCCCGTCAAAATTGCCAGATGCTCACATTCGCGTCCTCGAAGCTGAGGTCCGCGCCGGCCCAAGTTCGAAATATCCGGTCACCGGCGTTCTCCATCGGGGGGCGCAGGTCTTCGTCAAGAAGGCTGCCTCGAGCGATTTTCTGGAAATTGTGCCGCCGCCAGGCTCAGTCAGTTGGATTCCAAAAGCCGTGATCGAACCATTTGGCCCCATGATCGGCACAAGGCAAGCTTTTCGCGTCGTCGGTGACCGCAGTGATCCGGACGTGCCCGTGCTACCGGGAAGCATTGAGACAAACGGTCCGCTGGAAGTGAAAGACAAGATTGAAGTCAAGCGCGGCACACAGGGCTACTTGCGTGGCCCGGCGGTCAAACCAGCCTGGGACACTGCGAAATGGACGCCCATTGATCCCCTCCCCGGCGAATCGCGATATATCGCCAAGTCCGCCATCATGGATCCGAGCCCCGGTTCGTCGATTTTGACCTCCAGCGCCAAGTCTGCCCCACTCGAACCGTCATCGATGAACCCGGCCTCCGGCGAGGAGCTTTTTCGTCAGGCCGAACAGGCCGAACGCGACGGCAATTTCGATGTCGCGATTCAACTTTACCAACGCGTTGCAAGTACGGAAGCGGGCCGCAACTTCGACTTGGCGAATCGCGCTGCCACGCGGGTTTTCGAACTGCGGCGAAACCGGCCGGCGCGGAGCACAACGGGCACGCTGGCCAGTCGCTCGGGAAGCGGCAATTCGAGTTCGGCCAGTTCTCCCGCGGCGGGTGGACCATCCACACCGCCCTTGCGCAGCGGAAGCGGATCGTCGTCCGCTCATCTGGGAATCGCCAATCCCAACACGAACGCCAACTCCTTGCGATCCTCGGGTGTCGGCTGGCTGCGGCGGACCGGCTTTCAGATCGACAATAAGCCGTCGTTCGCATTGATCAATTCCCATCGGCAAATCATTTACTATGTGACGGCGGAACCGGGTGTTGACCTCGGGCCGTATGTCCAGCGATGGGTGGAACTCTTTGGCGCCGTCGAGGTGCGCGGCGATGTCCGCGGGGCCGATTATATGCGCGTCTCGCGGCTGAGCTTGGTGAAATGAAATGCTATACCTTTCGCGCCTGCTCGTCTCAGGCGCGAAACGTCGATTGTTGATCAATGATTCAAAACAAACTCATTGCTATTCAACAGCGCCCAGAACACGTCCTGCCAAAAGGCCAGCGCGTTCGCCCCGGTCGCTCTCATTTCCCGATAGACGACTCGCCGTTCCTGTTCGGTCGGACGGCGTGAAAGAGCGGCAAGCCACAATTCATCTTCGGTGGCCCCCAGGGTTCCTTTTCTCATGGCGTTCATCACCGTGTTGTTGTCCTTGCGGGTCAACTCGTCCTGAATGTCTTTGCCGTTCATCAGCATCAGCGCCTGCACCACGGTGCCGTTGAAGGTGATTTCATTGCCCTCGTCGTCGCCAAAGCTCTTGGTCAAGTTTGCCAGCCAACGAACGCGCTTCTGCTTCAGGGCTTCGTTGACCACGCGCGGTAGCGCCCTTTTTCCTGACGCGAATCGGCCGCTTCGGCTCCGGCTGGTCGAATGCGGTCTTCAGCGAATCGAACAACTGCTCCGGCGACATGTTTTTCAGCAACATGCGGCTGAAGTAAACCTCGTGCTCGCGCTTGTTGTTGGTGGAATTGGCTTCGCAACTGAGCGCGTATGCCTCGCTGTTGCAGATCCAACTGATCAATTCGCGGATGTTGTACTTGTAGTCCTTGAAGTTCGTGGCGAGGCCGTCAAGAATCTCCGGGTGAATCACCGGGTTTTGCTCGTTGAAATCGTCCACCGCCGCCTGCTGGCACAAGCCGCGGCCAAAGAAGTGGCCCCACATTCGGTTCACCATCGCTTTGGGGAAGTTGTCGTGGTCGATGATGAAATCCGCCAATACCTGTCGGCGCGTCTTGCTGCCATCGGTCGGCAGCATCCGCCCATCAATAAACTTCGGCCCCGTCGCGCGAACAACTGCCTGGCGATCCTCATAGTATACGAGCGCGCCCTTGGTCACCGGGTCCTTGTTATAGTTCGCGTTGTCTTTCAGAGTCAATTGCGGGGCCGGCTGATTTCGCTGCTGCCGCATATTCGGCTGGCCGTCGCGCTGTACCTGACGGAAAAACGCGTTCACGCCCCAGAAATGGCTCTGCTTCCATTCCGAGTTAAACGGGTGGTGGTGGCACTGGGTGCACTGAATCTGGTAGCCCAAAAACAGCCGGATCGAACGCGACGTGATCGGCACCGCGTCGAACTGGCCCTCGACGGCCCGGTCGCGCTGAGGCTCGCCCAGATGGGCCAGAATGAAGTTGACCGCGTTGTTTTCGCCGGTCTTTCCGGTTGCCGTCAGCAATTCGCGAACCATTTGGTCGTATGCTCGGTTGGAGGCGAATTGATCCTCCAGCCAATCTTTCATTTGCTCGTGGTAATCCTTATTGCCGGATCGGGTCAGCAACAGGGTCGTCCAGATTTCGGCCCAATAGGATTCAAGGTCATCTTTGTAATACGGATCGTTCAAAAGCCGGTTAATCAACCGTGCCCGCTTAGTCTTGTACTCGGTGTCTCGTTCGTATTGCTTGACTTCCCAGGCGGCCGGAATTCGGCCGATGATGTCAAGGAATGCCCGCCGGACGAACTCATGGTCGGTGGCGCGGCGCGAGGGCTTGACATTGTTCGCGGCCCAAAACTTGACAAGTTCCTTGTTGACCAAATCGGTGGCCGCGTGCCCGCCGCTCGGCGGCGGAACGACGAGTTGAACTGGTTTTTTCTGATCTGCTTTTGCCTTGGGAGCGTCACCTTTCTTGGAAGTGTCGTCCGATCGCCCGCGATCCGCCACACTCAGCAATAGGGCTGCGGATAGCAGCAGGAGGCTCAAGCCGCCGCGTTTCCATCCGGTCAAAGACAGCTGCGACATCGTTCCAATCTCCCTGGCAGGTAAATTGCGTGGATTGGCGGGAATGCTGCTGGTGGGTCTCGGCGCCGTTGCAACCATCATAATGCGCGTGATCAGCCTGTCAAACATCTTCCGCTGCGAGTCTCCATTACCAGCAACGGCGATCAGTCATCAATTTAGACGAATTCCCGCACCTCCGAGTTCCGCCTCCAGGCGCCGCAAATCCCTGTTGCACAATGAATTCGTCGTCAATCGGCGCGTCTATGGTTGTTTCGCCTCCGCCATGCGCGACAAGACGCTCGAGGTTCTCGGTGTTGCCGATGACGACCAGCGTGCTGTCCGCTTCCAATTGGCTGTTTCCGCCCGGCGGCGCGATTAACGTTCCGTCGGCACGCTTGATTGCGACTGCATTCAACCCCATTTCCGCCATGCCGGATCGATTGAGCATCATGCCCTCTAGGCTACTGCCCGAATCGATCCGAATCTCCTCGATTTGCAGCTCCGACGCTCCATGTCGCGTGGCCAGATCGATGACATCGACGACCGTCGGCCGCATGACGGCCTGCGCCACGCGCCTGCCGCCGATGACATACGGCGAGATGACCCGGTTGGCGCCGACCCGCTTGAATTTGGCGTCGGCGGCCGAATCCTCCGCGCGCGATACGATGAACAACTTTTCGCTGCGCAAGCGAGCGCTGAGGACAATATACAAGTTGTCCGCGTCCGAACTGGCGACTGTCACCAGAGCCTTGGCGCACGACACGCCGACTTGATCGAGGACGGCGTCGGACGTGGCATCGCCATGGACGAACATTCCGAACTTGGTGGGGAACTCCTGGCCGACCGACGCGGATTTATCGACGACAGCGTACGGCAACTGATGCGCCTCGAATTCCTGGCAAACAAAGCGGCCCATGCGGCCATAGCCGCAGACGATATAATGATTTCGCAATTCCGCCAGCCGTTGCTCCATGCGCCGCCTCCCCAGGGCTTTTTGAATCTCGCCGCTGACCATGAAGCGGAAAAACTCGCTCGCCAAATAGAACGCCGTGAACACCCCGCCCAGGCTGTATATGATCGTGAAAATCCGCCCGGCCGTCGAAAGCGGGTGCGTCTCGCCATAGCCGACTGTAGTGAGCGTGATTGCCGCCATGTAAAGTGCGTCGAACCACGAATATCGGGGAAATTCGATGATTCGATAGCCCAAGGTGCCGATCGCCAGGAGAACGAACGGCATCAGGGCCAAGAACAGCAGGCGACGGCGCAACAAGCGAATCCCCTCGCGAATGACGACGCGGTTCAACCAGTCGGCGCCCGCTCGAGCAACATCTGCCGGGCCTGCTCGACTACCGCGCGAAGCCGCTCTTTTCGCTGCGGGTTTTCAAAGCGCCCATTTGACTCGATCCATTCGAGCGTGCCGTTGAGCAACCGACGGTAGCGATCGATGACGGCAACATCACTCGGCATCTTTCCATCGACCGGGATGAACACCGGCGACGAATGCGCGAATGCGTTGATGCCGACGCAGCAGGCCGCGAGCCAACACGGAGCGTCCACCGGATACTCGACCTCGACCTTCGCCCGAAACGGCGGCTCCACATCGCTGGACGAGACTCGGACGACCGACTCGCCGTTCGCGAGCAGCTCGACGTGTCCAAACGGCGTCATACTTTCGACCTTCGCACGCCCAGACCGACCCGGCCGGCGACTCCTTCTGAATGAGCGAACCTGGCGGATGCCCGTCCACGTCAAATTGAAGCAACGGACCATTGCTGACGAATGTGCGCCCCGCTCGCACCGCTTCGATCCAATTCCCAAGCGAGAGCGGATCGCCATCGTTTAACTTGGCATATATTCGCATCGTTCCCAGGGCTGTCCGGTTGCTCTCTTTGCCGCTTGCCCCGAACAATGAGAAACGAATTCCCGCCGACCAAGCTTGCCGCCATTCGTCGGTGCGGCAACTTTCGGGCGTGCACTCCACTGCGTCGACTCGCCCATGAAGCAAGTCGGCGAGCACCTCGGGTGCCAGATCATTTTCGAATCGGAACGGATCGCTCCAGACAACCAGCCCGTTTTTGCGGTGACACTGGTCGCACCAATCGGCGAGCGACCAGTCATCGGTCGCACCATGGCCGCCAAACGAGAGCGGGAAGACAGCACGATGGCAATGCAAAAGCGCCAATTTGCCCAGCACGTGGTGGGTATTGAGCGTGTTGACCGCGACGGCGCAGCCGTCCTTTTCCAGCGCCGGCTGTTGGCCGCTGAATGCGACCAGATTCGGAACCGCCAGGCGCCCACGCCGTCATGGCTCATCAATGTCGTTTCCGCCGCCAGGAGATTCACGACCGCCAAATCTTCGGCGAGCCCTTCGAGAAGAGCCGCGTGCGGACTCAAGAAATGACAACGGCCATCGCCCGAATACCAGCCGGCCTCTTTGAAATTCGCCCAGCGTGCGATTTCGAAGCGCAACGCCATCTGCCCGGGACCGAGGGTGATCTCCCGGCGAATCGGCGTGTACTCCGGGCCCTTCCAAATCTGAACGCTAAGCGGCGTTGCCGCGGGCAATGGTGTTTCGCAGCCGCCATCGATGTAATACCAGCGATGCCCGTCCAGCATCACCTGCCCACCGACATCTTCGTTACGGCCGACGGCGAATTCTCCCACCCGTCCCAAAGGCGGAAAGCTCCGCCCATTCACGTCGGCAATGCGAATTCGGCAAGCCGCCGGCCGCTTCGTTGAGGCGTCGATGACTCGGATGTGGACGTTGAACATGCTACCCGCCCGAATCCTGGCGAATTCGGCTGCTTATTACGATGAGGCGACTTTCGCCCCGACCCGCTCAAGAATGGTTCGAAAAGCCGCGACTGCTGTCGGGAACCGTTCCGGCCCGGTGACGCCGCCGGTCGGGCCGCCGCCGAGCAGGTGCGGCTCCATCGTAGCGAATCCGTCGTAACCCATCTTCACGGCGTCGGCCATGATTCGCTCGATCTGCCCTTCCCCTTCGCCGGGGATTGACCCGTGCTTTTCGCCGGTCTTCCAATCTTTGATATGGAAATGCACCGTGTACTCTTTCGAGGCCAGCCAACCATCCCAGGGATCGTAGCCACAGAAGACGAAGTTCGCCGGATCGTACGCGGCCCCGAAACAAGGCGTCTGGAGTTGTTCGCTGACCGTTTGCAACAGATCGCGCACGCGATCGGGCGAATCGCCATAGATGCGGTGTTCGTTTTCATGGATAAGGCGCACGCCGGCCTTTTCGGCAATTTTCAGCTTTTCCCACATCCGGTCCATCACGTCGCGACGCCAGTCGTCCCACTCGGCATGCTCGGGCAAATAGTAGCTGAAAATGCGAATGTTCCGCGTTCCGAACAGATGGCACAATTCGATCGCGCGGGCCAACCGTTTCAGTTCCACCTCGAACGGCTGATCGATCACGGTCTTGCCGATTGGCGAACCAATCGCCGACAGCGCGAACTCGTTTTGATCGAGCAACGTTTTGAACGCCTGAATCTGCAAGTCGCTCAACGCGAGCACATTCGTTTTCTGAATCGAACGAAATTCAATGTGGCGAATGCCGCAGATTTTCAGGACATCGATTTGCACCTGCGGATCGGGATCGATCTCATCGGCGAACGCACTCAGCGTGAACATGGAGGGCTCCGATCGCATGCTTCAATCCTCGTTGATCACCGTCAGTTTTACATGATTCATATTGAAAGTTTTCAACCCGGTGGTGAATAAAACTCGAATCATCCGATTGGCCCCTAAGCCGCTCAATTCCTTGACCTTGCCCAGACCATATTCATCGTGCTCGACAATCGCGCCGGCATAAAAGCCCCGTTCATCGACAACCGGTTTCCGCGGCTTGTGCGTCAGGCCGGTATCATCCCAGCCGGCGCTCGCGGCCGGTCCGCCGCCGCCGCGATAATAATTCAGCGCCGAATGCCCGCCGAAACCGGATGTGTTGTCGATCCGCTCGACCTCGTTCGGCAGTTCGCGAATGAAATCGCTTTCGATGGTGTATTTATGCTGCCCGCCGAATTCGCGGAATTGGGCCTGGCTCAAATAAAGCTCTTCCTTCGCCCGCGTCATGCCGACAAAACAGAGCCGGCGTTCCTCTTCGATCTCCTCCGGGTCCTCGACGCTGCGAGCATGCGGCAAGATGCCCTGCTCCACCGCCATGATGTTCACGACCGGGAATTCAAGTCCCTTCGCCGCGTGAAGCGTCATCACCGAAACCCAATCCTGCTGCTCGTCCCAACTGTCGAGGTCGCTCGCCAACGCGATCGTTTCGAGGAAATCGCCGATCGTTCGGTTCGGATCATCGCGCGAAAACTGTTCCGCGCCGGTGACCAGTTCCTCGATGTTCTCGTAGCGTTCCTCGTCTTCCTCACTTCCGGATTCGCGCAGCATTTTGCCGTAGCCGCTGCGATCGATTACTTTTTGCACCACCTCATGCGGCTTTAACTCAATCGCCGGCTGAAGTTCCATGATGAGCCGGTGAAATTCGCGCAAGCCAGCCGCGGCCTTGCCTTTGATCGCCGAGATTTCTTTCACGTGCCCCGCCGCCGCGAGCAAGCTCATCTCACGCGGCGCGGCATATTTCTGGAGATGCTGCACTGAAACCTTGCCAATCCCCCGTGACGGCTCATTCACAACGCGTAAAAACGAGATGTCGTCCTTGGGATTCAACAACAATCGCAAGTAGGCCAGAATGTCGCGGTTTTCCTTTCGCTCATAGAACGCCAAACCGCGGACCATCTGATAGGGAATTCCATATTTCACAAACGCCGATTCGAGCGTTCGCGACAGGGCGTTGGTCCGCAGGAAAATCGCATGATCCCGGTACCGCCGTTTGCCCGAGTTGACCGCGTCGCGAATGCGCACTGCGACGCGATCCGCCTCCTCGAGGCCATCGGCGTACGTGGTCACGGTCACCGGCTGGCCCTGCGGATTATCGGTGACCAGTGTTTTCTTCTTCCGCTGCTTGTTGCGATCGATCAATACGCTTGCCGCGTGCAGGATGGCCTTGGTGCTGCGATAGTTTTTCTCCAGTGTGATCGATCGGGCATCGGGATAGTCGCGTTCGAAATCAAGGATATTTCGAATGTCCGAGCCCCGAAACTTGTAAATGCTCTGGTCGGGATCGCCGACGACGCAGATGTTGCGATAATCCATCGACAGCCGGCGGGCGATCTCATATTGCGCGCCGTTGGTGTCCTGGTACTCGTCAATCAGGAGAAAACGAAACTTGGCGTCCAGTTCGGCCCGCAATTCCTGATCGTGCCGCAACGCCAGGGCCGGGATCAGCAACAGATCGTCGAAATCGAGAGCGCTCGAGTGCGCAGCCGGCGTTGATAGACCGGGTAAACGCGGGAAACGGTCTCGGTGAAATAGTCGTACGCCGCGAAGCGGTCGGGAAGAATCAACTGGTTCTTGGCCTTGCTAATCGCCGCGCCGATCTGATCCGGCGAGAATTTCGCCTCGGCGAGGTCAGCCGCCGCCATCGCCTCCTTGATCACCTTTTTGCGATCGTCCTGATCGTAGATCGTGAAATTCTTGTCGAGTTGGACGCGGTCGGAATACATTCGCAGCAGCCGCGCTCCGAGGCTATGAAAGGTGCTGATCCAGACCTTGCTCTCGGGATTGACCGCCTCGACGCGCAGGCGCATTTCATTGGCGGCCTTGTTGGTAAACGTGATCGCCAGAATGTTCCACGGCTTCACGCCTTGCGTTAGCAGCCAGGCCACCCGCCGAGTGATCACGCGGGTTTTCCCGCTACCGGCCCCCGCCAGAATGAGCAGCGGCCCTTCGAAGTGCGTCACGGCCTCGCGCTGCGCCGGTGTGAGATCGCTCAGCAAATCCTGGGTATGCCCGGAATCCTGGGGCATGTCGCAATTCTCCAATCCGTATTGCCGAGGCGGCTCAGATCGAGGAAACTGAATCTACACGATCATTGTACCGGCCGCGGCAGGATCGCGTGAGACTCGCCGGGCCGGGTTTGCGGATAGATCCGCCATGCAGATTCTGGGTGTCGGCACCGACATCATCGAGTGCATTCGCATCGGCCGACTCATCGACCGGCACGGCGAAGCATTCCTCACCCGCGTTTTCACCGAGCGCGAGATCAGCTATTGCCAATCGCGAAAAAACGCGACCGAGCATTTCGCCGGCCGTTTTGCCGCCAAGGAAGCCGTGCTGAAATGCCTTGGCACTGGAATGATCAAGGGCCTATGTTGGACCGAAATCGAGGTGCGAAACGAACAAAGTGGCAAGCCCAAAATCGTCATTCAAGGCGCGGCCCGCGAGTTCGCCCGCCGATTGAAAATCAGCGATTTTCTGATTTCCATTTCACATTGCCGAAGCTACGCCACGGCATTCGTCACCGCGATCGGACTCGATGACGGCGAATAACCGCCGCGCCAGCACGCCATTCACTTCGACAGGTCAATCACGAGTTGCCGCGCTACTTTGTATGCGGTTTTCAGCGTCGTCGCCCGTACGTCCATTTGATCGGCATTGAAGTGGCGCCCAGGCTCCGCCTGCGGCAAGCCGGCAATTTCGAAGATCAACGGCAGAAGACTCATGAACTCTTTTTGTTTCATTTGCTGTTGCTGGAGATTGGGATCGTTGCTCATTGCTTCGCGCTCCAGAAAAGGATGCGTGCCATTTGATGGACCCACGCTTATGATCAGCGTAACGCCAAACTTTGTCAACGGAAAGCAGCCTGTTAGGGACACGCTATGCAGCGCGCGACAACCAATGTTTTGTACTTCGAAACCGGTCCCGGCAACGCGGCCACAATGCGGGTGCAACCCGGCGAGGAATTCGAGGTGCAGACGCAACTCAATCGCGGCCCCTGGCTCGATACGCACCCCGACGGCCCGCACCTGACAAAATTACTTCGCGGCGGCAATCCAGCCAGTGGCTGCATCTTCGTTGAAGGCGCTGAACCCGGCATGATGCTCAGCGTTCACATCGGCGACATTCAACTCGATGCCGTCGGCTTCACGCGTTTTCGCGGACAAAACGGCGCGATGCCCGCTTGGTTCGATTCGACCGGCGTCGGCCCGCATCATCGCATTGTTCGCATCGAGAATGGAATGATCCACTGGAACGAGCAACGGACTTTGGCCGCCAAGCCGATGATCGGCTTCATCGGTGTCGCGCCCGAATTCGAGCGCATCGCCAATGTCTGGGCCGGCATGTGGGGCGGAAACTTCGACGTGCAGGAAATCACCACGGGAGCTGTCGTGCATCTTCGCGTCAATGTCCCCGGCGCGCTCTTGCACGTCGGCGACATGCATGCGATCCAAGGCGACGGCGAAATCTGCGGCGCCGGCGGGATCGAAGCCAGCGGCGTCGTTCGCCTGCGCGTCGAATTGTCGCCGGCCCCACGAAATCTCAAATGGCCGCGAATCGAAAACGCCATCCACATCGGCGTCGCCGCGATGGCCCGGCCGTGCGAGGACGCCTTTCGCCATGCACTCGAAGGATTAATTTTGTGGATGGAAGAAGAACACGGCTTCACCCGTGGCGACGCCTACCTCTGGCTCGGTCAGGTGCTCGAAGCCCGCTGCACGCAGTTCGTGAATCCGACTTTTACTTATTTGTGCCAGATCTCAAGGGAATACTTGCAATAGAACACGGCTGACACCGATCACACAGATTTTCACGGATCAGAATCTTATCCGCGCAAATCCGTCAAATCGGTGTCATCCGTGTTCCATTCCAATCCTCAAAGAACGCCTTTGGTCGAGGGCACGCCGCCGCCGCGAGGATCGAGTTCCACTGCTTGCCGAAGGGCTCGAGCCGTGGCCTTGAAAACTGCCTCAATGATATGGTGCGAATTGTGGCCGTGGAGGCAGCTCAGGTGCAGATTCATGCCGCCAGCCGATGACACCGCCCGCCAAAATTCCTCGGCCAACGGCGAATTGAACGTGCCGAGCATTTCGACCGCGATCGGCACGCGCCAGACCAGAAAGGGTCGTCCGCTCAGATCCAGCCGAGGTGACCAGCGTCTCATCCATCGGCAACGTGCAATCGCCATAGCGGCGAATGCCGGCCTTGTCCCCCAAAGCCTGCACCAATGCTTTGCCCAAGCAAATCCCTACATCCTCGACTGTATGATGGGCGTCGACGTGAAGGTCGCCTTCGGCTCTCACACTCAAATCAATTAGACTGTGCTTGCTCAGAAGAGTGAGCATGTGATCGAGAAAGCCGATACCAGTGGCAATCTCGCTCTTCCCCGTGCCGTCGAGATCGAGCTGCAAGTCGATTTTGGTTTCGCCGGTCTGACGCTGAATTCGGGCAGTTCGGGGCATAGAGTTCTCGAATTTCAAAATCCGCCCGCGCACATCAGCCGAAACTTTTTGGCCCAACTAGCAGGCGTCGCCGGCGGCTGAGTTTCCTTTTTATCAGATTCGCCAGCGTTTTCGGCGGTTCGCAATTCCATGGCGACTTCCAGCAAGTTCCATCGGAACGAATCAGCGACCTTGTTCAGTTGTTCCGAGCACTCCGCCAATTCCCGATCGCTGGCCGGTTTCGAAAGGACCTCCGCGGCCACTTCAAGCGAATCCGCCAGCCGAGGCCGCATGCGCTGTTCGAACGCTTGCCGATCGAGAGGTCGTAATCGGATGTCCTCGGAATTCGGGGCGGTGAATTCGTTGGGCTCGGGGCCGATACGTAGATCAAGGATTCTGCTGCGTATGAATTCGTTGGCGCGATCAAGTAGTTGGCCGCAAAAAGTGGGCTTTGAGGTACAAGTTGTCTTCGGTGATTCAAATTCCGAGTGCCCGGTCAGGCGATTGGCCCAAAATCCAATGCTCGGAATCCCGCACCAGACGACCGCTACAAGTCCGGCGAGGAGTTTTGCTTTCCCATAGTCGTCGCCGGGCATCGCGAGCAAGACTGCCAACGCAACGATCGGGACGAACGACATAATGAGCATTCCCATCGGATTGACCGATGAATTTGAAGCCTGCATCTGCGTCCCTCTCGCAATCACAGAGTCCGTTTTGACAACGATTGCTCATCGTTTTTCAATTTGTGGCGATTCCCGCGTTGGATTCGGCAAATTCGGCGGAGTTAATGGCTCCTCGGGCATCGGAGTCGGACCATCCCAGTACCAATCTTCGCCACCCTCGGTATCCGCCACGATTCCGTAGAGCCGAGCCTTTAATTCATCGGGGTCGGTCGGCACGTCAAAGGTCTTGTCATCATTCTTCTTCATTGGTGAGCCCTCATGATTTCCAGGTAGGCGCTCGGCCAACTCGTTACCGTCAAACAGCAGTTTGAATGAGTATCTTCCCGCTGCTGGGAATCGCAGTTTCTTCGGTCGATGCATCCAATGAACGACGAGTCCGCCAGGGAAGACTCGCCACTCGCGAAACCGGTAAATCACCGCTTCCGTTTCCATTCGCTCGCAAGTTAATTCAATTTTACCTTCTAATGGCCCACTATACAGCGCCGAATAGATAACAAACTGCTGTGGAACCGTTGGGAATTTGGTGAATTGCCGGCCCTGAAATAGTCGCGCAAGGAAAAGGTTTGCGGGTCAAACTCCTCGCAAAATACCAACCCCATGACTTGCGGAAGTTTCGTGGGCATGCGACCTTTCTACACGATCGTCTGCAACTCCTCCAGCAAGCGATCGACTTCGGCGTCGCTGCCGATCGAGATTCGCAGACCGTCGCCGTAGTCGGGGTAGTTCATGTACCGCACCAGGATCATGCGGCGTTTGAGTTCCTCGTAGATCGGCTTCACCGGGCGATCGCTCCGCCGGCACCAGATGAAATTCGCGTGGCTCTCCGCGACTTCGAAGCCGAGCTTGCGCAGATCATTGGTCAGCCGGGCGCGGGTAGCGACGATTTTCGCTCGCATTTGCTTGAGATAATCCTGATCGAGAATCGCGGCCGTCGCGGCGACCAGACTGAGCGTGTCGCAGTTGTAGGAGTCTTTTACTTTGACCATTTCGCGGATGAGCGCCGGATCGGCGATGCCGAAGCCGAAGCGAATGCCCGCCAGGGCGTACGACTTGCTGAACGACGGGTCACGATGACGTCGGCGTTGGTTGTCAGGCCAATCGCATTCGTCTCGGCGAAGTCCACGTAGGCCTCGTCGATCACCACGGGGCCGCCGAAATGATCCAGCCAGTGTTCCAGTGCGGTCGGCTCGATCATCGTTCCCGACGGCGAATTCGGGTTCGGCAAAAAAGTCAGCTTGGCCCCGCGAATTGGCCAGGGACTTGGCAATCGCCATTCGCGCGTGAATGGCACAGCCTCGAAAGCAGCGCCCCCTGAATCTCGGCGAGGCTGCGATAGAGGATGTAGCTCGGCGTCGGCGCGACGATCAATCCGCCTTCGGGCACAAACGTTCGCACCAGAATCGTCAAGATGTCGTCGGAGCCATTGCCGACAATGATGCCGTCGGGATCGACGCCCAGCACCCTCCCGGCGGCATGGCGAAACGCCACGCCCATCGGATCCGGATATTTGCGCAGCCGATCGCCAGTCAGCGCATCGCGCAACGCCTCGAAGACCCGCGGCGATGGCGGATAAGGATTTTCGTTCGTGTTCAGCTTGATATACGAGCCGTCGCGTGGCTGCTCGCCGGGCATGTAACCGGCCATCGCGCGGATATTGGCTCGCACCGAGTCGAATGCTTTCATGGGGAAATCCGCGCAAAAACGTCAAGAACGTTTAGCCGCGAGCGGAGCGCAGCGACCCAGAGCGCATCGCCAACAGGCGACCCGAGCGCGATCGCGCGATTTATTTCACGGCGGCCTTCGGCACCGGCTTCTTGGGCGGGCGCGGCGCCACATGATTGGTTTCGTCGAGGCGCATCGCTACGCTCTCCGCGTGCGCGGTGAGGCCTTCCTTATTGGCCAGATAAATCACGTCGTCCGCGATTTCGCGCATGCCGTTTTTCGTGAATGACAGCACGCTCGTTCGGCGAAGGAAATCGTTGGCGCTCAGCCCATTGGCAAACCGCGCGGTGCCGCCGGTCGGCAGCACATGCGACGGTCCCGCCGCGTAGTCGCCCAACGCCACCGGCGTGTACTGCCCGAGGAAGATCGCGCCGGCGCTGGAAATCCGATCCGCGAACGCTTCGGGGTCGCGGGTTTGAATGTGCAAATGCTCCGGGCCCATCTGTTCGACGACTTGCGCCGCCTCGTCCTGGTTTCGAGCCAACACCATCGCGCCGAACCGCTCGAGGCTCTCGCGGGCGAGTTCGCCGCGCGGCAAATCCTTCAACTGCTTGGCCAGCGCCGAAGTAACTTCGTCGAGCAGCGGCTCGTGCCAGGTGACCAGCACGCTGGCGCCGGGTGAATGCTCGGCCTGGGCGATCATGTCGATCGCCAGGTATTCGGGGTGGGAACTCGCATCGGCGACGACCACCACCTCGCTGGGACCGGCGATGCAGTCGATCGCGACCTTGCCGAAGACATGCCGCTTGGCCAAGGCCACGAAAAGGCTGCCCGGGCCGGCGATCATGTCCACTTTCGGAACGCCGTCGACCCCGTAGGCCAAGGCGGCGATCGCCTGCGCGCCGCCGATGCGGTACACCTCGGAAACGCCCAATTCGTGGCAGACGGCGAGCTGTTCCTTGTTGAAAGCTCCGGTCGGGGTCGGCGGCATTACGACCACGATCTCCTTGATGCCCGCCGCCTGCGCCGGGCAAACCGTCATTAATAGCGTCGATGGGTAAGCGGCGGCGCCGCCCGGAATATGCAACCCCACTCGATGCAACGGTCGATAGCGGACCTGGAGTTCATGGCTTCCGGAAACCGTCATCACGGCGTCCGAGTGCAACAGGCCCGACTGGAACGAAATGATGTTCATGCGGACGCGGCGAACCACGTCGAGCAGCTCCGGGTCGGCTTGCGCACGTGCGCCTCCTTCAATTCCTCGGTGGTCACGCGCACCGTTCCCGGCGTCAATTTCACTTTGTCGAACTGTTCGGTGTAGTGCAAGACCGACGGCAAGCCGCGGCTTTGCACGTCGCCGCAGATTCGCGTCACGACTTGTTGCGGCGTCAATTCCTTGCCGAAGACCGCCTGCGTCAGTTTCCGGTGCCGCGGGGAAATCACCTCGCCATCGGTGCTCAAATGCGAGTCGAAGCGCGGCGAATTGCGCGTTGGAGTTCGGCGCACCGCAAATGATTCGCTTGACCTTGATCGTCTTGGATGCTGGCTTTTCCCGTACAAGGGTCTTCGTCGTCATCCGAAAAGTCCTTTGACTGATAAATCGCGCCGTCCTTCATCATGCGCGAGGATTCCAGAGCCTTTGGGTGGACCCGCGAGCCGCACGATCGTGAATGAAGCGCGAATGGAAATCAATCACGGCCCGCGTTTTCGGCGGGCCGTTTCGATAGATATGGTGCTAATATACTGACGCGCTCGCGCGATTGCAAGTGCCCGCCCAAACCGGCCATTCGCAAACATCCGTTTGAGCAAAGTCGGCCTGCAACTCACTTGACGGTCGAAAACGAATACTCGGTCGTCGAGCGATGCTCCTGACCCGGTCTCAGGGTGATGGGCGGGAAATCCGCATGGTTCGGCGAATCGGGGAAATGCTGCGTTTCCAGGCAAAACGCGTAATTCTTCTTGTAGACCACTCCGCCCTTCCCCTTGAGCGTGCCATCGAGAAAGTTGCCGGTATAAAACTGAATTCCCGGTTCGGTGGTCCGCACTTCCATGACCCGGCCCGTGCGCGGCTCGGTGACCTTCGCGGCCAACCGGAAACTCTTCTCCGCGGGCCGCACGACAAAATTCAAATCGTACCCATTGGGATCGCCCTTGGTCTCGCCGATGTCCTTGCCGATGGCCTTCGGCTCGGTGAAGTCGTACGGCGTGCCGGCCACCGGTTCGATCTTACCCGTCGGAATCAACGTATCATCGGTCGGCGTGTATTTGTCGGCCATTAATTGCAACTGGTGGCCGAGGATGTCGCCGCCGTGGATGCCGCCCAAATTGAAGTAACTGTGATTGGTCAGGTTCACCACGGTGGGTTTATCGGTCGTCGCCAGGTAATCGATTCGAACGGCATTGCGATCGAACGGCACGGTATAGGTGACCGTGGCGTCCAGCGCGCCGGGATATCCCTCTTCGCCGTCCGGGCTGTGGTAAGTCAGCTTGAGAAACAGGGACTTCTGATCGGCGGTCGCGCCGGAGCCCGCCACCTTCCACACCTTCTTGTCAAAGCCCTTGAGGCCGCCGTGCAAATGATTCGGCCCGTTGTTGGTGGCGAGCTTGTATTCCTTGCCCTCGAGGGTGAACTTCCCCTTGGCGATACGATTCCCAACGCGGCCGACAATCGCGCCGAAATAGGGATGCCCATCGAGATAGCCTTTCAGATTGTCGAACCCGAGCACTACGTCGTCGAACTTGCCGTTCTTGTCCGGCACGTGCAGCTCGGTAATGATGCCGCCATAGGTGATGATCTTCACGACCATGCCGTTGGCGTTTTTCAGCGTATATTCCTGGACCGACTGGCGGTCCGCGGTCTTGCCGATATCCACGGTCTCGATCACCGGTTTCCCCTTTTGTTCGGCGTACAGCAGGCTGGCCGCCCAGAGCAGCGCCAACGTGGCAATCGCGATTGATTTCATCGTTTTTCCTCGGTGAGGGTTCCGACTGTCGGCAACGGTTGTGGGGGAAATTCTGGCCGATGCCCGCGGCTATGGCAAGCCCCATCGCCGCTCGCGGCGTTGCAGGATTCCACGTTCCGCCCTACCTTGATATCTACATCCACCATTCGGGGAATCACCATGTTCGACCTCGCCGCCATTCAATCTGAGCTCCGTAAACAAAACCTCGACGCCTGGCTCCTATATGATTTTCGCGGCATCAATCTCCTCGCCCGGCGCAGTTCTCGCCATGCGGCCCGATCACATCCTCTCGCGCCGCTGGTTTTATTTGATCCCGGTTCAAGGCGAGCCCAAGAAACTCGTGCATCGCATCGAGCCGTTTTCACTCGATCACCTGCCCGGTTCGAAAACCGCCTACCTGAAGTGGCAGGAACTCGAATCGGGCGTCGCTGATCTGCTCAAGGGCCACAAGCGCGTGGCGATGGAATATGTCGCCCGAAACGCCAATCCGTATGTGTCGCGCGTCGACGCCGGCACCATCGAGCTGGTCCGCTCCTGCGGCATCGAAGTCGTCAGTTCCGGCGATTTGGTTCAACAATTCGAAGCCACCTGGGACGACGAGCAATGGAAAATGCACCTCGAGGCCGCCAAGCACACGCGCGGCGGCTTATGACGCGGCGTTTGCTTTCATCGCCGAGCGCGTCCGCCGCGACGGCTTCGTCCACGAACTTGATGTGCAGGGCAAGATTCTCGAACATTTCAAGAGCAACAATCTCGTCACCGACCATGCTCCGATCGTTGGCGTCGGACCGCATAGCGGCGACCCCCATTACGAGCCGCAGCCGGGTCCCGATGGCGTCATCCGCGAGGGCGACTTCATCCTGATCGATCTCTGGGCCAAGCTCGACAAACCGCGATCGGTCTATAGCGACCTCACCTGGACCTGCTTTGTCGGCGCCGAGGTCCCCGAGAAATATGAAAAGATCTTTCAGATCGTGGCGGAGGCCCGCGACGCCGCCATCGCCCGCGTGAAGGACGCCTTCGCCAAAAAGCAACCACTGCAAGGTTGGCAGGTTGACCAAGCTGCCCGCGACGTGATCGAAAAGGCCGGCTATGGCGACTCTTTCTTCCACCGCACCGGCCACAGCATCGGCCAGGAAACCCACGGCAACGGCGCCAACATGGACGGCCTGGAAACCAAGGAAGAACGCCGCGTCATGCCCCGCACCTGCTTCTCGGTCGAACCCGGAATTTATCTTCCTGAGTTTGGCGTCCGTAGCGAAACCAATGTCTTCGTCGATGCCAACGGCGGCGTCCACGTCACCGGCGGCGACTTGCAGACGCATGTGGTTCCAATCCTGCGCGGTTAGCCGCGACGCGGAGCGCGAATTCCGGTTAGCCGCGACGCGGAGTCCGAATTCCGGTTAGCCGCGACGCGGAGTCTTCGGAGCGGAGCGCGTGCCCAATCGCGACGCGGAGTCTTCGGAGCGGAGCGCGTGCCCAATCGCGACGCGGAGTCTTCGGAGCGGAGCGCGAGATACATCCCATGGGCTTCACCATCTACTATCGCTCGACGCGCCCGGTCAGCCCGGCGCGGCACGCGCGATCCACGATGCGGTCCGCGCACACAACACGGGCCGCACCTGGCTCAGTTGCGAGCCGGTCGACTTTTTTGACAATTCGCGTGACGGCCATCTCTTCGGCGGCAGCAAGCCGAACTTCCTGCCCGAGGACGAAGCGTCGGCAGCTCAAAGGCAACTCCCCGACGGAACGGTTCGCGATCTGGTCGATATCTTGTGCCGACTTTCCACCGACTTCGACGTGGACTGGGAATTCAGCCACGATTACGATCCGGGTCCCATTGGCTTCATTCGCGACGGCGTCGCCGACGATCGGTTGATGCAACAAATGGAAACGTTCGCGGACCTGCCGAGTATCCTCGACGACATGCGCGTAGAAATTGACGAGCCCCACGACGACGAGGACTGGGAGGACGACGAACCGCCGATCCTCCCGTTCAGATCGCGCGATTAGCTTCGCCAGGGTACAAGCGATCGCAGTCGCGGGTCGCGCAGGACCAGCCCGAGCCAGATCACTGCGCCGAAGACAACAGGAAACAGGACATAAAACGCGCCCTCGCCGGCGCGGACATGAGTCGCGACGGCGCCGCCCAAGTAACCGGTGAGCAGGATGGCCCCGAGCACCGCCGTCCGCGGGAACAAATAAAGCAACGTGGAAAGCAGCAACACCGCGCCGAGGGGCATGGCGACGCTCTCGGAGTATCCGTACTTGGCCAGACCTTCCGCGGCGGCAGACGGCATCGCCAGATTCATGACCGCGCCAAATATCAAAAACAACGCCGGCAGCAACGACACAATCCAGCCAATCCAGAACAAGGCCTTGGGTCTTTCGACATCTTTCGATTCCATGGTCATGTCCCTCGAAATACTATTTGATTGATGTTCAGGAATTTACTTCCGGCAATCCCTTCAATTCCACCACCGGGCGAACCTCGATCGTTCCCTTGCGAGCGCCCGGAATCCGGCCGGCGATGGCGATGGCGTCGTCGAGATCCGTGGCGTCAACAAGATAAAAGCCGCCAAGTTGCTCGTGCGTCTCCGCGAACGGCCCGTCGGTGACAATCCGTTTCCCGTTGCGGACCCGCACGCTTGTCGCCAGGGCGACCGATTGTAACGGCGACGCGCCGAGAAATTTCCCCGCGGCGTTCAACTCATGAGTCAGCCGCGTCGATTCCTCGTAGCACTCCTGGCGTTCATTCTCGGTCCATGCGTCCTCATTGCCGTAAACCAGCAACATGTACTTCATATGCTTTCTCCAGAGGCGAAAACTGCCGCATTTCACCTCTTAGTCGATTGAGATGAATGAGAATCGACACTCGGTTCACATTTTTTAGCCCAACTCCCGAATGCGGCGTTCCAGAAATCGGCGTTCAGGCTCCTGCCGGGCCAGAGATAAGGCTTTTTGGTAAGCTTCGCGGGCCTCGGCCGTCCGTCCGAGCCGCCGGCAAAAATCGGCCCGCGCGGCGTGAGCCAAATGATATTCCGCCAATTCGCCGCGAGCCAAGATTTGATCAACCAGATCTAACCCGGCGGCCGGCCCGTCACGCATGGCCACGGCGACCGCCCGGTTCAATTCCACCACCGGCGACGGCTCAGCGCCAACAAGAAGGTCGTAAAGAGCCACCAATCGCGCCCAATTGGTCTCGGCGGAAGTAGGCGCGTCGCCATGCACGCCCGCGATGGCCGCCTGGATGGTATAGACGCCAAAATTCTCCGAGGAAATCGCGCTCTCGACCAGCGCTTTCGCCTCGGCGATTTTGTCGCGGCCCCAGAGCGAGCGATCCTGATCCTCCAGGAGAATCAAATCGCCCTCCCGCGACGTGCGAGCCGCTCGCCGCGATTCCTGAAACAGCATCAAGGCGAGCAACCCCATCGCCTCCGGATCGGGCAATAGCGCGACCAGCAGTCGTCCCAGCCGCACCGCTTCCTCGGAAAGATCGGCCCGCGTCAGCGACCCGCCCGACGACGCCGAGTAACCCTCGTTGAAAACCAGATAGATGACAGCCAGCACGCTTTCGAGCCGTTCGGGAAGATCGGCGAGCGACGGGATCTGATACGGAATTTTCGCGTCGCGAATCTTCGCCTTGCCGCGAACGATCCGCTGGGCAATGGTCGCCGGCCCGGTCAAATAGGCGCTGGCGATTTCCTCGGTGGTCAAGTCGCAGATTTCGCGAAGCGTAAGCGCCACCTGCGTGGTCGGCGCCAGCGCGGGATGACAACAAGTAAAGATCAACCGCAGCCGATCGTCTTCGAGTTCCTGATCCTTGGCTGCGTTGGCGTTCGTGTTTTCATCGATTCGGCTGGCGAGTTCCCCGAGCGCGGCGTCAAAGCGCGATCGACGCCGGATCGTATCGACCGCCTTGAATCGTCCGGTCTGAACGAGCCAGGCGCGGGGATTTTCCGGCACGCCGTCCCGCGACCATTGCTCCACTGCCGCGGCGAATGCGTCGTGCATCACCTCTTCCGCCAGGTCGAAATCGCCGACCACGCGAATCAATGTGGCCAGCACCCGCCGCGACTCCGAACGATAGACGTCGTCGACGACATGCCGTAGATCATCGGTCGCGGTTTGGTCCATTGATCGCCCAGGGAAATTTTCGTGTAGGGTGGGTCGAGCATGGATGCGAGGCCCACCCAATCTCAATTCGCTTGTGTGCACGCCTGCACACAAGCGAGACACTTGTGCAACCGAAAACGCGATTACACCGCAATCGTACCGGTGCGAATCAAATACGCCAGTCGCGTCCGTTGCTCGGCGTTCAGCAGTGTGTGGATCTGGCCGAGCGCTTTGAGCACCGCCTGCCGCACACGCTCGTCGCTTTGCGTTCGCAGCGCTCTCGGCTTCATTTGCTTTCGCGACGTCGAACGCCTCTCCCGAAAGCGCATCGGCGAACGCCGACAGCGTCCGCCGGCGATCGACTTCCGCCTGGGCCCGCTCGGTTTTCAGTTCGTCGAGAATGCGGGCCAACTCGGCCACCTGGTGTTCGTCGAGATCGAGCCGATGAGCCAAGAAGCGCAGCGGCCGGCGCACGCCGAACCCGGCGCCAAAATCGTCGTCCATTTCTTCACCCGAACTTTCCCAGGAACAACAATCCTGACCGGAACCGGCCCAGCGCTTGCGGACGTGACAGACCGCCACCGCTGCGGCGCAATGGCGAAACATGAATCGGGAATGCATGATCGTTCTCCAAAACTCGCGGGGCCAGAAACTCCCGCGGGGAATTCGCGTGGGCCACACGCCTCACGCTGAGGGAATCGTAGGCAAATGAGCGCGATACCGTCAAGACTGCTCAACGGGGGCACTGCTTGGCCGAAAGGATGGTTTTGAACAATGCCCCACTACCGATTGCCACTGCGTGGCCGCCTGCAATCGCTTCGCCGTCAGTCGAAAATCTGCAAGCCGGCCCAGCAGTGCTCGACGGCGAAGCATCACGTCTCCGTAGAGTAAGCGTCTCGCTTGCTCGGGCGGATCCAAGCAGGCTACGATCCCCTCGTGGATGGCACTGCTTGGCCGCCAATGCTGGTCTTGAACAATGGCGAATCATTCGATGGCGGCCAAGCAGTGGCAATCACAAGGGGGTGTCCGTAGCAAACGGCCGGATATCGCATGGGCTTCAATCGAATGAGCATTCAATTATGTAGGGTGGGTCGAGACCGAGCCGTGAGGCGAGGTCGAGGCCCACCGTTCATCCAATTCTCGTAGCACAAGCGTCTCGCTTGTGCGCTCGCTACGGCACAAGCGAGACGCTTGTGCTACGAATCGAAATGCGCCTCCGCGGCTTACGTTTCACTCGAATCTAAACACGTGTATACTAAACGACGGTTCATACCGCGCCGATCGCGGTGCGCGGGTTTCGTGAGGAGTTTCCCATGATTTGGTTGCCATCGATTTCAGGGATCGCATTGTCGCTGTACGCGGTGGTTTCCAAATCCGGACGGACATGCGGACGGACATGTGGACGGACGGACGGGCGGACAAACCGGACAAAGTTTGTGATGTGCTCGAATTCGGCTCCTAGGTCGCTACCCAGCAAGAGCTTGCATCAAAAGCAGGTCTGCCGACGCGAATGCGAAATGTCCGCTTTTGTCCGGTTTTTCGCGAACCGCTCAACCGTTCAACAGCCAATCGACGATGCGGCGTTCGACCCAGCGGATGCCGCCATTGCCATCGAAGCCGAGGAATCCGAGATGCCCGCCATGCTGCTGGATTTCGAGCCGCACATGGCCCGGCAGGATCAGTTCCTCGAACGGCGCGATGGCGACAAACGGATCGTCGCGGGCGGTCACGATCAGTGTTGGCAGTTCGATTCGCGGGATCAGGTGCTGCGACGACGCCCGGCGATAGTAATCGAGGGCATCGGCGAAACCGCAGCGCGGGGCGGTAAACAGGTCATCAAATTGGCGAATGCTCAGCCGGGGCGGAAAATCGGGCAGCGGCGGATCGGGATGAAACACCTGCCGCATCTTCGCCAGGTAGACCAACTGCCGGGCAAAGAAACGATCGTAAATGCGATTCTTGGGGAGCGAGATCAGTTCCGAACAGCGGACGAAATCGATCGGCGGCGCGACCGCGACCACTCGACTGAGGCCGGCGACCGGTTGCTCGGCCGCCTCGCCCGCGAGTTTGAGCGCGAGATTGCCGCCAAGCGAAAAGCCCACCAGCCAGAGCGGCGAAAGGGGCGCCCAGCGATGCAGTTCCTCGAGCGATTCGCGAATATCCTCGGTGCGGCCGCCGTGGTAAAAGTTCTTGGCGATTTCAAAGCCGTCGCCGGTGCCGCGAAGATCGATGCGAACGACGCGTACGCCGTGCGGCATGAAGCGGGCGCTGACGCGCTGGACGTAGCCGGAATTGTGATTGCCGCCCATGCCATGGATGAGAAGTGCGACTGGATCGCCATCCTGCCAGCCTTCAGGCACGCTGTCGTGGAGCACGAGGCGGTCGCCGTCGGACAATTGCAATTCAAATCGCCGGCTCGGGTAGCGAAACGCGTTTCCCTTCCAGATGAAGCCGACGATTGTCTGCAAATGCGGATTGTGCAAGAGCGGGATCGGGCGAAAGGAGGAGGGAAGATCGCGTTTCGCCATAAGAGGGACGCCGTCCTGGGTTGCTTCGAGGCGATCGCCGACGCCTCTTTTCCACGAAGTCCGGTTAGCTACCGTTACCTTACCAACCTCTGGGAGGGGCAGCAATGCGCGGGAGTCGCGACGAGGGAACGCCATATCGCTGGCCGGCGGAATGGGAACCGCACCAACGCACCTGGATCGCCTGGCCGCATGAGAGGAGCGACTGGCCCGGCAAGTTCGCGGCGATCCCGTGGGTTTACGCCGAAATCGCCCGGCACCTCGCCCTCTCGGAACCGGTCGGCATTCTGGTTCAGGACGAAACCATGCAGAGGCGAGTCGCCGCGATTCTCAATAAAGCGAACGTCGATTTCAACGCCGTTTCATTCTTCCGCGTGCCGACCGATCGCGTCTGGACGCGCGACAGCGGCCCAATCTTCGTCAAATCCAAACAAGGCAAGGAAATCGGCCTGGACTGGAAGTTCAACGCCTGGGCGAAGTACTCGAATCATTTACGCGACAACGAGGTGCCGAAACGACTGGCGAAAAAACTCGGCTTTCAGCGATTGGAGCCGAAATTCAAGGATCGCCGCGTGGTGCTCGAAGGCGGGGCGATCGACGGCAACGGCGGCGGCGCGTTGCTCACGACCGAGGAATGCCTGCTGTCGGCAAAGCAAATGCGCAACGCCGGTTTCACCCGCGCCGACTACGAACAGCTTTTCGCGGAGTTTCTGGGGATTCGAAAAGTGATCTGGCTCAATCGCGGCATCGAAGGCGACGACACGCACGGCCACATCGACGACCTGGCCCGGTTCGTCGGGCCGCACATGATCGTGACAATGATCGAGACGAATGCCAATGACGAGAATTATCGCCCGTTGCAGGAGAATCTGGATCGCCTCCGCGGCATGACCGATCAGGACGAAAAGCAGATCGAAGTCGTGACCTTGCCAATGCCCGATCCGGTGATCTTCGCCGGGCGACGATTACCGGCGAGCTATGCGAATTTTTACATCGCCAACAATCGCGTGTTGGTACCGACCTTCAATTGCCCGCAGGATCGCATCGCGCTGGGCACGCTTCAGGAGCTTTTCCCGGATCGGACTGTGGTCGGCATTCACGCCGTGGATTTGGTTTGGGGCCTGGGCACACTGCATTGCCTGACGCAGCAACAGCCGGGATAGGGAGCCGACGATGAATCAGGTTTTGCCGAAATGCTGTCGCCGATATTCGAGCATGTTGCAGAACAACGCCCCCTGCCCCTTGGCGTCATCGAGAGCCACATGCGTATGCGGCATTTTGTCAAACCAGTTCTTGGGCATGTTTCGCTTGGTCGACTCGCGATATCCGGTCCCGAGCAACGCCATGGCGTATGTCTTGATGTCGAGCGCCGAGTGCGAGAAAGGACTCTCGCCGGCGAATCGAATCATGTACCAGTACACGAACATGAAGTCATACGCGGCCGGGTATGCAACGAACACGGGCTTGCCGGGCAGCGACTTTACCCACGCGACATACTCGGGCATGACGCTCGCCGGATCGCGGGCGTCGGCCCGGCAGGCGGCCCAGGCCTCCGGTTGCGATTTCCACCATTCCATCGTTTTCGGATCGCCGCTGGCGCCCGGCAGAGTCAGGAGATTCGCCGAAAATGTACCGATCAGAGTCTTGTCGGCGAGGTATGCCGCGGAGCCGAAGCTCAGCATCGAATTGGGTCCGGGGATCGGCCCATCCGCCTCGACATCGGTGCTGACGAAAACTTCGGCCATCCGGTCGCGTCCTTCATTGCTTACATGTCAGGTTCATGCGGCCCCGGCCGTTCGGGCCGCTCGCGAATCGGAGCGATCTGCTTTTCTTCAACTGATTCGCCGGGGAGTTTGGCCGCCAGCGCCATCGCAATTCCCGTAAGCCCCACGGTGCCAAAGTTCAGAAAGAGGCTGATCAGATGCATGCGTGTGAAGTCGTCCTTGGCCTGTTGAGCAACCGCCGGGTCGCGGTCGTAGCGCTTCGCTCGCAGATCGCTGACCTGCTGCGAGAGCGGCCAACCGATAATGACGGTGAGCACCGCGGCGAGGATCACCAGGAAGCGAATTCGATGCACGCGGCGACTGGGCTCGGCTCGAGTGAAGCCCAAAGCCGTGATCAAGGCAAGCAGACCGCAGACGCCCTGGAGCAGGAAGTAAAAAGGAAAAATGGGTCCGACCGTGGCCCCGGCGATGCGCATGCCGCCGTCGGCGTCGAGTGTGGCCGAGACCGGCAACCAGATCGGCCGCTCGTTGAACGACATTTCCCCGTAGGTTCGCCAGGTTTGGAAGATCAGCACCGCCGCCACGAACGTGAAAAAGAAACCGCCGCCGAACCAGAGGCCCATCGCCAGGACATGAATGACTTTTCCGATTGTGCGCATGATCGGTGTCTCCGAGACCTGATGCTCCTGGCCGCGCCAAAGCCGGAAAAGGTTGCCCCAGTGCCGAACCAAGACCAAGCCGAACGCGAGGAGACAGAACGCGGTCAATATACGCTGCGACGATCCGAACGGCTCAGGCGCCATCACGAGCCGCGCCGCGACCAACCCGAGGCCGGCGGCGATCGACGCAAGCGAAACATAGCGTGCCGCGCTGAGCACCGCCAACCAGGTGAGCAATCCAATGAACGCGGGAATCGGCACGAGAACGACTACAACTCCAGTGCCGGTTGCGACGCCCTTGCCGCCCGAGAAACGCAGCCAAACCGGGAACATGTGCCCGAGAATGGCGCTCAACCCCGCGACGATTGGAAGCCAATTCGATTCGACCAACGTTTGAGTGAGGAGGACCGGCACCGCGCCCTTGGCGAAATCGAACGCCAGCACGATCGCGCCGATTTTCTTCCCGAGCGTGCGGGCGACGTTGGTCGCGCCGATGTTGCCGCTGCCGGCCGCGCGAATATCCACGCCAGAACGCCGGGCGATCAGATAACCGAACGGAATCGAGCCGACGAAATAGGCGAGAACGATGACAACAACGGAAATCATCAAGCGGCTCGGCAGGCTTGGCGATTGGCGACGGTTTCGAGGATGGTCATCATTTTGCGACAGTGGTCGTCGAAGGTCCAGTGGCTCGCTGTCTGAAGGGCGGTCCGCGAAGCCGCCCGGCGATATTCCGGGTTGAGAAAGTGGTACATGGCCGCCGCCAGCCGCGAGTGATCGTGTGGGTCGTCAATCACGAGCCCATCGTGCGGCGGATGCAGCAACTCCGCTGCCCCATTGAATTGCGAGGTGACCACCGGCAGCCCGCACGCCAGCGCTTCGAGGGCGACGAGTGAACAGGGGTCGTAGAACGTCGGATGCACAAGTACGTCGGAGGCAAAATAGACCGCGCGTGAATCGAGACAGAAACCATGAAAGACAACACGATCGGCGATTCCCAGCCGTCGGGCCAAACGGACGTAATGCTGGGCCCGCGGATTTCCCACAACCGCCACGCGAAACGGCCGTTCACGCGGCAGGAGCCTTACCGCTCGCAACAGCGGGCCCAAGCCTTTCAGACGGTAATTCATGGCAACGAACAATGCGACCGGCTCGTCGGCGGCAACGCCCCAGCGGTTTCGCATCACGGCCCGAATCGCTTCACGATCGTTCGATTGAAACCGGGCCGGATCGACGGCGGCATGAACCACCTGAATCCCATCAGCCGCGATTCGATAATGATCTTGAAAATGCCCGCGAACCATCCGGCTGTTTACGACAATCACCGGCGGCTTTTCGCCCATGTACTGTTTTCGTTCCAGTCGAGAAAACGACCGCGCCGCCGGATCGACTGCTTTCAGGCCCCGCGCGGCGGCCCGTAACCACCAGTTGGGGAGCTTCCGGAGATTGTGTTCGGCCGATGCAGCGTGCAATCCACCCTGCGGGTAAAGGACATCCTGGCCCCAGGTCTTGTCGAAGCCGATGGTCACATCATGGTGATTGCGAGCCAGTTCGCGTTCGCAGTTCGCGGCGAAGCGCCAGGGTCGCAGAAAGCGGGGACCCATCGATTGCGGCAGCCGGTGATATTGAATCCCCCGCGGCAGCGCCGACTCGTCCCAGCGCAGACGCATAAAGGTGAACCGCATGGCCGTTGGCGACCAGGCGGCGAGCGAAATCGGAAATATAGGTTTCGCAACCGCCCCGAGTCGGCAGAACACGTTCATAACAAAGTGCAAGATTCATCTTCGTTCATTCCGCGATTGTGCCGGCGATAAACTCGGGCTTTCATTTGCACGGCGCAACGCAACCAACACGATCCGCCATACAGCCGCCAAAAGTATGCGATATCACCCGTCGTGATTCCTTCAATGCGAGCCGAGTAGAGCAACTGGGCCAAATCCTTCACCCGCAAACGGAACGACAGCCAACGCGACCGGGTCAGCCGATGGAAGTCAATTACCGCCACACGACCGCGCCATATTTCCGGCGGTCGTTTGAAGTCGTCCGTCGCGATAAAGAAATGGCAAAGATACAAATCGCGGTGGAAGTATCCGCGGTCGTGCAGAAGCCGCACCAGCCGAACGAGTTCCGCCGTCAGTCCCCGCTTCCAGACTCGAAACTGATCCGCGGGCAAGAGCCGTGCAGCATGCGGTATGGCTTCGTGCAGCGCCATCATCCCAGCAAGTTCCTCGACGACCAGCGCACTTTGCAGCCGAGCGCCGGGACCGACCCATTCGGCGACCGCCAGCGCTCGCGGCACTCGCAGTCCCAGCGATTCAGCCCGCCGCAGATGATGCCATTCGCTCCGGGCATCCGACCAGGAAGCGCCGGGCAGCAGCCTTGCCAGCCACCTGTGCCAACGAGCATGCCGATAGTGCCGCTTGACGAAGACGGTCAACTTCCGCCCCCGCCCGGCGACCGTCCAGCGAGCGATCGACCGGCCCTGCTTCTGATGCAGGCGATCGTGCAGCGTGGCCTGCATCAGGTGCCGATGCCAGTTCTCGCCAAGCACCGTCGCGAAGTCGGGCGCATGCTGAAAACGAACGATCATCCGCGGCCGCCCTCGAGTGCCAGCACAAAGGAATCGATCGTACCTCGCGTTCGCAATCGTTGGCCGAACGCCAACAACCGCGGCGACGCGCCGAGACGCTCGAGGCGCAGAAGATCGGCCGCGGTCCGCACCTCCGGCGACATCCACCGCTTTGACTTCAGCACGTCAAGCAGACCACGCCATCGTCGCCGGGTCGCCCGGCGAGTGAGCGCTGCCCGCCGGCCGCCGGCCAATTCGACCGTCATGGGCGTCGAGCGCGCTTCGCTCGCGCCGTATGCCAGTCGCTCGATCGATTGGCGGTTCAAGTGAGACTCACCTAACGGCGTGACACAGATCGATTCGCCATCGAGCCATTTCAGCGGCTGCGATTCCGCCAACGCCGGCAGCCGCTGCTCGCGAATCGAGCTTCGCTTCAGAAGCCGTTCGCTCCGCCGTTGGATTCGGCGGCAGACGTCCTGAAACGGCATTGAGACGTCATTCACCGCCCGATAGTAAGCCAAGAGAAACGCAAATCGATCGGACTCAGAAGCCAACTCATCCGAAATCGAGGCATGCAGCGCGGCAATATCGCGACATCGCCGCCGCCACGTCAGTCGTGCGCGCCGTCTCGTGCGTTGCCAGTCGATGAACGTAAAATGCAAGTTTCCGGGATCGATTAGGATGTGCTTGGCGTACAGGTCCGGATCATTGAAGCCGCGGTTGTGAACTCGCGCGACTTCGTGGGCCAATCGCCGGGCAAAGGACCGCCGATCGCGTTCTGGGGCGACGCGTTTCTCGTGCAAATATCGACGAAGATCGATCGCCGGTTTCGCGGAACGAAGCAGCAGAAAGGCACGTCCGTCGGCCGATTCACCGGCCGCCATCCAATCCGGCACGGGGATGTTGGACCGCGAGAGTTCTCGGATCGAACTCGCCTCGCGCAACGACACCGACACATGCCGAACCCGGACATCCAGTTGGCGAGCCGATCCTTCCCAGACACGCGATGCTCGCGTTTCAAAATGGCTTCGAGGCCACCAATGCATACCCGCATCACATGGCGCTCGGGATGGCCGCTGATAATCTCGCCTTCGATGCTCAGAAACGCACTTGGCAATCCAACGATTCCGCGGCGAGCAGTTCGCCATATTCTGGATTGACCGAGAGCCGTTCACCCTTGACGGCCAGAGCTGGTCGAGAATCGGAATTCAACGTGTTAGGCCGCACGCGTTGTCTCCTTCTTGCGCGTTGGCGAGGCTGCGGCTCAACGACAAAACCGATGCTCGATATACCACATCGGGCGTAAGCTCTCTCATGCAGCGGTGGTCGAGATGGCACTGCCGCTGCTGGCACGGCCCGCATGGAACGCGAACTTGCAGACGCGTCTCCAGGGGAAAGAACGTATTCTGTCCAGTTGATAAACGTCGGTCCAAACAGCGCGACCACCGGTCGGTTGAACGCCGCCGCGAAATGCCGTGGCCCGCTGTCCGTGCTGACCAGCAGATTGCACCGGCGGATGCACGCCTTGGTCAGACCCAGCGACACGTGTTCGTCCGCGAGCGAGAAAACACGCCGGCGATTGGTCGTCCTCACAATCTGCCTGGCCAGTTCGCGTTCGGCGGGTCCGCACAGAATCAGAATCTCGCTGCCGCGCTCATCGATGTATCGCCGGGCAAGATCGGCGAAATAGGAGGCCGGCCAGAGCTTCGCGGAACCGAACGCGGCGCCCGGGTTGATTGCGATCACTTCGGACCCATGGGCAAACCCGTTTCGCCGCCAGACGCCGTCGGCCTGCTTCTCATCTTCCCGAGTTGTGAAAAGTTCCATTTGAAGCGATCGCACCGTCGCCCCGATCTGCTCGGCGAGCCGATTGTATTCGAGAATGATGGGCGACGGCACGATCCGGCCGCGGCCATTGCGAACGGGCGACAAGCGATCGGTCAAAAGGCAGCGAGCGGCCCAGTACGCATGAATCCGACGCGCCGCCGACAATGTCCCAGCCACGCGGCCAGAGCCGATCGAAACGAATTGGGAAAAATCACCGCAATGTCGATCTGTCGGGTGCGCGAACTGCCGGGCGACGCTGTGCATTCGCTGTGGAGCGCGGCCGCGTCGGTCGAAATCGATCCACTCGGATAGGCGTGGCGATCCTTCCAGGACGCCGGCGACATACGTCTTCCCGACACCGATCAACTCGGCGCCGGGAAACTGCTCTCGGATCGCTCGAATCGCGGGCGTCGCCATCACCGCGTCGCCCACCCAATTCGGCAGGAACAAGGCGATTCGCATGATCACGCCGCCTCGATTTTTCGCAGCAGACCGGTGGTCGAAAAGCCCGGCCGCACATGGGCCAAGTGAACCCGGCCGCCGCACGACTCGACGAAATCGGCTCCCACAACTTGATCGCGCCGGTAATCCGCGCCCTTGACCAGCACATCGGGACGGATCGCCTCGATCAGTCGAATCGGCGTTGGATCGTCGAAGACGATGACGTAATCGACCGACTGAATGGCCGCCAACACGAACGCCCGCGCCTCCACGGAATTGACGGGGCGGTCGGGCCCCTTGATCGCGCGGCACGCTTGAATCGCTATTAAGCCCGACGATCAAGCAGTCCGCCTGCTCATGGGCTTCCTGAAGATATTGCACATGCCCGGCGTGCAACAAATCGAAACAGCCGTTCGTGAACGCGATCCGCTTCCCCGTCCCGCGAAACCCTTCAATTTCGGAGAGCAGCGTTTTCAGGTCGCAGATTTTGAGTGAGGATGGCGATCGCAGCAAATCGGCCAGAATCTCTTCGCGCGTCACCGTGGCGACGCCGATTTTCTCGACTTCCAGTCCGCCGGCGATATTGGCGAGGCGAATGGCGCCATCGTATGGACAGCCCGCGGCCAGGGCCATGCCCAGCACGCTCAGCACCATGTCGCCGGCGCCGGTGATGTCGTAGACCTGGCGCTGCCCGGTCGGGAAAGATGCGTTCGTGACCGTCGCGATGCGCCAGGGCCATGCCGTCCTTGTCGAGCGTGACGATCGCTGCTTCGAGTTCGAGCTGAGTCACGCAAGCGGCGTGCGACGTTCAACGCGTCGTGAGGCGAATGGATCCGGGCATCGGTGGCCAGGCCCGCCTCGAGACGGTTGGGCGTGATCGCGGAGCAGCCGTGATATTTCGCATAGTCCGCCGATCGAATGGGATCGGCGAGCACCCGAATTCCACGTTTGTTCGCGAGGTGCACAATTCGTTGCATGAGCGACCCCGTGCAAACGCCCTTGTCGTAGTCGCTGATCAGGACGATGTCGCATTCGTTCAATTTCGTTTCGATCAACCCGACAACCGTTCGCTCGACGGCGGACGGAATCGCCTCGCGCGTTTCATAATCAACCCGCAGCATCTGCTGCGGATGCTTTTGTTGGGCGCGGCCGATGTAGCGTTCCTTGACAGTGGTCGGACGAGGTGAATCGCAGATGATCGCTTCGGCGTCGATTGAATGTTCCGCCAACAACTGCCGCACTTGCGAGGCGTCGCGATCGCCGCCCACGACGCCGGCGAGCCTACCTTGGCGCCCGAGCGCTCGCAGCATGGTGGCCACGCTGCTGGCGCCGCCCAGCCGCTCCTCGCGTTTATCGGCTCGAAGCAGAATGACCGGCGCTTCCTGGCTGATTCGCTCGGCGTCGCCCCAAACGTAGCGATCGAGCATGACGTCGCCGACGACGAGGACTCGCGGTTGACCCAGACGCTGCACCAGGTCAATCAGGTCGGCGGACATGGTCTTCCATTTCCACGGGTTCAGGCGGCCGCGCGCAGACTCTGAGTCGACATCGGCTGCCGGCCAGCCGCGCCGCCAATATCGCAGTGAATGCAACGGCAGCAGGATCTCGTGATGCCCGATCAGTTCGATATCCTTCCGAAGCCGGACGGTAAAGCACGTTCGTCAGGCGTGCGGTAGCGCGATTCCTTGTCCAGGTTGACAGTCACCAGGCCGTCGAGAGCGTGCCCGAAATTGCGCACCACGGCGACCGCTTTGAAGAATACTTCCGGCAGCACGACGGCACTGCCGAGGTTCAGCCAGACGCCGCCCGCCAGCGTGGCAACGACGGTGCACAGCCGGCGGAAATCGATCAGCGACGCTTCGCCCAGCGCCGCGCCCGAAACGTGCGGATGCATGTGAACGATGTCGGTGCCAAGGGCGACATGGATCGTGCAAGGAATGCCGGCCGTGATACGCGGCCAGCACGAGGCTGATGCCGGCATGCGGGCAACCGATTTCATCGATATATCGACCCAGCGCCGCGCCGAGTCCTCGCTCACTCACCGTTCCGCGTTGCGACGCGACGGCGAACGCATGCGGCGGTTTCGCGGGCCATGCCGAATTGCCCGGCGGGCAGCTGCGCCGCCACGTCCTCGCTGGTCTTGCCGGCGAAGGCCAGCTCGAAATCGTGAATGGCGGCCGCGCCGTTCATCGCCACCGCCTTAATCAACGCCGCGATCAATCCAGTCGATGAGATAGGGTCCGCAGCCGGTCTTGATGACGTGGCCGCCGAGCGCGGCGACGACTGTCCGGCCTTCGCCGTGAGCACGGCACAAATGGTCGCAGACCTTTCGCAGACTGTTTGCGGCGAGTTGCCGCGGCAGCGATTCGAGCCACCCCTCCGGGTCCGACTGGGTCGCGCCCGGCCGGCCCAGGTCTCCAATCGAGACTTTGCTGGGCCGCGATGCAAGCTCGTAGGTCTTCAGTCCTTGCAAATCGAATGGCTTCATGCCTTCTTCCCTGATGGGCGGCCGACTCGTTCGGCTATGTCACGATGACGCATGCTCCAGCATCTGTTTGAGTTGTTCCTCACCCTTGCGAACAGACAATCCGATCTTTAACGCCCAGAGCGGGCGGCCGCCTGAACTCGAAATTCGAAGCTTCACCAAGTCCTTTTGCGTTGTCAGCATCACGGCTTCCGCCGGCTGCCGTATGGCCCATTGCTCCAACTCTTCGACATCGCCGCGCGAATAGCGATGGTGATCGGGGTACCGTCGCTGCTCGACTACGTTCATCCCCAGGCGGTTCAACGTTCCAAAGAATCCCTGCGGATTTCCAATTCCACAAAACGCGGCGGCCGCGACGCCGTTCAGTTCATCCACGGCGAGTTCCCGCCCATCGCTGTTGATCCAGCAACGCGGTTGGTGCTCGGATTCGAACACCGGTATGCCGGGCGAGAGCCGCCCGATCCGCTCGCGAACCGCCGCCAGATTCTCCGCCGACGCCAGGTCGCAACGAGTGAGCATCACCGCGTGGGCTCGTTTCAACTCCCGCGGCGATTCACGCAACAGTCCCCGCGGCAGCAGCGAACCAAAACCCCACGGCTCGGTCGCGTCGATCAGGACCAGGTCAAACGTGCGGTTCAGCCGGCGGTGCTGGAAGCCGTCGTCGAGAACTAGCGCGTCACGTTCAAGTTCATCGACCGCAACCTGGGCCAAGACCATCCGATCGGCGCCAACTAAGTGCGGCACATCGGGCAAATTTTCTTTCAGCAACATCGCCTCGTCGCTCGCGCCCCCCATCGAAGCATATCCGCGGCTCAGAATCGCGACTCGGCGGCCCTTATCACTCAGATATCGGGCCACATACTCGACGCAGGGCGTCTTGCCGGTTCCGCCAACGGTCAGATTCCCCACGCTGATGACCGGTGCCGCGACCCTTGTGCTCCGCAGCCACTGTCGATCATACAGGCGGTTGCGGGCCCAGACCCCAAGACCGTAACCGCAGCTTCCGGCTCGCAAAACCGCTCGTCGCACGCCGGCTCGCAGCCCCCGCTTTCGGCCGCTCACGATTTCCAGGAATTCATCCGCGGCGTGTTTCACCTGCGCAACCCACGGCCAGGGAGTTTAGCCTCTCTGAGCAAGCTCCGTCAACATGGATTTGGAATTACAACATGGCGAGCGGGTGCTTGCGATTCTTCAGCGGCAAATCCACCGATCGTTGCTGGCGATATGACTCGTAAACCGCAAGGACCATTTCAAGCGCCGCCCGACCATCATAACCGCTGCCGCGCGGCTGGCGGTCGTGTTCGATCGCGTCCATCAGGTCCTTGGCAATCCAGACGTTCCCCTGATTCAAACCGCCGTTTTTGAGCGTTTCCGGTTTGCCCAGGCCATTGCTGGTCACTTCTTGCCATTTCGCGTTGCCGAGACCGGGCATCCAGGATGGGTCGTCGCAAAAGTAAGTCGCCGGCAAACTGCCGGTCGTCAGATGCAACACGCCCTTGCTGCCGTAGACCTGGAGAGCAAATCGTTTGGCGACGCCAAACTTGGCTCGATGCGTGTCAAAAGCACCGACCACGCCGTGAGCGAAGCCATATTCGGCGTGAATCTGGTCGCCGAGGACGGGGCCCATCCCCTCGCCGCCCTCGCGAACATCGCCCGGCTTGGCCGGCTTGTCGCCCTGCCGGATTCGTGAATTGCACCAATCGGCGTCGCCGGCAACGAATCGCATCAGGTCCATGATGTGGGTGCCGAGCACCATCAGATCCTGGCCGCCGCCGCGGTTGTCCTCCTTGCCGCGCCCGCGCAGTTCGAGAATTTCGCCCAGCTTCCCATCGGCGATCAGTTCCTTGACGCGATCGATTCGCGGGCTGTAACGTGTTTGATGGGCGATGGCGAGCTTCACGTGATGCTTTTCGCACGCCGCGATCATCTCATCGGCCTCGGCGAGCGTGCGGCACATCGGCTTTTCGAGAAAGACATTCCGCCATGTTCGGCACAGGCGACGACCATGTCGCAGTGGGCGTCGAGCCAGCGGTCGCCGACGCTGACGATCTCCGGTTTCTCTCTTGCCAACATTTGGCGATAATCCTTATAAGCGTTCTTGGCGTCGAGCTTCTTGGCGGCGGCGGCGCGGCCGGTTTCATCCTCGTCGGCGACGGCGATAACCTCCACATTGGCAAACTGTTTCCAGACAATGTCGAGCCCGTGCCCGTAGCCGCCCTTGCCGGTCCGCCCAATTACCGCCAGGCGCCAGTTCCGTGCCATGATGTCTCCTCGCCGTGGGTTCGCCAGATTGAAAAACGGATTATGCCGTTGTTTCGCGCGATTGGCCAGCGAATAATGCTGACGGCTCGGGTCGCGACGCCCGGCCTTTTCAAGCAAACTACCGATCGGGGTCTACGCGGAACATGATCGGAACCATGCCATCAATCGCGGTCGCCTTTTCGATTTTGATCGCGAATAACGCCTACTTCTTTCAGTCTCCCAGCGGCAGCGCCCGCGAACTGCTTCCCCGTCGCAACGACGATCTTCACGTGCCGCTCTTCAATCCCTGGCGATCGGGCCAAACCAGCCGCAATGCCGGCGAAACCTGGTCCGCCTTCGGCTTTTACTCGGATGGTAGCAAACTTAAACTGGGCCGCGACCATGATCTCGAATGGGCCAAGCTCACCGCGAATGTCTCCGTCATTTCGCCGGAAGCGCCGGCCAACGTTCCTCTCCGCCGCAATGGCTACCAGGCGGAAGACTCGTTGAAATTCCCGCTCATCGGCCCAGTTTTTCTTACCGGAAGGGTGGGCGCCAATTCCTCATCCTTCGAATGGCAGCAATATAAGCTGAGCCAGGCTGTGGGCATCGGCTTTCGTCTGCCCATCGGCGGTGAATTTCAACTTCGCAGCGGACAATCTCTGACCAACTTCGATCCGTACAGCGACACCATGATTCCGGAACAGATGACCAACTTCATCGAATTA
Source organism: uncultured Gemmataceae bacterium (assembly GCA_963815035.1). Classification (GTDB taxonomy): domain Bacteria; phylum Planctomycetota; class Planctomycetia; order Gemmatales; family Gemmataceae; genus JBGQCZ01. Next base: position 63,290 of record CAWFFC010000011.1, read on the forward strand.
TCATCGAAGTGGAAGCTGCCCTGGTCGCTGAACCTGGAATACTCCGGCGAAACCGGCCGCTTCAAGTCGCTCGACAGCCATGAGTTTCTCAGCCACGATGTGCGGTTGGCGATGCCGCTGTCGAGTTCCAGCAAGTTGAAGCTTGGCGCCAGTTACTGGTGGCAGGACAATTCCTCGCCCAAGCCCTGGATGGATCGGACATGGTGGTACTTCGGCTACGAACTCAAGCGCTAGGGCGTTTTCGGATCACACATCAAACGCCTTGGTCAGGATTTCGAGCGCTTCCTGTCCGCGCTCGCGTTCCACCACCACGCTAATGCAGACCTCGCTGGTGTTGATCATGCGAATATTGATGCCGCGTTCGGCGAGCGCGCCAAACATCTTGCGGGCGACTCCCGAGTGCGTCCGCATGCCCACGCCGAACACGAGCAGCACCGCGATGTCGCTGTCGCCGACGACATGGGCCTGGGCGTCGATCTCACGAACCACCTCCTGCGTCCGCTTCAGCGCCTTCTGGAAATCGTCGCGCGGCAGGCTGAACGACAGTTCGGCGCAGCCGTTGTTTCCGAGGTTCTGGACGATCATGTCAACCACGATCCCCACCGCGGCGATGGCCTGAAAGACTTTTGAGCAATTCCCCGGCTTGTCGGGCAAATCGAAAACCGTGATCATGGCGTGATTCGGATCGAGCCGCACGTCGTTGACCACCATATCTTCCATGCCGGTCAGGCGCGAAATGCGGCTGTAGAGGTCGCGGCCGCCATTCTCCGCGGCTTTTCGCGAATCCGATTGCAATCGCGGATCGCCCGGCGTCGGCCCGCCGGAGCCCGCGTGAGGCCGGTGCAACTCGAAGGCCTGATGAACCGCCCGAACCGCCCGCATGCCGTCCAGCCGATCGACCAGAACTGAAATCTTGATGTCGCCGGTCGTGATCATTTGCATGTTAACGTCTTCGGCGGCCAGGGCGGCGAACATCCGCTCCGCCACGCCCGTGTGCGTTCGCATGCCCGCGCCGACCAGCGACACCTTACTCACATCCTCACGCGACTCGACGCTGGCGCCCATTTCCTTGGCGAGTGGCGCGATGACGCGCAAGGCCGCGTTCAATTCGCCCTTGGGCACGGTGAAGCCGATCGCCGCCTTGCCGCCGCTGCCGGCGCCCTGGGCGATCATGTCCACCACCATGTTCTTCTCGGCCAGAGCCGAAAAGACGCGATGGCTCACGCCCGGCTGATCGGGCACGCCGTCCAGCAGGATACGCGCCTCGTCTTTCACCATCGCGACGCCGCAAACCGGCAATTGCCGCATCCAGTCCGCTTCCAGAATGATCCAGGTCCCCTCGACATCGCTGAACGCGCTTCGAACCATCACCGGCACATCGAATTTCTTGGCGAATTCAATCGATCGCGAGTGCATGACCGCGGCGCCGGCGCTGGCCAACTCCAGCATTTCGTCGTAGCTGATGAAATCCATCTTTCGCGCCTCGGGCGCCTGGCGCGGGTCGGTGGTGTAGACGCCATCGACGTCGGTGTAGATTTCACAGCCGACCTCGCCGGTGGAATCGGCACCATGCTTGAGCACCGCGGCGAGCGCGACGGCGGTGGTGTCCGATCCGCCGCGGCCCAGCGTGGTGATGTTGCCGTTTTCGTCGATGCCCTGAAATCCCGCGACGATGACGATGCTGCCCTTGTCGAGCGCCTCGCGCATGCGGGCGGTGGTGATGTTCTTGATGCGGGCCTTCGTATGCGTGCTGTCGGTAACGATGCCGACCTGAGCGCCGGTGAAACTCGTGGCGGAGTCGCCGAGCGAATGGATCGCCATGGCCAAGAGGGCGATCGAAATTTGTTCGCCCGTCGCCAGCAGCATGTCCATTTCGCGCGGCGGCGGGGAGTCGCTGATCTCGCGCGCCATCTCGATCAAATCGTCGGTCGTGTCGCCGCGGGCGCTGACCACGACCACGACCTGATTGCCGGCCTGTTTGGCCTTGATCGCCCGCCGGGCCGCCGCCTTGATCCGCTCCGCCGTCGCCACGCTCGTTCCGCCGAATTTCTGCACCAGCACTGGCACTGCCATCTCCTGTTGAACCTCATGAATTGCTCGCATTCTAGCGGGACCGACGATCGATTCCAATCGGCGAACGTGAATCCGCTGCGGCCCCCTTGTCGGACAATTGCTGAGCCAAAACCGGACAAAAGCGGACATCTCGCTTCCCAACGGACCGACCTGCTCTTTGCGCAACTCCCAATCTGCCTGCCGGTTGCGCCGCGAATTCCGAGCCATCACAAAAGTTGTCCGGTTTGTCCGTCCGGATGTCCGTCCGCTTGTCCGTCCGGATGTCCGTCCGCTTGTCCGTCCGCTTGTCCGTCCGGTTTGTAGCCGCACGGCTTTAGCCTGCGTGGCTGCGTGAGAGGTCGCGACCGTTCGCACCTGCCCGGCAACAATTGCGAAAATCGACAAAACGATCGCTGTGGGTAGATAACTCATGACAAACCCTCCGCCCAAGCGCGCACCGCGAGCGCTCCCACTAAAGGGAATTGTACACGTGTACATATATCGTTGCAATGTCGTCAGAATGGGCCGGGAGCGCGTTATCGCCACCACGAACGCCATTGCCACTGCTTGACGGCCGATGCTTTCGGTGACTTGATGCCGCGCACAACCCGGCCGGCAAGCAGTGCCATCCTCGCGGGCGTGGCACTGCTTGACGGCAAAGCGACGCACCGCGATGATGGCGGAGCCTCCGCGAAGCCGTCAAGCAGTGGCAGTCACCGCGCGGGATTCGCGGCTTCGGCGTCCGTTGGGCCGGGCGCGCTCGGAAGGGCGGAGGCCTCGCGGGCCGGGTGTGGTAGTCGTTCGACGCGATGATTCAGCGTTCCCAATCGTAATGTCTAACGCGCGCCGCGTATGAGCGCCAAACCAAAATTCCGCTCGGCGACACACGCACGACGCAGCCTTTCCGTTTGGACCAGGTCTTGAATTCGGCGTGCCGAATGAGACGGCGGACGTAGCCGGCCACTTCGAGCGGCCGAATTTCGAGAAATACCAGTGAGTATTTGTCGCTGCACAGATTCTTGTCGAAGAAGTCGCCGTCGCGAGTCACAAAGGTGGGCCGTCGCAATCGTCGCAAGAGTGGTATGATTGCGTCGTCTTGAATTCCTTTGCGTGCGATGTCGCGGCCAATCTGACAGAGGTGGATGCGCCAGCGGCGGAGTTCGGCACGCTGGCTCTCGAGGATGTTCTCGTCCAGGACGATCACGCCGAGAGCGGCCTTTCATCCCGCTCGCGGCCATGCTCGACCATGACCCGGCCGGCAAAGCGAATCGCCTCCGCAATCGCCGGGCGCGTAATGCTCCCGCCGCACTCCTCGATAATCTCGTTCCAATCCATTCCGCTGGCGACGAGTTCGAGCACATCGCTGACAAGGATGCGCCGTGCCGCGGAATGTCGGTTTGCCGTGACAAACCTTGGAGTCCACGCAAATGTATCGGCCGCCAAGAGTCTTTTTCATTTCAATTGATTCCCGAACTCATTGCCCAGTTGTAGGCGCTTGTGATCCAATTATAAATGCTCAGCGTCAACCAGTAAATGGCGTGTTTCGCCGGCCCGTACGGACTGCTAAAGGGCAGCTCCGCCGCCCGTTGGGCCGGGCACGGTCGGCGAGGCGGAGATTTGCGGGCAGGGAATTCCGCGGCTCAAGCCTGAAAACGACTTATCGCCCAACTGAAGTCGGTCGCTTGTTGGCGTGAATTCTGGTAGATTGACGGCGGAGGAAAAACATGGTCCTGATTCAATTCCCCGATCGGGAAACCGAGATCAAGGGGCTGGCGGTCCTGATGAGCCGCTTTTCCGGCAAGGTGCTGCGCGGCGGGGTGCACATCGTGCCCGAGGCGGCGCTGGCGGCACTCGACGCCGAGAAAATCCCCTACACGTCGAAGGGACCCGCGACCTATGAGCACGAAATGGCGGCGCTTCGAGGTGATGCTGCCGCGACAGTTCAATGATGGCCGCGACGTGCCGTCCGAGTGGATCTCTCTTGCCGCCCTGGAAATCACCGACCACTTCGGCGCGGTGAGTTAGGAAACTCAGATTATCGAAGGCCGCTGGCAGCAAGCCGGCGCCGTTTATCGCGACGATCTCGCTCGCATTCTCGTCGATGTGCCGGACAAGAAAGAAAATCGTGCGTGGATGAAAGCATTCAAGCAACGCTGGAAAGAAAAACTCCAGCAGCTTGAAATCTGGATGGTCAGCTATCGGATCGACATTGAATGAGGCCGAGCCGGACCGACGCTCTGGTTACCATGCGACAAAGGCGTTTCTGGTCGCCAGGCTTTGCCCGGCGACCCGCTGCCTGGGCGGTTTCGCCGCCCGGTGGGCCGGGCGCGCTCGGCAAGGCGGAGGCGGGGATGCAAGGGAAAGTCCTCAGAGGCTTGGCTCCCAATACCACTTGCTCACCAGTCGTCCGTGTTCGAAGCCGACATAGACCGTCCCCCGTTGGTCACTCCAGGTATAGAACTCATCTCCAAAAACTGCCGGACGATTTCCAAGCCGAGGAACCTCATTCACGGGCAGGCGATTTCCTTCACCCATGATCGCCTCTACTTCCAGTCGTGTCATTCCCGTTTCGAGCCGAGCGGACTTTCGCTTGAGAACGGTGTCGTGGTATTCCAGAAGCCAGCATGAGCCGACCACGCAGGCGAAGAGCACCAGACACGACAATGTAAAAACCTTGAATCGTTTCATCGTCTTTGGCATTGTCTGGAATCGGATGCCATCTTTCCTACACAATTGCCGATGAAAGTTCGGTTTTGGAATAATCGCACCGGCAAACCCCCGCTGACCGGGCTCCGCCTGGCGACCCGCTGCCTGGGCGGCTCCGCCGCCCGTTGGGCCGGGCTCGCTCGGCAAGGCGGAGCCGCGGAAAGAGTGACGTAGCCGGTTGAACATCATTTCTGCCGGATCAGCACGTCCTCTTCAATCTTTCCGCTATCTGAAGCACCTGCCGTTCGACCTACGAGCCTGTCTTTTTCAAGTCGGTATACGATGACCACCGGGCCTGAAGTCCCGTTAATAGGTGGCCCGGAATAGTACGGCGCCGAGAAGTCGGCGAAGTAACTCACTACCAGCTTTTCGCCGTCGATGATTCCAATTCCGAATGTGGCAAAGGACAATTCCCCGGATCGGGCGAGCGCGGTGAGACGGAACACGTCGCCTTTCTTCTCAATTTTGACTGTGTGCTTCGGATTGGCTTTTCGCACCCACTTGCCAACAATGTGTGGTCTTTCTCCTGCGCGAGCGGTCGCCACGCCGAACAGGAATAGGCTGGCTGTCAAACATGGAATTGCAAGTAGTCGCAACATCATGGGCTCCTTTATCGCAAACAGCCGACGCGGCACTGAGATTTGGGTATCGCTGGCCAGTGCCGAGCAAGCCGTCGATGCTCGACGTGATTGTAGCTCGCCATCACCTTTGATGCGACGGCAGCATTTGTCCTGGACGCCGGGCTCCGCCCGGCGGCCCGCTGCCTGGGCGGATTCGCCGCCCGTTGGGCCGGGAGCGCTCGGCCAAGCGATGGCTTGCGGTATGAGCCAGTGAAACTCATGTCTCCCAGTTCTCGACCGCGAGGCTTGTGACCACAGCAAAATCGGAGTCTGAAGATACGACCGTGCAATTGCCGAGCGATTGGGCAATCGCCGCGATCATGATGTCGATTTGCTGAATTGGTCGGCCGGCACGCTTCAATTCGGCGGCGATGCGGCCATATTCCTGGGCGGCTTTCGCTTCGTAAGGCCAGACCGTCCAGTCGGCGACCGCGGTCATCAAACGCTGGGCATTGCGATCGCGGCTGGCACTATTCTCGACTCCGAACCAGAGTTCTCCGAGAACCGGCATGCAGATGCCGATGCGATTGCCGTGAGCGACCTCGGCAATGGCGCGCTCGCGAACTCCCTTGCGGCGATTGATGTAATGCCCGGCCGCGTTGCTGTCGAGCAGAAATCGCCTCATTCAAATATTCCTTCGATCGTCGAGTCTTGATGCGCGAGCGTATGTTTTTTGACCCGATCGCGCCAGGCCTGCGCCTCGGCCTCCTCGGCGGGCGTCACCTCGAACGGCTCAACGCGCTCCATGCGGGCAATCAGCTTTGAAATGCCATCCGGGTCGGTCGGCCATTGGTCATCGGGAATCCCGATCGTTTGTGGGACGCCGTTGGCCAGCACCATGACTTCCGTGCCGTCGGGAAGATCGGTCGGTTGCGACAAATGAACCTGGCCATCCTGAATGGTGCCTTTGAGCATGACCATGGCAGTTCCTCGTATGCGTATCGTCCGGTGGTATCTTACCGCAACGTGCCGGCGGGTAAAACCCTCTCGCCCGGCGACTCACTGCCTGGGCGGCTTCGCCGCCTTTGGGCGCACTCGGCAAGGCGGGGCCTTACGGGCAAGACGTTTCGTGGCAGTGACGAGGAGCCGGCAATCGAAACAGGAGCCCGAAGCGCAAGCAAGGGAGATTGCGGAAACAATCGAAACAGGAGCCCGAAGCGCAAGCAAGGGAGATTGCGGAAACAATCGAAACAGGAGCCCAAAGCGCAAGCAAGGGAGATTGCGGAAACCAATCCCTTGCTTGCGGTTCGGGCTCCTGTTTCGATTCCAGGCGCGGTCCCGCAAGGCGCCACCTTGTGGCCAAAACATCACTTCTGCTGCCGGCTGCCCGAACCCACGCTCTGGGTCACGCGGCTGAAGGCCGGTTCGAGGGTGTCCCAGTCGCTGGGCGAGCAGATGCAGACCACGGTGATTTGCGTTCGCGAACCGAGAGCGGTCAGACGGTAGCCGCGCACGCGCCGGAGGCCGCCGACCAGGCCGGTGAATTTTGAGCGCCGCGCCTTGCCGAAGCCGGTCTTGATGGTGACCGCCGGCTCCTCCTCGTATTTGCCGTATTCCTGTTCAAACTGCTTCGTTTTGAGCACGTGTAGTTGTGAAACCGCCAGGCGTTCATCGGCGGCGTTTGGATCTTCGTTTGCTCTCAAGCCATCGCCAATGATCGAACTGACGTTGTTTTCGCCGGCGCTGATCGAGGCCGAGCCCTGTTTGGAGGTGACATAGTAGGCGTGTAGAACGCCGCCGTCTTCTTGTTTCCAGCCCTTGGGCAGTTCGACGTGAAACACCTCTTCAGGCGAGTTATACATCGCGAATTCCGTCGGCGCGACGATCTTGGCCGGCCTCAACATGATCAGTCCGGCGACGACCATGGCGATTGTAAACAGGAGCACCACCGCCGAGCCGGCGATCACAAAGTAAATCATCAGCCGCGTGTTGACCTGGGGTTGTTTTTTCTTTTTCTTTCGCCGCCGGGGGCGATCATCGACATCGTCAATTTCGCGAGTCATGGGATGGTACTCCTCGTGGAATTGGATGGTTCGAATCTAACCTCTTCGCGTGGATTCGTCACTCGAAAAAACCTAGAAAACTGTTCCCGATCAAGGCAAGTTCGGCAATCGTCTCCGTGCGCGCGGACCGCAATGCCAGTGATTTGCCGCGCGGCAATCATCGGGCTAAGACGAATGCAGACAGACGAGGAAAAGATATGGCGGAAAACGGCGATGAATTTGTCTGGATCGGCGGCCCGGTATCGGCGAGCGACCGGTTGGCGCTCGACTTGATGGGCGCCGATCCGCGGCACCCGTTCCATGAGATGCACATGGAATTCGCCCTGGAGGAGGCGGCGATCGCTTTTGAAGCGGACGAGGTGCCGGTCGGGGCCGTGATCGTGCATCCTCGCCGCGGCGTGGTCGCCCGCGCCCACAATCAGCGCGAACAACTCAACGATCCGACCGCCCACGCCGAGATGATCGCCATCACGCAGGCCGCCGAGGCGTTGGGTTCGTGGCGGTTGGACGATTGCATGTTGTACGTGACCTTGGAGCCGTGCCCGATGTGTGCGGGCGCCATTGTCCAGGCGCGCTTGCCGCAGGTGATTTATGGCGCGATCGATCCGAAGGCGGGCGCCTGCCACACGCTTTACCAGATCGTCTCGGACCCGCGGCTGAATCATCGCGCGGAAGTGCTGGGCGGCGTGTTGGCCGCCCGCTGCGGCGCCATCCTGACCGATTTTTTCGTCTCGAAGCGTCAACTCGGCAAAAAATGACTCCGCCGCGCACGACGATCAGGTCGCCCGCTCAGCCAACGACCTGTGGGGAATTCATGAAAATCGTTTCCCCTCGATATCAACCGTGTTAAACTAGAATGGTTGAGAATATCCTTCGACGTATCCGCAGGGGACGGCTATGCGAATCTGGTTGACTTTGATGGGCATCGTGCTGGGGACATCGGCGTTGTTCGGACAGGCGCCGTCGCGTGTTTACACGCTGGCGCACATCCCCGAAAAGGCGGATCTCGATCGGGCCGGCGTAAAAATGGCGTGGACCATCACGCTGCCCGTCGAGAGGCGTCGGGATGTCATCGCCAACATGCAGCTGGTCCCGATCACCGCGCCCAGCGCGGCTGGCCCGCGCAACATCGTGCTCATGGTCGTGCAAATGGAAAGCGGCACGCTGGCCCTCTACGACGCGGAGACGGGGCAAAAGTTCTGGTCGGTGCAGCCGGCTCAGCCATATCCCCCGTCGGTTCCCGATGTGGCCATCGACCAGAATGCCATCATCGTCATTCGAGAGCAGCACATGTTCGGCTATGATCTGTTCGAACTGGATTCGAACAAGAAGCCGATCGCCCTGAAACGCAGCGCATCGTTGCGCTGGTCGATGCGACTGCCGAAAATGCCGACCACGGGCCCGGCGTCGAACGGGCCCTACGTGGTGGTTTGCTACAACGGTTCGCAGACTCGTCGGTTATCAATACGGGTATACTCCGCCGTGGCGAACCCGCGCCGAGGACACCGAGCCGTACAACAAGCACGACGAGAAGTATGAGGATCTCATCAAATGGACCAGCCCGGACCCGCGTGACAACAGCACGCCGAGCCTCAACATCGTCCGCTCGGTGTTTGGGCCAAATTACGGCTTTCCGACCGATAACGTGGCGCCGACGCCGTCCTCGCCGTCGTTGACGGTCGTCGCGAACATCACGCCCCGGCGAGCTTTCCAGCACCAGTGAGATCGCGTCATCTCCTTCGCTGGCGGCGGTGGATACGATTTCGCGCTTGAGCGAGTATAGCCGGCGCAACGCGCCGCCGGCGGTCATGGAACAACGCTGGTCGGAATCGCTGCCGTTCCGCGCGTTTCAGACGCCGATTCTCTATCAGGCAGTCAACGAAAATCCGTATTCGCCCGGCAAGGGCCGCATTCACACCCGCATGATCATTGTCGGCTCGGAACATGACATTATCTCGCAGGGATTCGACGGCGTCCGCTATTACAGCCTGGGCCGCGACGCGATTCGGTCCAACATCTCGGCTCCCGTTGATCAACTGGGACTGCGGCTGCTGGTCCCGACGATCGACGGGACGATCTACGCGTTCCAGGCCGACCGCGGACTGGCGCTGTGGACGTTCAATGTGCAGGGCGTGCCGGCCGTCAAACCGGCGACGATCGCTCCAGACGTGTTCGTAACCACGACCAACGGCCAACTGTTCCGTCTGAACGCCGACGACGGCACGCCGCCCAAGCCGCAGGACGGCCTCTTCGCCGCGAACGGCAGCTACTCGGCCGTGCGAGTGAAGCAATTCTTGTCGGCCAGCGATCGCACCGTTTTCGCGCTCAATCCGCTCGGCAAGCTGCTCGTGGTCGATCGCAAGCGCGGCACGGTCCGCGGCTCAATCGACATGGCCGGTTACAATTACACTCCGGTGAACGACATCACCGACCGCGCGTACCTGGCCTCCAACGACGGGAAATTGATCTGCCTGTACGACCCGGCCCAACCGCGGCCGAAGCAGTATCGCCCCAGCATCCATCGCCGCTTTGAGAACGAGGGCAAGGCGGCCGGCGGTCAGGCGCAGCCGATGGACAGCGGCCGGTAGCGGCGACGTGGAGCGTCAACCATCGACCGGCCCATGGGCAAGGCCATGGGCCGGTTCTTTTTTTCTGAGCATGCGCGATGCGATTTCGGCTTGTCCTGGCCCCGACCTTATGGCTGCTGGTCGTCGGTCCGCCGCTCGCCGCGTTAGCCGCCGAGTTAGCGCATTATCCCACGGCCTGGTCGGCATGGGCCGAGACCACGCGTCTGGTGCAACTCATTCGCCACACGCTGATCCTGATCGCCGGCACGCTGGCGCTGGCGCTGCCGCTGGGGGTCGTTTCCGCGTGGCTGATCTTCCGCAGCGACCTTCCCGGCCGAGCGTGGTTCCGCCGCCTGGTGGTCCTGGTGCTTTTCATCCCCTTGCCGCTGCTGGTGTCGGCGTGGCAGGCGACGCTTGGCCGCGGCGGCTGGTTTGCGCTGCGGTTTTGGGAAAGCGCCGCGCAAAACCCGACGCCCGGCCGGATCCCCTGGAAACCGTGGGCCGTGGGCTTGCCGGCGGCGATTTGGGTGCATGCCCTGGCGGCAATGCCCTGGGTCATCTGGCTGGCCGGGCAAGGCTTTCGCTGGGTGGAGCCGCATCTCGAAGAAGACGCGCTGACAACCGGCGGCCCCTGGCGGACGCTATTTCGCGTTTCGTTGCCGCGTGCGCTGCCGGCGATCGGCGTCGCCGCCCTTTGGGTCGGCATTCAGACAGCTGGCGAAATCACCGTCACCGACATGATGCAGGTGCGAACCTTCGCCGAGGAGGTTTACAATGAATTTGCGCGGCCCGACCCAAGCGCCGATCCGGACACGCACGACGCACTCGCGCGCACCATCGTCTTGTCGATCCCGCCAACGCTGGCGGCGATGCTGCTGATGGCTTGGGCACTGCCGCGCTGGGACCGAACCTCTCCGCCGCTGACGATGGCCCCCGATCATGTGCGGACCTTTGCGCTCTGGCGGGTGGCGCTGGGCGGCGTTTCTCGGGGTGAGCGGCGTGATGCTGCTGTTGCTCGGCATTCCGATCGGCAGCCTGTTTTGGCGCACGGGGCAGTCGCCGCCGGGGGATGCCTGGTCGATCCAGATCGCCTTGGGTCAACTCGCGAGAGCGTTTGAGGTGCAAAGCGCCCGGTTGTTGGAAAGCCTGCTGTGGGCGGCGGCGACCGGCTTCGGCGCGGCCACGCTCGGCCTGCTGGGATGCTGGGCCGCGCGCGACCGCCGCTGGCTCCGGTTTGGCCTGGCGTTTCTTCTGATCCTGGTTTGGACAATATCGGGCCCGGTGATCGGCCTGGGGCTCAAGGACGCCATTAATCAATTGATGGATCTCGAGGAGCGGTTGCCGGGCGGCGGACTGAACTTGGCGCGGCGGCTGCTTTACGATGGGCCATCGCCATTGCCAATCATCTGGGCGGACCTGATTCGTTTTTTGCCGTGCGCGGCGGCTCTGCTATGGCCGATGATCCGGTTGGTTCCCCGTGAACTCTTCGAAGCGGCGCGGACCGACGGCGCATCGGCGTGGCAGGAACTGCGCCATGTGGTCTGGCCGCTGCTCTGGCCATCGTATTTGCGGGCGGCGCTCGCCGTCGCGGCGCTATCGCTCGGCGAACTGAGCGCCAGCAAACTGGTCGAGACGCCTGGCGATCAGACTTTTGCCCATGAGATTTTCACGCAAATGCACTACGGCGTCACCAATCATTTGGCCGCGATGTGCTTGTGGCTCTTGGCGCTGGTCGCCCTTTGGGGACTGATCTGGGCGGGCATCGAATGGCTAAGCGGCCGCCACGCCCTCACCGAGTGAATTCCTCGAGCGGCAGATCGATCAATTCATCGTTTAGGGCGCTGCGGGCGACGGCTTCCGTGAATTCCATGTAGCCGACGCCGGTCTCGAAATCGGTCAGTCGCACGGGCTGCGCGTCGCGGATCGAGCGGACAAAATCGGTTTCGGCCGCCCAGCCGCCGCGCTTTTCGTTCGGAATCGCGAGTTTGCGCAACGGTCCGGCGTCGCGGGTGCCGAGAATCCGGTCGGCGTTCAAATCGTAATGAAGCGCCGCGGCTGCCGTAGAAAACTACCCCCGTCCCACCGCCATACGGCGTTACGCCGCTAAGGTGATAGGCGCCGACCGCCTCGGAGGGTAGTTTTGCGAGCACCTGGATGCAATCGGGCGTTTCCACCGGCCGCCGCAAGCCGCTGCCGGAATCGATTCGCTCCGGAATGAACGCGCGGGTTCGGGCAAAGACCTGCGCCGGCTGCGGCAACCAACGCGAAACGGTTTCATGCAAGATGCCGAGCGACAGCGCATTGATGCCCGAAAAGCCGGCGTCCTGCCGCCAGCCGAGCGGGGCATCGGGATCGCTCAGCGCGCCGGTTTGCGAATGAACGTGGTATTCGCGCAATTCGCCGAGGTAATCGGATTCGATCAGGTCGCGAACGAAGGCCTCGCCGGCCAGGCCAAACGGACTGGGCACGATCTGCGCCACCCGGCCGGCGTATTTCCGCGCGGCCTCCAGCATCCGATGCGCCTCGGCCGCATTCAAGCTCATTCTGGCTTCAGTGAGAACATGTTTTCCGGCAGCCAGCGCCGCCAGCGTAACTGGGCAATGCAAATAAGGCCAGGCGCCGATGACGACCGCGTCGATCGCGGGATCGGCCACCAGATCTTCCCATTTCGCGAATTGCCGCTCGATGCCAAACTGTGCGCGACCCGGTCGGTGGAATCGGGCCGGCGATTGCACACGGCGACGATCTCGACATCCGGCTCGGCCCGCAAGCCGGGGATGTGCTTCGTGCGGCGTGTTTTCGCCGGCGCCGACAATGCCGATGCGCAGCTTCGAGGTCATGGCCACCCCGGTCGAATCGCTTAACCCTTGATCACGCCGATCGGCCGCATGCGGGCGACTTTCGCGGACAGGTCCGCCTCGTGCACCACCTCGACGACCTCATCGACGTTCTTATAGGCTTTCGGTTGCTCCTCGGCCAAGCCCTTTCGGCTTTGCGGCGCGAGCGATGACGCCGCGCGCTTCGAGTTCCTTGTCGATGCGCCGTCCGGCGGCGTCTTTCAGGGCCGCGGTGCGACTCATCGCCCGGCCCGCGCCATGACAGGTCGTGCCGAAGGTCTTGGCCATGCTGCCGGGCCGGCCGACCAGGACCCAACTGCGCGGCCCATGTCGCCCGGAATGATCACCGGTTGGCCCACAGCCCGGTAAACCTCCGGCACGTCCGGGTGGCCCGCGGGAAACGCTCGCGTAGCCCCCTTGCGATGCACCCAGACTCGCTTTTTCTTTCCATCAACAGCGTGCTCTTCGAGCTTGGCGATGTTGTGCGCCACGTCGTAGAGCAAGTTCATGCCCAGATCTTGCCAGGATCGGCCGAAGACGTCGGCGAAAACCTCGCGTGCCTGCTGCATCAGCAACTGGCGGTTGCAGAAGCCGAAATTCGCCGCGGCGCGCATGGCAGCGATGTAATGCTTGCCCTCGGCGCTATCGACCGGGCGCAGGCCAACTGGCGGTCGGGCAGCGCGATGCCATGCTTTTCCGGGCACGCCGCGAAGCATCGCCAGTGCGTCGTCACAGACCTGATAGCCGAGGCCGCGCGAACCCGAATGGATCATGACGCAAATCTGATCCTTTTCCAGGCCGAACGCCTTGGCGACATCGGGATCGAAGACGGATCGACGACCTGCACCTCCATGAAGTGGTTGCCCGAACCGAGCGTGCCGCACTGTTCGGCGCCGCGGGTCAGCGCGTGGTCGCTAACGCGATCGGGCTCGGCGTCAGATCGATGCGTCCTTCGGCCTCGGTATGGGCGATGTCCGACGGCTCGGCCAGGCCGCGGCCGAGCAAATAGCCGCGAGCCGTTTTGCCCAAGAGCTGCTGCAATTCCTTGGCTGTCGAACTTGTACCTGCCGGAGCGGCCGACGCCGGTGGGCACGTTGCGTGAACAGAGTCTCGACCAGTTCGCGCAGGTGCGGCTTGACGTCGCTGATAGAAGAGATTGCTGCGAACCAGACGGACGCCGCAATTGATGTCGTAGCCGACGCCGCCCGGCGAGATGACGCCGCCCTCGTCGGGGTCGGTGGCCGCGACGCCGCCGATGCAAAAGCCGTAGCCCCAGTGAATATCGGGCATGGCGAGGCTGGCGCCCTGAATGCCCGGGAGAAAGGCGACATTTGCGACCTGGTCGGGCGCCTGATCGTTGCGCGAATTGCGTCGATCATGCTGCTCGCTGGCGAAGATCCGCCCGTCAACGCGCATTCCGGGCTTGTAGCTCTTCGGAATGCGCCAGCAGCATGAGTCGATACGTTCCAGTGATCCCGAAAACGCTTCCTTAGCCATTGCCATTCTCCGCGGCGATTTCAAATGTCCACGATGACTTCCGCCAACCAGCCGTCAGGCGTTTGTTCGATTTTCAGGCCGTGGTAGGTGATCGCCTTCACCTCATGATTCAGCACGTGGCGTTCCAGATCGAGCGGTTCGCCCCAGACATCGGCTTTTAGTCCGGCCGGACCGACGGTCACCTGGAATCGGGAAATCAGCTTGTGCTCGCCGTCGAAGCGGTAGAGCAGCTCTTTCAGCCAATCGAACAAGAGGTATTCGCGGTCCCTGCCGGCGATCGCGATTCGCTCCTGGTTGAGCGGCCGGACCGCGGCCGGATCCTCGACAATGGTCGCGAACAAGGCTTCGGCGGCCTCGGCGAACAACTGGTCCAAATTCGCCGCGCGAACGCGCAGCCCCAAATCCGCCGTGTGCTCGAAGGTTTCAAACATTTTCGGATCATACCGCGCCGCAACCGGCAATGAAAGCGGTGACACGCGGAAGGTGAAATGGGTTCGGTCAGGATTTGACGTCAGATCCAGCCGAGGATCTTCGCGAGCAGGTTGTCTTGCGGATAGCTATGGCCCAGATGTTGGCGGAAGCCCTCGGCGAAGGCGATGGCTCGCTCGCCGCCCCGATGGGCGCTCCACTGCCGCATTGACTCGATGTAGTTGTCCATGCCGTGGTGCTTGATCAGCCAGTTTCGCTGACTCGCGTGCTTGGCAAGCATTTCCGCCTTGGTTTCGATGACGCTGCCGATGTCGATGCAAAAACCGGGCAGAATCTCATGGCCCAACGCGTCTTTGCCTTCGACCGGGTCAGAGTAATAGAGATGCGGAATGTGCTCGAGCGGCTTCAACTCGCCCGGCAGATAGTTGGGCACGGGAGCGGCGAAGCATGCCGCCCGGACGATTTGACTCGTCATTTCGTGGTCGAGCATGTAGCACTGCGGGCTGTGCGTGAAGACGATTTGCGGACCGACTTCCCGCAACAACCGCGTGGCCTTGGCGAGCGTGGTCTCCGAGTAGAAGACGCGAAGATCGCGTTCGTCCAGGCAGTGATAGGGATGCGCCGATCACGTCGGCGGCGGCAGCGCCCTCGGCGCGGCGAATGCGGGCGATTTCCTCCGACGAGTATTCCGCCGTGCCCAGGTCGCCGGGCGTCATCGTGGCGAGATGAATCTCCCACCCCGCTTCACGGCGCAAGCGAATCAGGGTTCCCGCGCACAAGAATTCCGCGTCGTCCGGGTGCGCGAGAATCGACAGGGCGACCTTGTTCATCGAAATCCTTTGACCGGCGTCCGAATCACTGGGCTTGCTGCGAAGTTACGCCGGGGGGCGGTTGGTGCGGGGCCGGCCGGCCCGCCCGGATGCGGGCTCGAGTCTCCAGCAACCCGCGATCGACCCACGGCTCGTCCTTGGAATCCTTCGCCTCGAGCGGGCCGGAAAACAGCGATGGCAATTCCTGATGCCGCGGCGAATACATGTAGAGCAGCCCTGAGTATGTTGCCGCCGGAGTGAAACTGAATGGCGACATGATGTTCGGAATGCTCATCGCGGTTCGGATGTTCGGCCCGCGGAACTGTTCCAACACATTCAGGTAGCGATACTCCTTGCTGAGCCATTCTTCCTGCATGTTTTGGTCGTGGCGGAATTCGGGAAAGGCCTCGAGCACGCCTTGCTGGCCGGTCGCTCGATCGCCCACCAACTCACGGAAACCTTCTTCGTACCTGCGGATGGCGAGTTCCGGGTTGTCGCGTGAATGAGCGGCGGCCCAAAGCAGTTTCCGCGCCTTGATCGTGCGGTCATCCTTTTCGGCCTCTGCTCGATAAAGGTGATGGCGGAAATTGGTCATGCGAAAGTTTTGTTGCAGATAAACCAATTGCCGATGCGCGTCGAAACTTTGCCACATCGACGGCGAAACTTCGCTCTCGACCAGATCCGGACCGAGCATGTACTCGGTCAATTCGTACGCCGAACGAAACTCCCGAGCTTCGTTTGTAAGATTGCGTTTCTGCGCCTCGGTCAGCAGAAACCCGTTAATTCGGCCGTGAGTCATCCAGGCCTCGTGCGCTTTTCGCCAGGCCTCCTGCGACGAGTAACGCGGATCCGCGCCGACGACGACCTTCTTGTCGAACCATTGACCGGTCAGTTTGCCTTCGTCCACGTCCCAGCCGGAATCATCGAACCAGCCCTCCGCGAGAAATCGTTCCGCGATATAGGAAAGCATTCGAGCCGGCTGATGGCGGAAGATAATCGAGGCGGGAGCGCGGGGCATTCGATAGCGCAAGGGATCATACGGCGGCACGCCCGCGGCGGGCTTTTCATAGGCCACCGGTGGCAGCGGCTCCTGGGCGAACAGATGCCACGCCCACGCATCGAGGTAGCTGTCGAAGTCGCCGCCCACTTCGCCGTTGGGCGGCGCGGACTCTTTGGTCAACGCATAGTCGGGAAGCACGGGCCACTGTTCTTCCGGTCGCCGCATCAAGGTCCATTTGTTATCCACCACTTCATAGCGAATGGGGATCTTGGCATTGTCCCGGAGGAAGTCCACCACATCTTCCGGGCGGCGGCAGCGCAAGTGGTCGCGCAAGCGGCGGCAGAGCATCGGGTTTTCCCGGAGAAATTGCTCGAATGCCGGGGTGTCCAACTCCAGACGGCCCGCCGAATCCTTGTGCATCAACTGGTCCGGGTCGCGCTTTTCGGGATTGATGCAACTCATCTGGAACAGGCTTCGAAGCGTATGCTGCTCGTCGCTGGAGCCGAATTTGTTGGCGATATAGAACCCAATCCAGAAGCGCATGTCCGGATTGCCGACGGTGTAAGGCTGGCCGGCGGCGTCGATGCCGTTGTAACGATTAATTCGCTCGCCGTCGCACAGTAGCGAAATGCCCTTGGCGATGTAAAAATACTTGTCGCGAACGCGGTCCGCCTCGACCGAAACGTTGTAAGCGAGGTTCCAACTCTGAAACAGCCAAGGCGTGAGAAAGTGCGGCTGAAGTTTGGTAATGGTGTTGGTCAGGATCTCGACGTCGGACCATTCGTGCTTCTTTTGATTTTCGATCGCCTGGATCCAGAGGCCGCAAATCACGAAGCCGCGGGCGCCGCTCAACGACAGGCGGGCGGTCGAACCCGCCAGGTCGGCCTGGCCGAGATCGGCCTCGTTCAGTTGCAGCCGGCGGGCCTGTCGCGAGACGGAGAGCCCGGCGAGGCGCTGACTGCCCAGCAGTTCCGACGCAGGCCTGTAAAAGGTCAGCAGCGTGAACAGGAACAGGATCAAGCCGAAATAGGTCAGCTTGCGGAAATACGAAATCCGCTGAAGTTCGGCGCTGGTTTTCATCTATCGCGCCTCCCAGGAGTCATGTTGCGATCGAAGACATTCCGTGCCATCGAACCACCGCCTAGTTTACCAGGTAGCGACTTCCCGCCACTTGATCAAGTAATGCGCCAAGACGGCCCACAAGGCCAAATAGCCCGCCACGAAAATACAAGTCAAGGTCAGTTCCTGAAGCGGCACATCAAAGCCGCTTTGGATGTAGTTGACCCAGTCCCACCGTTCCAGATTGGGCACGACGTTGAACACGCGCCGCAAGCACCAGCGGAACACTTCGTCCATCGCCGAAGCCACCTGGTGCGCGGGATTCGTTTGATCCGGCGTCTGACCCAGGGCTTCGTTGGAAAGCAACTTGCGGAACGAATCAGCCGGGCCGGGATTGGCCAGGTTGGTCTGGAAGGGCATGAGAACGAAAGTCGATAGATAGGTCCCGAAGAAACCGAGCATGGTCAAGAAGATTGTCACCAGGAAACTGACAATGCCGTTTAAGTAAGTGCTACAGGTCACAGCGATGCCGATGACAACTGCCAACCGCAGCCACAGCCCGACCAAGCCCTTGAAAAAGTTGACGTAAAAGCTGCGTTCCTTCGCCAATAAGTAGAGGTCATTTTTAGCCACGCCCAAGTATTGGCTCGGGCTGTCGCAGCGTACCGAAATGACCAGGCGCGGCTGTTCTTGCTGGCCGCTGCCCGGCACGTCCACGGTCTTCGGCGTGCCTTCCGCGGCCTTGGCGAACAAGGTCGGCGGCACCGGCACCGATTGCGTGTGATAGTCGGTGACTTCCTTGTTGGGGAACTCGTAGTAGCCCAATTCCCCGACGATTCCCTTGAGCAACTCCCAGTCGCGCCGTTCGGCCGGCGTGCCGGTCGGGTTTGGATTCACCAGACCCTTGGTGCGTTCCTTGTATTGTTGGGTCACTTCGGTGAGGTGTTGTTGATTGGCATTTGCCTGGTGCGTCGTCATGAAAAACGAACAAAGCACTCCCTTGTTTTCCTCACCCTTCGAGGTGCGGAAAATATCAAAGCCAAACTCGCACGTCACCGACTCTGGCAATTTCGCCAGGCTGCGTTCGAGATCCTCGTCATAAAAGAGCCAATTGGCCCGAAAGGTACTGGCGACGCCGCCAGGAACATATTTACGGTACTCCCATTCGCGGCCGACCGAGTCGCCCTGGAAGTTTCGTGGACCGGTGAAGGCAAGCTTGCCGTAAACCGGCACCCTCGCTTTCTTGCTTTCATATTCGGCGTCGGGATCAAACCGGGTCATGGCGATCATCGCCAAGCCGAATGTGAACACGCCCAGCATGATCATCGTCATCAATCCGAAGAACCCCAGGAAACGGCCGAGCACAATCTCAAACCGCTCGACCGGCTTGGTCACGATGGTGTGAATGGTCTGATTACGAATGTCGGTGGGAATGCTAAAGGACGCCAGCAGGGCTGCCGCCAGCAGCAAAATTGGAGTGGTGCCCGTGTAAATCCGGGACACGTTGGACCGGAGTTCGTCCTCTGGCTTGATCGGGAAAAACCACTTCGGCGGGAACAGGAACAACACCGCGAATATCAGGAAGACCCAGATCACGCGTCGGCGCACGGCTTCCATAAAGGCCAGGCGAGCCAGAGCCCAGACGCGGCGGAAGCGCACTTTCAAATTGTCGCGCAGGAAGGGCACGAACACGCCCAGCAGCGCCACGGCGCCGCCCAGCGACATGATCTGGTTCCACAACTTCATTTTTGCGGCGAATTCTTCAGCCGTGATTCCCGAGGACGCGTCTTGCTTCACCAATGAATATGCAGCGATTAGCGCCCCGATTCCGCCCACCGAATATAGCGCCAGCGACGCCACGGCGACGACGAGAAGGCTGAGCGGAACGCCGGCGCCCGCGGCGCCCCTGCGGACTAACCGATCGCAGGAACGTGGCGACGATCCAAACCCATATGCCAAGCAAGGCAAAACCGCCGCCATCCTGCAGATAGGTCTCAAGGTACGAGTGCCAATGGGCCCATTGGAACTGCGGCGTTTCCAGCACCAGACTGGCAAACGGGATCAAACTCGGCGCGGTCACGTCAAACGCCCTCGGTCACGGATACAATCTTGTTTTGTTGGCGAAAACGACAGCGGCCCTTGTCATCGTGGCGGTTCGGCCTTGAAACCAGTCTCGGCCCCGCTCGGGGCAGCGTTCGCCGCCACCGTGGGCCGCTCGCTCGGCGGCAGGTAGCGCCGGCCAGGACGAGCCTTGCTTTCCTCGACGATTCGCAAAAACAGATCCTCGAGCGTAGTCGTCGGATGGCCGATCTTCTCGATCGAGCCGCCATATTTCTTGAGCAAGGCCTCCAATTCGACCTGAAGTTCCGGCGTCAGTTTCACGCCCTTTGCCCGCAGTTCCACTCGAGCGGCGTCTTCCAGCAGTTTACTGACCTCGCCATATTCCTGCAGCTCACCGTCGTGAAGAATCGCGACGCGATCGCAAACGTTCTGCACGTCG
The DNA here is from genome assembly GCA_963815035.1 of uncultured Gemmataceae bacterium. Taxonomy (GTDB): domain Bacteria; phylum Planctomycetota; class Planctomycetia; order Gemmatales; family Gemmataceae; genus JBGQCZ01. Next base: position 83,369 of record CAWFFC010000011.1, read on the forward strand.
TCCAGGCGGTGGCTGCACATTAGCACGGTCTTGCCCTGTTTTCGCAGATCCAAAATCAAATCCTTCATCCAGCGCGTGCCGAGCGGGTCGAGACCGGAAGTCGGCTCGTCCAGAATGACCAATTCAGGATTGTTGATCAGGGCCTGGGCCAGGCCGATGCGCATGGCGCATGCCCTTGGAATACTCTTTGAGTTGGCGTTTCTTGTCTTTGGACAGCCCGACCATGTCAATCAGCGCCGCGGAACGCTTCTTTCGCTCCGAGGCGCTCATCGTGAAGAGCCGGCCATAAAAGTCGAGCGTCTCGTCCGCGTTGAGAAATCGATACAGGTACGATTCTTCGGGCAGATAACCGATCCGCTCGTTCTTATTAACTTGCGCGGCCGGTTCGCCGAAGACGAAGGCGTCGCCCTCGGTCGGGAAAAGCAGGCCGAGCAGCAGCTTGATGGTCGTCGTCTTCCCGGAACCGTTGGGCCCGAGCAGGCCGAAGATTTCGCCCTTGTTGATTTTCAGGTTCAAGGCCCGCAGGGCCGTTTTCTTTTGGCGGCCCCAAAAATCGCGGTAGACCTTGGTTAAATTGCGGGTTTCGACGACAACGTTGGATGCCATGATGAATCGACGCGCCCCTGGTCCTTAATCTCATTTGCTGCGAGATGTTCCTGATACGCTCCGCGAGCGGCAAGCGTTCGCGATTAGGATAACGATTTCCGGCACGGGAGTCAGGGGGTTTCAGACGCGAAAGTCGATCCACTGGCCATCGGGGAGGCGAAATTGATTGGGAACGAAGTTCGCCTTGTACTCCAGTGAGCGGCAGCCATCAACGAAATAGCCCAGGTAAACGTGCGGAATTCCCCGCATCGCGGCCACCTCGATCACGCTCAAGACGTTCCAGGTTCCCAGCGATCGCCGCCGCTCTTGCGGATCGTAGAAGTAGTAAATCGCGGACAACGCGCCGGGCAACTCATCCACGTATCCCACCGCGACTAACCGATCGCCCAGGTAATAGCAGAATTCCGACACGGGGAATGGATTATCGACGTAGGAGTGCACAAAATCGTCCACATCCTTGGGGGCGTGGAGCGGCCAATTCTTGAATTCCGACTGAAACGCGTGATAGCGGTCATACAAATCGAGCTTTTCGCGGCTTACCGACGGCTGGCCGATTTTCAGCCGAATTTCGCCCTCATTGATGCTGCGCACCCGGCGTTGATTGCGATTGGGTCGAAACTGGTCCACTAACACTCGCAAGGTCCGGCAGGCGGTGCAGCTCGGGCAGCGCGGGCGAAACATGGTGAAGCCGAACCGACGCCAGCCGCTTCGCATCCGTTCCAAGTATTCGGCCGGCGACATCGCCGCCACCACCTCGTATTCAAGCTGCCACCGCTGGCCCGGCAGATAGCTGCACGGCGTCGGCAGCGTCACGAAGTGGGAGATCGATTTCAAGCGGACACTCGCTTGGACGATTTCGACACGGTTTGAAAAACCCGGCCATATCGCAAGGCGAATAGCGCTGCGAGAATCGCGAACATGGCCGCGCTCACCCAGCGCACTGGCCCCGACGCATAGACCACCGCCCCATTGAACACAACAAACGCAATGAACCCGTGAATGGTCCAGCCAATCCAGGCAGACCGGCGAAGGTACACCCGCGGACGAATCCACCACGCCAGCGCATCGGCGCCCCAGAACATGGTGAAGAAATACGAGACCAAGATGCCCTCGCCCACGCCGCTGACCTCGCGTGTATGGGCGAAAGCGTCGGCGTGCGACCAATGGTGATAATGGTCAAACGCGAACAGCACATGAACCACGTAGGCCGACCAGCCGAGCGCCCAGAGCAGCCGGGCGATCCGCACCGGCGAGCCCCCTGCCCTCCACGCCTCGGCACGAATGCGCACCATGAGTGCGACCGCGGCAAAATAAAACAGCAAGGCGATTCGAATCGTCGATTGAACCTGCGCGGCGCCGGCCGATCCCGCGGACGCGGCAATCGGCAGACCGATCGCCGCCGCCATCAGCAATGTCCAGATCGCGATGATCGTCGTTCGAACCATGCGGGCACGACGGCCTTTGGAAACGGTATTCCGCTGCCGCTATCATAGCGAATTCCTGGTTTTCCCCTCCCGACCTCTCAGTCGCAAGTATTCGATCGACTGAGCCGCCGAATCAAGTTCAATTGCCGACAATTTGCTCGCCGAGATTAATTTTTTGGCGGATCGCTGCGCAAACTTGGTTATTCTGTCTGGGCCGTCATATCCCATCCTAGCGGCCCAGCGGAGCACTTCTCATGTCGATCAATCTGTTGTTCCTGGCGGTCGTGTTCATGCAGCATCTGATTGTCGCCAAAGAGTTTCAGCAGATTCCGGGTCAACAAGAATGACCTGAATCAAAAGCCGATTGGCACTTTCTGATTCGTAGGCGCGTTCGCCGACCGCGCCTACGGTTCAGCCTTTTTGGCCAACTCGCCATTTCTAACTAGATAAGAACATCAGGCGGCCAATTTGGCAGCGCCAACCATATTGCTGGAGGGATCCATGCACCGCCGAACGCGAATCGTGGCGACGTTGGGACCGGCATCCGAGACGCCGGAAGTTCTGGATCGCATGTTCGCGATTGGCGTCGATGTTGTGCGCATCAATTTTTCTCACGGCAAAGCCGAGGAACACCTTCGCCGGATTGCGAACGTTCGCGAGGCGGCGCGGCGAGCCGGCAAGTTCATCGCGGTGCTTGCCGATCTCCCCGGTCCGAAATTGCGGGTGCTGCTGCCATCCGCGAGGGAACTACGGGAAGGCGACGAGGTGTCGCTGGCATGCGCCGCCCATGCCGCCGCCGATCTGGTGGTGACCGAACCCGAGTGCCTCGCGGAAGCTCGGCCGGGAAATCGAATCCTGTTGGACGACGGGCGAATGCAACTGATCGCCGAGCGTCGCGACGGCGATCGCTTGATTGCCAAAGTGACGGTGGGCGGGACACTGCAGCCCAACAAGGGACTGAACCTGCCGGATACGCCGCTCGGCATTCCGGCGTTGACGGTTCGTGATCTGGAGGCCCTCCGTGTCGCCGCCCGCGCCGGCATCGATTGGATCGCGCTGTCGTTTGTGCGCAAGGCGAGCGCCGCGGACGAGCTTCGCCAGGCCGCGGCGGAGGTCGGTCTCCGTGTTCCGATCCTCGCGAAAGTGGAGCGTCCCGAGGCGGTCGAGCAGGCGGAGGAAATCGTCGCCGCGTTCGACGGCATCATGGTGGCGCGCGGCGATCTGGGCGTCGAAATTCCACTGGAGCGAGTGCCGATTGTTCAAAAACGACTGATTCAGCAGGCTCGCCGCGCCGGCAAGCCCGTCATTACCGCGACGGATATGCTCGATTCGATGCGCGAGAATCCGCGGCCGACTCGGGCCGAGGCGAGCGATGTGGCCAACGCCATCTATGATGGCACCGACGCCGTCATGCTCTCGGGCGAAACGGCGATTGGAAGATATCCGGTCGAGGCGGCGGCCTGCATGGACCTGATCGCCCGCGAGGTCGAGCCCTTTCTCGCCGACGACCATCGCTACGACCTCGACCTGCCCGTTGGGCCCATCGACGACCAGATCACGCAGGAGATGTGCAAGCTGGCTCACGACATCAAGGCGGACGCGATCATCACGCCGACCAACTCGGGGCGCACCGCGCGACTGGTAGCGCGACATCGGCCGGCGGCCTGCATCGTCGCGCCGGCGCCCAGCGAAACGGTCGTTCGACAAATGGCGATGATCTGGGGCGTGCGGCCGGTGTTGCTCGAGTCGCCTCTCGCCAAAGGCGCCGATCGACTCGAAGCCGCGGTGCATTCCGCGTTTCAAGCGAAGGTCATTTCCGAGGGCCAATTGGTCGTCGTCTTCGCGGGCCATCCGCGCGAGGGCGGCGAACGATTTCCGACCATGCGAGTCCTGACGGTTGGCCGCGATGGTCATCCGCTGGAGCCGCGGACATGATTCCGGACTGCTTCCATAGTAACCGGTAATGACCGCTCGATTCAGTGGCCCCCGGCGACCTACGCTGTCACAACTTCTTAGTCAACAACCCGATACGTCACGATTTGATCAAGTGGCCAGTTTTTGACCGGTTACTTTTCTAGTCCGTTCCTTCGCGTCGCGACGGCGCTCGGAATGATGCGAGCCACGACAATTATTCCTGTTGCACGTCCTTCGCGCGTCCTGACGCCGGGCGTCCACGCCATCCTCGAACCGAGATTTGAATCATTACGCGCGGCGCCCGGTTCCATCCGATCACACCCCTGCAGACGACTCACCACCACACCACGCATCGCATCTTGGCCCTGCTCCGCAACATTCGCACCCGAGTCGATCCGCCGGCCGGCGCGGTCGCGTCTTCACAGCATTGAGGAGCATCACGGATGACGTTGAGGTCAGGACGCGACCGTGCCCGGCTGTCTTGTGAGCGACTTGAAGAACGGGAAACCCCATCGAGCGGAACCTGGGAATTCGAGCCATTCGATTCCGTTGCGATCGGAAGCATTCCGGAGAACTGGCAGCAAGGGAGCACCGGCGGCTCATTCGCGGTAACCGGCTCGCGCGCGCTGTCCGCCAATCGCTCGCTGGCCTCCAACGCCGCCAGCAACGAATCGAGCCGAATCTGGACCGGCGAAATCGTGCCGGCGGATTTCGGCATCTCGGCGTCGATCTATCTCGATTCGCTGCAATCGATGCAATTCGTCGTTCACGGGCAAAATATCAACAGTTCCACGCCGAGCTACTATGCCCTTTCGATCAACCGCGGATTGCAGGCCCAGTTGTTGAAAGTGGTGAATGGCATCGCGACGCCGTTGGCCTCGGTTCAATCGCGAGGTTATTTCAGCGGCAACTGGGCACGGGTCACGATTCAGCCCCAGGGTTCGCAACTCTCGGTCGAAATCTTCCGGCCAGACACCAGCCAGTACCTGAATTCCGCCGGCCTTTGGCAATCCGCGGCGACGAACGCGATTACGCTCAATGACTCGGCGATTTCCGGCGCCGGCTATGTCGGCTTGAACCGGCCGGCCCAATACGCGGGCAGCGTCACGATTGACGATTTCAGCATTGTCGGGCCGCTGATTCAGGAGAACTTCGACGCCGCGCCGCTCGCTCAGCCTCCCGGAGGGCTGGTCGAGTTGGGACACGAAGAACGCCGCGTTTCAGGTCGTGAAATCCCCATCGTTCAGCGGCACGCAGGCGTTTGCGTCTGCCTCGCCGTCGAGCCTCGCCGAGGCTCGCGCCTGGCTCGACATGCCAGTGCCGGCCAACTCGCAAGTGTCCGCGTCGATTCTGCTCAACAGTTTGGAGCCGCTGCAGCTGATCATGCGCGGCCAAAAGCTCGATTCCAATTCGCCGACCTATTACGCCGCGTCGATCACGCGCGGCCTGCAAGTGAAATTGCTCCGCGTGGTCGATGGCGTCGCCACGGAACTCGGCTCGATCAAGTCGGACGACTACGTTTCGAATCAATGGGTCAAGCTTACCCTAATCGCGATTGACAATCGAATCGAGGCAATCGTTTATCGATCCGATACGGGCCGTTATCTCGACTCAGCCGGGAACTGGTCGAATACGCTGACCCGTGCGCTGGACCTGAGCGACGCGGGGATCTCCGGCGGCGGCCATGTCGGCGTGGTGCGGCCGCAACAGTATGCCGGCACCGTCGCGCTCGACGATTTCGAAGCCGGCCCGGCGTCGGGCGACACATCGGCGCCCGCGATTGCGATTTTATCGCCGGCCAACGGGGCGACGCTTACCGGCGGCGTTACGATCCACGCTGACGCCAGCGATGCCAACGGCGTGGAACATGTCGAGTTTCTCATCGATGGTACGCTGCGCTACGCCACGACGAAAACGCCTTACGACTGGACCTTCGACACGGCCGGGCTCGCGAACGGCACGCACACCATCACGGTGAAAGCCTTCGACCTCGGCGGCAATTTCGGCACGGCGTCGATCTCCATTACCGCGGCGAACAGCATTCCCGACAAGCCGGACGTCCCCCGCCATTACAGCCACATTCGCATCGCCTCACTGGCCTACAGCGGCACGCCGATCGATTCGTTTGCGAATAACTGTTGCAAAACAGCGTCGATCTGGTGATTCCGAACCCGCGTTATTTGTCGCAGATTGACAATGTCGCGCCGACCACGCCGCAATTGATCTACACGAATGTTTCAAATGTTTACGAAGGATTGCTGACCGATTGGCTGAGCTACGCGGATCAACATGGCGTGAGCCGCGAATTGGCGTTTTACCATGCCGCGACGCCGACCGCCTGGAGCGGCAACAGCGCTTCGTCGATCCCGGTGAATTACTTCTGGTCGGTTCGCCGCGGTTCGAGCCTCTCCAGTCTCACGAACCTGACCTCCGCGGCGCAGAATTCAACGGCGAACGATGTGACGTTTGGCGCGGCGGGCGAATCGCTTTACATCGGCTACGTCGAAAAGTTCCGCGAAATCAACTTCGACCTATCGCGTGGTGCATCGAGTGGCTGGGCCGGCGCGCTGGAATACGCGACCGCCATCGACTCCGCCGGCAATCCGACCGCGTGGAAAACGTTGAGCAAGCTTTCGGATCCGACAAACAACCTCGCGAAGAGTGGCACGATCCAATTCGATCCGCCGACGGATTGGGTCACATCGACGATTCCGGCGCGGCCCCGCTTTACTACATTCGCATTCGCACCACCAGCGGCGGCACGGCGCCGATCGCCAATTCGATTTTGGGCCGCAATTATGTGAATGCGAGCGGCTCGCCGCCGAGCGGCGTGATTCCCGTTTTCGATTCGGCCGCCGATCAAAACAACGATGGCTATTTAAATGACGCGGAGTACGCCAGGGCGCCGCCGGGAAAGATGCACGGTTCCTGTATGAGAGCCGAGTCTTTTATCCGTACTATGGCCAGATGCGATTTGTCACAAATCCGTCAAGATGTTGACGTGCGAAACTGGGTGGCCGACTATCAGTTGCGCTTCTTGAATTCGAACCTGCTGGCGGATGGGTTATTCATCGATAACTCCGGCGGCCGTTCGCCCTTGGGCGCGATTCAGACCATCGAGTCATCCGCGAACTACAGCGAGGATTACGGCTCGCTGCTCGCCGCGATCAACACCAAAATCGCTCCGCGTTGGGTGGCGGCGAACACCGCGGGCGGCGGCTACGACGCCGACGCCGTCATTCGCAACACGCCCGCCTCCGTCGAGGAATTCGCCCTGCGGCCGCTCGCCAGCACCTATTCGCAATTCGAGGACGAGGCGGCGCTCATCGCTCATCGCCTATCATTGCAAAGCCCCTCGGCGTACTTGATCCTCGACAGCCTGCCGACCGGCGGCTCGACCACCGACCCGCGCACGCAACTGGCCACGCTTGCCTACTACTACTTCGTCGCCGATCCGAACAACACGTTTCTGATGTTCTACGGCGGCGACGATCCCAACTCGTCCTGGGTCAACCACTGGTCGCCCGCCGCGACCTATGATGTCGGCCAGCCGAACGGCGCGCTCTCGCTGTTCGCCCAGGGAAATGATCCGAGCAATTCCGCACTGGCCTACAAGATCTATCAACGCGATTACGGCAACGCACTGGTGCTGTACAAGCCTCTCTCCTACAAACCCGGCGTCGGCACCGGCACGCTCTCCAACGCCACCGCGACCACGCATCAATTGAACGGAACATATCGCATCCTGAATGCGGACGGAACCCTGAGCGGGCCGGTGACCAGCGTCACGCTGCGAAATGGCGAAGGGGCGATTTTGATTAAAGCTTGACGCGCTGCAAATGGTTTACGTTTCGCGCTCGCTTGACATGGTGCAGTCGCTCGCGCGCTCCGCTCGAAGACTCGCGTCGCGGCTAAACGGAAGAGTCGCGGCCAAACGCGATCACGGCGCGAACGCGTCCTCGGCTTCTTCCACCTGCTGTTGCAGGATCGGAACCTTCACTTCCGAGACCACGTCGTTGATGACTTGCAGGGTGGTCAGTTTTCGCAAGCGGCTTTCGGGTTTGAGAATGATGCGATGGCCCAGGACGTGGAGGCACATGCGTTTCACATCATCGGGCAGCACAAAGTCGCGGCCGTGAATGGCGGCCCAGGCTTGGGCGGTGCGGAAGAGCGCGATGCTGGCGCGGGGACTGCCGCCGAGGGCGATTTCGTCGTGCTCGCGGGTTCCCTGGATGATTTCCAGAACATATCGGCGAATCTTATCGTCAACATGGACGGATCGGATCGCTTCCTGAACGTTGATCACGTCCTGGGCGGTCACTACCGGGCCGATTTCGTCGATCGGGTGGCCCTTTTGCTGCCGCAGGAGCATTTTTGATTCTTCCTCGATGCTCGGATAACCAAGCGTTAGCCGCACCAGGAAGCGGTCGAGTTGGGCCTCGGGCAATGGAAACGTCCCTTCGTGATCGACGGGATTTTGCGTGGCGATCACCAGGAACGGCGGCTTGAGCGCATAGCCCTGGCCATCGACGGTCACCCGGCGTTCGGCCATGGCTTCGAGCAACGCCGACTGGGTTCGCGGCGTGGCGCGGTTGATTTCGTCGGCGAGGACTGTTTGCGCGAAGATCGGCCCGGGGCGAAACTCGAATTCGGTGGTCTTCTGATTGAAAATGGACACGCCGGTCACGTCGCTCGGCAACAAGTCGGGCGTGCATTGCAGGCGTTTGAACGTGCAGCCGACGCTCTTGGCGAGGGCCCGCGCGAGCATGGTCTTGGCGACGCCAGGAACATCTTCGAGGAGGATGTGGCCTTCCGAATAATAGGCAGTCAGCGCCAGCAAAATTTGCGGTCGCTTGCCGACAATTACCTTTTCGATGTTCGCGACGATCTTCGAGGTCAGCGCCTGCACGTTGACCGATTCGTGAGCCAAGGGTGCAACCTCGCGGGAGAAATCGAAGTTGGGATATGAAAAAGCCCAGTCGTTGCAACCGGCTGGGCTTTGGTCAGTTGTACTTTGTCAGTTGTATTTTGTCAGTTGTCAGTTGTCAGTTGTCAGTTGTTCTTTGTCAGTTGTTCACTGACAACTGACAAAGAACAACTGACAACTGACAACTGACAACTGACAACTGACAAAGTACCAACAACTACTTCGTGCCCTTAATACTGCCGAGCAGCTTCTTCACCTGGTCGCGATACTTCTCGGGCACCTTGTCGAGGCTCTTGGCCTTGATTTGCTTGCCATCGTCGTTGATGGTGGCGGAATCCAACACGGTTTTGCCATCGGCGATCGTTCCGGTCAACGCGATCTTCAAATTGTTGTCAACCGAATTGATCGTGAAGTGATCGTTATTGATCGAGATCGACACCGACTTGTTGCCATCGCCGCCGAACTGGACATTGGGAATCGCTGGAATCCCGGGGACTGCCGGGATCCCTTCGACTTGCGGGATCGGCGGAACGGGCAGCGGGCGCAGTTGCATATTGAGGCCCTTCAATCCGAAGCCGCCAAAGTTGCCAAAGTCATTGGCCTTGGCCTCCGGGAGTTTCAGTCCTTTCACGGTTTGGCGCTGACCCTTCCGCAGCACCACGGCGTCAACGGCCTTGTCGGCCTTGATCTCGCCAATCTGTTTCACGAACTCTTGGGGATTGCTGGAAACCGGCTTGCCGTTGAGTTCGAGCAGGATGTCACTGGCCTTGAGGCCGGCCTTGGCGGCGGCCGAATCGGGCTGGATGCTCGTCAACACGATGCCCTGATCCTTGGGCAAGTCGAGTTGCTCGATCAGCGTGGTGCTGGGCTTTGCGATCATGGCGCCGAGACGACCATGGGTTGACGCCAGGCGGCCAAACCCGAAATTGCCGGGAGCGAACAGGCCCGGCTGTGGGACGTTGGGCGGAAACACCATGGCGCCGCCGCCGCCGAAGCCATGCTGCTGCATCTGCTTCTGCATTTCCTGCATCATCTTCTGGAATTCGGAGTTCTGACTCATCAGGCGCTTTTGCATTTCCTGCATCATTTTCTGCATTTGCTGTTGGAACTCTTCCTGATTCTTGGGCGGTTGGGCCGCTTCATCCCTCTCCGCGGCCTTCTGTTGCGGCTTCGGCTGGACTTCATCGCCCGTTTTTTGGACGTCGTTTTGCGGTTCGTGAGCCGGCGACGCGATCACCGCGCGAGTGAGGCCCACGCCGGAAAGGAGCACGGCGAGCGACATAAACGCGCCGGCCGCGGTCAGCGACCAGCGTCGCGGGCAGACGCCGTCTACCCGCCGATTCGATTTCAGCAACATCGTTACTCTCCGAAAAAGGTCCGAGGAATTACCCATAACGCCCGCGGCCATCGCCGAGTGACGAGTGGGGCGGGTCGATCGAGAAAGGTTAACAAGGAAGTCGGCATAATCGGGCAGCAGGCGCAAACCTTTGTCGCCGCGGCATCGGCCACGTACTCCTGGCAAAGAAAGACATGCCGCCGCAGCCACCAGAACCACGGCATCGGGAAATAAGAGCCGCTGGGCCAGGCCGAACCAGCAGCCGGTCCAGGAGTCGCCGGATTCCAGGTGCGCCAGTTCATGGGCGAATACGAGCCGCAACGATCGCTCATCGCCGCTTTCAGCCAGCCGTTGCGGCAAGAGCACAACCTGGCGGCCAAGGCCGCAACAAACCGGGCTGCGCAGATTCTTGGCGATGCGCAACTCGGGCAGGACACGCCACTGGGAGGCCAATTCGTCGAACACGCGCTTGAGCGGCTTTCCGGCGGGCCGCGACGTTCGCAGCAACCGCCACAGGGCGATATGGCCGACGATCCAGCGGGCGAGAAAGACCGCGGCCACGAGACCATAGATCGCCAGCAGCAATTGCGAGACGGGGACCGGCCTCGCGGGCGAGGCGGCCAAATCCTCGCCAGCGGGTTGTGCAACGGGTGCCTCAGCCGGCTTGGGAGCGTTCGCCGGTCGAGCGATGCCGGCCGCCGGTGTCGCTGCAGCCGCGGCAGGCGTCGGCTGCGCTGGCGCAAAAATGTAGCACTCGTCGGCCGCGAGCGGTTCAAGCGTCGGCGGCACCGGTTTCAAGAACGGCATCGCCGATTCCGGCGTGGCAGGTTCCGCGGCGAACGCAGGCGACAAACTCGTTTTCGCCTCAGCCATTTGTTTCGGTGGGTGCTTTCGCCGGTTGCTGCTCATGCGGCATTGAAATCAAAAGCCAGCTTGGGGCTAGCGTCAGCAGCGGCACCAGCAACGCCGCCCGCACGGCCCACGAAGCGATCGCCCGGCGGCGAATCGGCTGCCGCACAAAGACGAACGCCGTCGCCGCGAGCAACAGGAGCCCCCGCCCACCGCCAGGGTTCGCAGCAGCCACTGAATGAGATCGGAGTATTCGCTCATGATCGGCCTCCGCGCGTTCGCCGAGCCTCGGAAATCATCGCCTGCATGCGATCGAGTTCGTCGTCGGGGATGGACTCCGCCCGCAGCAGGCAGGAAACGAATTGCGACGCCGCCCCGTCAAACACCCGATCGAGAAACCGCCGGGCATTTCGTCGCGGCTGAATCGGGCCGTATAGATAAACGAGCGGCCCTCCAGGTGATGGTCGATCAGGCCCTTCTCTTCCATGATCCGCATCAGCGTCTGAACCGTGTTGTAAGCTAATTCCTTGCCGATCGACTCGTCCTGCGAGAGCGACCGATGGACATCGCGGACACTGCTGGGTCCAAGCTCCCAGAGCGTCTTGAGAATCGCCATTTCCCGAGGGGTAGGCGTGCGACTTTCATCCACGGCGAAGGTACTCCGAATTTTTGAAGCTTAATTCTTTAGGTGATTAAACCAAAGCCTGATGCCGGTGTCAAGGGTTTGTCCTGATTTTTGCGAGAGCCCAGCGAATTATTGCGGGCGGTGCTCATTCCGAGCTGTCGGAAGCCTTCGCTCGCAGCACAAGCGTCTCGCTTGTGTGAAGTCGATCCACAAGCGAGACGCTTGTGCTACGAACAAACAAGCCTTCGCTCGCAGCACAAGCGTCTCGCTTGTGTGAAGTCGATCCACAAGCGAGACGCTTGTGCTACGAACAAGACGTTTATGCTACGGATGAGTTGGAATTGGGATTTTTGGCCCGGCGGAACTATTCAATCGCGGAATGAGCGCTTACAATGCCCTGACCCTGGCAGGAGGCTGCGACATGCGTCGGATCGCCATCATCAATCAAAAGGGCGGCGTCGGCAAAACCACATCGGCGGTGAATCTCGCGGCGGCGCTAGCCCTCGCCGGGCAACGCGTCTGCATTCTCGATCTCGATCCCCAAGCACATGCGACCACTCATTTGGGTTTGATGCCCACCGGCGAGCATCCCTCGATTTACGAGTGCTGGTCAACAACAAGCCGATCGCCGAGGCGCGGCAACAGGTCGGCGAGAACCTCTACGTCATCGGGTCGGACATCAATCTGGCGGCGGCCGAGGTCGAACTCGCGGGGGTGGTCGGTCGCGAAGTGATCTTGCGCGATGCGCTCGCCGAGGATGCCGAGCCGTTCGACTTCATGCTCATGGATTACGCCCCGTCGTTGGGCGTGCTGACGGTCAACGCCCTATCCGCGGCGACGAAGTTTTTATTCCGTTGCAGCCGCACTTCTTGGCGTTGCACGGACTCGGCAAACTGCTCGAAACCGCGGCGCTGGTCGCCAAGCGGATCAACCCGGTGCTGCGCGTCACGGGCATTTTGCTGTGCATGTACGAAACGAGCACGAAACTGGCGCAGGAAGTGGCGGCGAATTTGCAGGAGTATCTCGACAAAAGCCGCGGAACGAAAGCGCCTGTGGGCCGATGCCCGGCTGTTCGAGACGCGGATCCGCCGCAATATCAAGCTGGCGGAAAGCCCCAGTTTCGGTCAATCGATATTCGGCTACGCGCCGGGATGCAACGGGGCGGCCGACTACGCCGCGCTGGCCCGCGAGGTGCTCGGCGGCGAGGCGGACGCGATCGAGGCCGACGCCGAGCCGACCCTGTTCGCGGAGCCAGTCGCGTCATGATCCGGGTCAAAATCGCCAATCAGCAAGACGCCGTGCCGCTCAATTACGCCAAGCTTCGGGAAACCGCCCGCGCCGTGCTGGAAGGCGAACAGATTCGAGAAGCGGACATCAGCCTGGCATTCGTTGACAACGCCACCATTCATCGCCTGAACAAGCAGTTTCTCAAACACGACGAACCGACTGATGTACTATCGTTTCCGCTCGCGCCCGAACGCCCGCAAGCTCGAAGGCGAAATCGTGATCGGGGCCGAGGTCGCGAAAGCCCAGGCCGAGGAGCGCGGCCACGATGTCGAATCCGAATTGGGCCTCTACGTCATCCACGGCCTCCTGCATCTCTGTGGCTACGACGATCACGAACCCGCCGACATCGAGCGCATGCGCGAAAGCGAGCAATACTTCTTGCGCCAACTCGGCTACCCGGCAATTTCCGGCGAATAGCCGCTTGCGGCGTGGCGGGCCCCGATGGAAAAAGCTCTTGCCCTGGTTGTGCGGACCACCGACTGGAGCGAATCCAGCCGGATTGCCACGCTTTTCACTCGCGAGGTCGGCAAGGTGCGCAGCGTTGGCGAAGGGCGGGCGAAGACTCAAGTCAAACTTTGAGACTGCTCTTGACCTGCTGACGGTTTGCAGTATCGTCTGGCTCCGCAAATCGTCCGGCGGGCTCGATCTGTTGACGGAAGCGCAGGTTGTCGAGCGATTCCCGAAACTGCGGACCAGCCTGCCGGCGTTGTATGCGGGCTACTACGTCGCGGAATTGCTCTCGGATTGGACCCAGGATTACGATCCGCACCCGGTCCTCTTCGACGCGGCTCGCGATGCCTTGCGGGACTTCGGCGCGGAAGGCATCAGCACGGCGTTGCGATTGGCGGCGTTCGAGTTGACGCTCCTGCGTGAGTTGGGGTATAGCCCCGTGCTCGCCCATTGCGCCGTCTGCGGCCGCGAACTGCTCGACGACGAGGCGGGCTTGGCGTTTTGTCCGGCGGTCGGGGGACTGGCTTGCCGCGATTGCCAGCCGACGCAGCGCGAGCGGATGCCGATTGGCGTCGAGGCTCGGCGGTTGCTGTGGGATTTGGGCCAGCCGGGCGAGCCGTGGCGGATCTCGCCACCGGCTGCCGCGCAAGTTGAGATTCGCCGGCTGCTCGGGCAGTATGTCGCCTGGCTTATGGGGCATCGGCCGCGGTTGCTGCCATACTTGAATCAGTTGTCGTGAGAGGGCGGAAAGTTCCGCCCCGCGATTGGCCGGACTTGGGGGTGGGACAGCGATGCTGGCACGCAAAGCGATCTGGCGCGAACCATCGCCCTCTTTGGGGCGGCCGCCCTGGCGTTCGCGAACACCGGCTGCTTCGATAGCAACCTGTTGAGTTGGTTTTCGCGCTCGTCGTCCGCGACGCAATACGCCGCATCGACCATGAATCCGGACCAGGACACGTCGCCCTCGAAGGTGAACGGCGAACTCGCCGCGGCCCATGAACTGTTCCGCAAAGAGAAGTATTCGGACGCCGCGAGCAAATTCCGCCGCGTCTCGGAAAACAAATCGAACAGCGCCGCCGTCGCCGAAGAGGCAATGTACTACGAAGGCGAGTGCATGCGCCTGCACGGCAAGCTCACTGACGCGGAAGGCATTTACAAGAAGCAACTCAACCAATTCCCCTCCGGCGACTACAAGCAGCAGGGTTGTCAGCGGCTGTATGACATCGCCATCGAATGGCTGAAAGACACCGACAAAGAAATGAACGACTATAAGCAAGGCAAGGATTCGTTCGTGATTCCCGCCGCCTTGCGGATCAATCTCGATTCATCGAAGCCGACACTCGACGCCGAGACCCGCCGCCTGCAAGCGCTGGAAGTGGTTCATTACAGCGACATTACTGGCCCGCTCGCCGACAAGGCCGTCTTCCTCTGCGGCTACGTGAAGTTCTTCCGCGAGGACTACCGGGAAGCCGATACACTATTTCACGCAGGTGCTCCAGTATCACAAGGACAGCAAACTCGCCCCGCAGGCCTGCGAGTTGGCGATCGTGTGCAAGACGCTGGCGGCCGCCGGCTCGGATTACGACAGCAAGCGGCTCGCCAAGGCCCGCCAAATGATCGACATGGCGATGAAGAGCTATCCCGAGTTGATGAAGGATGAGGCCAGCCGCAAAAAAATGATGGGCCATCTCTACGCCGTCACCGCTGCCCAAGCGGAAAAGGATCTTGGCCGGGCCGAGTATTACGAGCGAACGAAACACTACGGGTCGGCCTATTACATTTATCAAATGATGCAGCGCCGTTATCCGAACACTCGCTTCGCCGCGCTGGCGACCGCGCGGATCAAACAATTGCAACCCGAGATGGAAAAATGGAAGCGCGGTGAAGGCGATCAAAACGTGCTCGATCGCCTCCATCAGCAGTGGAACAAGCTCTGGGGCATCGACGATTCGAAGGACTCCGGCTCGCTTGGAACATCGCCGCAGGCCCTGCCCGCCGGCTCCGGACCGCGATAACGCGTGGTTGAAAAGGTCTAAGCCATGTCCCCCCGCCGTCGGTTTCCGATCCTGGTCGCGATCGTCTCGTTTTGGCTGCCCGCCTGCACGCACGACGCCCATTTCGACCTGCTCGGCTACACCGTCGGCTCGCTCCATGACACTCGGTACCGAACGATCTACGTGCCCATTTTTGAGAACCAGGCGTTCCAGGCCGGTCCGCTGCGCGGCTGGATATAATCTCACCGAGGCCCTCCAGCGCGAAATCGAGAAATCGACGCCCTATAAGGTGGTGTCTCGAGCGCGAGCGAGCCGACACCGAATTGCTGGGGACGATCATCGCCTCGCCGAAGCAGATCCTGAATCGCAATCAGTTGAACGAGATTCGGGAAGGCGAGATGGTGCTTTATGTCCAACTCATCTGGCGCGATGTTCGCACGGGAGAGATTCTTTCCAAGCCGAGCCCGACCGAGGGGATGAACTCGGACCCGACGCCAAACATTACGCCGCCGGCGGCACTGGGTGCGGTGGCCCCGCCGGTGCCGTTGCGGCCCGGCGCAGGCGATGCCGCCGTTGCCGCCCGGCGCGGTCGTGGTCAACGCGACCGGCCGATTCTTGCCCGAACTCGGCGAGTCGATGACCACTGCTCTCGATCGCGCCTCCAAGCAATTGGCCGTCCGCATCGTTTCGCTGATGGAAAAGCCGTGGTAACGCCTCCATGCCTCGCTTCACCTGGCGACTGAGAAATCGCACCCTGGAATTCGGCCGCCCGCTGGTGATGGGCATCGTCAACATTACGCCCGATAGTTTCTCCGACGGCGGACAATTCTTCGATCATCGCCAGGCCATAGATCACGCCTTGCAACTCGCCGCGCGAAGGCGCCGACATCCTCGACATCGGCGGCGAATCGACCCGGCCCGGCTCGCAGCCCGTGGCGCTCGAAGAAGAGCTTCGCCGAGTCGTGCCAGTTGTTCAAGAGCTCGCCAAACAGACGGCGGCAATCATCTCGATCGACACCTCCAAAGCCGAAGTCGCTCGCCAATGCCTGGAGGCCGGCGCCGCGATCATCAATGATGTGACGGCCCTTCGCGGCGACCCCGAAATGACCAATGTCGCGCGCGATCATCAAGCCGGCGTCATTCTGATGCACATGCAAGGCACGCCCGCCACCATGCAACTCGATCCGAAATATGACGACGTGGTCCGCGAGGTTCACGGTTTTCTGCGCGATCGTTTGGGCGAACTTGAACGGGCTGGCCTGCCGCGCGAGAGCCTGGCGATCGACCCGGGCATCGGCTTCGGCAAACGCCACGCCCACAACCTGACGCTCCTGGCCAATCTCGATCGACTGCTCGATCTCGAACGCCCCATTTGTCTGGGAGTTTCGCGAAAAGGCTTGATCGGAAAGATCATCGGCAAGTCGGTCGCCGAGTCGGATGTCGGCTCGGTCGCGGTCGCCTGTTATGCCGTGACCAAAGGCGCGGAGCAATCTTGCTGCGTGCATGATGTCGCCGCGACGGTGGACGCGGTAAAGGTGATGGAGGCGATTGGAGGCGGCGAGTGAGCCTGTCGAGCGGAGTTGCGTCAGCGCCCGCAGAGAGTACGCAGGGTTCTGACGCAACCGCACGCAAGAAGACTCGCACCGCAGCCGGGAAGGCAAGTCACAATCGTTCCTTACTATTTTCGGGGCCTGATAGTTTCACTTCTTTGGGTGAGCCGCATTCTCCGCTTCGAATACCGCTTCAAGCGTGCCGAAAGGAATGAGGAATTCGGCTTCCACTGCGTTCGACATTGCATGAATCGCAAACGCCAGTGGCGGGACTTTCCGAGTTCCGTTTGACAGCTTTGGCAATCCCAGCAATTCGCCAAATGCATCCAATGGCAAATAAACCACGACCTGAAGCTTTTTCGGCAACAGAGCGGCGGTTTTTTGTAATGATTCATTCTTGCTCAATGGATCGGCTGGTGGCTTGAGCAGTTTCCTTACGACCGTCTCCAACTCATCCTGCTTAAACGCAACGCACGCCAGAACCGTCCGCGAGTCCATTTGGACCAGAAGAAACGCGCCAACTCCAAACGGGCCGTCGGAAGCGTCATTATTCTGTGCACTTTTGTGCGGCGGAAATTGAATCAACTTGGCGGGTTTTCCGGCGATTTGCTTTTGATTCACTTCAATCTCGGCATTGTTCATAGTCTTTTGAAAATGCTTAACCAGATCAACAGCTGCCTCGATGAAGGCCGAGGCGTCATTGACCTGGGCTAGGACCACCGCATGTCCGTTGTCGTCCTGGGATTCCGAAGGGTTTTTGCCGCTGGACGTATCCATATATACCGCGAAAACCACTTCCGAAATTCGTCGCAGCAATCGACTGGCCTCCTGAATGAGCGGTTTGGCCTTTGCATCCGGGAGCCCGGCGTCCGCGAACGAATTTATGGCATTTACTGACCGTTGCGCAAGAAGGTTAAACTTCACTGCTAAAATGAGGGGATGGAAGCATCGGATGTCGTGCCGAAGGATTGGCGCGAGTGCCGGAGGTTGCGGGCGTTGCATTTGAAGCAACACGACTGGTACCAACGCGATATCGCCGAGGTCTTGGGCGTCTCGGAGGTGTCGGTGAGCCGATGGCTCGCTCGCGCCCGCTCTGGCGGCGTCGAAGCGCTGCTCGCCCGCCCCACGCCCGGGTGCCCACCGAAGCTCACCGCTAATCAGAAGCGGCAGATCCCCGAGTTCCTCTGGCATGGTCCGGAAGCCTACGGCTTCCGCGGCCGGGTCTGGACTTGCGGCCGTATCACCCGGGTCATCGAGGAGGAATTCGGCGTTCGCTACCACAAGGGCCATGTGAGCCGATTGCTGAAGGAACTGCATTGGACACCGCAGACGCCCATTCGCCGTGCCATCCAGCGGGACGAAGAGGCGATCCGGCGCTGGCGTGAAGAGGCTTGGCCGGAGTTGCTGCGGCGGGCCCGGCGGGAGCGCCGAATGCTGGTTTTTGAGGACGAATCGGGGTTCTACCTGCTGCCGGGGGTGGTGCGGACGTACGCCCCCGTGGCTCGAACGCCGGTCCTGCGCGAGAAGCAGACGCGCGACCATCTGTCGGTCATGGGCGGGTTGACGCCGGCGGGCAAGGTCTACACGCTGGTGCGTCAACCGTCGTTCAACGGGTGGCACTGTATCGAATTCCTTGTTCACCTGCTGCGCGTCGCCGGACCTCGGCTGTTGGTGATTTGGGACGGCTCGCCGATTCACCGGCGTCGGGAAGTCGCCGAGTTCATCGCGAACACGCGCGGCCGAGTGCACGTGGAGACCCTGCCGGGCTACGCGCCGGACCTGAACCCGTGGGACGAAGGGGGCTGGCACCACTTGAAGAATGTCGAACTGCGCAACTTGGCCTGCCGAGACCTGGAGGAATTGCACGAGGAATTCCACTTGGCCATCCACCGCCTACGAGCAAAACCGAAGCTGGTTCAATCCTTCTTTGCTCAAGCAGGATTGGAACTCTGAAAGTTTAAACTTCTTTGCGCAACGGTCAGTAGAACGCCCTCAACATTGATCTGCCGCGAAATATGAATTAGCGCGGCTATGAGATAATCTCGTGTGGGGAGCAGGTTAAGGAGCTTCCCGTCAATCGCTTCAATTTTCGAAAGTGTCTTGGCGTATTCACTCTTCCGATCAAGGTAAATGCGCGTGCGTAAGCGCGTACCCACGTCTTGATCGACGTGTGCGCCAAAGGCAATCAATTTCACGTTCTTCTGAATGTCCTTAAAGGTGAGCTTGATTTGTTCTTCTTGCTGAGGCGTATTGACACCGAAAAAACCGAGATACATCCCGAGGCCGAACTCGATGCCCTGCTCGGTGACAGCACCGAAAATCTCCTGCGATTCGAGCCATTCGCGGGCCGGTTGAACAGCCGCTGAAACGCCTTTTCGCGATTTCAGCACTCGCTCAAGCGCATCTCGATGCTTGGGATCCGCCAGGAGCACGAAGTCGCCCTTCTTAGAGGCGAGCACAGGAAATTTCGTCTTGGGCCCCTCACCGGTGTTACCGATGCCTGCGAGCAGGCCCCAAAATGGGCCAATCTCACCCTTATTGATCCCATCCATCGGATTCCGAATGCCAAGCTGCTGAAAGACCTTCTGGTTGTCAGCGACGGGCAAGACAATGATGAGGTTTAGTTCTTTGGTTTTAACTGATTTGTTTTCTCTGACCGCCATAATGAGCGCGCTTTCCATTCGGCCGGAGGCCATCGCGGATGCCCATTTCCCTCTGAATGATTTCAAGCAGCGACACGCGCTCGGGTACCTTCAATCGGTCGGCAAGCCTTCCGACCTTGTTACTATTTCCTCTCAAATCTTTGACCATGACAAACCCAAGTGCATCATTGGGCACGAGTTCCAGTGCTTGTTCGGTTTGACCGCAAACCGGCGCGGTGATCAACGTCAGGACAGCAAGAGTGTAAGTCCAAGCGCGCATAGTGAGCCTCTGGCGATTTGTTCGAGCAGGCAGAGCAAATCATGCGCCCGCGGGCCATACGCATTCCAAAGCTTCCTTAATTTTTCGCCATGAAGGCGCTTTGGAATGAGCCGCTTTGCGGGCCGACGTTGCAACACCTTCGATAGGTGAATTATCACTTCCGATATCGCCCACGAAATCCTGAGAGCCAAAGTAAGCCGAGAATTGAAACCGTCACTCAATTACAGCTTGGACGAGCGTCCCTTCTGCGGGTTGCCCTTTGTCGCTCGTTCTGGCAATCGCGACGCAACCGAATCCGCGGCGAGAGACAACAACACGCTCGCGACTTGGCCTGCAGACGGTGCAAATCCCGGTCTCGAGAGGGCCGCAGCGACTCGTTCCAATCGGTTCCAAACTTGATTGCGGAGCGGAATCTTGTTTCGGCGCGTCGACCCAGCCAGGCCGGGTCAACCGCCATGGACTGCAGGCGTTTGGCGAGTTCCTCGCGTACGACCGTCAACGTAATGGGAGAGACGGCGTCTTTCAGGGTGACGCCGGTTGATTCGCCGCCCAGCGATTGCGCAATGCGATCCAAATCAATAAGCGGTTCGGCGTTAGCAATGTCTCGAATAATCCTCTGGCTCGATTCCGTCGGTCGAATGCGCTTATTCATTTTCGTCTCCTTTTGGCCGTATCAAAGTCCGCGATGCGATAAAAGCGATCGCCAAATTCAAACGCAATCTCGCCCTGATTTGTTTCGCGACCGAGTCGGTGCAAGAAGTCTCGTATCCTGGACAGATTCTCAAGAAACGGCTCGGAGCGGATGAATGAATAGACGACGACCGGTTGCTCCCGAATGATCTGACCTGATTCATCGTTCAACCATCCGCCTTCAACTGGAGGCATGGCCGTTGCGCCGCCATTGATCGTGGATAGCAATTCAATCGCTTCCAAGACCCACTTTCATTGAGTGCCGATTTCCCGGCGGTTGCGGTCCTTGTTTGGTATGTAGATCGATATGCACTGCGTCGAGACGCCGTTATATGCGCCCATCGCCGCGGCAAGATCGATTGATTCGAAAGTTTCCGAAGTCGACATTTGCCACCTCGTCATCGCATCTTGTCTTCTGGGCCCAAAACTTCAAGACAGGCCGTTTGAGCTTCCGCGATCATTCGGCACGCGGTTCGCCCGCAATTTCGCTCATGGTGACCAATATGCGACCGCCGGTGATTGGGATCACGGGCCCGGATCGGCGCGGGCGGACACTCCGGGCTTGTACGCGACTGGCGGTTCGGCGCGTGGGCGGGCGTCCGTTTGACCTGACGCCACGACAGCCGCCTGACACCAACGGGCTGGACGGATTGATCGTCGCGGGTGGCGCCGACATCGACCCCGCCCTCTACGGCCAGGAGAATTCCGGGCGCGCGGTATCGATTCATCGCGAGACCAGTTCGAGTTCAATTTGATTCGTTGGGCGATCGACGCGAAGAAACCACTGCTGGGGATTTGCCGCGGGATGCATCTGCTCAATGTGGTCCTGGGCGGCACGCTGCATCAGGAGGCTTCGACCGAATACCCGGACTTCAAGCCGACCACGGACGTCTTCCACCAGGTGACGCTTCGCCGGCCGGTTCATGTCATCAAGAGCGGCTGGGTTTCATCGCTCTTGGGAACCGGCCGCAAACTGCATTTGGTCAACAGTCTGCATCATCAGGCGATCGCCAAATTGGCGAAAGACCTTGAAGCGGTCGCCATCGACGAGCACGGCATGATCCAAGCCATCGAACTCATTCGAAAAGAGCAATTCGTCGTGGGCGTGCAATGGCACCCGGAATTGATGCCCCACTCGCCGGTGCAAATGTCGTTTTTCCGGAAGCTGGTGGCTGCCTGCCGCGGCACTGCCGTGCCGGAGTGATGAGAGACCGGCTAACCGGATTGGGGTTCATCCCGAAGTAGGGGGATCCATTCGCGATCAATGTAATTAACCCAGCGGTCGCTCAGATAGCCGGTGATCGAATCCTCCCATTCCAGATAGGCCCGGCTGAACTCGCGCATCAGGTTGGGATTGCACACCAAACGCTCGACCAGCACCCAGCGGCCCCATTCATCCGAAATCGACCAGTCGGGCTCGTCGATCAAACTGTTCGGCAATCGATAATGATAGGTCGGCCGAGGCCGGACTTTCTGTCCCGCGAGTTCCGGTCGATTCATCAGATCGGGATCGTTGAACGCCAGAATCGGCAGGAGGTCCAGAGGGCGGTTTCGCGTCGGGTTGTGCGCCACGTAGTCGTCGGTAAACTGCTGCAGGTTGGGAGCATAATTCGGGTCGATGACCAACCGCGAATATGCCTGCGGGAATGGATCGAAGAACGGCAGCAAACGCCGAACCGTGTCGATATTTTCCTGGCGAAACAGCCAATGATACAGCAGCAGAAAGGCACGCAACGTGCCGAGCGGATCGGTCGGGTCAACGGCTTCGGGGTTGAAATGCAGCGCGAAGGCATACAGCAGGCCGGCGCGGGTGCCCTCGGTGTGTCGCTTTCGTAGCGCGTCTTCGAGCCGATTCAGTTCGTTTAACTGGGTGGCGCGAATCGGCGGGGTGGCGACCTCCAGCGGCAGGATCGCGCCGCCGACTCCGCGAAGCAGCCGTTCAATCGCCTCCCGGATCGATTCGCCGATGCCCAGGCCGAAATCGCCAAGCAGTTCCAAGTGTTTCTTTTCGCTAAGCAATGAGGTATCGAAGGTGACGTCAAATTCGCCCAGGCTGGTCGCCACGGTGTAGCGATATTCGTGCTCCTGCTGGATGGTCCCCCCATAGGCTTCGTGGACGGCCTCGACGGCGGTCTGTAGGGTCACGCCGCCAAATTCCAACTCGATGCCGACGCACCGCGTTTCGCCTCGGCAATTCAAGATCGGTTGAGCGCAGGCGAACTGGCCCATTTGGTCCCTCCACTCCAAACCCCGTCTCGGGAAATGCGATCAATGACAACAACATGCGGACGCCCGAGTCGCCGGGAGTGATGAATAATCGGTCGGCAAGTCTCATGCCGGCCTTGGGCCGGCGCGATGCGGAACGCAAGTGGATCGCGCCCGACTGATCGGCACCCCATTTGCACAAATGCATCATGGAACTGGTGGACCGGTTATTATCCCGGCGGGGGTAGCCGGTATTATGGAAGTTCCTACTTTGGGAGCGCATACTCCGCCTGGTAAGCGAATGCCTGATCGAGCAGAGGCTCATGCGCACTGGCACAACCTGGGCCTCCGCTCGGTCCTACAATTTTCATCCCGAGCAAGTCAGACCAATCTCAGGTCCTTTTCGAGCCCTCCATTTGCTTCCGGCAGTCTTGGTGGCATATTTTTGACATGACGCGCATGATCGTTCCCAGAGCCTGCGCGGAGACTCGTCGAGCCTGAATTCCAAACGCGCGACCGGAATCGAATCGGCATTGTATTCGGCCGCTCCGCGCGAGTAGAATCAGAATTCACGTTTCCATGATCGCGGTTCCGGAACGACTCGCAAAAAAGGGGCCCGGTTATGGGCAAATGTCCAGTATGCAAGACTTACGTGAAAGCAGTCATTGGCCAAAGCGTGGCGATTAACGTCGGCGGATCCAGGTGGAAGGGCGTCAGCTATCAGTGCCCGAATCCGGTGTGCCAGACGATCCTCGGTTGCGAGATCGATCCGAACGCCCTGCGCGAGGAAATCGTCGCCGCCGTGATCGCTCAACTCAAACAGTTGATTCTCGAGTAAATTCGTCGAGGATTAATCGTCCGGAATTCGTCCAGCGGATTATCACGCCACGCATCTTCGGCCAGCCCGCCGCCCGGCGCCTATCATAATACAAAGCAAAATTGCCGCTCACCCGCCTACGACGCCGCCTGTCGTGAATCGGGTGGATTCGCCCCCGTAGCTCAGGGGATAGAGCATCGGTTTCCTAAACCGAGGGTCGCAGGTTCGAATCCTGCCGGGGGTAGTAAAAAAGCCTTGTTTTCATGCAAAAACCCGTCAGGTCGATCTGACGGGTTTTTTTGTTTCGGCCCGGTGCTACGCCGGTGCTACAAAGTCGCCCGATGCGATTAAACGCCATTTGCCGCGTCCAGGCCTGGCGGGATCCGCCGCCGGGCGGCGATCGTGCCGTAGGGGCGATCGTGGAGATGGGACGGGTTCGCCACGAATAGCTCGCGGACGAACGGGTCGAAAGGGAGATGTTGCGAAGGCGGGTTTGCAGTATCTCGGCTTAAACCTGATGCCCTGGGCGTCTATAGTTTCCGCGTCCACCTCTCGCCTCTTTAGCGCGCGGTCAGCAAATTCGTCTCCCATTCATTGCATAGACGCCGGGTTCGCTGATGGCAAGGCCGAAGCGGAATCGAACGGGGAAGGGTTGCGGCCGGGCGCATGGGGGGAGAAAGGACGGACGAACTTCTTATCACTGCTGATAAGAAGTTGCAGCCGCGTTAGAGCAAGGGCGAGAGGCGTTATGCTACCA
>CAWFFC010000012.1:0-146010 GCA_963815035.1 uncultured Gemmataceae bacterium
ATAGCCAAAAACTCGAGCCCGTAGATGACCAACCGCCTTCGCCAACTGCCGCCGGTCAATTCCATTTTGGAATCGCCCATCCTGCTCGAATCGGCGCAGGACATTCCACGCGATCTGATCATCGAGTCGATTCGGCTGGAGCTCGATCAGGCTCGCCAATCACTGAAGGACAACGGCGAGGCCCTGCCCGGCGCCGAGGAAATTGCCCGGCGCACATCGGCTCGGCTTGCGGGGCAGATCCGGCCGAAACTTCGCCGCGTCATCAACGCCACCGGCATCGTCCTGCACACCAACCTCGGCCGCGCGCCGATCGCCGAGGAAGCGGCGCAGGCGGCGTTCGAGGCGGCGCGCGGCTACCTCAACCTCGAACTGGATCTGGAGACCGGCAAACGCTCGTCGCGGCAGATCGCGATCCGCGACTGGCTCTGCCGGCTGACCGGCGCCGAGTCGGCGACCGCCGTCAACAACAACGCCGCCGCGACGGTCATCGTCCTGCGCGCCCTCGCCGCCGGGCAAGGAAGTCATCGTCTCGCGCGGCCAGCTCATCGAGATCGGCGGCAGTTTCCGCATCCCCGACATCATGGCCGTCAGCGGGGCCGATGCTGCGCGAAGTCGGCACCACGAACATCACGCGCCTGGCCGATTACGAAAAGGCCATCGGCCCGAACACCGCCGCCTTGATGCGAGTCCACACCAGCAATTATCGCGTCACCGGGTTCACACGGAATCGGTGTCGCTCGAAGAACTGGTCGCGCTGGGCAAGAAATACAGCCTGCCGGTGATCGACGACATCGGCAGCGGGGCGTTGCTCGACTTCTCGCGCTTCGGCTTCACCGGCGAGCCGCTGGCTCGCGACAGCATCGCGGCGGGCGCCGACCTGGTGCTGTTCAGCGGCGACAAGCTGCTCGGCGGCCCGCAGGCCGGCATCATCGTCGGCAAGGCGGCGTTCGTTCAGAAGATCGAAAAAGATCCGCTGATGCGCGCCTTTCGCCTCGACAAGATGACGCTGGCCGCGCTGGAGGCGACGTTGCGCATGTATCTGGATGAAGCCAAGGCCCTGCGCGAAGTGCCGGTGCTGCGGATGTTGCATACGCCGATCGAGGAATTGCAGCGCCGCGCCGAGGATCTGGCGAAGGCGCTGGCGGCCATTCCAGGCGTCTCCGCCGAGGCAAAGGAATCGTTGGCGTTCGTTGGCGGCGGGTCGCTGCCCGAGCAATCAATGCCGACGTTCGTCGTCGCGATGGCCGCGAGGGATGTCAGCGACGCGCAACTGGCCGAGCGGCTGCGCACCGGCGATCCGGCGGTGATCGGCCGCGTGCAGGCCGGCCGTGTGCTGCTCGACCTGCGGACCATTTTTCCGGAGCAGGAGCGGGAACTGGCCGAGGCCCTCCAGAAAGCAGTTTGAAGTTAACGATTCGCACCAACCGGAAAGGAACGCCCGATGAGCCGACTTTCGTTCCTCGCTTCCTTTCTTCTCGCCGCTCCGCTGTTTGCTCAGCCGGAGGTCAAGCCGCCCGAAAAGTATGCCGCCGCGGCGGCGCGAGTCGAAAAGCTGATTCAGAGTGAAGTCGCCGCAAAAGGTTTGCCAGCGGTCTCGATCGCGCTCGTGGACGATCAGACGATCGTTTGGGCGAAGGGTTTCGGTTTCGCGAACCCGGCGAAGAAAATCCCGGCGACCGCCGCGACCGTTTATCGCGTCGGCAGCGTGTCGAAGCTGTTTACCGATGTCGCGGTCATGCGGCTCGTCGAAAGCGGCAAGCTCGATCTCGATGCGCCGGTGACGCACTACTTGCCCGATTTCAAACCGAAAAACCCGTGGGATAAAGCAATCGCGCTGCGGCAGTTGATGACGCATCGGGCGGGGTTGGTGCGAGAACCGCCGGTGGGGAACTATTTCGACGCGGAGAATCGCTCACTGGAGAAAATGGTCGCGAGTTTGAATGACACGGAGTTGGTTTATCCACCTGAAACGAAGGTCAAGTACTCGAATGCCGGCGTCGCCGTGGTCGGCTATGTGCTTGAAAAGACTCAGAACGAACCGTTTGCGAAGTATGTCAAACGCGCCGTGCTCGACCCGCTCGGAATGGCCGACAGCGCCTTCGAATGGAACGAATCGCTGCTCAAGAATATGGCCAAGGGCACGATGTGGACGCTGCATGGGCGCGAGTTTCCAGCGCCGACATTTGAACTGGGCATATCGCCGGCCGGCAGCATGTATTCGAACGTTCTCGATTTGGCCAAATTCCTCAAGATGCTCGCCGCGGACGGCAAAGGGATGCACGGGCAATTACTCAAGCACGCGACGCTTGAGGAAATGTGGAAGCCACAATTCAGCAAGGAAAAAACCGGCGCCGGCTTGGGCTTTTTTATTGGTGATCGCGAGGGCAAACGCCGGGTCTGGCACGACGGCGCGATTTATGGTTTCGCGACGGAACTGGCCTATTTGCCCGAGGAAAAGCTCGGCGTAGTCGTCGCCATCTCGCGCGATTGCGTCAACCCGGTGGTGCGCCGCATCGCTGATTTCGCCCTCGACGCCGCGGTCGCGGCCAAGCATGGCAAATCGTTGCCGGAACCTCTCGACACCAAGGCGGTCGATGAGGCGATCGCCAAACGGATGGCCGGAACCTGGACCACCGAGAAAGGGGATCGCTCGCTTTACTTTTGGCTCTCGTTCGGCCGGCTGCTGGCGCTTCCCTCGCGAGGCGGGAATTGGGTCGAGCTGAGACAATCTGGAAATGATTTGATCGTGGACGACCGCCTTGGATTCGGCACGCGGATCAAGTTCGAAGGCGAAACGCCGCTGCTGGGCACGACGCGGTTGATTCGCAAGGACGATTCGAAGCCGCCGGCGGATGCGCCGGACAATTGGAAGGGCCTGATCGGCGAGTATGGTCCGGATCATGACATTCTCACCATTCTCGAAATGGACGGCAAACTCGTCGCGTTGATCGAATGGTTCTTCATCTACCCGCTCAAGGAAATCTCCGAGGATGTGTATCAGTTCCCCGAGTTTGGCTTCTATCACGACGAGAAACTGACCTTTGAACGCGATAAGGCCGGGCGTCGACGAAAGTGATCGCGGCGGGCATTCCATTCCATCGCCGCCATCTCGATGGCGAGGATGGCAGCACCTTCAAGATCAAGCCGGTGCGCCAACTCGACGGTCTGCGTAAGGAAGCGCTGGCCGGTTCGCCGCCTCCCGAGGCGCGCCGGATGCGAAAACCCGACCTGGTCGATCTCGAAACCATCAGCCCGACGATCAAATACGACATTCGCTATGCGACCACGAACAATTTTTTGAGCACGCCGATGTACACGACGGCCAAGGCGTTTATGCAGAAACCAGCCGCCGAGGCGCTCGGTCGGGCCCACAAAAAGCTCGCCGAGAAAGGCTTTGGGCTCTTGATTCACGATGCGTATCGTCCGTGGTATGTGACCAAAATGTTTTGGGAGGCGACGCCGGAAAAATGGCACAACTTCGTCGCCGATCCGAGTCAAGGATCGCGGCACAATCGCGGCTGCGCGGTCGATCTGACGCTTTACGATCTCAAGACCGGCAAGCCAATTCGAATGGTCGGCGGCTACGATGAGTTTTCCGATCGCTCGTACCCCGATTACTTCGGCGGCGCCTCGCGGCAGCGCTGGCACCGCGACCTGCTTCGCCGGACAATGGAATCCGAGAGTTTCACCGTCTATGAAGCCGAGTGGTGGCATTTCGATTTCAAGGATTGGCGAAACTATCCGATCCTCAACAAACGCTTTGAGGAATTGAAATAAGGCCCTTTGTCCGCAGATCGCATAGATCTCACAGATTCGAAAGAGATATATCACTCTAACTAAGATCTGCGAAATCGGCGGATAACTCTTCTCTACAATTCCAGTATGCTGCGTGAGTTATCGGTTCAGAATCTGGCGCTGATTGAAGATGTCCGCGTCGAGCTGGAGCCCGGCTTTTGCGCCTGGACCGGCGAGACCGTGCCGGCAAATCACTGCTCCTCGGCGGCCTTGGCCTGCTCCTGGGCGAGCGCGGATCCGCCGACCTGATTCGGGCCGGGGCGGATGAGTTGCGCATCACCGGCTTGTTCGAAATCACCTTTCCCGAACTGCGGGAATCGCTCATGGGGGTCCTCGATGAGCCTTTTGCCGACGATTCACTCATTCTCTCGCGGAAGTTGAGCCGTACGGGCCGCAGCAGCGCTTATATCAACGACCGCCCGGTGACGGTCGCCATGCTCAAAACCGTCGGCGAGATTCTGGTCGATATTCACGGCCAACGCGAGAGCCATTCGCTCTTGCAGCCATCCTACCAGTTGCAACTGCTTGATTCGTTTGGCCAACTCGCCGGACTGCGCTCGAGCTATGTCGAAAAGGCCGAGCGCGTGCGGAAGATTCGCCATCGGCGTGCGGAGCTGGTGAATCAGCAGACACAACGCCAACGCGATCTGGCGTTAATTCGCTTCGAGCGCGACGAACTCGACGCGGCACAATTGAAATCCAGCGAGGCCGTCGAGTTGTGCGCAAGCGCGATCGGCTCATTCATGCCCAGGCGCTGAAGACCTTCGCGTTTGAAAGCGCCAATCGGCTTTACGACGAGGAAGGCGCCGTCATCGAGCAGCTCCGCAAGCTGCTGAAAGAGGCGGAGCATTGGGGCGGCATGGAGCCGCGCTTCGCCGAGATCGGCAAGCGGCTCGAAGCCGTGTTGCCGGAACTCGAGGACCTCGCCGACACGTTCCGCGACCTGGCGGACGAGTTCGAGGCCGACCCCGATCGGCTCGACGAGGTCGAACGCCGATTGCAACTGATTCGCAAGCTCGAAAAGAAATATCAGCGCTCGGCGGACGAATTGATCACTTACCACGCCACGCTCTCGCAGCAGGAATCCGAGCTTCGCAAGCAGGAAGAAGATCTCGGCGACATCGAGGCGGAGCTTTCCTCGGCATTCGCCGAGTTGAAATCCGCCGCCCTGGCGCTCAGTAAGCAGCGAGCAAGGGTAGCGAAAAAGTTGGCCAGCGAGACGGAAAAACATCTCGCCGACCTGGGCATGCCCGACGCCAAGCTCGATGCGACATTGACAACGGCGCCGCTGGGCGACGATCCGGCCGCCGGCGAATTGCCCGCCTCCGGCGTCGATCACCTGGAATTGTTCCTGGCAGCCAATAAAGGCGAGCCATCGCTGCCGCTGCGAAAGGCCGCCTCGGGCGGCGAACTGTCGCGCACCATGCTCGCATTGAAGTCGATGTTCGCGCTGCACGACCCGGCGGGTACGCTGATCTTCGACGAGATCGACGCCAATGTCGGCGGCCGGCTCGGTGATGTGCTCGGCGAAAAACTCGCGGCGCTGTCGCGCAACCATCAGGTGATCTGCGTCACGCACCTGCCGCAGGTGGCAAGTTATGCGAAGCATCATTGGACGATTCGCAAACAAACGCAGGGCAAACGAACCGCCACGACCATTGTGCCGCTGGTTGATGAGGATGAACGCATCGACGAATTGGCGAAAATGCTGCGTGGCGAAGCCCGCGGCAAAACCACCCTCGACGAAGCCCGAGCCATGCTCAAACGCGCGAAGGCGGCGTGGTGAACCGGCCGTTGCTCTTTCGAATTGCTAAATGGATTCACTTGTTCAATGTGAACGACTCGAAATACTTCGTGGTTTCTTCGCTCTTTGCGAATTCGGGAGTACCAATCGCCATGATTTGATATAGCGTGTCCCCCACAATGTAGAACCTGACCCGGGCTTTCTTACCATCTGGACCACCCGCGAATTCTTTTTCACGACCCAGGTACTTGCCGTTTTCAAGCGAGATTTTCGCTTCGGCTACAATCTTGCCATATTTCGACTGAATTACTTCCCCGGTACTGTCAAGTAGCTCGTTCTGTTCGTCGATCGTGTGGGAGTACCTTGCGGCATCGGCGAAGCTAATCAGAAAAATGTTATCGCCTCTCGATGCAGTGACCGAGTGAGTCATCAGCTTTCCGACTTTGGTGTCGATCTCATTGGCGCTTTCGTTAACATTCGTCGGCATGATTACGGAAAAGTTGCCAAGAATGCAGCGGTATCGCGCACTTTTGTTCTCATCGGAACACCCCAGAAGCAGTGGGCCGACCAGCATCACAAGCATCAGGGAACGACTGTTCATGGGCAGCCCCAAAGATTGATTGCAAGATTTTAAGATCGTTGATCATTGTATGAACTGAATTTGCGCATATGGTCGTCTTCCAGACGGTGCTTCGTGCCTAGGGACTGTTCCCCTACAATTCCCCTATGGCCGATCCCACCGTTCAACTCTCCTTTGAAGGCGGCAGCATCCTGCTCGAAGGCGGCGCGGCGGAGCTTCTGGAAAAGCTGCCCGGCTGCCGGTTCGATTCGCGCACCGGGCAGCATCGCGCCGAGGCGCGGCATTATCGCGCGATCGTCGAGCAGCTTCGCCGCGACAAGATCGCCTACACCGACAAGGCCCGCACCTATGAGCCGGTGGCGTGGACATTGACCGACGAGCGCGAGCCGTTTCCGCATCAAACCGAGGGGATGGAAACCTGGTGGCGGCAGCGCGGGCAGGGGCTCGTCGTGCTGCCCACGGGCACCGGGAAGACGTTTCTGGCGATGCTGGCGATTCGCAAGGCGGCCCGGCCGGCGATCGTCGTCACGCCCACCATCGATTTGCTCAATCAATGGTACGGCCAGTTAAAAGATTCCTTCGGGACCGAGGTCGGGTTGCTGGGCGGCGGATCATACGACATTCAGCCGCTGACCGTTTCGACCTACGATTCTGCGTATATCCACCTGGAACGCTGGGGCAATCGATTCGGCTTGATCGTGTTCGACGAGTGCCATCACTTGCCGGGGCCGAGCTATCGGATGATCGCGGTGGGGAGCCTGGCGCCGTATCGACTCGGCCTCACGGCTACGCCGGAGCGGGCCGACGGGCAGGATTCGCTTTATGAGACGCTGATTGGGCCGGTTGTTTATCGCCGCGAGATCACGCAACTGGCGGGCGAGTTTCTCGCGGAATATCGCACGCAGCGCGTCTATGTGAACCTGACGCCGGACGAAGAGCGAATCTACCGCGAGAACCGCGAGGCGTATCGCAATTTCGCCTGGCAGCGGGGCATATCGCTGGGCAGTCCCAATGGCTGGCAGCGGTTTATTTCCGAATGCAGCCGATCGGCGGAAGGGCGGGCCGCGTTCAAGGCTTTTTGGGAGCAAAAGCGCGTCGAGCGGGCCCCGGCGGCGAAGATGGCGAAGCTCGAGGAACTGCTGGCGCAGCATCCCAACGATCGCATCCTGATCTTCACCGCCGACAACGCCACGGTTCATCGCATTTCCCGCAAATTCCTGGTGCCGTCGATCACGCACCAGACCAAGGCGAAGGAACGCAAAAAGATCCTGGAGCGGTTCCATTCCGGCGAGTATTCGATCCTGGTGACCAGTCAGGTGCTCAACGAGGGCGTCGATGTGCCCGCCGCCAGCGTCGGCATCGTGCTTTCAGGCACCGGCACCACGCGTGAAAATGTGCAGCGGCTGGGCCGAATCCTGCGAAAGTATGGCGACAAACAGGCCCTGCTCTACGAGGTGGTCGCTCGCGGCACGGCGGAGGAATTCACCAGCGACCGCCGGCGGCAGCACTCTGCGTTTCAATGAGGAAGTCCGGCACGACACGTCGTAAGGGCGCCACAGCGCCTGCGTGCGCGACACAGAATCTGTCATCTTACATAAATACCCGTGAAAAACGGCGAAAACTGCTCTGGCGACCGCGAGATGCCAACTTCAGCCGGTAACCGTCGTTTTGCCCTAATTGCTTCTCTCGATGTGCCTTCGGGCAAATGGCCGCGGAGGTCGTGCTTCACCTACATTGAACCACGAGGATCCGGGGACGGCGGATGTATTGGGCCGACAGTTTGGCGTTTGATTTCTCGCCCGCGGCGGCGGCGCTGCTGGCGTTGGGTGCGGTCGTCGCCGTCCTGCTGATGGTCCCGTTGAGTACGCGGTTACTCGGTCCGCTCTTTGCGCTGGAATTGAGCCGCGCGGCCCGTGGCGGCCGCATCAATATCTTGCGAGTCGCCTACGCCGCGGCGCTCTTGATCGCGCTGTTTGTCACGTTCCCGTCGGAATCCACCCTCACCCGCATGGAACTCCAGCAATACGCGGAGCGATTCTCAAGCCTATTTCTCACGATTCAATCGATCGCGGCGTTGGTGATGACGCCCATCGTATTCGGCTCGGCGATCAGCGGCGAACGAGAAAAACGCTCGCTCGATTTCCTGCTGGTCACCCCGTTGAGTGCGGCGGAAATCGTGCTCGGCAAATACTTCGGCTGGTTTCTGAATATCACGAGCGTACTGCTGACGGGATTGCCCATTCTAGCGCTGACCATTTTTTGGGGCGGTGTGGATCTCGAAAAGATCATCATTGTGTTCTTGGCGGACATGCTGGCCGTGCTTGGCCTTGGCGCCATCGGGATTTGTTTTTCGGCGGTCTGTCAACGGCGAATAAATGCGATCGCCGGCGCTGCTATAGCAATCTCTTGTTTTCATTGCGAGTTCGCCCTGACTCCAATTGGAATCCAGAGGGAGATGGAGATTGCACCGCGTGGCTCAACGGTTTTCAGCGGTCCGCCCAGCGCTTGGGTGACTGTCGGACTATCAGGCGCTGTTCATGCCTCGCTTGTTGTCTTGGGCCTGAGTCTTTCCATGTTTTGCTTGCGTCAGGCAGGCCGGCAAGCCGACCGTCGCTTTGCGTCTTTGGCAATTCATCGGGAACCAGATCTCGCGCCGCCGTTGCAAATTCGCGAACGGGCCACACTTCGAATACCCACCAATCTCCGTGGCGACGCCTTGCTTTGGCGTGAGCGCAATCTGGATTATTTCAACAATCCTTTCTTCGACCTTTTATGGCTCTATTATTCTGGGCTGTTGTTTTTGTTGGTTGTCGCCGCGTTGGTAATTCCCGACGACTCCGGCCTTTATCTGATCGGTCTAGTGTTCCAATTCTCGGGGGCGTTTGCAGCGACAGGTCTCTGTCTGTCTCTTCTCTTACGTTTGGCCAACTGTGTCAGCCGCGAGCGCGAACATCGAACGCTCGAAGCGCTTTTGTCAATGCCGGTGAGTCGGCCGCGAGTTCTTTTTGCCAAATGGCTCGGAGCAGGATTTCGGAGCAACCATTGGGCTCTGGCGCTGGTGGCGAGTCTGACACTGGGAACGATTTGCGGCGGTTGTGGTGTTGTCGAGGGGCTATTGCTGTTGTTGCTGGCAGTTTCATGGGCCGCATGCGTATCCGCTGTTGCCCTCTGCGCCTCGGTCTTCGCGCGCACGACCGTGAGAGCATATATCTACGCGACTGTCGCCGTGCTCGCCGTGGCCGCGGTAACGACTTTCAACGCGCAAATGCGGCCAAGCACAGTCGAAAAGCGAGACACCTTTGTCAGGCTGGCCCAGGATGCGTTAAGCCCTTTCCATGCCTGGCGGATGGCGTCGAGAGTCAAGCCGGATAACACACTGGCCAAATCGGCCGTCCTGCCAATGCTCTCCGCGGCGCTGCTATATTTCACCACGGCGAGCGTCATCGCCGGCATCGCGTTCTGGCGTTTTCGCCGCGAGGATCGATACACTTAAGAGCGACTCGTCTTCCGTCTCGGGTGGCTCATGCAACTCGGTTACCTGCGGCTGGATTGGCAATCGATCGGCATCGCGATCGGCACGGGCCTCGCCGCCGTGCTCGCGCTGCTGTTGTTGCGCCGCGTTCTGGGTTGGATTCTTGGCCCAATTTTTGTGCATGAAACCACGCGCCTGGCGCAAGGGCCATACCTTTTGGCTCCGATGTTTATTCGCGCCTGGGAATGCTGGCGCTTTTGTTTTTCACCGCGCCCGGCAACAGCGACTGGAAATTCGGCTTCGGGACTCGTTACCACGACGACTGGGAGTACCACATCCGCGACCAATCGGTCCGGCCTGCGGCGCTCGCGCAACAGCAACAAGCGATGGCGCGATTCGCCGAGGAATTCAGCAATCTGTTCCTTTTGGTTGTCGGCGTCGCGGTCATTCTCATCACGCCGCTCTACTTCGCGACCGCCATCAGCGAGGAAAAGGAAAAGCGCTGCATCGATTTCCTCCTGGCGACCCATGTGACGAATTACGAGATCGTGATCGGCAAATACGCACGCGCGATTCGTGAACCTGTTCGGAATCCTCCTGGCCGGGCTGCCGATTTTGGCGCTCACGCAATTCTGGGGCGGAGTCGATGCAAGTCGCCTCCTCAAAGGCTTCGTCACCATCATTTTCGCGATGATGAGCTACGCCGGCGTGAGCATCCTTTTTTCGGCGCTCGTTCGGCGGACGCGCACCGCGGTGATCCTCGCTTGCTTATTCTTGTTGTTCGCGAACCTTGTTTTCGCCGGAATCGGCTACTGGGAATTGGCGTCGCCCGTAGGCTATCTGGTCGACGGCGAGAATCCAAACCGGGCCCCTGTGCTGGAAGACGACGCCGACCTATGGCAACGGGCCGAGGCGTGGTTTGAACCGCTAAAACCCTATTGCCAACTGCATCTAAGCGCCACGGTTCTATCAATGGGCCTTGCGGTTGTCGTGGTTCGCCGCCTGGCGTTGAGACACGCCTCGCGGCGGCGCCGCATTTACTCGCGCGATCCCGCCGATCCCAGGGCGGCAAATCGGCCCGTCCATCCGCTGACGGTGAAAAACAACCCACCGATCGGCCGCAACTCGCTCATTTGGAAAGAACGCTATCTCGGCCGCACCTTTGGCGGTTTCGCCGTGGGAACCACCATGTGGCTGATGATCAACCTCTTCATCGCGAGCTTCTTTCCCATTTTGCTGATCGTTGGGATTCACGACTGGCAGGAATTCACGAAGGGCTTGCCCATGCGGGTCGGTCTGATCGTCATGGGACTTGTCGTCATACTCGGGGTCGGCATGCGGACGGCCTCGTGCATCACCCGCGAGCGCGAACAGGACACGATGTTGAGCCTGCTGACATTGCCGCTAACGGCCGGCGAGATTCTCCGCGCAAATGGATCGGCGC
Source organism: uncultured Gemmataceae bacterium (assembly GCA_963815035.1). Taxonomy (GTDB): domain Bacteria; phylum Planctomycetota; class Planctomycetia; order Gemmatales; family Gemmataceae; genus JBGQCZ01. The sequence goes on from CAWFFC010000012.1 coordinate 11,036, forward strand.
ACTGCATCGTTCGGCGCGGCCAATCCTTGGGCTGTCGCTCCTGATTGCGCTCACGGCGATTTCCGCCGCGATGAAACGCGACGCGTGCCTGCTCTTGCCGATCGCGGTGGCGGCGCAGGTCTGGTTCGTCGGCAATCTCGGCCTTTTTCTTTCGGCGGTTTGCAAAAGCTCCAATCGCGCCTTTTCCGCACTGCTTGTGCTCGTTCTCCTGATCATCGCGGGAACCTGGACCATCGGCTATCTCGCCGAACAACAGAGCCGGGCATACGCCATGCGTTACATTCTGCGCGGTGAATACCATGTGGGCCGCCAAGGCATCGCGAGCCTATTCGAAGCGGAAAAACTGCCGGACATGCTCAACCCGGTGGTTGTCTGGTGGAAGCTGACGGACTATCAGGGAATTTCGGATGACCGCTGGCGGCAGGAGGAGATTTCGACCGCGGCTCCAGCCGTGGGCGCGATTTGTTACTTCCTTGCGGGTTGCTGCTTTTACTTCCTGTCCTGGCTGCGATTCCGCCACGAAAGTCAACGGCTTTGATTGCCGATGAGTTCAGCCTGAATCAAACAGAGGGTTGAACGCCAATTGCCTGCAAATAGCGCTCGGCTGATTCCTGAACAACCGCCTTGGCGTTTTGCTCGACCACGAAATCCCAGAAGGCGCCGTAAACGCGATCGAATTGGAACGGTTCAACCGCCGCGACGATCTTGTTGATCGCCGGTGCGGCAAGGGGAATGTAATTCGGATAGCTGTACATGAAGCTGACATGGCAGCGATCGAGCGCGACCTGAATCGTGTCGCCCGTGAGCAGGGCGCCGCGGCCAGCGGCGCCGCCGGCCCAGTGAAGGACCACGGAACCATCAAAATGGCCGCCACAGCGGATCAGCGTCAGGCCGCCGGCCAGTTTTCGCGACTCGCCTTCCCAAAAGACAATGTTGTCATCGGACCGCATGACCCATTGTCGATCGGCGGCATGCAGATAAATCGGAACGCCGCCAAAGGCTCGGCTCCATTCCACCATGCTCGAGTAGTAGTGCGGATGCGAGATGGCGATCGCCGCGAGGCCGCCCAGGCCGCGGATCGCCTCCACTACGGCCTCATCGAGCAGCGGCAGGCAATCCCAAAGCAGATTGCCGCCGGCCGACCGGACGAACAACGCTCGCTGACCGATGGCAAAGTGCGGCTCGACGCCGATCCCGATGAGTGCCGGCTCCTCAAATCGGATCGAATTGCGATTGGTCAGCCGAAGGCGATCCAAGGTCGTCCATGATTGACCCGTCCGCCGTACATACTGCCGAATTTCCTGACAGATCGCACAGGCCGCGGGCGGCTGTCCGGTTTCGGCGTATTGAGTTCCGCACGTATTGCAGATGAAATTTGGCATCGCTTCGATTCCAATCGAGACAAATGTCGCAATCAACGCCCGCGCCGCTCATGGAGCGGGCGCTGAGCAGCGAGCCCATGCGAGAGCTTGTGCCCACGTTCTCATCCGGTTATCCTATCGGTCATGCGTGAAGTCATGCGTCCGGGTTGTTATGGATTGATGTTCGTGTGGCGCTGGCCCACGCTGCCGGCGTCGCCGGCGAGCCCCCGCCGCCCAAACACTCCAACCTCGAACGACTGCGCCTTGAGCGACTGGCCGCTGCTCATGCCGACGTTGCACGGCTCGCGCCGCAACGGATCAACATTCCGCAACGCCCCGGTTTGAATGACTACCGTTGCATCCTCCACGCCCATGCGGAGGACTCGGAACACACGGGCGGCACGCTGGCCGAGATGTTGGCCGATGCCAAGAAGGCGGGAGTCCACGCCGTACTGCTCAGCGATCACTACCGGCCGCCGAGGGACTTCATCGACGGCCGCTGGCGTGGGCTAAAGGACGGCGTGCTCTTTATCCCCGGCGCGGAAGTCCGCGGCTTTCTTGCCTACCCCACCAAATCCATCCTCAAACGAATGGACCTGACGGGCGTCGACTTCGTCCGCACGGTGACCGCCGGGGACGGGATGATTTTCTTGTCCCATATCGAGGAACGAAAGGACCACTCGGTGGCGGGCTTGACCGGTTTGGAAATCTTCAATCGCCACTGGGACGCCAAGCGCGACAAGGCCTCGCTCCTGGCTCTCGCGCTGATGCTAACCGATCCAAAAGGACTGGCCGAGATGGAGAGGGCCTTACGGCTTTACCCCGATGAGGTGCTTGCATTTCAATGCAATTATCCGGACTTGTACCTGAAAAAATGGGATGAGGGAACCCGGTACAAACGACTCACGGGCGTCGCTGCCAATGATTGCCACCACAATCAGGTCTTCATCGTGAAGATGGTGGACGCACAAACCGTGCTGTTGGGCACCAACGTCGATGCCGAGAACAAGATGCGGAAAATCACGGCGGCGTTGCGGCCTGGAATCATCGACATGACGAAGGGGCGCAAGGCGGGGGACATCATTGCCCGGCTTGATTTTGACCCGTACTACCGATCGTTCCGCAACTCCAGCACTCACGTAATCGCGCCGAAGTTGGACGAGACCGCCATTCGAGCAGCTCTCAAGGCCGGACACGCTTATGTGGCGCACGATTGGATGTGCGATGCGACCGGCTTCCGGTTCGAAGCGATCGACGCTCGGCGCGCTAGTCGCGAGCATGGGCGATCATGTCGCGCTGGCCGATCGCCTGAAGTTGGTCGCCAAGTTGCCGCTGCCCGCCTACATTCGCCTGCTACGCCAGGGCAATGAGATTGCAAAATCCGATGGCACTGCCGAATTTGAGTACGCGGTCAAGGAACCGGGCGTCTATCGCCTCGAGGCCTGGCTCAAGTTGGACGGCGAATTGCGGCCATGGCTGTTTGCAAATCCGATTTATGTCAGACAGACCGCCGAATAGATCCAGCCCGATTCGATCTTGCTGAAGCAACCGGAACCTCGAAAATGCTCGGGTGAAATAAGATTGGTTGCAGTCAGGCTAAGGTCGGGAGCCAAGAATTTGAAAGATGCGAAGCCGCCTCAGGGATTCGAACCCTGGACCCCCGCTTTACGAAAGCGGTGCTCTACCGCTGAGCTAAGGCGGCGCAAGCGACATGTTGTCAAGGATTTACTTCGATTGTCGATTTCCTGATTTCCATCGTTGACACCTAACTTGACACCCGGTAACTATTAGAGGGTGGCCGGAGCGCTGTTACCGCCCCGGCCTTGAACGCAGTGACAACCAGAATAAGGAGCAGTCACCGTGTCCGCTGATCATCCTAGCACCCACACCAAGCCGAACAAGCCCTATCCGGACTTCCCGTTGTTCCCCCATGCGACCGGACGCTGGGCCAAGAAGATTCGAGGCAAGACGCATTATTTCGGGCCTTGGGACGACCCCGACGGCGCACTCGACAGTTACATCAAACAACGCGACGATTTGCACGCTGGACGAAAACCACGTGCGCATCAAGACGCCCTGACGGTCAAACTGCTCGTAAATTCATTCTTGATTCACAAGCAAGCATTGCAAGATGCCGGTGAACTTTCACCCCGGACTTGGAGAAACTGCAAGGAAGCAACCGATTTGCTGATATCGGAGTTTGGCAGGCAACGGTCGGTTGCCGATCTCGGCCCGGATGACTTTGCCGAGATTCGCAACAAAATGGCGAAGAAATGGGGACCAGTTCGCGTCCGCGACTTCATGCAGCGCATCCGCAGTGTGTTCAAGTACGGATTCGATAGCGGTCTACTGGCAACCCCGATGCGCTTTGGACCTGGCTTCGCGAGGCCAAGTAAGAAGACAATTCGGCTCGAACGCGCCGCGAAGGGACCGCGGATGTTCGAGGCCGAGGAAATCCGGCGGTTGTTGGGCTATGCCGCCCTGGCGCCCAGCCGCCGGTTGCCCGCTCTCGGCGATGATCCTACTTGGCGTCAATTGCGGCTTCGGTAACGCCGATTGTGGTACGCTGCCGTTGGCCGCGCTCGATCTGGATGGTGGCTGGATTAATTACCATCGACCAAAAACCGGCATCACGCGACGTTGTCCGCTCTGGCCCGAAACAGTCGCGGCGCTGAGAGAATTGCTTGCCAATCGGCCCGAGCCGAAGGACTCGGCCGACGACGACCTGGTGTTTCTGACGGTGCGAGGCGGTAGCTGGCACAAGAAGATCGACGACAATCCGATCAGCAAAGAAATGCGAAAACTGCTCGATTCGCTCGACCTCAACGGCCATCGCAATTTCTATGCACTGCGACACACATTCGAGACGATTGGCGGCGAGGCGAAAGACCAGGTTGCGGTCGATCACATCATGGGCCATGCCCGCGACGATATGGCCAGTGTGTACCGTGAACGAATCAGCGACGCGAGGCTGAAAGCAGTTGCCAACCATGTGCGCGATTGGCTTCTTTTCGCGTCACGATGAACTCGTTTCGCAAATATGGGCTAAGGTTGCGAATGATTGACCTCGCGCGGGCTTTTGATCCCGAATTCGGTTTCGACTATGGCTGATCTCGCCTCCGAAATCTCGGAACTGAAAACCGATTTCCAGCGGATCGCTGACCGATTCGCATGGGTGCGGGCTTCATTCACGCTCAACCGCGGGAGATTTGAATTATTTAGCTTCGGGCACCCGGGCAGCGACGGAGTCAATGGTGCAATTCTCGTTGGAATGAGGGGCGATCAAGAACTAGCGGTCACTACTGATCTCTTTGAACTGACGGAAAGGGCAGGTACCATCGTCGGTCAATTCCTAAAATCCTGCGGTACATTGCGGCATCTCTTGTGCGAGAAATCCATTCACTATGATCTGAAAACGCCGTGGGAACTGTGGCTTATGTTCCTAGTTCACTCACGATCGACTGCCTTGCTTTGCCACACGCAAACGGACGGTGAATGCACGCCTGCCGTCTATCATGTCGCCGACAACGATGCATGTATCTTGATCGACTACTATCCGCAGGTCTGCTTGACTGCTTTGTCCGGCTTGAGGAATGACCTGCAGTCTACCGAGAGGGCATTATCGAGTGATTCACGTCAATGCCAGACTCCATCAACTGAACCGGCCAGCATCGGCGAGAACGACCCACGAGACAAATGGCTGCGAAAGGGTCCGCTCGGGTTAATATTGAACACAAACACGCACGTGGCAGAGCGCGACGGCCAGCGAGCCGAATTCGGCGCATCGCGTCTTGCCTGGGAAGTATTTATGGCACTCATCAAGAGGGATCAAGCCAGATATTCTTGTCGGGACCTGGGCCACGATGTGTGGAATCCAAGCGGAAACGAATACGATCCAGACGAAAACACGGTGCAAAAGACGATTGGCAGGGTCAAAACAATAATCAAGCCGCTGGGCCTCACCGTGAATTGTTCCAGGGCCACTGGTTACATTCTGGCGGAACTAAAGGCCACAGCCGAACAAGAGTCAGATTCAAGTCGGGCAAAGCGCAAGTCACGCCGGCGAAAACCCCGGTAATTGGCCGTTTAGCAAATCAGCAGGATTTCAGGTTCACTGGAAGTGGCATTTCAGTTTCGCATGTTTCAATTGGACCATGGACGCCAATCTCGAAAACATCAGCCTACCCGCTCCTAAAGACGTGGAAGCGCAAATCGCGTCGCTTGAGGACGAACTCAAGGCGATGCGCCGCCTGCTTCGCGCTTCCCGGGCAGCTGCCAAAGCCGCAGAAGCTCGCAAGCGCAGGGGCCATGTATCCACCTCGGGGACCGGGGGTGACCGTCATGGATAAGGATTCTACCATCCCTGACCACACAACTTCCAGCGGATTTTCCCCCGACCACTCGCTGAGGCCGCAGGGCAAAAGCTCGCGAAGTTTCACAGTTCGCGAGTTCGCTCGCTGTTACCGAGTGAGCGAGGACAAGGTTCGCGGTTGGATTATCCGCGGCGAACTTCGCGCAATCAACGTCGCTGCCGTCCTCTGCGGCCGCCCACGTTGGGTAATTCCTGCCGAGGCAATTGTCGAGTTTGAGCGTCGGCGAGCAAGTGGGCCGGTTCCCAAGCCAAAGCGCCGGCGCCGGCAAACCACGCAGGTGGACTTTTATCCTGACTAGGCCGGCACAGCGCGGATGCGATCAATCCGAGACCATGAAACAGTAATCGTGAAAGGTCCAGCTAGCGACCGATAACCGAAGAAGTTCGTTTCGTTCTGTAACAACGAGGTAAACGCAATGATTGAAATTCCGTTGAGTCAACTCAAAATTGACTATTCGCTCCAGATGAGAATGACTATGAATCCGGCCACTGCCGAGGAATACGCCGAGGATGTAAGCCGCGGTGCCGTTTTCCCCCGATCATCGCGTTCGACGACGGGGAGTATATGTGGGTTGCAGACGGATTCATACGCTACAAGTCGTTCGAGACTGCGGGGAAAGACACAATCCCCGTCGATCTTCGCCAGGGCACATATCGCGATGCATTGTTGTTCGCCTGCGGCGCCAATGCGGCCCACGGCCAACGCAGGACTCGCGGCGACAAACGCAAGGCGATTCTGACCTTGTTACATGACACGGAATGGTCCAAGCGGTCCAATAGTTGGATTGCCGAGGCGTGCGGCGTCGACGACCACACCGTCGCTACCGTACGAGCCGAGATTCAACCAGACCATGCTCAACCTCGGAATCCCGCAGTTGAGGGAGACCAGGAATCCGGCGAACCGGATAGGAACCAGGACACCACCATCGGCAAGGACGGCAAAAGGCGGCGAAAGCCAAACCGGGATTGGTTCACCATGTGTGCCCGCTGTTCGCGCATCGGCAAACCCACCTGCACCAAGTGCCTGGGTCGGGCTCTTGAGCAAAAGCCATACGCCCGCGGCGAGGCCCCGCAAAAGCCGGGATCGGAACTCGTGGACTGGAAAGGGTACGAGAACCATTTTGGCTACGTGGTTCGCGTGCTCGACGCGATGGAGAAGCATTACCCGGAGTGCAAGCCCGAGGCCAACGGGCTTCGGAAAATGCTGAGCGAGTACAAGAAGGCGTTCGATGAAACCCGCAAGAAGGCCTTGAAGGCGAACTGAATGATGAGCCCAACCTCGTTGAATATGCCGTTTGCCCACGTGCGCTCGCCGCTTTCCGTCAAGAGCCCGAAACTGGCAGTTGCGCAAAACAAGAACGAACTGAACTTTTTGTTAGCGCGAGCGGCGAATTGGGGCTGGGGGAGTCGATGTGGGCAGAGTTAGCAGGCTAGCAGACATGGCAACGACAATGACGATCGCACGACGATCAGGGTCACGAACACGCCGCGCTCGCACGTGGCTATGGCCGCCCTGCTTCCTAGTTGGCTGATTCCCAACAGGAACCCGAGCAATCTACAATATGCGGTTCGCTTGGGCCACTCGCAAGGACTCTTTGTGAATTGATCGCTCGCCACGTGGCGAGCGCTGAATCGGCAAGTGGATCCGCCGAAAGATAAGAGATCCACGATTCGCGTACAACGTTGGGAGAGGTAGCAAATTCCCTCCATCAGGCAAAATAGCTTGGTGAAAGCATCCCAGCTATATGCGACAGGTGAGGACAGTTTCCGCCGTCTTCAGTGACGGGTGACCGGAAGAGCGTCCAAGTCCAAACGGGTAACACCCGGCCCGATCCAGGCGCAAGCCAGCCATCGGGGCTAAGGCGCGAATCGCCGACGAACGAGGCCGTAAGGCCTTGGTTCACCCGACTAGAAAGGGAGCGGCTGACAGCCCGTCATTGACTCCGGGCCCCCACGGCGGGTACAAGTCGCTCGACGGATGGAGTTGGTACGTCGTGGGAGGAACCGGAAAACCGGGGGTAATTTGCGACCACGTTAAAAAACGCGGGGGAAGAAAGCCGTGACTACGTGCGTCGGTCACCCTTCAGGCGAAGCTGGAACAGCTTGCGAAGTGAGTGAGTCGCGACCGTGAAGCGAAAGCGCGACGAGGACAAGCGACAATCGTCTGGCGGGCTGGCGAAACGGTCGGGCGATCAGCGAGTCCATACGACGGCGGGGGCGAATCGCCAGCGACGGCAGATCAGCCCGACGGCAATCGAGCACGTCGACCGGCCATAGTCGCGATCTCCGAGGCCGTGCGAAGTTCACGCAACGCGACAAGTCAGACGTTTACAGCAAATGCACCGCGGCCGTCCACGTCTTTCAGCCCGCCTGGCTTGTCGCCACACGGCAAATCGACCGACCAGATGCGACGTTGCGAGCGAGAGCCATATCCACCGCCTCCGGATGCCCTTTGGGATCGGGGGCAGGTCGGGCCGCCGGTTGGGCCGTCGGGATCGCCATGGGGCGAATTGGGCGGCTAATCGCAGCGGGACGAGGCCTTTGTGAGGAGGATGGCTGCTGTAGCGGGATTAGTGCGGTTCATTGGCCGAAAACGGCGATAACGAGCTCTAACGGCACAGCGATGCAGATGGCGAGGCTCAACGGCCTGGCGTCGTCGGTGGGCGATAAGGTACGCGAAGGGGTCCCGTGGGCGTCGCCAAGCGTGCGGCCCGTGGGTTTGAAGGCGGAGTGCCGGCGCCAGAGCCGAACGGGCTCGAGCCGGCAATCTGGTTGGGGCTGATTCCTATCGCCGGGAATTCGCCGCCCATGGCAAATCCTTTGTTTTCTCGCCGATCCTACTGGCGCGCATAACGCACATGCGGGGCTCTACCACACCTCGCCCGCCTGGACCCGGCCGCGTTGGCGAGCGGACGCTGATGTGCTTCAGGTCACGTTGGGAATTCCCAACGTGACGCAATTGACTAAGAAACAACAGGTTCGATCTTGTGATCGACGGGAATGTGCCCGGATTTGATTGTCGGCAACAGCCTACTATCACGGTCAGTGGTTGGCAGCGTCCTCGGCGGCCCATTGCTTCAGCAACCACTCGCACAACTCGATACACCGCGCGGTTCCGAAATCCTCGTTTTCCGTTGCCACCCCGACGCCATCAACGTACCTGTCGCCAAGATTGTGGTCACCCTGTGGTAGATCACCTTGATCTCGATGTTCGCGTTCCAGCCGCTCAAATTGGGCAAAGAACGCCTTTGGGTCGGATTCCATCAACTGCCGGGCCGCCTTTTCCAGCGGCGTCCGGTCATACGCCGACTCCTTCCGAGAAACCTTTCTGTATGCTGCGAGCATTGGTGACAGCGGTGGCTGCCGTAGCCGTTTGCGATCAGACCCTTTCTTCCGACCAGGGTGCCCGTGTTGGAACTGAGTTGGCCGGCTCCCGGGTGCTTTCCCACGTCCTGGGCGCGGTGGATCGTTTGGCGCGTCCAAAACTGCTTCCATGCGGGTATCCGCATTCGTTCCCATAGCTGTTTCCATGGCAAAAGGCGATGGTGGTAAGGTGGGCGAACCGCTAAGGTCTGGTTGACGTAAGTTTAGCAGGTACCCGATCTCAGCCAAGACCGTCAAGTCGCAGCCACTGTATTAGAGGCGCCACACACTGGCATTTTCACCGCTCAGTGACATGTTGTCAATGTTGCCGTTTTGGAGTTCACCCAGTGTTGGTCTTGACTCAAGAGACAAAAAAAGCCTCCTTCTGATGGTGTAACACCCACGGAAGGAGGCAGTAGCCATGGCGGGCACATCCCTAACCACGACCATCCGGCGACGACTGTATTCGTTCGCCAATCAGTTAGCTAGCCCATTTTCCGATTCGCGGCGGCAGGATTTCATCACCGACATGGTGACGGGCCTGATCGCCACCGGGCATGTTCACCTCACCGAGATCGCTCGTGGGTTGGGAGGCGAGCAGACGCTGCATGCCGCCGAGAAACGCCTCAGCCGGCATTTGGGCAGCGAGCATTGGAACATGAGCCCGTTGGCCGACGAGTTGCTGCGACGCTCGGCGACCCGCGTCACCGACGACACGCTGCTGGTCGCCGACACCACCGACTTGGCCAAGCCGCACGCCCGCAAACTCGAAGGGATCGGTCGCGTGCACGATGGCTCCGATCCGGATGGCCGCATCACCCACGGCTACTGTTTGTTTGAGGCCTATGTCCGGGTCGGAACCTGGCAACTATTCCCGCTGCTGATCGAGCCGTTGAAGGTCTATGCCGGCGCGCCAACCGGCGAAAACGCCGAAATTACTGGGCATTTGTTGCGGATTCACCAAGCCGTCGGCGGCCGGGGAACCTGGCTGTTGGATCGCGGATTTGATCGCCGCGAATTGTACGCCCCGCTCGTGCGGAACCGGTTGGCCTTCGTGGTGCGACAGAAAGGCGACCGCCACGTGCGCACCCGCGACGGCCGGGTTTGTTCCATCGAGGCGTTGGCGGCCGAACAACGCTGTCCGCAGCCGCGTTGCTGGCCCAAGGGCGGCCAAGCGGTGGCCGTCGAAGTCTGGCTGCCGGAAGTCAGCGACGAACCGTTCTTGTTAGTGGTCGGCTAGCGTTACCGGGACAGCGAGCGACCCTTGGTGCTGTTGGTCAGCCCCGCGGCCCGACGCCGTCGGCGTACAGCCCGATGGTATGTCCGTGCCTATCTGAAGCGCTGGGGAGTCGAAGACGCGATGCGCGGGATCAAACAGCAATTTGAATTGGAGTCGTTCCTGGTGCGGACGTGGCGGGCGATCCGCCGCTTGCTGTGGCTGGTGGCCTGGGCCTTTTGGTGGCTCAACCTCTGGGACGACGACAACTTTCACCGGTTGCGTGACGCGGTCATGAAACATCCCTTGCGGCTGCGCAAAACCGTTACCTACCTGTTCAATTGGATTGCCACACTTCTCAGGCAATTGCTGCACCCCGCCCCGCTCCGCTCTACAACACTGGGTGAACTCCAATGCCGTTGCGTTTCTAATTGCTCGAATCGGGGGGGGTATTTTGGCCTGCGGCGCAATGCTGCTCCCGGAACCATTGCGCACTGGCCAGAAAAAGCAACACAGCGATATCTCGTTGCGTCAATCGGTCGGACGGCGTACCTCGCCCCAATAGTTTGAAATCGTTGGGCATCGTCTTGAATTCGTTGCAGTTGACTAGAAGTGCCGTTGATCTGGCCCTCAACCGGCACTTGGCATGTGAAATTGAGCTATTGCATCAACTTTCGGCAAATCGCGATTTGCTCATCACATAAGACCGAAGGCATCCCATGTGCTCTCGCCTTCTCGTACGCGCGGATAGCTTGTTTGTATTTTCCCTCGTCTTGGTAAACTTTCCCAATACCGAAGTGGCACGCAAAGTCCGCGTTATGTTTCAAGAACAGCGCGGTATTGAATGAATCGATCGCCTTCTCGTGCTCGTGCAGTTCCTTCAACACGCACGCAATTTCATAGTGAGTTTGCGGGTCAAGCGGATTCAATCGAATTGACTCTCGAAGATCGGCGAGAGCGAAGTCGTATCGATTCAGCTTGTAATAGCAGAATCCCCGGTCGTAATAAGCGGTGGCACAGTGGGGCACGAGCTTAACAAGCGCGTCGGCATCCAAAAACGCTTCCGGCCACTGATTGAGAAAGTAATGGTACCGGTAAAGTAACTCAATTGTCGACGCAGACGCGGGATCAAGCCGAATTGCCTTCGTCAATGATTTAAGTGCCAACTCGCCGTGCGTCGAGTCGCGAAACGCTGCGACCATTTCGGCATGAGATGCTCGACCGACACGTGCCAAGGCGGATTTCGTTCCCAGTTCATAATGTGCCGCGCCTAGCAGAAGGTACCACGTATGCTTCAACGCTGTCGGCACCGAAGTTTCTATCTGCTCCAACGTTGCAATCGCGTCTCCGTACTTCCGGCTTTCGATTTGCCCAACGGCTTTCAACAATTTCAGCTTGTCCGGATCTCTCTGAGTCCCCTCGTATCCAAGTTCTGATCTCGCAACATGCACATACGAAGGCACGACTCGGCGTTCATCAAGTAGCCGCGTACGAAATGGCCTAGCAATGAGCGCACGCAGCTCGGATGCCGGAATAGCGAAATTCAAATTCTGCCCATCTTCGAGGCCGGCGGTTGTAATACCGACCACTTTCCCGTTTGAAGCTAGCAATGGGCCGCCGCTCGAACCCGGGCTTATTGGGGCCGTTGTTTGAAACCACGAAATGCCGGGCTTAATCTCTCGAATTCCGCTTATGATTCCAGTGCTCAAAGTATTGGCCAGACCCTTTGGGCTTCCAATCGCAAAGACTTCAGCACCGATATTCGGAGTTTCCTCCGCCAGCGAAAGCTGCGTCGATGGTGCGAAATGAGTGCCATCGAAATCAGAGTTTAAGCAAAGCACCGCCAAATCCGCAGATTCATCTTCAACGACAACTTCAAAGACCTTGTGTTTCGTCCCGTCAGACAGTTTAACGTCCGCATCTGCGGCAGCCTCGATCACATGGTAGTTTGTCGCGACGTACCACGAATTCGGAGGCAATGAACCCCGATCACGTATGGATTCTTCGTTCAAGATGAATCCTGACCCGGTGGCGATTACCTTACCGTCTTCGTTCTTTACAACAACCGTGACCACGCCCGGCGATACCCTCGCGTACACTGTCTCCGGATCCAAGAACTTGCGCGGTTCTGGTTCAACCGTTTGAGCATTAACTGGATTTCGCCTCTGGATGTACCGGAGTCCGATCACCGCAACAACCACTGCCAACAAACCGAGGCCGCCGATCGCGACGATTTTCTTCTTCATCGCGCGTGGTCGGCGATTCGCGGGTTGATTGTGCAATGCCACTTGGGCAGTCGCTATCGACGGCCTATCATGGCGCTGGTGACTGACTGCGCAATTCGTTTCGATTAAACTCAGGGACTTGAGCAACATCCGTCCGACTAATCGTCGCCGGCTCGATCGCGTTGACCGGTTGTTTGACAGTTGATGATTCCTTTTCTGCCAAAACGGGCAATGAGTGGTCGTAGTCATCGGCAGTTCTGCTTGCCGCGCCTTCGACGCGGGAAAACGGGATGGGTGGCTTCTTTGCCCAGCGAATCTGCGTCGGAAGGGATTCGCACGCCTGAACAGTCATCGGAACCGCTCTTATTCGCCTTGATTCAAACTCGGTTCGCTTCTGAGGGTCCGAAAGCACGGCGAATGCTTCGTCGAGGGCTGCCAGCCTCTCGAATGCAGTTCGGTCCCCCGGCTTCCGGTCAGCGTGCCACTTTTGTACAAGCCGCTTATACGCGGACTGAATGATGTCGATTTCGGCGTCGGGTGAGACCTGAAGAAGTTCGTAGTAGTTTGGCGGTGCGGTCATTTCGCGTCACTCCGAGCGTGGTAGGCACGAATCAGTAAACCACTCAAATGACCAAACACAAAGGATGTTGTGATCGGCATTCAAATGTAGTGCGCTTGCTACGCGAAAGAGTTGGAATTGTCGACCAGGAATGATCCAGGCGCGTGGGAAACAATTGGCCGGCGCCGGAGAAGTAGCACTGATCCTACTCACGCCACTCGGCCGGGGAAGAGAGTTGGAAGCTTGCGCTTCAATCGAATTGTCACGTGGCCATGGATTCGGCCACGGTCGTACCCTGATGCACTCCGCGGTTACAGTGGATTCACGCGACCCGGCAACGCACCGGTCGCGCAATTGAGTTTAGAACAGCGGTGTTTAACTAGCCAGCATGAAGAAATTATTGGTCGCAAGAACGACCGCAAGTTGTTAATTATCTTGATATTAATCCCACCCGAGTCGGGAAAACGTTGGGCTTCTCGGCAATCCAGGCGAGCGGGGCGGTTCACCCTCACCGGCGTGGAGAAATCGCGATCGACGACGCCTGGAGCGAGGGCGGCGTCGGTTCACCCCACGGGCGTGGGGAAATCCGCTGGGCGTGCGTCTCCTGCGTTTCCTGGACCGGTTCACCCCCACGGGCGTGGGGAAATCACCGAGATTCCCGGCGAGCGCGACGACTGGAACGGTTCACCCCCACGGGCGTGGGGAAATCTCATTGGTTACGCAGTTGTTCGGACTCGTGTACGGTTCACCCCCACGGGCGTGGGGAAATCCACGATCCTCTCATGGGTGTCGCTTAGCGACACGGTTCACCCCCACGGGCGTGGGGAAATCGTGGATGCTGGCGAGCCGGATGCCGGGGCTCTTCGGTTCACCCCCACGGGCGTGGGGAAATCAGCTTGAGGCTTGGCAGGCTTGGCCTTGCCGTTCGGTTCACCCCCACGGGCGTGGGGAAATCGTTTGACTACAGTCACGCCTCGCGGTGCGACCGCGGTTCACCCCCACGGGCGTGGGGAAATCGTATGCGCCCTTCGACAATTCCGAGTAACTCGCGCGGTTCACCCCCACGGGCGTGGGGAAATCGTGGAGCGCAAGTCCGTCCAGTCGATCTGGGACGGTTCACCCCCACGGGCGTGGGGAAATCCGGTGTTCGGTGCGTTCGACATAGCCTCGCTTCGGTTCACCCCCACGGGCGTGGGGAAATCCGGCGGTCGGGTTGACCGGCTTCGCCGCGAACCGGTTCACCCCCACGGGCGTGGGGAAATCTTCGGGGGAATGGTGCATTCGGTGTCGGTTCCCGGTTCACCCCCACGGGCGTGGGGAAATCGTCGCGGCACGCTCTAGCGGACATCGATCACACGGTTCACCCCCACGGGCGTGGGGAAATCGACTCTGGCCCACGTCGGCCGGCGGCTGGTGATCGGTTCACCCCCACGGGCGTGGGGAAATCAGGCCGATTGCGACCAGCAAGGGATGGCACTGCGGTTCACCCCCACGGGCGTGGGGAAATCTTGTTTCAGGTCTGCCGCGGTCAAGGGATTGTCGGTTCACCCCCACGGGCGTGGGGAAATCCTGATGCCGTTGAGGTCTTCCTTGCGGTCGAACGGTTCACCCCCACGGGCGTGGGGAAATCGCGCATTGCCAACTGTATCCGGTCGGTCGCGTCCGGTTCACCCCCACGGGCGTGGGGAAATCACCACGCCGCGCTGACCTCGGTAGTCGCGAAGTCGGTTCACCCCCACGGGCGTGGGGAAATCCTGGAAGCCTACAAAAACCAGTTGGAACATGACGGTTCACCCCCACGGGCGTGGGGAAATCTGTCCAGGCATTGAAAACGGCGGGCATGGCAGCGGTTCACCCCCACGGGCGTGGGGAAATCGGCAATAACGCACGCGGCGACAATCGGCGATTCGGTTCACCCCCACGGGCGTGGGGAAATCGTCGGAAACGTCAAACATGCGGCCAAGTTTAACGGTTCACCCCCACGGGCGTGGGGAAATCGTGCTCTCCAATCGGAAGTTGGCCACTCACGCCGGTTCACCCCCACGGGCGTGGGGAAATCGATCCAACTTGCAATTTTGTCCTGACGATGGACGGTTCACCCCCACGGGCGTGGGGAAATCCGGAGTCCACCACTTGAACAATGCGCCGTTTACGGTTCACCCCCACGGGCGTGGGGAAATCGACCAAGGATTTGTCGCCGGGCGAGTTTGCGAAGGTTCACCCCCACGGGCGTGGGGAAATCGCATTCGTCTTGTTTCCCATCGATGATCTCGCCGGTTCACCCCCACGGGCGTGGGGAAATCGGCAGGCAGTGAAAGCCGATCTGGATGCGGAACGGTTCACCCCCACGGGCGTGGGGAAATCGTTTGCATTGTTCGTTCACGTCAACAAAGGTATCGGTTCACCCCCACGGGCGTGGGGAAATCTCTTTTGACCCGAGCTTCGCCTCGCCCATCGTCGGTTCACCCCCACGGGCGTGGGGAAATCGATCCTGGCATGACTCCGACGCCGGCGAGCGACGGTTCACCCCCACGGGCGTGGGGAAATCTCTTCCTGATCAAAAAAATGTATCAAATTGCAACGTCCTTGAAAGATGATTCAGGTTTCGCTGCAACTGTCAGCAAGGCAAGACCTTCGAATTCCTGCAAGAATCTTGGTGACATACCGTATTGGCGGAACGCAAATCCCTGTTCGGATCGTGTTGACCAAATCTGCAGCACGTTGCCCTCCTTGATCCGTTCACACGCCATCTTCCAAAGGGAATCCCGGACCCTTGCCGCCGCATTCCCCAGGAAGACTCCCGGCTTCATCTCCAACAGCCAGCGAGACAGCGCGCCCCCTCAAGCTCACCGGGGCTTTCTCCAAGATCATCACTAGCATCAAGAACCTCCGCAATATCAGGTAGGATCCGCTCAAGTAACCGGCTTTCGAAGAATGCATCACGGCACGCGAGGCGGACGCGGCGCTCAAGGTTTGCGGTGCCGTCACGAGCACTGCGAAATGCGATCGGCACGGTCAGCGGCGTCTTGTACAAGTCGGCAATGTCGTAAACGAAGCTCAGAAGCTTGCCGACGTGAATGAAGCCGAGCCCCGCCGAATAGCCAGCGGACACGATGCCGGCGTGACAAATGCCGTAAAGGCACGCATTGGCCGTCGACAGCCCGGTTGGCAGGATTGCGCGGTCCCAATCTCCCTGATCGTAGTTGCGGCCGCTCCAGGCAATGCCGTTCTCCGCTGCCAGCTTTTGATAGGATACCCGGACACGGTGCCTTCCATGCCGCGGATTTGCTCAATCGATTTACCGTCAAGTTCGCCATCTGCAAATCGTTTTTGATACATGCGTTTCGCGACCAGGAGGCGTTGTTCCGGATCACTGGCCAAGGCCGCCTGTCGAATCAGCCGCGTCGCTGAAAGTGCCGCCGGTGGAATGGGCGTACAAACGTACGCCTTGTTCGCCGACCCAGGCGATGAGGCAGTTGTTCCCAGCCAGAGCTTTGACAGCGGCCGCGGTGATGGTTGTCCCCGGGCCGAGCATGATCAGGCCGATCTGATTAATGGGCAGTTCCGTTGTCCCAGCCTTGTTGCGGAAGCACAACCCCGACGCATCTTGGTCGAGTGTGCCGTATTCAAGAAACAGATACGTCCAGCGGTCGGAGAACCGCGGGAGTTCGTGAAGGGACTTCATTGCAATTATCCCCAATCAAAATGAAGGAACCACACGGGCAGCGGTGCGGCGACATCCATGAACGGACTTGGCTGCAACCGCTGCTCGTGGAAAAGCGAATCGCGAATTGTCAAAGAGCCGAACCAGCGCGGCACTCAATTGACCGGGCCAGCGAACAATAATCATGCGAGCGGAGCAACCGACAGCAGGCCGAAGCCGAACGCCTTACCGGGACCGATGCCGGCAAAGACAGTCTGACGGAAGTGATCGGGATCAGTGACGGCAAGGACACCTTCGAAGCGAACGGCGACCAATGCCGAGTCTTTTTCTTTCACGTTGCGGAGCGTGCCCTCGGAAATCGCGTCGACACGGAAGTTCGGAAGCTGAATCGGCTCGCCAGTTTCGGGGTCGCCGGCATCGATCCATTGACCGGGAATCGAGAAACCGCCTCCGTCGGCTTTGCGCAGCAACCAGCGGATTTGATCTCGCTCGATGAGGAGGCCGACTCGTTTGCCCAGCATTGTTCCGCCCAGATGGGGGTTCTTCGCGGCCACGCGCTTCGTTGGATTGGCTCGCAAACGGAAGCGAAGACGCTGACCGGCGACGACGTGCAATTCGAGCAGCTTGTGAGTGGCCGGACCATTGAGGTATTTGTCCGGCAATCGCGACCACTCGGGTTCATTTTCCGATTGCACGATTACCGTGGGCCGGCCCGTGCGTGGATCGGAATCGACACGAAAGAGCACCCGGCCAGGCTCGCCGTCGGGAAAGGCGTTCCAGAGCGTGCGGTGCATTTCATAAGGCCTGGCAAGGTCGAATCGGACCTGGCGGTCACGGAGATTGAGCGAAAATCGGCTCAGGAACATGGTGCGCCCTCCGCATCGGGTTCGAGAATCTGACATGGATTCAATGGACGAAACCGGGTCACGACATGCCGGACGGCGAAGCGACGATCGCGGCTCACAAACGATAGGGGCACATCTTGCCGCGGCTCACCTTCGCCGTATTTGACTTCGACGACGTAGCGCAGCGGTTTCGGATTTCGAAATTCACCGGTTCCTTGCATTTGAGGTTGATCGAACCGAGTCCGCATTCGCCACGGTCGCGAAGTGAAAAATGTGCTCGGGATCGGATTCCCTTTGGCATCGACCGAACACAGTTGTTCCTCGAACACCCCTTCGCAGATCGGAAGACTGGGCAGGAATGACTTGCGGCCAAGGCAGAGTTGCCAAACGGGCGCGGCGAGGTTCGCGGCCAGTTCGCCGAGAAACGATCGGTCTCCTTCTAGACCGACGAGAAAGTCGGCGTCGGCGAGGTAGAAACGCTCGCTTAGAACCGTCTCCTGGGGGGTCTTAGTCGTGTCGGCGCGGCGAACGTTTTGTGCAGTTTGGTAATCGCGCATCAGCCGGCCTTCACGATCGACCCGGACGGCCATCCTCAGTGACCTGAAGTCGTCGAGAGTGGCTTCGCGTGGCCGCCCAAGGGCGGCGCAAAGCAATCCGATAACCCCAGACCGCGACGGTTCAAGTCCCGTGTCGCGGTTGGAAAAGCGGCTGCGCGTGCCCCAGCTCTGCATCGGTCCAGCCAGCCGCAGGAGCAACACGCTCATGCCGCACCTCCGGGGAATGCGGCCGCGATGACGGTGTCGATAAGTTCCTTGACGGAATCTTTCTTGTCTTTGAGGTTCTTTAGTTCCACTGCTTCAGAATGGCAGACGGACGATTTCTTCAACCCCCCATCGCCATGCATTTTCGCGAGCCGTCCAAAATAATCGTCAAGGGCCACTATGGACCGCTCGACAAGGCTGTGCTTGTCGTTCGGTGCCACCGGCTTGACGAACGCATTCGTAAGCGACATCGGTCCGCCCGTGCGCACCACGGCAAAGACCAGCGATGGCGGGTTGTGCGCGGCGAACGTGTTCTGCTTGCCTGTGGGCACGGCATTGATGAATGCCTTCAGGAAGGCTTCGGCAGTCTTGCGCGTCAGTTCGCCGTCGCCCTGGAGATTCTTGTTGAGCTGATCGACATCGAGATTGGCGTAGCGGTAAAAGCAAGCGGAATTGAATTCGACGGTGCCGATCATGTCGGCCCCGGCCGTGTCGTCTGGTTTCAGGTCGTCCACAGCGGTGTAGTAGTCCATCTCCATCGAATGAATGCGGTTGGTGGAAATGGCATGAGCGACCTGGCAAGCGGCATCGACGTTATTTTCGGGCAAATCGGCTAGCATCCGGCCGAAGAGGGCGAGGTCACCTGCTACCGTGCCTATGGCACCCTTTGCGAATACACTGCCCATCTCCCTGCTGACTTGTTCACCGACGAGCTTCCGAACAGATGCCTTTCGCTTCGAGAGATCGGCAATAGCAAGTTCCTTCAGCAGCTTCTTGACGAACGGCCTGGCAGTGAAAGTGTCCCAATTCGCATCCACTATCGCCTTGACCTGCTCCAGCTCTTTGTTCGACGCGAAGATCAGATAGGAAGTCAGCGGCTCGGTGATCTCTGCCTCTTTGTTCTCGACCTCGGTGGCAATAGCTTTCACCTGATCTCCAGGCGGCCGAATGCCCGACTGCCGCCTAACGCAGCCAGCGTCGCCATCCAAGCGTCCTCCTTCTTTCGGTCCCCATTGGCAAGGTTGTCAGCGATGTACCTTGCAAACTGCTTCGTGCGTTCAGCGAGATACTTCGTTTCGAGCAATTGGCTCTCCTCGAAATACTTCCGGACGGCTCGCTTGGTGCACTGGCTCGGAACGCGGGCGCGGCGGTAACCGCCGAACTCAGCGTCCTTCGGACTGCCGGTATCGTCGCGGTTGAGGTTTGACGGCGCGAAGTTCTGCAAGACGTGGATTTCGAGTCGCATAGATTGGTTCTCCTTGTTTGGTCAGTTGGTGGATTCGACGGGTATGGCATCGGTTGGTGTGGCTTCGCGGTTTTCGGTGTCGTTCTCCTCCGCTGCGCTCCAGAATCCCCGAGCCCATTCTCTTTGGACCCAGCGATCGGGGTGATTCCAGTGCCCCAGATGCTCGATGAACAATTCCCAATCGACGCCAACACCATCCCGGCTAAAGAGAGTGATCGCCTGGCGCAGCTTGTAAGGAAGATCATCGATGTCGGTGTCGAGCAAGTCGATGAAGCCGCCGTTCGCGCGAAGCCTTTTCGTCCTGCGACAAGCCGCTTCCAAACGCGGCCCCGAAGTTCACGTTGTGCGCTGCGGACAGTCACCCTTCACCCAGGCAAAGAGACCGGCGGCCAGAAGAGCATCCTCAAGATTATCTTCTGGCACCGAGCGAAACAGCCAACCCGCACGTGCAGAGCGTGTAATCTGGCGTCGCCCGCAATCCACGCCGCAGATGAGCCAGCCGCAGCTGCGATTCTGGATTTTTCGGATCGGCGATACGCGGTTAGGTCTTTGACTAAGTTCGCCACCCAGCCGCGGATGCGAATTCATGCAGCACCCTTCTTTCTCCCGGTTGGGAATTTGGTTGTTGTTCTGAATGGTCTTGAGTCGCGCGTAGAGAACGGCTCTGCCGGCCGTGACTGCCTTGAGGTCGCGGCCAGCGTCCATCTGGCCAACCGATTGTTCGAACGCGTCGACGGCGACCGGTCGGAGCGTGTTCCAAAACCAATCGATCAAGCACGCGGAGCGATGCGATACGTCGCCGGGCAACTTGATAAGCAGTTCGCGGAAGGGCAGTTCGAGCTGCGACCAATAGTAACGCTCGGGGGCGAACGATTCGAGCAAATTGCTTACGCGAGCCCTGTCTGGATTTGTGCCGCTTGAGGCGGTCATCCGATTCATTGCTGCCGCCCAAACTGCTTGTCGAAGAGCGTCGGTCCCGCAGGCTTCGGCGACGGCGAGCACATTCTTCAGGGCGGCGACTAGGTAAGCATCGTTCAGATATGCGAGTGGCAGGGGCAGAGACTCGTGCCGCCAAAAGAAGATTTTGGCTCGGTCAGAGCACATTCCGGCGGCTTCTAGCATAACAGCCTTGGTTTGTATGTCACCACGCTGTCGGCAGTCATCCACCCACGACAATATGCGAGGACCGGTTGCCGAACCATCCTCAACCGATTGAACAAGTACATGGCAATCACGCCACAGTTCTTTTCCGCTTCGGAAACCCAGCGGCGGCCACGGGTCTTGGTTGGCCTTGGCATCCTTCGCTTTCACAAAGCCGACCATGGTCTCGTATTCCTTGCGCCAATATTGATCCGGCAGTTGATGTCCCTTCATTGCCACCACACCGCTCGCCCCCCGGAGTGCGCCAGTCAAATCTACTTCGGGTACGAGTTTGACACGACGGCTTTGCCATGTCAGTAGATCAAGGTAGCCGTCGTACCTCCGATCCGCAGTGGTCGTCTCCTCGTCTCGTTCCCAGGCCGGTCGATCGCGATTGACCTTGAACGCGAATGGGGCCTCGTCATCGGCGCTGTAATGCACTAGATTCAGCGTCAGCGTCTGAAAAACGGTGTCCCCCTTCGCCAGTACGACAGCCGATTTCACTAGTTGCCCAGCATCGGCAGAGCCGTCCTGCTCTTTTCGACCCTCTTCGGTTGTGATTAGACCACCAAGGGCGAAACATTGAAACGCAACGAGCCACCGGGCTACCTCGGCGCACGGTCGAGTTTCCCAGTGATCCGGCTTGTAGTGTGCGAATAGGTTCATACTGTCCGAATAGGCCAACTCGTGTGCCATTTGCCAAACGGGCTTCACGAACTTGGGGCGGCCAGTCTTCGGCTCAACAGGGCCAAGTGGAAGCGACCCCGTTTGGTAGAAGGGGTGTTTCTTGTCAAACAGATCGAACCGCGAATGAAGCGAGTCTTTTTCGAGATACCCCAAGAGTTTTTGCCGATCAAAATGGCCGTGCCCGCCCGTCCAAATCTCAGACCAATGACGTGGACTCGCCGGTCCGAACACTCGATGCAAAACGGCCAGCAACATGCGGTGTAGAGCAGCCGTCACAAGCGGCGATGGATCGCGAATCTCCTTGAACTCGGCCGCGTTCGCAAGCGTGTCGAGGATTCCCTTGTGTTCGACCACGCCATCGGGCCTTACGCATGGAATCCACGGTTCATGGACAAGGTTGTAACTTGGTGTCATTCATCTTCTCCAGTCGCATCGTCTCGGGTAACCGTTAAGCCAAGGATTTTGTCGAGTTGCAACTTGTAGTCTCCCACTGTTGCCGTACCGTCGATGAAACGAATCAAATAGTGGCGGCAAAGCATCCCGGCTTCGGCCCATTCGCTGGGCGGTTGGTAATTCTCACGCAGTGCATGAATCAGTCCCCGATGGGCGCTGCTGATCTCAGCCAGAATCATGCGGGATATGTCTTGGATTCCGCCGTCTCGCATTTTGCGTATTCGGAGCGTCGGCACTGGCGTCGCATCGTGTGGAAGCCGGAAACCGCCAGCGTTGTCGCTTTCCAGGCAGATCAACTGCACGGTCGGACCCGTCAGTCGCGTAAGGGCTTGATGGGCAGGATGCAAGTCCGGGACTATCTTCTTCGCGTGGATCGCTGACGATTCGGGCAAACGCTCCGCGGAATCTTGGCTTCTTGATCTGGCGCTGCTCCGCCTCACTCTTGGCCTCTTCAATCTTTGCATTGTGCTTTTCAAGAGTTGCTCGAAGGAATTCTCGCTGCGCCTCCGCTTCAAGGGTCGTAAAACCGACCGAGTACACCGATTCGACTAGCGGATCGATCTCCGATGGTAGTTCGATTTGCTTTCGGCATGCCCCGTCTATCGGTCTGAAGACGCAGGAGCGATCGGTACAGGATGTACGGTGAGTAGATGATCCCATTGACGCCGAAATCAGGTTGTCCGTTCTCGTCAGACTCCGGCTCAATTAAATGCAATGGCGCGAACTCACCAGCTGCTACTTGCCGTCCGAATCGCATCGCCCTTGGATGTCGCCAAAGCCGCCCAGCGCGTTGCAGCACCAGATCGACCGGCGCGAGGTCGCTAATCATCAAGTCGAAATCGAGGTCGAGGCTTTGCTCAACGACCTGAGTGGCGATCAGAATTGCTTTGCGCGGCCTCTTGGGATTAGCCGGCTTGCCCTCCGGCCCTTTGCCGTATCTCTCCAGAACGTCCTCCTCGATTTGTTGCCGCCTGCCGAACGGAAAGCGGCGTGGAACAAGTCGATTTGCAGATTGGCGTCAGCGATTTCATCCTGAAACTCGTCCTTCAATCGCAGGTACGTGTCCTGCGCCAGCCCGACCGTGTTCCGAATTACCACGGCGCAGCCCCCATTGGCCAACGATGCGCGGAGTTTTTCGACAAGCTCATCCTCTTTCAGCCAGCCAAGCCGAACCGTCCGTGCACGGCTCAGATCGGCTTCGACATGCACTTCTTGGAAGGGCTGGTTCGGCTTCGCAACCGTGATTCGTGGATATGCCGCACCGTCGCCCGTTCTCTCAACATCACCACAATAGGCTTTGACCAAAGCCTCTCGCCGTTCCTTCGGCAACGTAGCGCTCGAGTAACACAACCGGGCATCGAAGTGCCGCAAGCCATGTCAGCAGCCGCTCCATGAGCGTCGTCATGTAGGCGTCGTAGGCGTGCACTTCGTCGAGGATCACGCACTTCCCGGCGAGGCCAAACAGTCGCACAAAAACGTGCTTGGTTTGCAACACGGCCAGAAGCGCCTGGTCGACGGTGCCGACGCCGTAAGGGGCAAGCAGATTGTGCTTCTTGTTGGCCGCGAACCAACTTTCGGCGACGACAGCGTTTGGCTTCTTGTTCTCGTCGTAGATTTGGGCCTGGTACTTGAGTTTGTCGAAGTTTTCGTTGAGCAACGCCTTGCCGTGCAGCAGCATGAAGTTTTTCTTGCCCTCGCTGCGCTCGAGGAAATGCGCCCACTCGACCGAACATCTGATTGCTCGTAGCCATCGTCGGCAGCGCCACGTAGGTGCCTTGTCCATCGCGCCGGTCCCAAACATCGGCGACATACCATGCCGCTTCGGTCTTGCCCTCGCCCATTGGGGCCTCGACCACAATCAACTGCGGTTCATTGAGCGACTGAGCAATCTCAACGATTCGCTCCTGCAACGGCCGCAATTCGCCGCTGATGCCGGTAGCTTCCGCGAACGACGCTGGCGCTGCCGCTAGGTTCAGCACGTTGCAGCCAGCCCAGTTCGTTCAATGCACACTTCGCCTGTTGTCGCGAGCGCGCCCAGTACCAATCGAGGTCGAGCCCATCATTCAGAAGTTTCGGGCATCCAATTGGCGGAAAATAGGACGCGTTCGACCCGACCCAATCGGCCACGGACGTGAGGCCGGCCAGGAACATCCAGACGGATTGGTCGTCATCCGTCGGTAGGTTCGGACGCCGAAGTTCGGCCTTGATTCCCAGGCCCGCTGCCAAGTCTCCGAGAATCAGCTTGCGAGTCTCCGTCCAACGATCGTTGCCGAGACAGTCACCGAGTTCGTCAGTCCCAAAGAAGAGCCCGTGGTGCCCGCCAACTGCGACGGCAACGAGATGACAGAGTTGGTTCGAGTCCCGCTTCAATTCCTCGTGAAGGATCACCGTTCCAGTATGTCCGTGAGTTGGCGTCTCACCGGGCGGGAAATTGAATCCACCGGCGTTCAGAACACGGTGCAGGTCCGTCATCCGGACATCATCGCCGCGAACTTGGAACCCTGGACACGCCTTGCCAATGTCGTGGGCTCCAACCCAAAATGAAAGCCACGCTTTCGCCGCATAAGCATCAAGGCCCAGTCGTTCGCAAATCCAGTTGCGCAGCCGCGGCCGCAGCACATTCTCCCAAAGTTGTTCAGCGATGCAGGCGACATCGATCAAATGACAGATCAATGGGTGAAACTCATTGGGCCAAGCGTTGCTTCCGAGTTTTGCCCACAATTGAATCTTCGTAATGCTCATTGATCAAACGGGATCTTTATCGTTATGAATGTTTCGACGACGGGAACAATCATAGAGGCTGGGCCGTGTCACGCAATGTCAGCTACCAGGATAAAAATTGCGCCGTTTTGCTTACAACGGCCGAGACTGCATTCACCGCGAGCGGTACAGACGTGATTTTCCGAGTACAAACAATTCGTCACCACAATCAAGCGACCAGTTCCGGGATTGGCGGCTCGACAGTCGCGCACACCGGTTTGACGCATTTTCTAGATCAAGTGATCGTCAGATTCGCGCAATCTCCCGCGAGTCGTACCGAATGGCATTGGAATCACATGAGCGTTCCGCACCAACCAAACAGTTAGTAAGAACAGCCGTTCGTCCCGAAAAACGGCTGCGTCAGCTCAGACGCGCGGTCAAATACACATCAGGCCGCCTCGATCGGTTCCACGCATTCCGACCCCGAATTCTTCGGCGAGTTCACATATGTCGAAACCGGCACGGTCACGAGCAACTTCACTGGCGCCGGCTTCAGCAACTCCGCAGCTGGCGTCAGATCCTTGAGCGAATGGTCGAGCCACATATCGGCCGCCTTGCCCGTCAAAATCACCGGCATGCGGTCGTGAACCTCGGCGGCCATCGCGTTCGCATTCGTGGTTAGCAGGCAGAAGGTTTCGAGCGGCCCGTCTTCGCCCTCCCAATGCTCCCACAGACCGGCGAAGGCGAAAACCGAGTCGTCGGGCCGATGGAAAAAGTACGGCTGCTTCTGCTTCGCGCCGGTCACCTTCCACTCGTAGTAACCATCGGCCGGAATGACGCATCGACGCGCTTTGTACGCCGATCGGAACGACGGCTTGGTCGCTACCGTTTCGGCACGGGCGTTCGCCATCCGGTTGCCGATCTTTGGATCATCAGCCCACGACGGCACCAGGCCCCACTTGAGCGTGGCCCATTCTTTCGACTTGCCGTCGCCGGTCGCTCGCAGTGCTAGAACCGTTTGCGATGGCGCGATGTTGTACCGCGGCGTCTGTGCCGGCGGCTCGGGCATATTGAACAGGTCGGCAACGGCCTTGGCGTTGGCCCGCAGAGTGAATCGTCCGCACATGATTATTGAACCCGGGCAATTCGATAGTGCGCTGGTGGCGTTGGCAATGCTACAGCTCGACTGCCGCCGACTCAACAATCATCCGCAGGCGGATTGATGATCTCCAGCGAGTAGTCGACCACAAGCCCTACATCATTGTGCAGCCCGTAACCGGCAAGCGGCACGCTGTGCGTGTCCGGGATCCAGTACGCCAGAAACGAAGTCACCCGGTCAAGCAACTCTCGAGCAGTGAGCCACGGTTGAGTCATGCGGAAGCCGGCGAGCAAGTCGTGTTTGTCGGGAAGGAGATTATTGCCGTCGCGATCGACTAAGTACGTGGTGAGCCAGACTTGCGAACCCGGCCGGATGTAGCCGCGAATCGCCAGCGCGATCAGGTTGCAGGCGACCGCGTCGAAGTTTGGCTGCATAGGGTGCCGTCGTCGCATGCCGAATTGTAGGCGCCCCAGCCCCATTGGGCCAATCGCTCGAAGGTGTCGTGGTTTTGGCGCGGTTCAATGGCAGTCGGTTCATTGCCGGGCAATTGACATCGGTTCGGTTTGCCAGGAAAATGGTGACCGCAAGCGAATCCGTCTCATTGGGCCGCCATTTTCGGAGGCCACGCCATGCGACGCCCCGTCATTTATATCAGTGACATTCTTCGCTGGGCCGATGCCTTCTACAAGCATTGGGGCCGATGGCCCAATCGCGATTCAGGCGCGGTGGATGGCCAGATCGATTTGACTTGGTGCGGCATTAACATTGCCCTGAGTCATGGTAATCGCGGGCTACGCGGCGGTTCTTCGTTGGCCAGACTTCTGGCTGAACACCAAGAAAACGCAACCGCAGCCAACTGCCACGTTTCACGGAGAAACTGATCTTGCGCTTAGCGGATGCTCATCACCGGCGCAGCAAGGAATGGCCAAATATCGCAACCGGCGCGATCCCGGAATTGCCGGGTGATACGTGGTCCTGTATCGATCGCGCCCTGCGAAAGGGCTGTCGCGGCATGCCCGGTGGCAGTTCGCTCGCCAAACTGCTGCTCAAGAAAGCGCGGCGTTCGAAACTCGGCGTACCTGAAGCCATTATCGATCCGACAAATCTTGAAATGGGCCGATGCCCACTTTCGCCGTACGGGGAAATGGCCGACGAAGCAATTGGGAGCCATTCCGGAAGCCCCGGGCGAGACATGGCAAGCTATTGACAACGCCTTGTACTTGGGGCTTCGAGACTTGCGGCATCATACGCTGGCTCAACTGTTGCATCGCCATCGCGGGGCTCGACATCGGTTGCTGCGACCGCGCCTTACGGTTAAGCAGATCCTCAGGTGGGCTGACGCTCACTTCGCTACCACCGGACAATGGCCAACCCACGTGAGCGGAGCGGTGCTTGCAGCCCCGGACGAGGATTGGAATTCGATTCAAAGCGCTTTGCAGAGGGGCTACCATGGCTTGCCGGGGGGATCGTCGCTCTATCAAGTCTTGCGAAAGCATCGCGGTGTTAACCGCTCAGTGCGAGCAGTGACTCGGGCCGTGCCGGATGAAAGTGGCGAACGCCTTTAAGAAGTCGCGCGGCTGTGAATGGCTGCGAATCACGATCGTGCCCAGCCCCAGGTACGAATAGCTCTCCAGCGTCCCGCTCGTGTCTGAAATCGAACTCAAGCGGCTGATCGCATCGTCCAGCCCGCTCGCATAATTGTAACTCAGCGTCATCCCGTCCGGGTAAACCATTCCAGTCATGCGCGAGTGATTCGCCCCGCCGGACATCTCGCTGTAGGTGTATTGCACCTTCGGCGACGTGCTGGTATTAACGGTGCCGCCATGCTCTTGATACTCGGTGATCAACTGCCCGAGACCATTGTACTCACGCTGAATTTGATTCACGAGGTTTCCGCTCGACGCGGCGTCGTAACTGGTGATCAGGTACGCGTTCCCTTGCCCGTCATAGGCATACTCGATCCGCCGCACCGAGCCATCGACATTCGTCCCCAGCGTCGTCACTGCGTCCGAAGTCACGCGGCCGAAAATGACCAGAGAAAAAGAACGCCTCCGAAAACAACTGGTACCCAGAGTTTCCGGTGTGCCGCATGCCGGCACGACAACCAACGCCAATCTGTGAACCCCTCAACGACCTTCACATCGAAGGGCATTCGTGAAGGACAAACTCCCCATTTACGGCCCTTATGAAAACGGACAAATCTCCTCGCCGTCCAAGAAGTGTACAATCTCGTTTAGCGATCCGTCCGGATTATAGAAACGCCACATTCCGTGCCGCTTGCCATCTCGAAACTCGCCTTCACTTGCTAATGATCCATTTGAAAAAAAGTCGCGGAATCGACCGTGAACTAGCCCATGCTGGTAAATGATTTCAAGCAGTGGATGGCCGTTATCTCGAAGAACGGTAAAGTGCCCGTCTGGGACGAAGTCTGGCGCTCTTCCGATCGAAATCGGGGTCGAATTCGTCCAGACTCATCTGAGACCTCAGACATTTTTAGAGTGTTATCGGAGTTCATCGTTGGACTACCTCCTTGCTGGCGGCAGTGGATCGTCCGGGATTGGGGTGCCATCTGGAGCTGGCGGCGCGGGGTATGGCGGAAGCGTTGGATCGAGTCCGTCCTCGCACCTAAACTTCCTCCCCTGTGCTCGCGCACGACAGGCAAAATGCCAGCGAGCAATGTATCCTGAATCATAACCCAGTTCTTTCATTTTCGCGGCGATCCTATCACATCTAGCAAGGTCATTCTCCCACTGCAGTTGGCAATCGTCCGCGTCCGGCTTCGGGTCGGCACCGACCGGTTTCGGTATCGGCGGGGGAACTGGTTTGGGACCCGCACCCGGTCCCGGACCCGCACAGGTCCCGAACCCGTGATCGCATTCACAATCGACACAATAATTGCCACGATCACCACGATCACGACTACCACAACAATAATCGTGATAATCGTTTCCGCAACAGCACCTAAACCCAAAATCCCCACCAACAGCGGCAGAATGAGGCCACTCGGATCCCGGTGCCGCGTCGGGTTGTTTGCCTCATGCCGATTCAAATTCACGTCGCGGGCCTTGTAACCTATTGGATCTCGTTGCACCCAACGCCCCAGCGACGCACTATAGTCCCGAAAACGGAAATTGTACAAGCCAGCGATGGCGTTAAATCGGCCGCCTTGATAAGAATAGACCCACGAATAAGCAGTCCCGGCCGAGCGGACGTTCCAGTTTGCATCATAGGTAGTGGATACCCCGAACGGATCGTAGGCGTATCGCTCGACGACGTTCCCGTTGTTGTCAGTCAACGCCGTAACATTGAAATTACCATCTTGCTGCACCCAGAGTCGCTCGTCGAGCGTGCCGTTTCCGTCGGTGTCTCGATCACGTGTCACCATCGCATCCACGTCGACTGCCGACCAGACATACTGCGTTGTCGTGTTCCCATCAATCTGCTCCTCCAATACCTGCCATTCGGCGGAATAGTACAGGTCGGTGGTCGTGCTGCTCGCGGTCGTGCTCACCCGGCGGTTGACGCCATCGTAGCCGAACGATTCCAGGACATTGTTGCCCGAATCCTTCACCGTCACGAGCCTGTTCCACGCGTCAAAGACGAATTTGTTTCCATTTTCGTCGCCGGTCATGTTGCCGTTGGCGTCATACGTCGGCGTCGTCGCGCCCGAGATCGAAGTGATTTCATTCTGATCGTTGTGCGAGCGAGTCTGGGCGTTGCCGTCGGTCGTCACCGAATCGAAATTCCCGAGCGCGTCGAAATCCCACCCTTGCTGGCGCTGCGGGCTGCCAACGATGCCGTCCTTCGTTCCGTTCAGCGTGCCGCGATTGAACGAAGTGATCTGATTCAAATTGTCGTACGAATACAATTCGCCGAAGGCCGAGTTCACGAGATTGTCGCGCCACAGCCGATTGCCGTCGCGGTCATACCCATATTGGAAGCGATCGGTCGCCGTGCCGCTCGAGGTCTTGATCCAGCGCTGATCGACCACCCGGCCGAAGCGATCCAGCCCCGTGTACTGGTCGCCGGCGTCGCCGTTCGACTCGCCGGACTGTTTCACATAAGTGAGATCGACGCCCGGCTGCGAATGGCTGCGAATCACGATCGTGCCCAGCCCCAATTACGAATAACTCTCCAGCGTCCCGCTCGTGTCCGAGAACCACGACAGCCGACTGATCGTATCGTTCAAACCAGAACTGTAGTTGTAAGTCAGCACTTTGCCGTTCGGGTAAGTCATGCTCGTCAGCCGGCTGTGATTCGCCCCGCCGGACATTTCAGTATGAGTACACTCCACCTCCGGCGTCGAGTTGACATTCGCCGCGCCGGAATGGCTCTGATACTCGGTGATCATTTGTCCAAGCCCGTTGTAAACCCGCTGCATCTGGTCCGCAGCTACTAGAACCCTGAGCCGGTAAGTGGGTGAAATTTACGCTTATATTTCGGTTCGCCAAGGCCTGCCGAAAGTGTCACCATTTTCCCCACACCGCTCGCTTCACGACTCAGTTCTTCCCGGTGGCGCCCAAAAGTCATATTGACATAACCAGTCGAGGCGGTATTTTAACCCATCCTCCCGAAGGAGTCGCCAAATGCCAGCCTTATGTCCATTTTCGAGTTGCCTGCTGACAATTACTATGCTCGCTTGTGGCGTAAATCTCAGTGCCACGAATTTCAGAGGATCCAATTTCCCCCAGGCCAGACGACAATTCGAACTTCGAGTGGGAATGTCTCAAAGCGAGGTTGAACGCGCTATCCAAGCCACACACAGATCCCCCCCATTCATCGCGGGAATGCGAAGGAAGACTTATTGGTACAGGAGTGACCGAACCCCTGGTCGGATCATAATTGCGACCTTTGATCTTCTCGGAAATGCAAGACTCATAGGGTACAGGGCGAGATTGAATGACAACCCACCATTCCTATTTCCTATCTCCACATTGAACCGGTGATTCGGACCACCATGACTCAAAAACATTGCTCACCGGTGACTTTTCCCCTGTAGTCCACACCAATTAATATTGTATGCGTCCACTTCCCGACAGTAGCATTTGTGGCTGCGTCGCGCACCTCTATTTTTTGTTTTACGGTGTTGAGAAAACCGAACAGGTCTGTGTCAGCAACCTTCTTTAGGCTCGCCAAGCCGGATGGAAAGTCAGCGTAGATTATTTTCTTGTCGCAATCGCCATTTTTCTTCGCGAGATCGGCAATCCGCACATCCTTCCCGTTTGTGATGTCGCCTTCGTTCTGCCCCTCTAAGACAACTTGCGACTGCCCGTTAGGCAAGGTCACTACATCCTTTGTACCCGTTTCATCGAGGAACAATTTACAATCTCCGCAAACGTCAAACGTAACGAAGAAAAGGAAACCACCGTGTTTGAAGGTCCCGGCTGGGTAGTTACCGGCAGCTTGACTCAGTCGCGTGTATACTCCGGCTGTTGGAAACTCGGTCGCATAGTTAATTCCGAACTGACCGTATTCGCCATTTATCCTCTTGCGGGCCGCCTCGGCCAGATCTTTGAATGGCTGTCCCTTAACCAGGGAGTCCATGCTCTTAATCGATTCCCTATAGTATGCTTTGACTGCACACACATGACACTTTAGACCTATCGGATCGGATCGATTTACCGGCGAATTTGCCACATATCGATAGAAGTTTATGTCACCTGCTTTGAACTGGAGCGGATCCGCAGACAAAAACCGCCCAAGGTCGCAATCGTACCACCTTTCGCGGTTGTCGTAGGCTACCGCTGTTTGGTCGAACCGCAGCCCTGCCTGCAAATAGGCCCACCCATAACTGGTGCTCGAACGTGATCCCCAACTCGAGTCGTAAACGGTCGCCGAGCCGAAGGGATCATACGCATAGCGCTCGACCACGCTGCCGCTGCCATTCACGATCGCCGTCACATTGAAATTCGCGTCCTGCTGCACCCACAATCTTTCATCCAGCGAGCCGTTGGCGTCGGTGTCGCGGTCGCGGAGGATCATGGCGTCGATATACACCGGCGACCAGACATATTGCATCGTCGTGTTGCCGCCGACTTGCTCTTCCAGCACTTGCCACTCGGCGGAGTAGTACAGGTCCGTGGTCGTGCTGCCGGCGGTCGTGCTCACCCGGCGATTGACGCCGTCGTAGGCGAACGATTCCAGCACGTTGTTGCCCGAATCCTTGACCGTCGACCAGCCGATTCCAGGCGTCATAAACGAATTTGCTGGCCAGTTTCGTCGCCGGTCATGTTGCCGTTGGCGTCGTATGTCGGCGTCGTTGCGCCCGAAATCGAGGTGATTTCGTTCTGCTCGTTGTGCGAGCGCGTCTGCGTGCTGCTGTCGGTCGTGACCGTGTCGAAATTCCCCAGCGCGTCGAAAGTCCCATCCTTGCGGCGGCTGCGGCTAGCCAGTCAGATGCCGTCCTTCGTTCCGTTGAGCGTGCCGCGATCGAACAGGTGATCTGATTCAAATCGTCGTACGAATACAGTTCGCTGAAGGCCGAGTTCACGAGATTGTCGCGCTACAGCCGGTTCGAGTCGCGGTCGTAGCCGTATTGGAAGCGGTCGGTCGCCGTGCCGCTCGACGTCTTGATCCAGCGCTGATCGACCACGCGGCCGAAGCGATCCAGGCCGGTGTACTGGTCGCCGGCGTCGCCGTTCGATTCGCCGGACTGTTTCACATAAGTCAGATCGACGCCCGGCTGCGGATGGCGCGAATCACGACCGTGCCCAGCCCCAGGTACTGAATAGCTCTCCAGCGTCCCGCTCGTGTCCGAAATCGAACGTCAGCCGGCTAGATCGTCATCGTCCAGCCCGCTCGCGTAGTTGTAACTCAGCGTCATGCCGTCCGGGTAGATAATGCTCGGTCAGCCGCGAGTGATTCGCCCCGCCGGACATCTCGCTGTAGGCGTATTGCACCTTGGGCGTCGTGCTGGTGTTCACGCGCCGCCGTGCTTGCCTGATACTCGGTGATCAACTGCCCGAGGCCGTTGTACTCGCGCTGGATCTGGTTCACGACGTTGCCGCCGACGCGGCGTCGTAGCTGGTGATCAGGTACGCATTCCCCTGACCGTCGTAGGCGTACTCGATCCGCCGCACCGAGCCATCGACATCCGTGCCCAGCGTCGTCACCGCGTCCGCTGTCAGCCGGCCGAGCACGTCATAACTCAGCGTGTGCACGTTGCCGTTGCGGTCGGTGCTGGTCGTGGTCTGCCCGAGCGCGTTGACCGTCAGACGTCCTTTTCGCTGCGTGCTCGGATCGCCGGTGGATGGATCGGGCTAGTCCGTTTCCTTCAGGATGTCGTTGGAGGTGATGCGTCGCCGGCGCCGGTCGAGGTGCCATAGACCCATTGCGTCGTCTGGTGCGCCGCCGGTCAGGTCGGCCTTCAGCGTCAGCATGTGGCCGTTGCCGTCATAGGTGTACTCGGTGGTCTTGTCGTCACTGTCGCTGGGCGTGCCGTCGACGTAATTCTCGATCGACTTGGTCGTGCGGCCCAGGTCGTCGTAATACGTCTTGCTCGACAATGCCCGCGCGGATCGGTGACGTTTCGAGCCAGCCGGCGGCGTTGTAGCCGTAGCTCGTGACCAGCACCGTGTCGCTACCGCGACGGACGTGCTCGGCCGCGTGTAGGCGCTGCCGCCGTTGGTGCCGACATTGACGTTGTCGGTCAGCGCGGTTCGGCGACGTCGTAATAGCTGGCCGAGTAGCTGACGCGGGCCTTGGGCGAAGTCGAGGCGTGCCCAGTGCGCCGGTCGCCGTCTCATCGTGGAAGCGATCCTTGCTGATCATCAGAGTCGCATTGCCGTCGGCGTCGTATTGTATTCGGTCTGGCTCAGCACCGCGTCGCCGGTCACGTCGTCGGCGTCGGACCAGCCGGAATCGCCGCCGCCGTCGGTCGTGAACTGCTTGGTCGACACGCCCGGCGCCGTCATATTGGCTCTTCGTCACCAGCCCGCCCGGCTCGATGTCTTGATCACTTGGCCGCGATGGTCGTACCAGGTATTCGGTGGTCAGGGCATTGCTCGACACGCTGCCGTCCGACGGATCGACGCTGTACGACTTTCCTGGTAGACCCGGCCCTGATCGTCGTAAGCTGCTGTCGCTCTTGGCCCGCAGCAGGCTCGACGACGGCGCGTCGGGCACGCCGTCGCTGTTGCCGTCGCTGATGCTGACGTGTCGCCGTCGTACTGGTCGGTCCGTGTCACTTCGCCCAGGTTGTCGTAGACGTGTAGTAGACGATCGGCCGATTGACGCGAGTGCTCTCGCTCGCCTCGACGCCCTACTTGGTCGGCGACCAGCCGGTTGCGCCAGTCGTAGGAGTAATCCGTCACGCGGTCCGCCGCGCTGCCGCCGGGGATATTGCAGTGCTCTTGGTCAAGTTGCCGTCGCCGACGCCGCCGGAATCGTATTCGTTTTCGCTGACCTTCACCAGGTCCGTGCCGGCCGTGTTCGTCGGGCTCCAGTAGCCGCTGGTCGGCGTGTCGTCGGTGCCGACCCATTGCGACACGACCCGGTTCAGGCCGTCGTAAACCGTGCGAGAAATCGTGCCCGTCGGCGACAGTGTCCGCTCCAGGCGCCCGCGATCGTCATAGCTCAGCTCGGTCCGGTAAAAGTTTGTGCCCTCGGTCCCCAGGCTGGTCGAGGTGCTGTAAGTCAACCCGCTCAGGTCGAAGTAACTGTCCTCATTCACAACCTGGCCGGCGTTGTTCGTGTAGCTTCGCGATAGCGTCTGCAAACTCCGCAATCGATTCGGTCCCATCCGGCCGCCCGCTGGTCAGGTGCGGCGTCGCGCGTCATGGTCAGCCTTTCGGTGTAGCTGCCGGCCCGATCCTCGCGATAAACCTGCGTCGGCCCCGTCGGGACGTTGTTCGTGCCGTCCCAGCCGGCGTAGCTGCGAATTTCATGGTCGGTGTCGTCGTAAACCGTGTAGGAGATGTTGCCGTTTGGATCGGTCAGCTTGGTGGTCCGGCCCAAGTCGTCGACTTCGTAAGTCGAAATCAGGTGCAGCCCGCCGCCCGTTGGCGTGCTCCAGCCGCTCGGCTGATTGCTGAAATCGCCGGTCTGCGTCGTGTCCACGTCGGTGATCATCTTGGTCACCGCGCCGGTCGCCTGATCGTATTCGGTGTAGCTGATGAACCCATCGCCGTCCTTGCTCCAAATCGGCCGGCCATAGGCATCGAAATAGGTCACCGAACTGTCGGCGCTGTTCGGTCCATTCTGCGAGGTGGATATCGTTGGCAGCGTGGTCGTCACCGACTCGGGCATCACCGTGCTGCCTTGCCAAGTGTAGCTGTAGCTGGTGGTCTCGCCGCCCGTGCCGTCGGTGTTGCGGTAGACCGTCGTTGAAGCGATCGGGTAAATCGTGCTGCCGCCGGTCCGCGAAAAGTACAGTTGGCTGGATTGCACGATCGCCGTGCCGGTTTCGCCTTGCTGGATGCTGGTCTGGCTCTGGTAGCCCGCCACATTGCCGGCCGTCGATGAAGTCGCCGTCGTCGAACTGCCGTAGCTGATGTTTTGGATTAGCCCGGTCGAGTCGTTCAAATACTGGTAGTTGCCGGATTGGTTGTGGAGCAGATCGGCATTGGTGTCGTCATAGCCGCTGACCGCTGAGGGCGCGGCCATCTGGATCAGCCGGCCGCTTGAATCGTACTTGTTGAAGGTCAACCACTCGTCGCTGGTGGTCGTGTCCTTGTAAACCGACAGCAGCACTTCGCCGGCGTAATTCGTGTAGACGATATTCTCATTTCCGTCCGGCAATGTCTCGACGGTTTTGGTTCGCCAGTTGTTGTAACCGTCCGCGAACGAACTGGCGGTGTACGTATAGCTGTAGGTGCCCAAGCCGCCGGTGCACGACGAGCAGCCGGAACCCTGAATCACGGCTGTGCTCACGCGCTTGACGCTGTCGTATTCGAGGTAAACGTCCGCGTAGTCGTCGACCTGCGCGTCCGTAGCGGTGGCTGGATTGCTGTACGCCGCCACCAGCCGCCCATACGACTCCGCGCCAAAGGCATATTTCAACCCGCCCGCGTAACCCGTGCCGCTCGACGAGGTGTAATAGCGATAGTAATGAGTGTCAAGCGTGTTGCTCGAGCCGTCTTTCAGCACCGATTTTTCCAGGTCGCCGAGCGTGCCGTTGGAAGTCGAGCCGTCGTAGTAGGTCAAATCGAGTTGGCGCACGGTCGCCCACGATCCGCTGTCGACCTTTCGCCGCAAGGTGACATTGGAAATCCGCCCGGCGTTGGAACCGCTGCTGATGTAGGTGTAAAGGTACGATTCGGTGATCGTCGTGCTGCCCACCGTGCTGCTGCGCCTGAATCTCCTGCGGTCGCCCGTCAGTTGTGTAGGAAGTAACCGTGGTCGTGTTGCCGGCCGAGTCGGTGATGCTCTTGAGCTGACCGCGCTCGATTGCCGGCAGGGAGGAATCGAAATTGTTGAACACCATCACATTGCCGGTCGTGTCCGTGAAGGTGAATTCCTTGTTGCCGGTGTTCTCGCTCAGTGTGTCCTGCTGGAAATAGCGGCCGGTCGAGCCGTTGTCGAAGAATCGGGCCGTCTGCCCGCTTTCGATCAGCGCCACCGTTCCCGCCGTTGCGCCCGACCCGTCGTGGATTAGGTACGGCAATTGGCTGGTAACCGAGCCGTTGCCCGATTCATTCGTGTTGGCGTAGCCCGCGCCGTTGGTCCAAGCCCGCCCCCATACGGTCGGTCCAAAGCCGTTGGCGGTCAGTTCGCAATCCGCAACGGCAATCACGCCGCTTGCATAGACCACTCCGGTTCCGGGTGCGGTCCCCTTCGGGACAGCCGACCAGATCCCCGGGGCCGTGCCCACCGGGTCGCCGCACGCCGAACAAGTTGAGGTCGGCTCCGGCACGACCGGCGGCGGTCCGTCGTCGTCGATGATCGACACCACCGCCGTGGACGGGCTGCCAACATCGTAGGCCCCGCCCCCGCTGACATACGCTTGAATCGTCGCCACCACGGTTTCGGCGTTCTCAAAGCTGCCGTCGTCAACCGTGACCACAGTGGCCGTCCCAGTCGTCTGCCCCGCGAGAATCGTGGCCTTGACCGGCAGCGCCGAAATATCACTCCCCCCGCCAGTCGCCGTGCCGCCGTAACTAAGTTTCACGAACAGCGTCTGGCTGGTGTCGCCCGTGCGAGTCACCGTGAACACCGCCGAGGTGCTGCTCCCCTCGATTGTGGTTGGAGTCGTGGCGGCGATGGTCACGACGGGGTTGACGGTCAGGGGTCGAATGCCCCCGCCGCCTGGGAGACTGGCTGCCACGAAAAGCCCGCCGGTGAATCCTTTGCCATATGGCCAGCCGCTGAAAATTTCGTCCGTCGTTAGCTCGTCGAGCAGGCGCACCTGGCCGCCGCCCGGCCCTGAGGCTGCCGCCAAATCGCCCAGGCCGTCGCCATTGAAATCACCCACGGCAAGCCGGGTTCCGGAACCAGACGGGGTCGCAAACGCTTGTATTTGAGCAAGCGATGTGTTATCCGAACCCCGGAAGACATGCACTTCCGAACTTCCGTCGTTCGACGTCACAATGTCGGCCAGACCGTCGCCGTCGAGGTCGCCCGCGGTCACCTGAATCCCGGTCTTACTGTTGGGGTCGCTGGCAAAGAAGTCGTAAAAGGCCATCTGCGTTTGGCCATCGAAGACACAAACGCGAGGCGCACCGCCCGGACCCGAAGCGGCGATAATGTCAGCGCGGCCATCGCCATTGACATCGCCCGCCGCGACCCGGACGCCGCCGGTAAACCCTGCTTCGCCGCCCATCAATTCAAACATCAGGCTCCCGGACGAGCCGTCGAATACCCGCACTTTTGGAGAGGCACTTCCTTGATCCGAACCCACGATAATGTCGGCCTTGCCATCGCCATTCACGTCACCGGCCGCGACAAACACGCCGCTGGTAAATCCCGCGTCGAAGGCATTAAAACCGCCGAGCGTTCCTGAAAATGGATTCCCGGTCTTGCCATTGAAAACTCGGACCTTGGAACCGCCGCCCACTCCCGCGCCGGCGATGATATCGTCGTAACCGTCGCCATTCACGTCGCCGACCGCGACGCGCACCCCACCTGTGAAACTCTTGGCGTAAGCCAAGAAACTGAATTTCAGCTTGTGAGTTGTGGCGTCGTAGACATTCACTTGCGGTTGGCTGCCGGCGTCTGGCCCGACGGCAATGATGGGCGCAGCGTTGACGCCCGCTCCGCCTGGATCGACGATGACGCCGTTGGCCACGCCGTCCGCGTCGCCGCGCCCGCCATCCACCAAGA
Organism: uncultured Gemmataceae bacterium; assembly: GCA_963815035.1. Classification (GTDB taxonomy): domain Bacteria; phylum Planctomycetota; class Planctomycetia; order Gemmatales; family Gemmataceae; genus JBGQCZ01. Next base: position 48,985 of record CAWFFC010000012.1, read on the forward strand.
GCAGCGTCACAATGTTGCGATTGATTTGTACCCCGGTCGTGCCGTCAAAGGTGAAGGGCGTAGTTTGCCGGTCGCCGGATCTTCCTTCAGGTACGCATCCGGTCGGGCACTGCTCGGGAGGATCAAGCGGACAGTCGCCGATCCGCCCACGGCGACATCGTGGATCTCAAAGCCGAACTCACCTTGCGGCAGCGCGTAATCGCCGGATCGATTGGCCCGAATCGCCTGGACGTTGGTGAGCGTGTGCCCCTTGGCCTCAATGGTCACGTAGGCATTGCTGGTGGCCGTCCGCAGACTGGCAACGTCCTTTTGCGTCGCATCCTGTTTCCCGTCGTGATTGCCGTCGCCATGATTGGGCGCTTGCATTTCGACGGATTGAAGGACGCCATCTCCGTCGCCATCAACGGGAGCCGGAGCGGCCGGTGGCGCGACCGTCGTTGTGGAGGCGGATTTCACTCCTGCTGAAACCGATATCGTGGGCTTGGTATCGTCTGCCGGCTGGTTTGGCGAACTGCCGTCAAACGCGTTGCCGCCGTTGCCCAATGTGGCGGAATTGTCGCCCGCCGGATTGCCGGGAGCCAGCGATTGTTGCCGCCCTCCAAGAAAGACTCCGTCTCCAGCCGACGCCGCGGTTCCTCGCCCGAATGTGTCCGAGAAAAACGCCGAACTGCCATTGGTGCTGGAGCTATCTTGTCCCGCCGAAAGCATTGAAGCGGCGTCGAAAAGGCCGAATCGCGTCGTGAGATCATTGATCACCGCGGAATCGCTTGCCCGAAGGTTCCCGCTCGCAGTCGCCTTTGGAAGCCAGGAAGACAACGAAGCAACTGAGGCTGCCGAAGTTGCTTTGGCGCGATCGTCCAACGACATTTGCACTGAACCACGCAAAACAAATGGTTCTCGCGTCAAGTCCCGCGGCCACGCGTCCACGCCATCGGCGCCGAAGTTGCCCATGAGCGCGCTCAACGTATCCGATGGCGCGTCGCGATCCTCCAACCGATCGATTGTTAGCGGCGATTGCCGCCGAATTGGCTTTCGCCGAATGCTGAACAGGCCAAGCGAGCGTGCGAAGCGGCCCCAGCGGGACATTAATCGTTGCCAGGTGGACGCCAACGGACGAGAAGCATGATGAGCGCTCATGGGTCAATCCTTGGAGAGGTGACGAATACTCCAATCAACGCCGCGAAGCGAAAAAACATGATTCGAAACCGCGGCTTCTTGTCGCGATTCGAAATAGCCTGGCGATTTCGGGAGCAACGAACTCGCTAGGCAAAAAATGTCAACTCAAACCGAAACCAATTTACTCATGGCCGCGCTGAAATGTCAAGCATCGCCTGATAGATTTTTGAGATTTTTTTCCCAAGTTGGAGATGCCCTAATTCTGAGCGTTTGACTGCAGTCCATGCGCCGAGATTGAGATAAATGTCCCGTTCACTGCGAGACCAGTTGGAGCTGGATCATGGCAATTCACTTTCCACTATGCATGCGCGACTGGCACGAAACAATTCGCCTTTGTTGAGATTTGTCGCAACGGCGCCCAACCTCGATCCGAGTCCGGACTAGTCCGAACTGGACGTGCATTTCCTGCACCTCGGCAGAGAGGGGGTTGAGTCCCGATGGGATCCGCCCCGAACCCCCTGGGGGTCTGGTCAAAAAATCCCCAAATTGACGCGCGCTCGCATCTTTTTCGATTCAAGACCGCGCTCCGAACAGTGCGGAAACAAGCCGAAAACAGCCCGCAAACAAGCCCCAAACAACCGGCGACTTGACGCGCCGCTCTTGTGTAGTGGAAGGTCTGAAAACCATTCAACCATCACAGGGGCTTCACCATGCTCACCGAACAGTACCGGCCGCAAACCTGGAGTGACGTTGTCGGCCAAGACAAGATCATTCAACGCATCCAAGCACTGGCCAAGCGCGGTCTCGCCGGCCGCGCCTACTGGCTCTCGGGCCAGAGCGGCACTGGCAAGACAACAATCGCTCGCCTGATCGCCGCGGAAGTGGCGGAAGAGTTCTGCGTGCAGGAAGTGGACGCGGCCGGACTCACCGTCTCGGCCCTGCGCGACCTGGAACGCGACATGTCCGTACGCGGGTGGGGCGAGAAGTCCGGACGCGCTTACATCGTCAACGAAGCCCATGCCCTGCGCAAGGATGTTATCCGCCAACTGCTGGTCATGCTGGAACGCATCCCCGACCACGTGGCGATTGTCTTCACGACCACGTGCGAAGGGCAGGACAAGCTGTTTGAGGATTACGACGACGCTTCCCCGCTGTTATCCCGCTGTTTGCGGCTTGATCTGGCCCGACGTGATCTGGCTAAACCATTCGCCGAACGGGCGCACGCCATTGCCACGCGGGAAGGGCTGAACGGGCAGCCGATCGAGCGCTACATCAAGCTGGCTCAGACCCATCGCAACAATCTCCGCGCCATGCTGCAAGCGATTGAAGCCGGCGAGATGCTGGCCTGACGTTGCGACCGCGGGCAACGCTCCGGGTGGCGCCGGGGCGATGCCCGCGGCCGGATGTTCCGGCCGAGTTTACCCGTTGTTTGCCCGCTATTCGGAGATTGTTTCCATGAACCCATCACGAGAGGAAATTCAGCAAGAAGCGTTATCCCGCGCGGTGTCCGGTCAGTCGTGCGCCAACTGGGGGCCGATCTTCGCCGGCTTCGCGGCGAAGGGCATTCCCGAAGCCGACATCCGCCCGCGCGAGAATGTTTTCACTTACCACGCGTGGCGAGCGCTGGGCCGGCAAGTGCGCCGCGGCGAGCACGGCGTCAAGGTCGTGACGTTCGTTTCGCTCGACCGCGAGGCGAGAAGCCCGCCGAGAGTGCCAATCCCGACGCCAAGCCGAAAGCCGCGCGGCCGGCGGCCCTGGTCCGCGACGGTATTTCACATTTCGCAGACCGACCCGATTCAAGCCTGATTCTCACCCACGGGCCAGCGCTTCGGCGCTGGCCCTTTACTTTGGAGTGCCTCCCATGTTGACGTTTACCTACTCGATCGGTCCGGACTTCCGCATTCGCTTTAGTGCAAAGCCGGACGAACAGATTCGCAGCTGCCTTGAAGTCTCACGGCTTCCGCTGGTCGCCGGCCAATGGCCACTGGTGGCGCAGACGCGTCGCCGGCGCGGCCGACTTTCTGGCCATGCTCGAACGCAAGATCGGACCGAAGAAGCCGGACGGCGCATGCTGGCGCTGCCAATCGCCCGCGGGCTACTTCCGGCCGCAAGGGCCGGCGACGCCGGTTTATTGCGACCGCTGCTTTGAGATGCTGACCTACTTCCATTCGCTGCCGGTCGCCGAGCAAGACCGATTCCGCTCACTCTCGCAGACCACCGAGCTATCAGCCCCGGAGCTGGCCTGGTCGAATCGCCCGAATGGACCCGAGCACACCTGCGCGGGACTTTACGACGTTTCTTGCGATGCCTGCCATGAACAGCGCTGTCGCACCGACCGCTTCGACCTGGAGTACGAGGACCGCTGCCGCGATGCCTGCGGATTGTGAACCGATCGCCCTGCCCACTTCGGGCAGGGCTTTTTTTGAGGACTGACCATGAGCAGCCTTTTCGACGACCTGCAACCGAAGCCGACCGAACTGCCGCCGGTTGAGATTCGCGACATTCGGGCGATTCGCAACATGCTGGCCGAGCCGCAGATAGCCACCGGCCGCCAATTGACAGCACTCGAATTACAGCAGTTCCGCAATCAACTGCGGGCCTGGATTCGCGAAGCCCGCGAGCGGCGTTGAAGCCCCCGAGCGGATCAAACCCGGCGTCGCTGCCGGGTGGGGCTTTTGCCTGCCCCATGTCGGGGCGGGCGCTTCGATGGGAGAGTTTTGACCATGACGCTTTCAGTTGGCCAACGTGTGACGCTGTTGCGAATCGACGACTGCCTGGCGATGACGCACCGCTACGAGCTTGAAGTCCGCAGCTTGTACGGACCGGAGCGAGTCGGGTATCAGGGCCGCAAGGAGCGGTTGGCGGTCGTTCGCCAGCGCGGCAAGCGCAAGGACCAGTTTCTGGACCTGGAGGACGACGACATCGTGCTGGACGGGTGGGGCCTGCCGTTCATCACCGATACGGAGAGTTCTGGCATCATGGCCGGCAACGCGTGTTTCAACCTGATCGGCGAGCCCGAGGTGATCCGGCAATACGTCGAGGGCCGAGGCGGTGATCCCGGTCACCGACGAGGCCAAGGCCAAGATCATCGTCGCCCGCAGTGCCCGGACCAACTGCACAGACGACGTGCAGGCGCTGCTGTACCCGGAGATTCAGACGGCGCATGCAGTGGTGAACCGGTTGAAAGGCTACGCATGAGCGCTGACACCCGCCTGACACCCGTTGACACCCGCGGACAGGTGTTTTTGGGGTTAGCTGGTGTCAGGAAAAATGCAGAAACCCCGGGAAATCCGGGGTTTTCTTATGTCGTGTTACTTTACGAAAGCGGTGCTCTACCGCTGAGCTAAGGCGGCGCTCGTGACATTCGGACTGGTTGCTTGATGCCGGTTTTCGGTCCGCGCCGAGTCCGCAGATCATCATATGTGATCGAGCGGAATTCGGCAGTGTAGCCATCGCGCTCCGCGTGATGTGCCCGGTTCGAAAATAGCCACAACCCGGAGCAGGGGCATCAAGTCGCCAGCTCCGGGGCCCTCGTTTTCGTTCCGATTTGTGCAATCGTGCGATCCGCGCGGTCGAGCGTCTCGGTTTTTTCGGCATAGGCCGCGCGAATTCCTTGGCTCGCCTACCCGCCGCAAGCCGAAAACCCCTTGTGTCGCGGTTTCGCCGGATTATAATCGTGGGTAGTTGTAACTCTCGCTCCATTCACTCTTTCTTTCAGCCGGCGGTTGGGATCGCCCTTCGGGGGCGTTGATTGCAGGCGAGGCACACCATGGCAAACACCCTTACCCTCGAACAGGCAGCACGACAACTGGGCTTGACCGTCGAACAGTTCAAGGTCAACCTGAAGACCCACAAAGACTTCAAGTCGGTTCGCCCGCTTATGGGCGGAACGACCATGCATTTCCGCGAACAGGACGTTCAGGAATTCGCGCAAACTCGGACTCGACAGCGATCCCGGCTTGCAGCTGGGAGATGCCAGCTCCGACCCAATCATTCCCGCGGCGACCGATGACGACCAGGTGGAAATCGGCCGCGAGCCCGCCGCGACCAGCGGCTCGTCCAGTTCGCGCCTGGGCGGCACATCGAGCAAGCGCCTGCCGAAACCGCCAAAGCAGGACGAAATGCTGGGGGTTGGCTCGAGCGATTCCTCCGTGCCGTTGATCAGCGAGGAGTCGAGCAGTCGATCCGACAGCGACCTCAAGGTGGCCAAGGGGTCCGATAGCGACGTACGGCTCGAACGCAAGAGCGGCAAAGTGAGCGGCACGCCGGCCGAAGAGATCGACCTCGATGCCGAGGCCCGCAAGCGAAAGGGCCAGGAAGACTCGTCCGCCGACGTCTTTCAGCTGGCCGACGGCGGATCGAAAACCGGCAAATCATCCGGCAAGATCTCGGGGAAACCCAGCTCGAAAATCAACGCGAAAAGGCCGATCAGCAACAGCGATTTCGAACTGCAATTGGGCGCCGACAGCGACAGTGAGTTCGAACTGACGCTGGCCGACGACAGCGACGAGGTGGATCTCGGCACCCTGCCCCGCGATGTGTCCGGCAAGAAAGGCAAGAGCGGCGTCAAACTCAACAAGCCGGCCGACAGCGGCATCTCGCTGGAAAAGGACAACAGCGACAGCGAGTTTGAACTCAATCTCGACAGTTCGAAGTCGGGCAAAATCATCGGGCCGAAGTCCGACAAGAAAAAGAAGCCCGATTCCGACAGCGAGTTTGAATTGACGCTCGAGGATTCGAGCGGCGAAATTGGGAAACTCGCCGAAAGCGACGAACAAAAAGACATTTTCGCCACCGATTTCGACATTCCCGCGCTCGACGAGGAATCCGGCTCCGAAGCGGTGCAACTGGAAGACAGCGACACCGACCTGGAAAGCTCGGACTTCGATCTGGCGCTGGACGAAAGCGGCGAGGTGGACGAAAGCGCCAGCGAAGTGGTTCAACTCGACGAGGACCTCGAAGACGAGGTGCCGTCGTCGCGCAAGGGCGCAGGGCCCGGGCGATCGAGGACGATGATGACGTCTCCGCCGAGGAAGCCCTCGCCGATGTGGACGACGACGAAGACGAGGAGCTGGCCCCGGCGGGCGTGATGGTCGCCCAGCCGAAGCCTTGGGGGGCGTTGCCGGCGGTGATCCTCCTCCCCTGCCTGCTGGTCATGCTGATCGTGACGTTCATGAGCTTCGAACTGCTGCACGGCATGTGGTCGTATCGCCAGGGCGCCAGCAAGCCGACCTATACGATCACCCGCCGTCTCGCCGGCGCCTTCATCGGCGAAGCCGAACTGCCGAAAGAATGACGCGAGTTTGATTGTCGAACGGCCGGGATCATCGGCGACAAGTTTGTCGTCCATCTTCCCGGCCTATTGTTTGACCGCGAACGGCCCGCGCCAGGGTTCGCACCGGTCGACGAGCGTCCCGCCACTTTCCATTGGTCGATTTGCCGCGGCAGCATATCGTCAATATTACCCCCTCGCATGGGACTCGAGCATGAGCGACGATCGCACGACTCAACCGCCGCTGTCGCCCGCGCAGGCGGACCCGGCCGCGACGGTCACGCAGTCGCTGACGGCCGCGGCAGCGCCGCCCGCCGACTCCCCCGTGCCGCCGGAATTGGCGGACCACCCGCGCTATCGCATCGTTCGCCTGATCGGCGGCGGCGGAATGGGAACGGTGTATCAGGCCGAGCATCGCGTCATGGAACGCGCGGTCGCATTGAAGGTCGTGCGCTCGGATCTGTTGGACAGTGCCTCGTCGATCGAGCGGTTTCGTCGCGAGGTCAAGGCGGCCGCGCAACTCCACCACCCGCACATCGTCACCGCGTTTGACGCCGAACAGGCCGGCAACGCCCATTTTCTGGTCATGGAGTTTGTCGAGGGCAGCGACCTCGCCCGGTACGTGACCAATCATGGCCCGCTGCCGGTGGCCGAAGCATGCAATTACGTTCGCCAGGCGGCCCTCGGCCTGCAGCACGCCCTGGAGAAGGGTGTCTGCCATCGCGACATCAAGCCGTCCAATCTAATGCGCACGCCCAGCGGCGAAATCAAGATCATGGATTTCGGTCTGGCGCGATTTGCCGGCGGCGGCAGCGGCGGACAGACCGCCTCGGGCGTGATCCTGGGCACGATCGATTTCATGGCCCCCGAGCAGGCGGACAATGCCCGGGTCGCCGACACGCGTTCGGACATCTATAGTCTGGGATGCACGCTGTTTTACTTGTTGAGCGGCCGAGTCATGTTCCCTGACGGCACGTTGGTGCAGCGAGTGATGTCGCACGTCGAAAAACGGCCGCCTTCGATCTCCGATCTTCGCGCCGACGTGCCGCCCGCCCTCGTCAATGTGTTGGCGAAAATGCTGGCAAAGGACCCCAACAAACGGTATCAATCACCCGCCGAAGCGGCCGATGCGGTTGCGCCATTTGCCGGCGCGCGGCGATTTCGGCGTTTACATCGGCGCCGCCCGCCGCGTCGCGGGTGAGCATCCAACCCGACTCATGGCGCGGCGATTTCGAGTCGCCGCGTCCAATGCCAAAGCTGCGGCCGCATCGCGGCGTCTTGCTCATGACCCTGGGCATCGCCAGCATCGTCTACGTGCTTGTTTCTCTTCTCCTCTGCGCACCGCTTGCGGTCTTCACTCCGTGCATCAGTGTGCCGACTTGGATCATGGCGGCCCGAGACCGCCGGGCGATCCGCGACGGCCGAATGGATCCCGAGGGCGCGGCATGACCATGACCGGCTACGTGTGCGCGATTGTGGCCTCCACGGCGGGAGTGATCGCCAGCCTCTGCTGGCTGATCTTTTTCGGCGCGATTTTCGGACTTCCGGCTGCCAGCAAAATCTTGAGATGACCCGACAACCGACCGATTCGCTTCGGCTCGGGATGAATGGCCGCTGCCACGTGCGGAATTCGCCGGGCGTGAGGCGCGCGCTTTGCTCACTGCGTACAATTTGAGTGGACCCGACTCACCGTGAGACCTCGGCAGATCGCTCCATGTCTCAATTTTTTCGGCGGATGCATCATGACGGAAAAACTGCGACTAAATCGTCCCTGGTTGGTGGCCGTTTGGCCCGGCATGGGAAATGTGGCTCTCAACGCGGGCATCTACTTGTTGGCCAAGCTGGGAATGACGCTGATCGCCGAACTCGAAGCCAATGAACTGTTTGACGTCGATCAGGTTGAGGTGAAAGACGGCATCATTCAGCGCGGCGGCCGCCCGCGCAACCGCTTTTTCGTCTGGATCGATCCGCAGAAAAAGCACGATCTGGTAGTGTTCATGGGCGAGGCGCAGCCGCCGATCGGCAAGTTCGTTTTCTGCAAGCAATTGATCGGTTACTGCCGCGAACTCGGCATCGAGCATATTTTCACCTTCGCGGCGATGGCCACGCAAATGCATCCCGAGCATGAGTCGCGCTTCTTCGGCGCCGCCACGGATGAGGAATCGCTCAATGAGATTCGCGATCTCGACCTGGAGATTCTTGACGACGGCCATATCGGCGGCCTGAACGGCGTGCTGCTCGGCGCGGCCGCCGAGGGCAAAATGCCCGGCACCTGCCTGTTGGGCGAAATGCCGCACATCTTCAATCAACTGCCCTTCCCCAAGGCGTCGCTGGCGATCCTGGAACTGTTTACCGAAATCACCGGACTCGAAATCGACTTCACCGAATTGGAAGAGCAATCGCAGATCATGGAGCAGCGCCTGGGCGAACTGTTGGCCGACGTGGAAAAGAAATTCGGCCAGCAACTTATGGACGAGGACGACGAGCAGACCTTCGAGCCGCCCAAAGAGGAAAAGATGGACGCCACGCAGGAAAAACGCATCGAGGAGCTGTTTGGCAAGGCCCAAAAGGAGCGCTCGAAAGCGTTCGAACTCAAACAAGAATTGGACCGTCTGGGCGTCTTCAAGGACTACGAAGACCGCTTCCTGGATCTGTTCAAAAAGTCCGGATGCAGCGCGCATGTCGACTCGCATTCTCGTCGTTGAAGACGAAAAAAAAACCGCCGCGTATCTGAGCAAGGGGCTCGCCGAGAACGGCTATCTCGTGGCTTCCAGCCGCGACGGCGAAACCGGCCTGCGGCAGGCGCTGGCCGGCGATCACGACTTGATCATCCTCGACATCATGCTGCCGCAGCGCGACGGCTGGTCGATCCTGGGCGAACTGCGGCGACATGACAAGCAGACGCCGGTGCTCGTCCTCACCGCCCGGGACAATGTGCGCGATCGGGTCAGGGGCCTGCAGATGGGGGCCGACGACTACTTGATCAAGCCGTTCGCGTTCTCGGAATTGTTGGCCCGAATCCAATCGATTCTGCGTGGCGCACCGCGGCAGCCAGCCCGAGGCCTTCCGCATCGCCGACTTGGAGATCGATCTGGTTCGGAATAAAGCATCGCGGAGCGGCCAGCGGGTCGATCTCACGCCCAAGGAACTGGCGCTGCTTACGCTCCTGGCACGCAGCAAGGGCAAACCGCTATCGCGCGCGACGATCGCCCGCGAGGTGTGGGACATGGAGTTCGACAGCGATTCCAACGTGGTCGACGTTCACGTGCGGCGGCTGCGGTCCAAAATCGACGATCCGTATGAACACAAACTCCTCCACACCGTCCGCGGCGTCGGCTACGTCCTCGATGAACGCGGCTGATTCAACAATCCGCTCGACAAAATCTCCTCGCGGGTCGCTGGCCGCTCGATTGACCGCCTGGTACGCGGGTTCGGCGTTCGTCCTCATTCTCGCGGCCATCGCCTTCATGTACTGGGCGCTGGTGTCCACGCTCGAACGCGAAGACGACGAATTCCTGGCCGGCAAGGCCCGAGTCCTGATGACGATGTTGCGCCAGGCGGGGGAAAACGATCGCGAACTCCGCGAGGAAATCGATCGCGAGTCGGCGGCGCGGCCCAGCGGTCGGCTTTACCTGCGGGTCACCGACGCCAGCGGCCGCTCGGTCGTGGAAACGGCGGAGATGTCCCGCCTACTACCGGCCGAGATGTTTCCGGCTGAGGCGGACCTGGTCTCAACCCGCGAGCGCGCCATCGAATTTCGCTCGACCTCCGGCCAAAGCTTTCGAGCGCTGGCCGTCCAGTCGCCCGACGAATCCGGACGCGTGGTTCAGGTCGCCATGGATCGAACCGCGGAGGAGGAGTTGCTTTCGGTCTATCGCTGGTACGCCGGCCTAACGCTGACGCTCGCGCTGTTGGGCTGTGCCGCCGCCGGTTTCGCCATCGCCCGTGCGCGGCCTGCGGCCGTTGCGAAATCATTCAGACCGCCGGCCGAATCCGCTCCAGCACGCTCGACGAACGAATCGACGCGTCGGCCTTGCCCGCCGAGCTTGAGATTATGGCCGGCACGTTTAACGAGATGCTCGATCGCCTGGAGGATTCGTTTCGTCGCCTGGAGCGATTTTCGGCGGATATTGCGCATGAACTGCGAACGCCGGTCAACAATCTTCGCGGCGAGGTGGAGGTCGCGCTCGGCCAGCCGCGCTCGCCCGAACAGTATCGCGAGATCCTTTCGTCCAGCCTGGAAGAATTTGGCCGGCTCACCAACCTGATCGATAGCCTGCTCTTTCTGGCTCGGCGGAGAGCCCGCAGCGGCAAATCGCCAAACAGCGGCTGGACGTCGGTCGAGAACTGGCGACCGTCCGCGATTTTTATGAGGCCGCCGCCCACGAGGCCGGCGTCGAACTGGCGGTCAAGGCCGGCGAGGGAATCATGGCCGACCTGGATCGCACGCTCTTTCAACTGCGCCATCGGCAATTTGATTTCGAACGCGCTGGCTCACACGCCTGCGCGGCGGCGCGATCACGCTCCGGGCATTTCAGGAAAACGACTCGATCCAGATCGATGTGACCGATTCGGGCAGCGGAATTCCGCCGGAACACCTGCCGCACGTATTCGATCGATTCTATCGCGCCGACCCCGGGCGTATCTCCAGCGCGGGTTCCGTTGGGCTGGGGCTGGCGCTGGTGAAATCGATCGCGGCCCTGCACGATGGCGTCTGCAAAATCGACAGCCAACTCGGACGCGGAACCCGCGTCTCGATGACCTTTCCTTCTCGAAATGCCGATTGATCGGTTCCGAGTCGAATACCGGCAGCGTATTCGCGGTTTCTGACAAAAAATAAATCTGATTGGCACGCTTCGGCAGCTGAAAGCAATCGACTCGCAACTTCCTGCTTGCCAAGGACTTGCGAAAACCAATTTCAGCCGTTCTAGTTCCTCGGCGCAGCCGATTCGCACGGGAATGTCCGAAATACTTGGCGGACCGATTTGCGAGTGCCGGTTCTACGATCTATGGTTCGCTTGCGGATTATAGCGATTGTAGCAGGCCTCCACCCCGTTACCTCCTCGAGGCGATCGTGAGTCCGAATCTTGAAGCCATGGCAGCCGTCGCCGACCCCGGGCGACCTGCCGAAAACAACGACATCGCCGATTCTGACGGCTTCGGCACCATCACTACCCTGGTTGTCCCCCGCGCCAAATCGGCCCGGCGAGCGAGGCCGCGCCCTCGGTTGGCGACTCGCTGTTGCACTTTAAGCTGACCGGCGAACTGGGCCGCGGCGCGTTCAGCCGCGTGTTCCTGGCGGAGCAAAACGACCTCTCGGCCCGCCCCGTGGCCCTGAAAATCTCGCATCTCGCCGACGGCGAACCCCAGCGTCTCGCCCGGCTGCAACACGCCAACATCGTACCAATCTATTCCGTGCACGAACATTACCAGTTCCAGATCGTGTGCATGCCGTATGTCGGATCGCACACGCTGGCCACGCTGCTCAAGCATCAAGGGCTTCGCCCGCACAGCAGCGGACGCCAGTTGGTGGACACCCTTCGCAGCAAGATGAGCGGCGCGGCGACCCGCAAGGAGAGCGATTCCGGAACGGACCTGGGCAAGTCCTCGGTCACGCAGCTTTCGCCGAATCTCGAACTGATCAATCGGCTCAACCATGTTGAGATGGTGCTTTGGATCGCCGCGCGACTCGCCGATGGGCTGTCGCACGCGCATGAGCGCGGCATCTTGCATTGCGATCTCAAGCCGCAAAATGTGCTGCTGTCCGACGATGGCCAGCCGATGTTGCTGGATTTCAATGTCTCGCTCGACTCCCGCTCGGGCGCGAAGCCGGGCTATCTGGGCGGAACCGTGCCGTACATGGTGCCCGAGCACCTCCAAGCCGTGATCGACGGCAACTCCAACATCGATCCGCGCGCTGATCTTTATTCGCTGGGCGTGATTCTGTTCCAGTTGCTGACCGGGCACGACCCGCACGACCTGCCGACCGGCGCGGCTCCGACACGCCCTTCGCTCTGCTCAACGTTCGGCGTCGGCGAGCCGACGCGCCCAGCCGTTGGAACCCGCAAGTGACCCCAGCTGTGGACGCGGTCGTGATGAAGCTGTTGGCGCCGGAGCGCGCACCAGCGCTACGCCAGCGCGGCCGACCTGCGCGAGGATTTGGAGCGTCACCTCGCCGACAAGCCCTTGATCCACGCCGCCCAATCTCTCCCAGGTCGAGCGGGCCAGGAAATGGCAAAAACGAAATCCACGGCTGGCGGCCGCGCTGGCGGTTGGGATCGCCGCAATGCTCTTCCTGGTGTTGCCGGCCTCCGCGGTGGCGATTCGCGAGGACCAGTTGGCGCGACGGCGATTTGAAATCGAATCGGCCGAGGCCCTGGTGAAGAAATCGACCGCGCTCGAACGCATTCGCTCGGCTCAAGTGCTGCTGTCCACCCAAGTCGGCGATCGCGAGTTTCTCGACCAGGGCTTTGCGCTCGGCAAGCAAGTTCTGGCCGACTACGGCATCGAACATGATGGCGGCTGGACCCAGCAGGCGAGCTTCCGGTTATTGCCGCCGGCCGATCAGAATGAACTCCGCGGTGAACTCGGCGAAATGCTGCTGTTGTTCTGCGCGGGGAGACATTGCGCGGGTTGCGCGAAAACTGCGAGGCCGTTCGGCGGCGCTAAAGTGGAATCGGTTGGCCGAATCGTGCCTCCCCGCCGATCGTCCGCCGCGCCGGCTTCGCGAACAACGCATGAATTTACTTTCGGGGACTTCGCGCGCTTTGAAGGCGTCGCCGCAAAATCCGCGAACAGACCTGGATGACTACCACGACGGTTTGAAGGAGGCCCTTCGCGGTCGTTATGCCGAGGCGCTCGCCAAGTTAATTCCCTTTTCGGATCGACACGCGGACCATTTCATGGGTTGGTATGTTCGCGGGATTTGTCACCATGCCACGGGCCAGCTGGCCGACGCCGCGGCGGCCTTCACGGGTTGCGCCGCGCTGCGGCCGAATATGCCGTGGACGCGATTCAGTCGCGGAATCGTTCGCCTCGAACAGCATCGCTTCGATGCCGCGGAAAGCGATTTCACCACAGCGCTGGGCCTCAAGCCGGACTGGACGGCGGCCGTGATCAATCGGGCCATCGCGCGGCAACGGTTGGGACGTTTCGCCGAGGCGGAAAAAGACCTGACCACCGCGCTCGATAAGCCCGACGCGCCTGCGCGAATTCACTTCATTCGCGCCGAGTCCGCGCCGAGGCCGGCGACAACGCCGCGCTCAGCTCGACGCCGCCGAGGGATTGAACGCAAGCCCGCGGACTGCGACAGTTGGGTCACGCGCGGGGTCTGGCAAATCAGTTCATCGCCGGCCGAGGCGCTGAAGGATTTCGACGAAGCCCTGAAAGTCGACCCGCGTTCTCGCGACTGCGCTGCTGAACAAAGCCGCCGTACTGGCCGAAAAGCTGAATCGGCCGGCCGAGGCCGCTCGGGCGCTGGATCAATTGTTGAAGCTGTACCCCGCATTTGTCGAGGCCCGCGGCGCGGCGCTCTATCGCGCCCGTGCCGGCGATATCAAAGTGCGCCGGACGACGCCGCGGCCTGTCTGCGCGACGAACCCAGCGCCTATCGCTATTACCAGATGGCGAGTCTTACGCTAACTTTCCCGAAACGACGCCGACGGCAAGACCAGGGCACGAGGCGTTCCGGGCTGTCGGCCTTGTGCTTCCTGCTGTATCTGGCTTTGCCGACCTGAACTTGATGGAGAAAGACACCGATCTCGAACCCATTCGGCTACTGATGAGTACCTGCGGTGTGGTCAAACACGCCCTCGCCTCTGCTCAGTCAGTGAACCCGAAGTTGTAAATTGTTGGCGGACTTTGAATCGCGATGCGGCTTACCCCAATGGACACCGTTGGTTCCGCCGCTTCGCCCCCCGAGGCTGGCTGATATATGCGTCCCCGAAAACTTCGCTTGCTTTAGAGCACCTGGAAGATCGCTGCGTTCCCGCCACGTTCGGCAATCCCTGGCCGGACGAGACGCAGGTCACCCTCAGTTTCGTTCCCGACGGCGCCGACATCTCCGGAACCGGCAGCAATCTTTCTGTTCTGACCTCTGGATCGACCGGCAACACGGCTCGCGACGCGATTCTCAAGGCGTTCCAGACCTGGGTCGCCAACGCGAACATCAATATCGGTTTGGTCGGCGACAGCGGCGATGCGTTCGATGTCGCCGGCGCCGTGCAGGGTGACTCGCGGTTTGGCGACATTCGCGTCGGCGGACGGGCCTGGGCCTCGGACGTGCTTGCCCTCACCACCCCGTTCAATTATTTCAACACCCAATCCGGCAACGTCGCCCTCAACACCGCCGCCAATTTGACGCTGGGCGGAGCGAACGGCTCGTTCGACCTGTTCACGGCGATGCTGCAGGAAGCCGGTCACACCCTTGGCGTGTCAAACAGCATCAACGTCGGCTCGGTGATGTATGAGTATTACCAGGGCGTTCGCGCGGGGCTTTCCGCCGCCGACATTTCCTCCATTCAGTGCTTTATGCGCCCGCAAGCAGGATGCCCTCGAAGGCCTGATCGGCAACAATAGTTTCGCCTCCGCCACGGTCTTCCCGGGACTGTAACCGCCGATCCCACGACCACCGGCGACCTGGACTACGATCGATTCAATATTGATCCCTCCGCGTCGTCCGTGGTGGTGCGGCTCCAGGCCGCCGGGCTAAGTCTTGTTCAGGCCAAAGTCGAAGTGCTGACGGCAAGCGGCCAGGTCGTCGCCCTGGCCGCCGCGCAGGATTCGATCCACAACGACGTCACACTCAATCTGTCCAATCTCGATCCGAATTCGTCGTATTACGTGCGTGTCACCAGCAACCGCACCGATGTGTTCGGAGTCGGCTCGTACAAGCTGTCGATTGACGGCGCCACGGCGGGAAGCTCCGGTCCCGCCGCCGCGGCGATTCAACAACTGGCGGGTTCCTTTGGCACGTTCGACGCGGCAGCCACCCTGACGCAGACCGTTTCCAGCGTCAATCAACAAATCGATTACACGGTCCAGGTTACGCCGGATCTGGTTTCGAGCGCGAACTATTTCCGGGTCCGTGCCCCCTTGGCCACAAGCGGGCAAACGATTCACCTGGTTGCGTCCGTCGCGGGATTGGGACTTGGCAATAACCTGGATGTCTCGGTGTTCGACGGCAGCCACAACCCACTGACTTCGAAGGTGCTGACCAGCGTTACCGACAGCATGGTGATTCAGCTTGACAATGTTCAGCCGGAGGCCGAGTACTATGTGCGCGTGAACGCCGCGGGCAACTACAACCTGACCGTCGATTTCACCGCGAAGGACATTCCGTTTACCCTGGGATCGACCGGCAGCGTGGCCAGCACCCAGTCGGCGACATTGAACGTGACTCAAAGCCAGGAAGTGCAATTCGTTCTCGCGGCCAGCGAGGGAAACGTGCCGTCAATATGACCATTCAGGACGCCAACGGTCTGGTGATTTGCATGCTGGTTGCCGACGCGACACCAGCCGCAGCGCCAGCGTCTTTCTGGCCAAGGGAACCTTCCGTGTGGTGCTGAGTTCATCCAGCGGCGAACTCACCAGCACAGCTGCTGAGCTACAGCTTGCAGGCCTGCACGATCACCGACCCGATCGGCGTCACCCCCACCGATCCGACGACAAATCCAGTCGGCGGCAATCCGCCGCCCACGACCCCGCCGCCGCCGCCTGGGCCGACCATTTCCTGGACCGGCGACGACCCCAGCCAAGGCTCGCTCTGGTTCTGATTGGACCAATTCAATTATTCAAGTTGCTTTGTCCGGCATGCCGGCAGGATTCCACTTCCTCCATGCGTTCGCGTGAGTAGGATGCGAGTTGGGGCCTCGCGCGGTTTTGGGATGGAGCAACAACGATGGCGCTGAAAAGTCAGCGCTGGTGACCGGCAGCGGCAAAAAGCGTGTCGGCTGGCATGTCGCCGACGCCCTGGCGGGCCGCGGCTATTCGCTGGCGATTCACTATCACACCTCGGCGGCCGAGGCGGCTGAAACGGTCGCGTCGCTGCAAGGCCGCGGGATCGAGGCGGCCGCGTTCGCGGCCGATCTGAGCGACGAAAAGGCGGTCGGCGCCATGGTGAACGACGCTTTCAACCGCTTTGGCCGGGTTGATGTTCTTGTCAATTGCGCCGCGATCTGGCAGCGAAAGAAACTGGAAGAGATCACCGCCGCGGATGTCCGCATGAATTTTGACATCAACGCGCTCGGCACATTTCTTTGTTGCCAGCAGGTCGGGCTGGCGATGGTGAAATCACCGGATGGCGGCCTGATCGTCAACCTGGGCGACTGGGCCGAGGCGCGGCCGTACCTGGATTACGCCGCCTACTTCCCATCGAAAGGCGCGGTCACCGCCATGACGCGCTGCCTCGCGGTCGAGCTGGGCACTCGCAATCCGAAAGTTCGCGTCAATTGCATCCTGCCCGGCCCGGTGATGATGCCGCCCGATCTTCCCGAGGCGGAAAAGCGACACGCGATCAACGCCACGCTGGTCAAGCGCGAAGGCAGCCCCAACAACATCGCCCAGGCGGTGCTGTCTTTTATCGACAACGATTTCATCACCGGCGTCTGTCTGCCGGTCGATGGCGGCCGCACGATTTACGCGCCGGAGTGAGAAGACGATCGATGGGCGAGGCGAAAAAGCTCGGGCGACCGGGCGAAACGTGGGCCGTTTATCACTTGTCGCCGAGTTTCAGTCTCGGGGACACAAGCAGCTTTACTGGGCGGAAGTTGACAAGGTCGATCGCCGCGGTTGAAATTTGTCGCGCTTCAAAGAGTATCATCGAAAAATCAGCGGTTTTCCACCTGGAAAACGCAAAGGGCGCGAAGAGTGCCAACTGTGGCACGTACCACCCTTGGCGGAATCTATCTTTGTTGATCGATTTAGTGAACATTTGGATATGTTTCGATTGACTGGGAGCTCAAGCTCACCAGCCGCAAATGTGAACTCGCGACACGATTATGTCTGCTGGCCATCCGGGATCGACTTGATCTTCCAAATTCCCTCGGCGTAGTCGCGGATGGTGCGGTCGCTGGAGAACTTGCCGATGCGGGCGACGTTGCGGATGGCCATGGCGGTCCAGTTGCTGCGATTCTGGAACAGCGCTGCCGCCTCGGATCTGCGCTTTCAGGTACGATTCCATGTCGGCCAGATGGAAATAGATTTCATTGTCGGCAAGCAATTTTTGCGGCACCCAAGCGTGGCGGCCGCGCCGATTCGGACAAAACAGGTTGTCGCGAAAAGCATCCATCACGCGTCTCACGTCGGGGTTGCGCTCGAGGATTTCGCGCGGGCGATACGAGTTCTCCGCATTCAGTCGGCGCACCTGCTCGACCGTCAGGCCGAAGATGAAGATATTCTCCGGCCCCACTTCTTCGCGAATCTCGATATTCGCGCCATCGAGCGTGCCGATCGTCAGTGCTCCGTTGAGGGCGAATTTCATGTTGCTGGTGCCCGACGCCTCGGTCCCGGCGGTCGAGATCTGCTCGCTCAGGTCCGCCGCGGGGATGATCATTTCGGCCAGCGTGACCCGATAATCGGGAACGAACACCACCCGGAGCCGATCCCGAGTTCGGAGATCGGCGTTGACGACTCGGGCCACGTCGTGAATCAGCCGGATGATCTGCTTGGCGGCGACGTATCCCGGCGCGGCCTTGCCCGCGAACACGACCAATCGCGGTGGACCGTCCGCGACGCCGTCGCGCAAGCTGAGGTACTGATGGACGACATGGAGCAAGTTCAAGAGTTGCCGCTTGTATTCATGAATCCGCTTGACTTGCATGTCGAACAGCGACATCGGGATCGGCGGTCAGTCCGACCGAATCGCGAATGAGCGCGGCGAGCCGCACCTTGTTGTCCCGCTTCACCCGGCGAAATTGTTCCTGGAAGGCGGGGTCGACGGCCAACGGCTCCAGAGCGCGCAGGCGGTCGAGGTCGGTCACCCATTCGGGGCCGATGCGATCGCTGACCAGGCGCGCGAGGGCCGGATTGGCAGTCGCCAGCCAGCGCCGCGGCGTGATGCCATTCGTCTTGTTGTTGAATTTCTCGGGCCACATCTGGGCGAAATCGGGGACCAGTTCGGTGCGGACCAGCCGGCTATGGACCTCGGCCACCCCGTTGACCGAATGGCTGCCGACGATCGCCAGATGAGCCATGCGCACGCGCCGTTCGCCGTCCTCCTCGATCATCGACATGCGGCGGACGCGATCGACATCGCCCGGCCAGCGGCGCTCGACCTCGGCCAGAAAGCGGCGATTGATCTCGTAAATGACCTGCAAATGCCGCGGCAGGACGCGCTCGAACAGATCGACCGGCCAGCGCTCGAGCGCCTCGGACATGAGCGTGTGGTTGGTGTAGCCAAAGGTCGCGGTGGTGATTTCCCACGATTTTTCCCAGGCCAGCCCCATTTCGTCGACGAAGATGCGCATCAGCTCGGCGATCGCCAGCGTCGGGTGCGTGTCGTTGAGTTGGATCGCGACTTGATCCGGAAACGAAATAAAGGCGCCGTGATTGCGCTGGAAATTTCGCACCACGTCGCGAATGGCGCAAGCGGTGAGAAAATATTCCTGAATCAGGCGCAGTTCGCGGCCGGCGGCGACCGTTTCGCTCGGGTAGAGCACCTTGGAAATCGTTTCGGAGGTGATTTTTTGATGGACCGCGTTGATATAGTCGCCGTGGTTAAAGCTCGACATGTCCACTTCTTGCGAGGCTCGGGCCGTAAATAGGCGGAGGAAATTGACCGTCTCGCCGCCGTAGCCGACGATCGGCATGTCGTGCGGCACGCCGACCACGAGTTGCCATTCGAGCCACATGGGGTTGTAATTGCCGTCGCGGTCGCGGGCGTGCTCGATGCGGCCGTAGATCGGCACCGGCACGGAGTCTTGCAGGCGTTCGATCAGCCAGGGCGAATGAAAGGTGCGCCAGTTGTCGGGCAGTTCGACCTGTTCGCCGCCGCGAATTTCCTGGCGGAACAATCCGAATTCGTAGTTGATGCCGTAGCCGTAGCCGGGCATATCGAGGGTCGCGAGCGAATCGAGGAAGCCGGCGGCGAGCCGGCCGAGGCCGCCGTTGCCCAGCGCCGCATCCGCCTCGCATTTTTCCACGTCGCCTAAGTCGAAGTGAAATTCCTTCAGCACGACGTGCGCGTCGTCGAGCAGGCCGAGGTTCGTCAGGTTGTTGAGCAGCGATCGCCCGATCAGGAACTCCATCGACAGGTAGTACAGCCGCTTGGCCTCGGCTTTCCGGTAGCGGCTTTCGGTGGCGAGCATCCGCTCGACCATGCAATCGCGAATCGATCGCGACAGGACATACAGCAAGACGCGGGGCGACACCTCCTCGGCGTTGACCGCGACGGTATGAGCCAGGTGCCAACGAACTTTTTGTCGCAATTCGGCCAGGGCGTCGGACATGCCGGGTTCCCGAGGTTGGAATTTTCCGCTGGGCAATCGCACCCAATTCGCGGACAATTCAGTTTAGGTCCAAATCCGCCGTCAGACATGCTACGTGCGCTGGATGGCGAGTTCCAGATTGGGGGCCGATCCGATTCGCCCGACCGCTTGGCAGATTGACTATGCTGGAAGAAAGTCGCGACTTCACGAGCGAATTGACGCAACTCATCGAGTTGCGCCGCTTCGTGCGCGAATGCGGCGAGCGGGTCTGGCCCGAGAAGTCGACGGTCGCCCTCGAAGCCGTGGGGTTGGCGGTGCAGGAGGCCGCCACCAATATTATTCTACATGCCTATCAGCGCGAGCCGGGGCGGCCGATTCATGTGGCGGTTCGAGGCGACGCCGAACGACTCGAAATCGCGATCACGCACGAGGGCTGCGATTTCGATCCCAACGCCCTGCCCTCGCCGAATTTCTCCGGCGAGCGCACCAGCGGATTCGGCGTCTACTTGATCCGCGAACTGATGGACGAGGTGCGCGTACCTGCGCGGCCAACCCGGCTGCGGCATCGTCATGACCAAGCAGCGAACCCCCGACCCGACCGAGGAAACGAACGATGAACCTGTTGGTTGAACGCCCCGGCGATGTCGCGGTGGTGACCTTGAACGCCGAACAACTGGAGGTCAGCAATGCCGACGAATTCCGGCAACAGATCGATCCGATTCTGCGCGACTGCCACAACATCGCGCTGGACATGAGCCGCGTCGAGTTCGTCGATAGCCGCGGCTGCGGGGCCCTGCTGTCGTGCCTGAAAGCGGTCACCGAGCTGGGCGGCGACCTGAAATTGTTTGGCGTGACGAGGCAGGTTCGCACCGTGTTCGATTTGATTCGTCTGCACCGAATCTGCGAAATCGTGGAAACCAAGGACGAGGCGATCGCGGCCTTTCACCGGAAAGCCCCGTGATTGCCGCGACACCCGCGTCGAGTCGAATCATGGCCGTTTTGCGCAATGTGAGCGAAAATCGGGAATTCCCTCTGAACCGGGCCCCGCTGCTGCTGGGCCGGGCCATCAATTGCGATCTTCAATTTTCCGAGCCGCGAATTTCCGGCCGGCATGCCCGGCTCGAACAATCGGCCGGCGAATGGTTCATTACCGATGTGGGCAGTTCCAACGGCACCTATGTCAACGGCCAGCGCATTTGCGAACGCACCCGGCTTGGCCACGGCGATCAAATTGAACTCAGCGGCGTGGTCCTGCAGTTTCTCGACATCCCCGTCGAAGCCTTCAGCCTGAACGACACCACGCCGGGGACCATCGAAATCCCCGTGTTGAAGTCGCTTGATATCGATAGCGAGATCCGGCGCGGCTCTCCCCCGAGACGAAACTGCGGGCCATTCTGGAGATTTCACGCAACCTGGGCGGCACGCTCGATCTCGCGAAAATGCTGCCGAAGATCCTCGAAAGCCTGTTCGTGGTCTTTCCACAAACCGATCGCGGCTTCGTTCTCCTGCGCGAAGCGCCCGACGGTCCGCTGGTCCCCAAGGCGGTGCGGCAGCGCGATCCGAACGGCGATTCCCGACTGTCGATCAGCCGCACCGTGATTGACCACGTGCTGCAAACGAATCGGGCGGTGCTCGGCGCCGACGCCGGCGTCGATGGACGCTTCGATCAGAGTCAAAGCATTTTCGCCAACCAAATCCGCTCGATCATGTGCGTGCCGTTGCCGGCTCAAGACGGCGGCATTCTCGGCGTGATTCAACTCGACACCAAGGGCACCAAGAACCAATTTCGCCAGGAGGATCTGGACGTCCTGGTCAGCGCCAGCCTGCAGGCGGCTCGGGCGGTGGAACTGGCCCGACTGCACGAGGAGCGGCGCGATCTCGAGGCCGCCACGCAGATTCAGAAGAATTTCCTGCCGGCGGAGCGGCCGCACGTGCCGGGCCTGAACTTTTTCGACCATTACGCGGCGGCCCAACATGTCGGCGGCGATTATTACGACTACATCTCCCTGCCCGGCGACCGGCTGGCGATCGCGCTGGGCGATGTCGCGGGCAAGGGCGTCGCCGCGGCCCTGCTGATGGCCCGCCTCTCGGCCGCCGTGCGCTTTTGTTTGGCCTCCGAGCCGACCCTCGCCGACGCCGTCCAGCGAATCAACGCCGCCATGATCCGTGCTTGCGGCGACGGCCGCTTCGTCACCTTCCTGGTCGGCGTCGTTGATCTCAAAACCTTGAGCGTCACTTGGGTCAATGCCGGGCATATCCCGCCCCTGCTGCGGAAGCCGACCGGCGAAGTCGCTTCGATCGGCGAGGGAAAAGCCGGCATCCCGCTCGGCGTGTTCGAACGCCCCTACGAAGAAGCGACGCTGGCGCTGAACCCCGGCGACCTGGTCTTGCTTTGCACCGACGGCGTGATTGAAAGCAGGAATCCCGAAAACGACTTGTATGGCATCGAGCGCTTGTCCGCGGCGATCGGTCCATGCAGCTCGGCGGAGTCAATGGGCTCGACCGTGTTGGAAGATCTCCGCCGGTTCGCGGCCGGCCGGCCGCCGCACGACGATGTCACCATCGTCTGCTTCGGCCGCGACGGATAACGCACTTCAGCCGTGCTCGTTCATTTCCTCAGCGAAAAACAAACCAGATTGCCGCCGCGATCGCGGCAAATCAGCCGCCCGTTCGCCAAAACCACGTGCGGCCAGGCGTAGTCGTTGAAGATATGGTCGCGCACCGCCATTTGCTGGTATTTCTTGGGCGAGCGCTTCGCGGTTTCCAGCAGTGCGAGCTTGCCGTTGCCGCCATAGACAATCAGGCGATCATCCGAGGTGAGGATGCACGAACCCGGGTCGCTAAAGGCGCCGCCGGACCATTTCAGTTCGCCGCTGTCCCAATCCAGGCAATGAACTCTTTGCCACACATAATAAACGGCGCCCTGATGAATAACCGGCGTGCACACCTTCGATGGGTACGGCTTCTGCCAAAGTTTTTTCGCTCCAGTGAGCGAAATCTTCAGTTTGCAAATCGCGTACTGGTTGTAAGCGGAGGTGATGAGCACGCAGTCATCTGCCACGGCGGGCGAGGCGATATTGTTGGCGAAATCGGTGAACCACGGATAGACTGCGACGGTTTTGCCTTCGTGCCCCGCGTCGAGGCGGATCACCGCCAGATGCCGCATGGTCAAAACAGCGACGCATGGAACGTTTTCGACGACGATCGGCGTCGGACCGCCGTTGTGACCCGCCTCGTCCTTCAATTCCGATAGCCAAACTTCCTTGCCGGTCTTCTTGTCGAACGCGACCAGGTTCCCCCGTCGCGAGCCGACCTCGACCAGCAGCCAGGAGCCATGAACCATCGGGTTCGAGGTATAGCCATAGTCGCGCCGCGGCGCCCGCGTGAGTTTTGGCCGCTGGGCGACCTTGTAATCGTCGTAGAGATTTCGGCTCCAGACCTTTCGGCCCTTGTTCCGCGTGTCCCAACAATGCAGGTCGCCGTCGTTGCCCAGCGTGTAGAGAAACCCGGTTTCGGGGTCGAATTCCGGCGTCGACGAAGGGCCCGAATACAGTCCTTCGTCGCCGGCATGAAACCGGCCATACTGCGGGCAGGAGTAACGCTGCGACCAAACTTCCTTGCCGTCGCGAACGTTCAGGCACCGGATCGCGTTCTTGCCGTCGATCCACCCAAAGGTGTAGACCCGCTCGCCCACGACGAGCGGACTTGCGGAACCGTCGCCGACGTTGGTCCTCCAAACCGGCTTGTCCGGCAGCCATTTCCCGGCGGAGAATCCCGACGATTCATCGACGATGTCATTACGGTTTGCACCGCGCGAATGCGGCCAGTCACCCGCGTACAAAGGCGACGCAACGACGACCACCACGCAGGCGGCGATGAACCGGCGCATCAACTCTCTCCAGCAACGGATTTGCTCACCTTGCGCACGACCGAAGCGACTCGCGGAGCGAGTCGAATACCTTTGATGTACTCGACTCGCTCCGCGAGTTGTCTTGCAAGTAAAATGTTTTGCGAAATCATACCAGCCGCGCATCGAGTTCGATCGGAGTCGCGGCCAGCGCCTGCGACACGGGGCAGGTCTTCTTGGTGTTTTCCGCGGTTTGCCGGAATGCGCTTTCATCGATCCCCGGCGCGGAAACCTCGGTGCGCAACTGGATCTTGGTGATCTTGAAGCCGTCGCCGACTTTTTCGAAATGAACATCGGCGCTGGTATGAATTCGTTGTGGCGGGTGGCCGGCCTTGCCCAACGCCGACGCCAACGCCATCGAGTAGCAGCCCGACAGCGCGGCGCCGATCAATTCCTCGGGATTCGATCCGGGTTTGTCCTGCATGCGCGTGCCGACCGAGAACTCGGCCTCGCAGGCGCCGCTGCCGAGTTTCATGCGCCCCGAGCCGCTCATCAGGTCGCCCTGCCAGGTCGTCTCCGCCTTGCGAATCGCCATCGGATGCCTCCATGAAAAAGAAAAACTGATCGGAGCCGTCATTTATCTCATGACCGGTTCATGATACTCCTCCGTTCGCGCCGCGGCGCTGCTTACCGCCGGGACCTTTACGCCGTCCACGGCCGCCGGCCCCGCGCCGCAGCCGGCGAGCGTCAGCAGTCCGCCGAAGATCGTCAGGTTCTTCATGAAGTTGATCATCTGGGCCTGCTGGGCGGCGCCTTCATAGGACCAGAAATTGTGAAACACCAACGTGACCGGGATCAGGTAGGCCGCCAGCGTCCAGGCGCTGCAGCGCGTGTACCAGCCCAGGAGGATGCCGAGCCCTGCTCCAATTTCGATGATGGTCGCCATCGCCAGAAAGAACTGCACCGCCACCATTCCTTTCTGCGTCATTTGCGCCGCGGTTTCGGACCAGTTCAAGATTTTCATTACGCCGCTGGAGATAAAAATTACGCTGAGCAATACTCGCCCGACTAACCACGAAACTGACTGAATTTGCCGGTACATGACATGCCTCCATCGAAATGCAGATCGAGGTGTTGACCCAGGCGAACGAATCCGGGCGATCGCAATTTGGGAAACCCTTTGCGCGGCATTACAGGTGCGACTCACGAACATCGCGCTTCACCGGATTGCTGCAATCCGGATGCCGCGCAATTGTGTTTAGCGCAATCCTGTTTCGCCGCGCTCCATGTTTCGCCGCGCAGGCCGCGGTAGCGGCGTAAGCGCGTGTTCGATCGAGAACCGCTTACGCCGCTACCGCGGCCGGCGCGGCGAAACACTCGGCATGGCCATACCGCGTCACGAAAGCAATACCCATTTGCTTCAACATCTCAGATCGCGGGGTGGACGGTTCGCCGTGGGCAGCTCTTGGTTATTTCATGCATCGAGTTCCTAACGAGTCAAAAGGATCATAATCTCTACTTGACCGCGGGGCCGAGTGAAATTGGTACAATTCTCACCAACAAGTTTGATCCTGGGAGGCCCTCGCCATGTTTCGATCCCGTGGATTGCTGTGTCTGGCGGCCTTCGCTTTTTCTGGAATGACTTCGGCTCAATCGCCCGACGTTGACCGCAAAGGCGATCCCCTGCCGACCATGGCAGTTGCTCGTTTTGGGACCACGCGCTGGAGATTGCCGCTCGCGATTGGAAACGCCAACTCGAGTTTATCGATTTCGCCGGATGGCAAATCGTTCCTCGTCGTCAGTGAAGGCAAACTCGTTTTCTGGGACATCGCCACGGCAAAGCAAATTGAGCGATTTCATCCCGAACCGGAAGTCATGCTCGCCGCGTTTGCGGAGGATGGGAAAACAATTGTTGTCGACCGAATGCTAAAGCGCGACATTCCCAGTCGACTTCCAGGACGCAGGCATGTGATCGAAACCTGGGATTTCACCACCGGCACGCGATTGAACGCAGTTGAGGGTATCCAAACGCTTGATCCATTATTTGAGAACCGCATTTGCAATCGGGTCAAGACGCTTCTCTCCTTCGAAAAGTGGGATCGAATACGACTCTGGGATCTGGCGACTGGCAAGAAAACTGCCGAGATTGTAGTCAAGCCCGGAGATTACTTCATGGGCGGCGATCTTTCCCCAGATGGCAAATTGCTCGCGGCTGCATTCTACCGGCAAGATTCGGCCTTGTACGATACGGCCACCGGAACGCTCATTCGAAAACTGGTCGGCGATCGTTCTAGATTGCGCAATCCGCGATTTACGCCGGATGGCAAATCGATCGTAACCATCGGCCCGCATTCCATGTGGGTGTGGAATTCGTCAACCGGACAACTGAGGACAGAAATCCCCAGATGTCATGGAACGATCGCCTTTTCTGCCGATCGCAAAATCATGGCCTGTGCGGACGAGGACGCGATCCGTCTTTTCGACGCCACGACGTTTGCCGAATTAAGACGATTTGGTGAGAATGGCGCCGGTCCCGCGCTCGCTGCGAAATTCTCGCCAGATGGGAAACTGCTAGTTGTCGCCAATGGGAGTTCGATTTCACTCTGGGACGTCGCCACCGGCAAACGCTTGCATGACGTGCCGGGTCATTTCGGACACATCACGAGCCTGGCATTTTCGCACGACGGCAAGTTGCTGGCGAGCGGCGGCGATGGGGATGGAGCCGCGATCATTTGGGATGTCGCCACTCAAAAGCCCGTTCATCGCTTGACCGGCCACTACTTGACAGTCGCCGCGCTCGCGTTCTCGCGAGATGATTCGAAATTGGCGACCGGGGATGGGCGCGCTACATACGAAAACAACAGTTATGAGGCCCAGATTCGCCTGTGGGATGTGGCCAGCGGGCATTTGGACAAGCAATTTACCGGTCACCTCAACGGCATTCACTGTCTGTCGTTTTCGCCTGATGGCCGCAGATTGGTGACCGGCGGCGGGGACGGCAAGACGCGACTTTTCGACATTGCAACGGGAAAGCGGCTGGCCCAACTGTTCGGCGAGAACGGTCGCAAATACGCGAAATTCGCGCCGAATGGAAAATCGATCCTGGTCGCCGGCGAACGAGGTGAACTCGCGACCTGGAAGCCGGACCTGAGCGGACTGATTCTCGACCAAGGGAGCAAACAGCAGACCGTCAGCTTTGCGGATTTGTTGCGCGATGGCGTCGTGGTCGACCTGTCAAGCCCAGGGCGCGGCGCTCAAAAGCTGAGCGTTTGGGAGCCACTCACCGGGAACGTGGTGAAGACAAACTTGCTCTCAGGCCAATCGCGTCAGGGTTACTTGACCTGCTGCATCACGCGTGACGGCAAACTGCTGGCGGCGGTACCACACGACTATCGTCGCCACGTTGTAGAAGTCTGGGATTTGGAATCGAACCAGTTGCTGACGGAATTGACCGGCCATGCCGGGCACGTCAATGCCGTTTCATTCTCGCCGGATGGCCGATTTCTGGCGACGGGAAGCGACGACACGACCGTGTTGCTTTGGGACGTTTCCTTCATTCGCCTGGAAAACGCTTGGAATGACCTCTTGGCCGAGCCCGAACAAGTGATTCGCAAGTACAAGAGCGATTCTTCGAGATTGGTGACCATCCTGCGTGGCCGAGTGGCCACAGCGGCTGCGGCGGAGGCGAACGCCGCAACGATCATCAGCGCTCTGGATGATTCTGACTTCAGCAAACGCCGGCAAGCCCAACTCGAACTTCGACAACTGGGTCCAGGTGCGGAATTCGCCATCCGGAATCGCCTGGAGCAATCGCCCACGGCGCAAAGCCGCCGGACTTTGAATGCAATTCTTCGCCTGATCGAGCGAGAGCAAAGCCACTCCAATCATTTCGATCCCAAACGGTTGCACGCCGCTTTGACCCTACTGGAGAAACTCAACACCGCCGAATCGCGTGCCGCCTTGAAAGCACTGGCTTCCGGACCGGCGGATTCGTCACTCACCAAAGATGCAAAAGCCGCTCTTGAACGCCTTCAGAAGTCCGGCAAACCATAGTTGGGAGCAACGCTCATGCGTCATTCTCTGATTTACGTGATCGGAACGAGTCTGTTGGTTGCATCGGCAAATGCTCAGTCGCTGAAGCTCCGCGAATTGACGATCGGCGGCAACGGCGAACAAATCGCGGCCATGACGTTTACGCCGGATGGCAAAACGCTGATCACCAGCAACGTCAAGTTCATTGAGGGGGCTGGAAGACGTGAGGCATCGATCAATTTCTGGGACGCGTCGACGCTTCAGAAAACATCCGCCATTCCGCTCAAGGAGGAAGTGCCCGAAGTTCTGGCCATTGATTCCAATGAGAGATGGCTGGCCTTCCCCACGTTTCAAGGAACGGTCGAGGTCTACGATCTCGATTCAATCAAGAAACGAAATCAATTTCGAACCAACGCTGGGGCAGCAACCACTGCTTTTCGACGCGATGGCAAAAGCTTGATTGTGGTCGGCCGACGCTGCACGATCTTCGATCTCGCCACGGGTAAGCAAACCTCCTCGTTCAACGCCACACCGAGCGACTATCGGCCTGCGGTGAATTCGGACACGAGCATGTTGGCAGCGTCAAAGCATCAAGATGTTTTTCTTTGGGACATTAACACCGGCAAGCAAGTCGCAATCCTGCCCGATCATCATGGCTCGGTGAATCAACTGCAATTCAGTCCCGACGGCAAATACTTGTTCGCCCTGTGCTTCAGGAGCGTTCCCAGGAACCGGTACGATTGCCATGTGCGAGTATGGGACGTTGCCAAGCGAACTGAGGTAACGACCATTCGTGGGCGGTTTTCCGTCATTTCGAGAATGAGTTTGTCGCCGGACGGTCATACGTTGGCATTGCTGGGCGGGGATGACATCCAAGATATCCGCCAGTTGGAACTTGTTGAATCACTGACTGGAAAATCACTGGCTCATGCTCGCGTGCCGGGCCATCGCCAGCAGTTCGTGCTGGCGTATAGCCCGACCGGAAAGACGGTCGCAGTCGGCGGTGAGGACAATCAAGTGCACCTGTGCGAGATTGTTCCGTGATCTCCGGTTGATCCAACAGGAGCCTCGCGGGCAGATGGGGCAATTGGCGATCGGATGGTTTGCCTGGTTGCCTTGGCTCATCAGATTCTCGCGGTCCAAGGAAACTGATCTCCGAACCGACATCGCAGCTTTTACTAAACTAATGTATATTATTCCTTGTGGACTCCGTGCGCACGAGGTTTGGAGGCGAACATGATTACGCTCGTTTCAATGATGCCGAACGGTCAACGCAACATGATCCATTCAGAAACCGGACGGACATGCGGACGGACAAACCGGACAAAGTTTTCGATGTTCTCGAAATCGCGACGGAAGTCCGGATTGAACCAACTGGTTACGACAAAAGCAGGTCGCGCCGACAAAACGAAAATGTCCGGTTTCGTCCGCTTCGGTCCGGTCGGAGGCCGGTTTTGTATGATGACTTCCACCGATTCGCTCGGAAAGGAAACCGGAAATTCCATGTCGTTGATTTGCCCTGTGTGCCGCGCGACGAATGACGCGGGGCCGAATTGCCGGCGACTGCAAGGCGGATTTGTCGCTGCTGTTCAATGTCGAGGCGCAGCGCAAGGCGCGGCTCGCGGCGGCCCGCGCGGCCCTGGCGCAAGGCCAGCCGGTTCTCGCGTTTCATGAAGCGCACGGGCCGACGAGTTGCGGCACGGCGCCGACGTGGCGAAGTTCAACGCCGTGCTCGCCCTCTTGCAGAAAGATTTCAGCGAGGCATGGCGGCAAAATCAGCGAGCACGCAAGCTTGGCGGGTGACCCATGAGCGAAACCGTTTTGATCGTCGATGATGAAGAATCGGTCCGGCGGACCTTTCACGATTGGCTCGCAGGCAGCGGCTGGGATTGCGCTTGCTCGTCGCCGCGGACGCCGAGTCGGCCCTGCAACACGCCAATCGCCATTCGATCGACCTGGCGATTCTCGACTGGAATCTTGGCTCCGGTTCCGACGGCCTGCAGTTGCTCGAGGATCTCTCGCTCTTTCACCCCGACGTGGTGGCGATCCTCGTCACCGGCTTCGCCCATCAGGCCACGCCGCTCGACGCGTTGCGCATGGGCGTTCGCGATTATCTCGACAAAAATCAGGACCTGAATCGCGACACCTTCCTGAAAGCCGTCCGGCGGCAACTCGACCGCATCGCACCGGCCAAACGCCAACGAGCGTTTAATCAATCGTTGAAAGATTTTCGCGAGGCGGTCGAAAAAATCCTGCCGCTGGTGCAAACCAGCACGGCGTTGACCGACCCGGTGCCGCTGCCGCAGGCGATCGGCAGCCTGTTCCGCTTTGTGCTGCGGGCGACCGGCGCTGCGGACGGCGCATTGATCGTTCGCAACGTCGGCGAGGAGTCGGAAACCTACCGAGCTTATACCGCGGACGGCCAGCCGATCGGCGACGATCTCGTGCCGTTTGCCCAGTCGATCGCGGCGTCGGCGGCGAGCATGCAGGAGCCCTGCGCAATGGGCAAGGCCGACCTGGCCACGGTTCGCGTCCAGCCGTTCGAGCGCAGCCGATCGTCGCTGCTCGCGGCGCCGGTGCAATGTCGGCCCCGGTTTTCAGGTCGTGATGGAATTGTTCGACAAACAATCGGGCGAGTTTTCCGGCGACGATCGCAAGTTGGCCCTGGCGGCCGCCGATTTTGGCGCTGAGATTTTGCGGCAGGCATGGCGGAGCGGCAACGCCGGCAGATGTTGTTCGACGCGGTCGAGGCGGCGCTCGGCAGCCACGGAGAAATTGGCGAGTTCGCCGACGCCGGACTTGCCGGCCGAGCGGCTCGAACAGCCGCCGCCTGCGGAGGTCATGGAATGCCTCCGCGAGGGGTTGAACGCGTCGTTTGGCGGTTCGATCGATTCGACCGCGGCGCTCGAATTGGCGGAGGCCGTCCGCGTGCTCGCCTTGCGGCATGGCCCGGCCGCCGTCAAACATTGCACCCGCGTCATTCAAAGCCTGCGCGAAACACTGGACGAGATGATGGGCAACTGAGGCCACGATGCATTCTCGTAGCGGCGGCATCTTGCCACCGAGCCGTCGGCGGCAAGATGCCGCCGCTACGAAAACTTGAAAGCCGGTCCGGAAGAAAACCGATACTCCGATGTCCGAGGCACGCACGATTTTCGACGAACTCTTTTCCCTCCTCACGCCCGAGCGGCTCCTGCGCGATCCGCGAGCCACCGGCGAGGGCGTGGTGTTGCGGCGTCATCGACAGCGGCGTGGACCGAGCCCAACTTGAGGCCGGCGCCCACGAACGCGGGCAGACCATTCACCCGATCGAGGGCGCGATCTTCCGCTCGGACAAGCACGAACCGTTGCCCTACGAGGGCCAGCCAATCGCGCCGCACGGCACGACCGTCGCCGACATCATTCTCACGCTGGCCCCGCGCGTGCAGCTGTACTCCGCCGATGTATTCGGTCCGCAGGGCGGCTGCGAAGTCGAAGATGGTGATCCGGGCCTTGCACCACGCGATCAACGTCTGGAAGTGCAAGGTCGTCAATCTGTCGCTGGGCGTGCCGGAACATCGTTTGCAGCAGGTGCAGCGCCGGCATGCAGTTTCAGCGGGCGATCGAGGAGGCGTATTACAAGGATGTGCTGGTCTTCGCCGCCGCGCACAACGAGCATCCGCTGATGCGCAGCTATCCGGCCGCGTTCGCGCCGCCGCTGATATCGGTGGACAAGGGCCTATTCGACGATCCGCTGCACTTCGCCTATCAGCTGCGCGAGCAGATCGAGTTTCAGGCGCACGGCCGGGATATCTCGGCCCGTTTTCGCGCCGAGCCGGCCACCAGCTGGGCCGCGCCGCATCTGGCCGGCATCGCCGCCCGGATTCTGTCGTTGCGGCCCGACTTGAAGCCGTTCGAGATCAAGACGATACTGTATTGGATGTTCCGCGCCGGGCAGAACGGGAAGCCCGGGTGACTTGAAACCCAACAAGGCAAAAAGTTAGAATAACTCGAGTAGCCGATTTAGCGGAGATTTGAATGTATGACTGCAGCGACTCTAGCGTCGTCAACTGTTGACACGGTTGCCGATTTAATCGAGCACTTGGGCGGGATTCCTGCGTCCCGAATTCGCATGAAGCCGACACCCAGAAGCGCAACGGTCGATGATGTCATTGCGAACCTTTCGATTGGCAAGATGCCATGTGGAGCTGGTGGACGGCGTGCTGGTGGAGAAGGCCAAGGGATTGCGCGTCATTGCTGGCAACATGGCTGGGGGCTGTATTGACTCATTTCGTCGCTCCACGAAATTCCGGAATCGTAACCGGCGCCGACGGGACGTTTCGCTTGTTCCCGGCATTGGTGCGGATACCCGATGTCGCCTTCACATCATGGGATCGGCTACCAGGCCGCCGAATCCCAACGGACCCCGTGCCGCGAATAGCGCCAGGATTCTGGCTGTCGAAGTCGTGAGCCGAAGCAACACCGAAGCGGAAATGGAGCGAAAGCTCGATGACTATTTCCATTCCGGTGTTCGATTGGTTTGGATCGCCGATCCTGAAACGCGCACGGTTCGCGTCCATACGTCTCGAAATCAAAAGACCGTACTCGGTGAGAATGACACACTCGACGGCGGCGACGTCCTTCCCGGATTGTCCATTTCCGTTCGCGAATGGTTTGGTGAACTCGATCGGCAGGGATGAGCCAATTGTCACTTCCCCCGAATCTGCCCCTTCAGCACATGCACCAGCCGGTCTTCGATTCGCTTGTGGGGCTTGTCGATGTCCTTGTCCGTGAGCGTGCGGTCGGCCTGGTAAGTGAACGCATAGGCCAGGCTCTTGGTTCCCGCAGGGATGCTATCGCCAGGATACAAATCGAAAAGCTCGCGCGCGCAGCAGTTCGCCGCCCGCGGCACGGATCTCGGCGAGCACGCGTTCGGCGGACGTATCCTCCGGCACCACCACCGCCAGGTCGCGAAGCACTCGCGGGAACTGAATGGATCGGCAGATAGCGATGCCGCTCGGGGACCGCGCGAGAATCGCCGCGAGATCAGTCCGCGACCAGCACCGATCGCTCAGCGAGTTCCTTGCCGAACTGCGGCGCGGTCCGCGGATGCAGTCGGCCGAAATCGCCGGCCGATTTTCCATCCAGAACCAATTCCGCCGCCTGGCCGGGATGCAGCCATCCGGCGGTCGATGCTCGGAAGGTCACATTCGACAAATGTAATCCGTCGACTAGCGATTCAACGACGCCCTTGAGATCGAAGAAATCGAGATCGGGGCCGGGCCCGGCACCGGATTCCGCCCAGAAATCGACGCCCGGCGGCCGACCATGACGATCGCCAATCGCG
This sequence comes from uncultured Gemmataceae bacterium, assembly GCA_963815035.1. Taxonomy (GTDB): domain Bacteria; phylum Planctomycetota; class Planctomycetia; order Gemmatales; family Gemmataceae; genus JBGQCZ01. Next base: position 82,002 of record CAWFFC010000012.1, read on the forward strand.
AAGGTTCCTCCGGCAGCTTGTCGCCGGCTTTCGGCAAATAGACCGATCCAATCTCGAATAGTTTCACCGTGGGATAGTTCTTGAGGTTTTCGCAGCCGATTCCAGCAACCCGGCCAGCAGCGTTCGCCGCATGACTACGCGATCGCCGTTGATCGGGTTGAGCAGGGTCACACAGTCGCGGCTTCCGCCGGTCAGCGGCGCTTCGCGTTCGGGCGATGTCAATGAGTAAGTGATGGCCTCTTGCAGGCCAGATTCGACGAGCAAGTCGCGCATGTGTTCCTCGAACGTGAGAAGGCCGTTGCCGGTTGCTCGGGCAACGGCGCATGGCAGCGTCGCGGGCAGGCGGTCGTAGCCGTGGATGCGGGCCAGATCCTCGATCAGATCGGCGGCCCCGTCCTGAATGTCCAGGCGATGCGCGGGCGCCGTCGCCTTGATGGTTTCGCCGCTAGTTCGACTTTGAAATCCAACGCGGTCAGAATGCGTTCGGCTTCCGCGGCGGGGAAGTCCATGCCGAGCAGCCGGCGCACCTCGGACATCTTCAATTCGACCACCTGCGGCGCGTAGCGGCGCCGGGTAGCAGTCGACGATGCCCGGCGCAGACCGATGCCGCCGGCGTGTTGCGCATCAGTTCGGCGGCGCGCTCCGCGGCGGGCTTCGCCATGTCCGGATGGATGCCCTTGCTGAAGCGCATGCTGGCCTCGCTCGGCAGATTGAGCGCTCGCGATCGTGCGGCGGATGCTGACGAAGTCGAAGCTGGCCGATTCGAGCAGGACGTTGTTCGTCTTCTCGGTGACTTCCGTCTCGAGCGCCGCCCATGACGCCGGCCAGCGCGATCGGCCCCGCCTCGTCGGCGATGACGAGCATGTCCGGCGATCAATTCGCGTTCGTGGCTTGTCGAGCGTCATGAGGATTTCGCCGGCTCGCGCCGGGCGGACGATGATGTCGGCGGCTTGCCGCCGGCCCGCTTGACCAGCACGTCGTAATCGAAGGCGTGCAGCGGCTGGCCCCATTCGAGCATCACGTAATTGGTGATGTCCACGATGTTGTTGATCGGCCGCATGCCCGCGTAGGTGAGGCGGCGCTGCATCCAGCCCGGCGACGGGGCCGATCTTGACGTTCGCGATCAGCATCGCCGGCGTAGCGGGCCGACAGTTTCGGGTCCTCGATGCGACACGCGACCTGGCCGGCAATCGATTCCGGCCCGTCCGCTTCGACAGGACAGGTCCGGCAGTTTCAGCGATCCGCCGGTGAGGGCGGCGACCTCGCGAGCGACGCCGATCATCGACAGGCAGCGTGCCATGTTCGGCAGCACATCGATTTCGAGGACGACGTCGCCCATGTAGTCGGCCAGCGGCATGCCGACCGGCGCGTCGGCGTCGAGAATGATGATGCCTTCGTGCTCCTCGCTGATGCCGAGTTCGAATTCGGACATGCACATGGCGTCGTTCATGATGCCGCGCAGTTCCTTCGGCTTCAGCTCGGCGATTTCCTTTGTTCCCTCCTTGTTTTCAAGCCAATACTTGGTGCCCGCGAGCCCGAGGATCACCTTCATCCCGGATTGGCCCGGCTCGATATTCGGCGCGCCGGTGACCACGGTTTTCGGCTGGCCGGCCCCATATTCCAGCGTCACGAGTTTCAATTTGTCGGCGTTGGGGTGCTTTTCGATCTTGAGCACTTGCGCGGTGACGATTTTGTCGCGCTCCCATGCGGGGCCGATTTCATCGGGTTTGACGTGAATGCCGGCCGGGACGGGCAGACCGAAGAATCGATAGCCGATCACTTCGAGACCCGCTAGTGTCAGGCGTTCGGCCAGCTGAGGCACCGTCAGCGAAACATCGACATACTCGCGCAGCCAGCGAAGCGGAACTTTCATGCTCGACTCAATCCAAGTTTGGCCCAATTTCAGGCTATTGCGGCAGTCTAGCAGCCAGGCGGCCATGCGACCATTGCCGGACGGCCGCCCTTTTGGTCAGCACAAACTCGCGACGAGAGCGGTTCATTCCGGCCATGTTTCGCGCCAACGTGTTTCCCGCTGCGACGTTATGCAGGTGTCGTGTTAAGGTAGTTAACAAGGGTGGACCGCCGAAAACCGGAAATTCGCTTTGCATTTGGCCCCAACTTCCTCGTATGATGGGCCATAAGTTCTGATCGGATCCTGTCTTCGACCCCAATCGCGGAGTGACGTGATGGCTTCCTCGACCCAATTCAAGCAACAGTGCCCCAGTTGCGAGGCGATGGTGCCGATTAAGGACTCGAGCCTGGTCGGCAAGAAAGTCGAATGCCCGAAATGCAAATACCGATTCGTGGTTGAAGATCCGGGCGACACGTCGTCGGGCGAGGAGGCGGCCAGCGACACGAAGACCAAAATTAAAACGAGCCCCGACGCCGGCAGGTTGAAATCCGGCGGCAAGGGCAAGAGCAAGCACGATTCCGACGGCCCACGCTTCAAGAAGAAAAAAGAGGCGAAGAAGGGCGCGCCGGTCATGTTGATCGCGGGCATCGGACTGGGCCTCGTGGCCGTCGTCGGCCTGGTGGTGGGCGCGATCCTGCTGTTTGGCGGCGATCCCGAAACCAAGAGCAACACCAGCCCCGGCCCGCAGGCCAACAATTCGCCCCCGCGCCCGGCGACGCCCGTGGCGGGCGGCCCATCGTCTCCGGGTACACAGCCGCCGGTGGCCGGCGGCAACAGCGGGCGCCTGCCAATGCGGGCGCCGGCCAGAGTAATTTACCCGACGGACCGGCGGCCCCGATCAGCAACTTATTGCCCAACGAGACGCAGTCGGTTTACGCCGTGAATGTGCGAAAATTCCTCGATTCGACGCTCGGCGGCGCCGTGTTTCGTTCCTCCAGCGGCTTCCGCCAGGAAATGTTCGGCACCGGTCTCGGGTTGCCCATCACGCAAATGAGCCAATATGTCCGCGCTGAAAGCCTGAAGCACAACTGGGTCTTCAATGTCATTCAGATGTTCCCGACGTTTACCGTCCGGGCCGACCTGATGAAGGCAAAGCTCGGCGGCCAAAAGGGGCCGAAGAGCCCCATCTCTGGGCATGACTACTTCTTAGTCCGCGCCAACGAGGTGATGGACGGCCTCAGCGCCATCGATTTCTTCTCGATTCTGAATCCGAAGGCATCGCCGGACCGGCCCCTGCCGAAAACCACGATGGCCTGGCACATCTACGACGGCCGAACCCTGGTGATCGCGGAAGTCAGCCAGATGGAGCAATTTCTCCAAAGCGGGCGAAAACCGAAACAATTGACGCAATATCAAGACATGGGATCCCGCAGCCGTGGTCCGACCGGCTATGGCACGGGCGGTTCCTCGCCCCGCAGCCCGATGCCGGGCGCGGCGCCGGTTCACCCGCGCCGGGACCCGCGGGATCGTTGCCGAACAAGTCGCGGCCCCCACAGGGAGCCGGCCCGGCGGGCGGCGGATCCAGCCCCATTGGCCCCATGGGAGGCGGCGGGCTCTACGCCGAAAAGCCCACCTACCTAACCATCAACCCCGAATTGAAACTGTTGCTCGACAAGCTTGAGGATGCCCGCGAACCCGTCATCTTCAGCTGCGCGGCGATGGACCTGGAAAGCGCCAGTTCAAAAATCGTCGACAATATCCGCAACACAACTACCCTGGGCGCGCTGATTCCGCTGCCGACGGTCGTTTCCGCCGGCCTGAGCTTGCACACCATGACCGAATCGCGGGTCACCGCCCTGGCCGCGGTCGAATTGAAACGCGAAGACGACGCTCGTGCTCTCCACGATGCCCTTCAGAGCACCGTCCTGGAACGGGCACGCACGATATTGGGCAAGTGGATGAACGTTTCGTTTGATTCCGAATCGCAGAACAATCAGCGCGGCGGATTCGGCCGCGGATTCGGCGGCGGAACGCCGGGTGGTTTCGGCGGCAGACCGGGCGGCGGCGGCATTGGCACCGACGGCGGCGGCTACGGCGGCGGAAGCCCCGGCCAACGACCCGGAAACAGTGGCTCGCCGCCCAGCGCGGGCGGCGGCTACGGCGGTGGAAGCCCCGGCCAGCGACCCGGAAATAGCGGAGCACCGGGCGCCGGCGGCGCTGCGGCCGGCATCCCAAACCCCGGCGGCGCCGGCAGTCCCGGTGGCTTCAGCCGACCCGGCGGCGCTTCGCCCGGCATGCCCATGGGTGGCTCCTCCCGAAATCGCCAACCCGGCGGCTCGACCCTCAACTCCTCTTACGTCGGCAAGGTCGTCTACATCACGCTTGACGCCGAGATCACGAGCGACACCGACCGCAAGATCCGGGAGCAAATCGAGAATCAGGCCGTGCGCCTCCGCGGCATGACCGATGTCGCCGCCATGGGCAGCCCGCGCTGGCAGGAATTGGCTCGCACCGCCATCACGGCCCGGACGCAAGGGCGATCCTTCCGCGGCACCCACGCCTTGGCCGAGGATGCAAGCGGCAAAGCATTTATCTCCCGCGGCCCTAGCCAGCGCGTTAGCTGGATGGCCGACCTGCTGCCGATGCTCGGCAAGCGGGACATTTACAACGAAATCGACACCAAACAGCCCTGGCGCGATGAAAAGAACCTGCATGCGGGCATGAGCTGGGTGCCGGAATTCCTCAATCCGCTGTTTCCCCGCGCGACCTGGCAAGCCAAAGTGCCGAGCCTGCCCGAATATACACTGGGCGCCACTCACTATGTCGGCCTCTCCGGCGTCGGTCTTGATTCCGCCGAGTACGACGAAAACAATCTCGCCCTGCGTAAGAAAGTGGGCCTGTTCGGCTATGATCGGGAAACCAAGTTCGACGACATTCCCGACGGCGCCGCGAACACGATCTACATGATCACGGCGGCGCCGGGCGTGCCTCGCCCCTGGATCGCCGGCGGCGGCGCCACCGTGCAGGGCGTCCCCGAGAAAAACAGCATCGCGCCTTTTGTTTATAACTTCGGCAGCAAACGCGGCGCGTACGCGCTCATGGCCGATGGCTCAGTGCGATTCCTCTCCGCCGATACGCCCGACGCCGTCTTCCAGGCCCTCGTCACCAAGGCCGGCAGCGACGACACCGGCGTTCTCGACGCGACCGCGCCGAGAGTTGCCGACCCAGCCGGGTCAACGCCAAAAGCTGCAGACGCCCAAACCGGAGACGCCGATCTCGAAGCCAAACAAACCCGCTCCTCCGGCGAAAGGGCGATAATCGGTGCAGTCCTCGTTCGGAATTGACCAAATCTCGGCCGCGCCATTCCTGGCGCGGCTTTTTTTTCGACTGGACAATCCGCGGCCGCATCGGTAAACCCTTGCCGCCGATCGTTGGACCAGAGCGAACTTCGCATGGTCGGAAGGGCGGCATCTTGCCGCCTCGACGAGAATTTGAAATCTGGTCTTGCTCGTTGTCAATGGAATTTGGGAAAAATGCCCATGACCGCCCGGTTTCCAAAGGTCGCGCTTTGGTGTTCGTTTCTCGCTCTTGGCCTGGGTTGCAATCACGCCCGCATCGTCGAACTGCATTCCGACGGCGGCGGCATCGTCGCCATTCCCGATAACTCGAATGCCTGGCCAAATCGCAATTTCAACCGCGCCGAAGAGTTGATGGCCAAGCAATGCCCGCAAGGCTACGTCATCGAGCGGCAAGGCGAAACCGTTATCGGCCAGGTGGCGCACACGAATACCGAAACTCAGCAGCACAAAGTGCCGGTGTTAACGGCGCTGGGGCTGGCGCCGCCGAAACTCGAAAGCCAACAAACCACCAGCTACGAAGATCAAAAGGAATGGCGAATCTGGTTCCGGCCCAAGGATGCGACGGCGACGTACGCGCCATCCGACGCGCCGCCGCCACCGCTTGCTCCGTAATCCATTCGAAATTGCCGCGCTTATTCGCCCTTTTGGTGCGGATGCTTCGATTCCAGTTCTCTGACCCGCTGCTCGAGGTCGTTCACCCGGCGTTGGAGTTGGCGGATCGTGTTCGCCGCCGGCTCCGGGTAATACTGTCCCGTGCTCGGGCTGCCCAGCATGATGTCGCAGGGTCCCTCGGCAAGTTTCGCGGTCACGGTCTTGGTCTGTTCACCGCGCTTGATCTTCAACTTGATTTCCTTGCCCGGCCCCGCGTCCAGCACATGGGTCCGAAGAGCGGTCGGTTGATCGACGTCCGCACCGTCCACCGAGCGGATTAAATCGCCCAGCCGCAGGCCCGCCTGGGCCGCGGGCGAGTTCGGCACCACATCCATGACCACCAGACCCTGCTCGTTTTTCAAGCCAAACCGATTTCGGCTCGCCTCGGGCAACGCGGATACCGGCGCGGCGACCACGCCGAGAAACGCGCACGTGCGAAACCCCTCGGACGGCGCGGTCGCTGCGCGGAGGCGGTCGGCTCGCCTAGCGTCACCTTGACCTGCTCCGTCTTCTCGTTCCGTCGGATCGAGAATGTCAATTGATCGCCGGGCTTGTGGCCTGCCAGGTTTGAAATCAAATCCTCATAAGCTTTGATTTGCCGATCGGAGACGCGCGTAATTACATCGCCAACCTTCAGCCCGGCCTTGGCGGCGGCGCTGTCCGGCCGGATCTGTCGAATCATGACTCCGTGCTGCGCGTTTTCCTGCGGCACATCCTCCACCGCGATTCCCAACGAAACGCGCGGAACCGGGTTGCGGGAGCTTCGCTCGGGCTGTTGCTGCTGGGCTTGCGAAAACCCCAGCGGCAATGCGACCGCGACGAGCGCGGCGATCAACGACTTGACCATTTCAGACCTCCTGTTCGGGCGACGACCAAAACAACTCCAGGCGGCTGCCATGAGCCGCCTGAGACGAGCCGAACTAATGCGGGATGTCGGCGGGCACGGGCTCGGGGATGCCCCGCCATTGCACAATGGTCGCGCCGAAGCCGATGATCAGCACGACAAGCGAGACGATCCAGCCGGCCGACGGGATGATCGGTAGCGCCGCCCGGAGTGCCAGCGATGCCAATGAGAAAGCAATTCGATGCTTCCTGACGAGACTCATCGGATTCCTCCTCGCTACGAATGATCGCGAGTGAATCGCAGGATCCGAAAAATGGGTGGGCTTCGAGAGAGCGTTGCTGCAAACGGAGTGCCGCGGCGTTTATCCCTGATCTGCCGCTATTTTCTTGTGCGTCGCCACTGCTTCGCGGCTATACTCATCCACAGACGGGAAAATGCTTATGCTTCGCATCCTCGGCCGACCGACTCGCCTGTGCGACGGGCTCACCCGCCGCGATCTGCTCCATTTGGGCGGACTTGGCGCATTTGGTCTTGGCCTGTCGCATTTCCTGCGTCTTCACGAACTCCAGGCCGAACCGGCCCGGCATGATTCGGCGTTCGGCAAGGCAAAGGCCTGCATCCTGCTTTTCCCCTACGGCTCGCCGCCCCAGCATGAAACGTTCGATCCAAAGCCCGACGCCCCGGCCGAGATTCAAGGCGAAATGAAATCGATCGCGACGCGGATTCCCGGCGTACGCTTCGGCGAGGGGATTCCCGATATCGCGGCCATCGCCGATCGCCTTTGCGTCGTGCGCTCGATCACGCACCCTTATCCCGAGCATGGCGTCGCCTACGCGGTCAGCGGTATTCCCACCTACACGCCCGAGCTCGAAACCAAGCCGCGCGATTCCCGGCACTGGCCGTTCATCGGCTCGATCGTTGACTACCTCGCAGAGAAGCGATCGGGCGGCGCGATTCCGCAGGTGCCGCGAAATGTCGGCCTGCCGTGGCTCTTGAATTCAAAAACCGACATGAAGGTGGACGCCGGGCCATACGCGGCGTTCCTCGGCCAGGGTTACGATCCGGTCTGGACCGATTTCGACGGCCCGGGCACCAGGATCGCCCCGCATTACACCGACGGGCAGACAAAAGATTTTCACGATCCCTATGCGCAGACGACATACTCGGGACGATTCAAACTTTCGACACTGGGCGAATTGCCGCCCGAATTGAACTTGGCTCGCGTCGCCTCGCGGCGATCATTGTTGGAGCAGTTCGACGTCGTCCCGTGCCCGGCTCGAATCGGCCGAGTTCTCACTCCGGCTTCGACAAATATCGCAATGTCGCCTACACGCTGCTCGCCTCGGGAAAAATGCGCGAGGCGCTCGACTTGAGCCGCGAACCGCAGGCGCTTCGCGAGCACTATGGGCCGACGCTATTTGGCCAGTCCTCCCTGGCGGCCAGGCGGCTCGTCGAGGCTGGCTGCAAGTTCGTCTCGGTCTTCTGGGATGGTTTCGGACAATTCGGAAACTGCGGCTGGGACACGCACAACAATCACTATCCACGATTGAAGGAATACCTATTGCCCGGTTTCAACCAAGCATATCCGGCGTTAATTTGCGACCTCGAACAGCGCGGCATGCTCGATTCGACGCTCGTGCTCTGGATGAGCGAACATGGCCGCACGCCGAAGATCGACCCAAAACCGAAAGGCTGCGGCCGGCACCATTGGTCCAAGGCTTATTCGATCGTCATGGCCGGCGGCGGCGCCCGCGCGGCAAGGTCGTCGGCGCCACCGATCAACACGCCGGCGAAGTCAAGGATCTTCCGATCTCTCCGAAGGACATCCTCGCGACGACATTTCACCTCCTGGGCATCGACGCCCACACCACCGTCCCCGACACCCAGGGCCGCCCAATGCCCATCGCCGGCGACGGCAAAGTGCGCGAAGAACTGTTGGGATAAATGACGGAGAATAGAACACGGATGCCACGGATTGAACGGATTCACACGGATCAGAATCTCATTGTCTGATCCGTGTGAATCCGTTGCATCCGTGGCATCCGTGTTCTGTTAGAGTTTCCTTTTCACGAGGCGCCCAATGCTCCACGCCGAATTACCGACCAAATTATCAAGGCCTTCTATCACGTATACAACACACTTGGATATGGATTTCTCGAAAAGGTCTACGAAAACGCACTATTGCTCGCCTTGCAAAAGGCAGGACATAAGGTCCAGCAACAAGTGCCGATCAAGGTCTATTTTGAGGGCGTAATCGTCGGGGAGTACTTCGCAGACCTGCTGGTTGATGACCTTGTTATCCTGGAAGGTAAGGCGGCGGAGGGGATCGACGACGCGCACGAAGCTCAGCTTGTGAATTATTTGAAAGCGACCGACAAGGAAATTGGCCTGTTGCTCAATTTTGGCCCGAAGCCGGAATTTCGCAGCAAGATCTTTACCAATGATCGAAAGCCGGCGCTCACGAAATAGAACACGGACGACACGGATTTGACGGATTCACACAGATCAGACAATAATGAGAATTCTGATCCGTGTGCAATCCGTCAAATCCGTGTCATCCGTGTTCTATTTCGATCGATCGAGCGCCGCCTTGGCTTCGTGGGTAAGTCTGGCCTCGGGATTTCCGGTCGCGAGGCTTCAGTTCCGCGCGTGTCGCGGGCGTACCGACTTGCTCCAGCAAGGCGATCGCGCAATTCCCTGAGATGATTCGAAGGAACGGGCGTGTGTCGGACGTGTTCGATCGCTCGCCGCAGGCGCTCCTGGCGTTCCTTGGACGTCGTCTTGCTCAAATGATCGTGCAACAATGGCAACGCTTCGCGGCCGAGTCGTGACAGTGAAGCGCTCGCCCGCTCGCGCACCGCGAAAAGCGGATCATCCAATTGCTCCACCCATTTCGCAATCCCTTCGCGATCGAAATCGGGTTTCTCGGCGGGCTTCATATGCTCGCGAACGATCGCCACCAGATCATCCGGCCGATTCTCCAGCGCCGCCAATGCCGGCCCCGCGAAAAGCCATTCGGGTTTCGCCAAATTGACCCATAGTTCTCGCGCCAGGCGTCCGAAGGCTTCGCCAACGTCGCGAATGACACATCCCACACGAGCCCCGTCATATCGCGGCTCACCGACACCAACTTGCGACCATCGGCGGTGAATTGCATTTGTGAAACTTCGTTGTGATGCCCCCGGAATTGTTGGCAAAATTGCCCGTGGCGAGATCATAAGACTGCGATCGAACTATCGTTTTCAGCACGCCGCCAACATTTGATCGTTCGGCGAAAAGGCAAGGGCCGTAAGCGGCGGGGCCGATCGGGAATTTTGTTCGCAACGCCGATGGCCCCGTCGGGAAGCCGAGGCCGCGCTCGGATAGACCGGTCAAGAACGCGGATTGGCTCACCGGTCCGTCCATCGAGCAACAGCAGACGCAGACTTGCACGAGATCGGCATGTTGGACGCGGTCGGGCTCCCGCAGCCCACGATCGGATAACCGCCCACCAACAGGTACTGGCTGTCGGGCGAGAATAAGCAATCTCATCGATGCTGGTTTCCGGTGTCTGCCAGCGTTTACGAAGTTCAGCGGTTGTTGCATCGTACAGACTGATTTTGCCGCTGTTGTACCAGGTCGCGGGCCCCGAAGCTCACCGTGCCGGTGGAAATAATCGCGACCGTCTTTTCATCAGACGACATGATCGCCTTGACGATGCGATTGGGCCGGCCCATCTTGCGCCGGGGCGGATCGAAGGTCCGGCGGACAGCCCCGGTTGCTGCATCCCACTGCTGGATTTTTTGATCGGGCGTGTTCACAAACACCGTGGATCCAGAGACGCCATGAATGAGGCTGACCGGATTAACCGGATTCGGCATTGTAACCTGCGTCTGCTTGCTTGTCGCCAGATCGACGTAGACGACGTGGTCATCGTGCGATCCGAACGCCCTCGTCCATCCACCGTAAGGCCGATGAGACCAAACCAGTATCGAAGCATGCTGATCTGACAATTCTTCACTTCGCGGCCTTTTTCAAATCCCACCAGCGAACGTTGCGATCGAGCCCGGCGGTCATGGCTTTGCCGTCGGGCAAGATTTTCGACCCCGTCAGAGTTGCCGTGCCTGGACGCGACAATAAATCATTGCCGCTCTTGGCGTCGATCAGGCGGAATATGTACCCGGCCGAACACGGACGTCGGCCGTCGCGATTCGCAAGCCATCGGATGAAATCGCCAAGTGCCTGAAAGAAGTCAAGTCGTCTCGAACCGTGGCCCAACCCGTCCGGTTCCGATGTCGCGAATGGTCAAGTGGTGCCGCCGTCGGCGACGAGGATGGATGAACGTCTTGGTAATGGGTGTTAACCGTGCGCGATCCCGTCCGAGTGGAATGGCCGCGACTTGCCGGTAAGCAGGCCGCTGAACGAATGCAATTCTTTGCCGGCGGCCCAATCATAAGGCATGCACGACGCCCTTTTCGTCGCCAAGCCAGAGAATCTTGCCGTCCGGACTGAGAGCGAGTCGCTCCGGCTCAACCGTGTTCCCGTGCATGTATTGCATTGGCGGGCGACATCGAACTCCTTCAACTTTTTGCCGCTTCCGACTTCGTAAACGACCAATTTGGCTGCGATCAGCCAGCTCCGGGCGTCCAGGCCGGTGGCGGGACTGGTCCCGGGCCGGCCGGCGCCGGACCGGGCGGTTTGGGCACGGCTCCTGGCCGCGGCTCGAGCGAGAACAGCACGCTTGCTGTCGGCGCTAAAGCAGCACGAACATGCCGTTCCACTGCGGGCGTCCCAGTTCCCGAGTCTTAATTCGATAGCCATGCATTGGCTTGACTTCCCAAAGCTCGATCGGTTGTGCGCCGTCATCGGAAATGGCGACCGGTCGCAACCAATGGCCATCCGGAGAAATGGCGACGCCATAAGGATCCCCGTTCCAATGCCGTTCAGCATCGGCGTTTGCACTTTGGGAAGCGACGCATAGGGTTCGTGAACTCCCACACAAAGTAATCGCTTCGATCGATTTTCACGACCGCAACCCTCGCCCATCCTTAACCAACGGATGCGTGCAAGGTCCCATGGCGGCAAGTGGATTGATCGAATTTCTTTTCCAGTCGCGGATTCCGCAAAGATAACTGATCCTGTCGACGCCGGAGCCCCACGCTTTCGCCCAAATCGCGAGTTGCTTTCCATCGGGCGAAAATGCGATGCCTTGAATCAAATTCCCCGGCCGCAGTCGCGTCGTGCCGAGGCGGGCGAGCGCACCATCGGGCAGCGGGTCGCCGAGCAGATCGACTTTCGCCGGCGATTTTGGAGTTTCGGCTGTTTTCTTTTCAGGTAGTTGCGGCGACGCCGGGGAGAAGCCGGCGAGCAATCCGGTCCCGAGGCCAATCGCGCCGAGCATGACCAGCGCGATGGCCAGTTTCTTGAAAGGCGTCCGCGTCGATTCCTCGAGCAATCCCGCCACCGAGGTGGAAACGGCATCGCCAATGATCGGCCGCACGGTTCGTTCGACGGTCGCGGCGGGTAGCGACGGCGAATCGATCAGCATCGCCGCGCCGATCGCCGACAGGGCCAGACCGCGGCGCGTCAGGCGAACGTTGAGGATTTTGCGGCCGCGCTCCAGCCGGCGTTTGAGCGTCGCCAGCGTCCAGCCGAGCGATCGCGCTGCCTCGTCGCGCGTGTGGCCTTGCAAGTAACAAAGCACCAGCGGCGAGCGCAGCCGCTCGGGCAATTTCGCCAATTCCTCGTCGAGCGCCGCCTGCACCTCTTTCCACAACAGATGCCGAAGCGGGTCAACTTGCGAAAAAGCATGAGATTCGTTGATCGGTTCGGTATATCGACGCCGTCGCCGGGCGGTCCGCGCGATCCGATAAGCGACGTTGTGCAGCCAGGGAGCAATGCTGCGATGCCAGTGGACGTGCTTGGCTTTTCGCGCGAGCAAGAGAAAGGCCGCCTGGAGCACTTCCTCGGCGGCGTGATGGTCGCCAAGCAATCGCCGGGCCACTCCGAGCACCATCGAGCCATGCCGGCGCACCAGCTCGGCGAACGCCGCCTCGTCTCGCGTCGTCGCGAACCGACGAATCAGGATGTCGTCGGGGATCGCCTGCCCAGCTGATTGCCGCGCCCAGTCCTGAATCCTTGCCGCCGCTCGATGCATCGCCAACATGTTCGGGCTCTCCAACCAAAAAACGGTGCCATCCGAATATGGTCGGATCAGCACGAGATGGCGCAAACTCGTTGTACAGAAGAGCGATTTTTATGGGGCGAGTGGCTTTCCAAATAGTTTCCCCCGTCGCCAATCTTTACTAACTTGATCAACGATTTCAAAGAAGACAGATTTGGGGGTGGCGCCGCCGGTGAGATCTGTCTTCTTTGCGTTTCCCCAGTGGGAAACCGCAGGTTTCTAAGAAGACACTTTCCGTGACAGTGGGGGACGGGATCTGACCACCTTGGCGTCTGGTAAGCGGAAAACCGCTAGTTTCAAAGAAGACACGTTCAAAGAAGACAATCATTGGTTGGGAGCCGCACGGTTGCGCCCGGTGAGCGCAGGCCGCTTGGCTGATTGACTCTTCGACCTGTATAGTTAGAAACTGGGTAGAATTTTCGCTTTTTGGGCCACTCGCGAGTCTGAAATGCCCTTTACCGCCGGACACCGATCGCCGACTACCTTCGCAATCGTGTTCGTGGCCGGTCTGGCGCTCGGCGGGGCCATCGTTTGGTTCATTCCGCGCGGCTCGCAATCCAATTACCGCGGGCGCGGCGCCGCCCACCAATGTGACGCAGGTCACGGCCCGCGGACGCCTGGAACCGCAAAGCGGGGTCGTCAATGTCGCGGCGCCCGGCCCAGACGTGCTCGAAAAAATCGTCGTCCATGAGGGAGAAGCGGTGCGCAAGGGCCAGCAGTTGGCCATTCTCGCCAGCCGCAAACTTCGCGAGATCGAACTCGAAGCCGCAAAGGTGCAATTGCAGGAGGCCGAGGAGAAGCGGCAAAAGTCAATCGCCTCGCTGAAGGCCCAGCAGCGCGAGGCCGAAGCGAAGATCGAGCAAATCAAGAAACAATCGCCGCTCGACGTCAAGATTCAGGAAGCCAAGATTCGCGTGGCGCAACGCCAACTCGATCAAGCCGAGGAATTGCTGACGCGGATGCGCAATGCGGGCAGCGTGCCGCAACAGGAGGTGGCGCGTCAACAACTGCTGCGCGATCAGGCGGAGCAGGAACTCAACGGCGCGAAGTTGGGTCTGCAAAAACTCCAGGACGCCAGCGCCGGCGCCCAGCGCACCGCCGAGGCGCAACTCGATGTCGTGCGAACTGATCTGCGGCGAGCCGAAAGCGAATTGCCCGTCGCCGCGCTGCGCAAGAGTTCGGAACTGGCCGCGGTGCGCTGGGAGCAAACCGCCATCACCTCGCCCATTGATGGAAAAGTCCTGAAAATCTTGCTTCACGAAGGCGAATTAGTGGGGACGCAACCGGTATTTCAGGTGGGAGACACCAGCTCGATGGTCGCGGTCGCGGAGGTGTATGAAACCGACGCCAAGCTGGTGCGCGACTGGTTTCGCAACAACCCGCGCGTGGAGGCCGCGGTGGAACTGCGCTTTCCGGTTTCAGGCCTCACCAAATTTACCGGGCCGGTGATCTACGTTTCCGATGTGGTTTCCAAAAACACCGCCTTTTCGCTCGATCCGCGGCAGGAAGTCGATCGCCGGGTCGTCGAGGCGCGCATTCGCTTGGATCCGCAATTCGCGAAAGAAGCCGCGGAATACATCAATATGCAAGTGGACGTGATCATTAACGACCCGAAGGCAACGAAAGCACCCTAGCGAATGCATGAGAACGCCACTGGCCTGGCTGAACCTGACGCATCAAAAGACGCGCACGCTCGTGGCGGTGGCTGGCGTCGCGTTCGCCGCCTTATTGGTCTTCATGCAGCTCGGCTTTTACGGGGCGGCACTCGAAACCGCCACGTTGATTTATGACCAACTCGACTATGACGTGGTGCTCCTGTCGCCGCAATATATCGAACTGAATCGCCCGGGCACGATTCCCTTGAACCGCCTTTACCAGGCGCAAGCGGTGGCTGGAGTCGAGTCCGCGGTGCCGGTTTATATCGGCCCCGGCCCGTGGCGAAATCCCGATGCGCCGCCGCAATTCGCCTACAAGCCGCAAACGATCATGATTCTCGGTTTTCGGCCGAACGACGACGTCTTTCGCCGCAACGGCAAGGGCATTCAGAAATTGATCGACCGGGAACGCGAAGAGCTACAAAAACCCGGCCAAGCCCTGATCGACAGCCAGTCGCACGCCGAATTTGGAAACTTCTCGCCCGGCCAAACGGTTGAAGTCGGGCCGCAGCGTGTGCAGATCATCGGCGAGTTCACTCTCGGCACGGGCTTCGGCGCCAACGGGCTGATTGTGGTGAGCGACACCACGTTTTTGCGAATCCGCCCCGATTTCCCGCCCGGCGAGGTCAGCGTTGGCTTGGTCCGCCTGGCGCCCGGCGCCAATGCCGCCGAGGTCGCCCGGCGGCTCAACGATCGCCTGCCCGACGACGTGCAGGCCCTCACCGCCGGGCAATTGGAAAGCCGCGAGCGCAGCCACTGGGTCGAACAAACTTCGATCGGCTTAATCTTTCGCCTCGGCGTCGGCGTGGCGCTGTTTGTCGGCGTTGTCTTCGTGTACCAGGTGATTTCCAGCGATGTCTCCAATCGACTGCACGAATTCGCCACCTTGAAAGCAATGGGCTACGGGCCGTTCTATCTGGCGACGGTCGTCATGAGCCAGGCCGGGTTCGTGGCGGCGCTCGGGTACTTCCCCGGCTTGCTCGGTTCGTTGGGTCTTTATGCCCTGGCGCAGCACCACGGGAATTCCAATCGGCATGACCTTCGCCCGAGCCGTGATCGTGTTTTTCCTCACCGTCGCCATGTGCTCGGTGTCGGGCGTGCTCGCGCTGCGCAAGGTGCAATCGGCCGATCCCGCGGAGTTGTTTTGACATGCTGCCGCGATCGCGAGTTCCCCTGGCCTGGTTGAACCTGACGCACAGCAAGCGCCGGTTTCTCGTTTCGGTGGTTGGAATCACGTTCGCGGTCATTCTTATGTTTGTCGAATTGGGCTTCTGGCGGGCGCTGCTCGATAGCCAGACGGCGATCCTGAGAAAGGCGGATGCCGATCTATTCCTGGTGAGCGCGTCGACCTCCACCATTACCGACGCACAGGCATTTCCGCTCAGCCGCATTGTTCAAGCGCGCGGTGCCCGGCGTCGCCTGGACCCAGCCACTTTACATCCGCTATTACCCGTTCATGTGGAAAAACCGCGGCGAGTCCGAAGTCGCTCAGTGGCCGATCCGCGTGGTGGCCTTTGTTGACGACCCTCGCCATCCGGCGTTTCGCCCAGAAGCGATGCCGCGATTCGCCGAAAACCAGGACGACCTTACGGCGCCCGCAACGGCGCTCCTCGACGACCGATCCAAATCGATTTACGACTTGATGCACGTCTGGCGCTCCGGCGGGCCCTCGCCCGTGGGCGCCGAACGCGAGGTCGCGGGCCGGCGACTGCAGATCGTCGGCACGTTCCGCCTCGGCACCGATTTCACGACCGACGGAAACCTTCTCATGACCGCCCGAAACATGGCCCAATTCGTGTCGGAACGCAACCCGCTCGATTCCGTCTCGCTCGGCCTTGTCAAGCTGGCCCCCGGCGCCGATGCCGCCGAGGTCGCGCGCTCGCTGCGCCAGGCGATGCCGGCAGACATGCGCGTGGCGCCCCGTTCCGAATTGATCGCCGAGGAAGAGGAATTCTGGGCTCAC
Source organism: uncultured Gemmataceae bacterium (assembly GCA_963815035.1). Classification (GTDB taxonomy): domain Bacteria; phylum Planctomycetota; class Planctomycetia; order Gemmatales; family Gemmataceae; genus JBGQCZ01. The sequence goes on from CAWFFC010000012.1 coordinate 98,489, forward strand.
AGCACGCCGATTGGATTCGTGTTCACGCTCGGCCTGGTCGTCGGCTTCGTGGTCGGCGTCGTGATCTGCTATCAGATTCTGGCCACCGAAGTCAGCGACCACCTCGCGGAGTTCGCCACGCTCAAGGCACTGGGCTATTCGAATCGCTACATTAGCGGCGTGGTGCTGCAGGAATCAGTTTGGCTTTCGTTGTTGGGTTTCGTCGCGGGTCTGGCAGTTGGCTGGCCGCTTTACATCGTTCTCGAAAACAAGACGGGGCTGCCGCTGGAAATCACCTGGTCTCGCGCCGGCATCATTCTTGGCCTCACCGTCTCGATGTGCATGCTGTCCGGTTTTCTGGCGCTGCGCCGCGTGCGAACCGCCGATCCCGCGGAGGTGTTCGGATGAGCACGGAGGCCAACGCTACCGCTACCGCTACCGCTGCCGTGCCGGCCGTATCCATCCGCGGCGTGAATCATCATTTCGGCGAGGGGGAGGCGCGCAACCAGGTCCTGTTCGACAACAGTTTGGAAATCATGCCGGGCGAAATCGTCATCATGACCGGTCCGTCCGGCTCGGGGAAAACCACGCTGTTAACACTGATCGGCGGCCTGCGCACGCTGCAGGAGGGCAGCATTCGCGTCTATGGGCGCGAATTAATCGGGCTCGCCGGGCAGGATCTTGTCGATATTCGGCGCGGCATTGGATTCATCTTCCAACGCCACAATCTGCTCGAATCGCTAACGGCGTATCAAAATGTCAAAATGGCGTTGGAACTTCACGATGGCGATTCCGACGACCACGATCGCCGGATCCGCGCGATTTTGGAGCGGCTCAAGCTCGGGAATCGCCTCGACTATAAACCCGCCAAGTTATCCGGCGGACAACGGCAGCGTGTGGCGGTGGGGCGAGCTCTCGTCAATCGCCCGCACCTGATCCTGGCCGACGAACCGACGGCCGCCCTTGACGCGGAGACCGGCCGCGATGTGGTGAACTATCTTAAGGAACTCGCCGAGGGTGGTTGCACTAGCTTCATCGTTACGCATGACAATCGCATTCTCGATGTCGCCTCTCGCATTATCAACATGGTTGACGGTCGGATCAAATCCAATGTCGTCGTGACCGAGGCGGTCGTCACTTGCTTGTTCTTAAGTCGCGTGTCGCTTTTTGCGCAGTTGACCCCGGATGCCCTTTCGAAAGTCGCCGAGAAGATGACCAAGGCATCGTTTGCGCCGGAAACGCGGATCATCACGCAAGGCGAGCCGGGAGACAAGTTTTACCTGATCAGTCGGGGAGCGGTGGATGTGATCGCCGACCAAGATGGCGAAGGACCGAAAGTGGTCGCCCGCCTCGGCGTCGGCGATTTCTTCGGCGAGCGGGCGCTCATGACCGACGAGCCGCGAAACGCCACGGTCGCGACCCGCGAGGACACTGGCGTTTATTCACTGACGAAAGCTGATTTCAAAGCCGCGATGGAGGAGCACGGCACGCTCAAAGAGCAACTGCTCAAAGCCTACTTTCAACGGCAGTAGCCGGCGGCATGGCAGTCAGCCGGCAGCAGGCCTTGTGCCTGCCGCAACTTCACCCAGGCAATGTGCCACGCCATCACGTCTGTAATGACATCGCCTCGAGCTTTGAACCAATCCAGATCGGCCGACGCGATCTCCGCGAACGAAGCCAGCCCTTGTTTTTGCCGCGACTTTACCTCGTCGACTTTCGAGGCCCAGGATCGCTCGCGGGCAGACGCCAGCGCGACTAGCTGCGTGCGATCCTTCAGCGCGTTCGCGGCCTGGCGAATCTCCTCGCTCACCGCCGCTTCGCGCTCCGCCAGGTAATGGCTCAACTGTTGCCGCCGAGTCACCGCGTCGGAACGGGAACAAACCATTCGAATGATCGCGAGCGATTTTCGCAACGGTTCGCAGCCCAGTTTCGAACTTGAACCCAGCAGGGGATTGATCGATTGCAACAGGCGATCGATTACCTGGTGCGAGCCGACGCCGGCTTCGCGGACCAACAGTCGCAAGAGTTGAATTTCCGCTCGCGACGACAGACCAGTCGCGACCGCACCCTCAATGTCAATGGGCGCTTCCGAGACGCTGTATCCTTCCGGATTCCAGATGCGCCAGTTCTCACCGCAATCTTGTAAGCCAGTCAACGACCGCAATTGGCTATTGAGCTTGTCGATCGTCATTTGCGCTTCAATCGAATTGCTCGTCGCCGTCAGAGCCTGCCGGGTCCAAACGTCCAGATCCACCGGAGGCTTGAGCCCGCGCTTGACCATCGATTCCGTCTCGCGCTGGGCCTTGTCGAGTTCGGCAACGCCCTGCGCCAACAGGTCTGCTTTCCCCTCGGCTTCCGCAAGGTGATAGTAAGCTTCGAGTGCGGCGCCCGCAACCTGGTTCTGAACTTCCTCGGATGCGTATAGAAGCACCGTTTGCCGTAGCGAACTGACTCGGTTGGTTTTTAAGGGGCAGGGCAGCGATTGCGCGGCGACAAGCTTTACTTCGTCTTGTTGCAAGCTTGCGATCGGGGAATTGGCGGCGGACAGACACAAGCATTGTGCTGCAGTCAGCGCCGGTATTGTCGCGTTTGCTGGGTCTCTGACGCGGCCGCTTGATCCTTGCTGGGCAACCGTTGAATATTTGACTCGACGGTTCCGCGCTGGATGCCTGCTAGCGAAAGCGAGCTGCTTGACACCGCGGACCCGGTGCGGCGCGGGAAATGGCCGCAGCCGGCAAGGCCTGCCGATGCAATAAGCAATCCCAGCGACGCAAAGCGTTTGAATCGCATATGGTCCCTACCCTGGGCCAATGCTTTCTCCCCGCCATTATCATCGTTCCGCGTCTTACGGGTCTTGACTTATTTTCCGAGTTTGCAGGCGGCAGAGTATTTTCCGCAAATTGCGCCGGTTAGCGTCAATCCGCTTGGCCGCCATTTCCGGTTGACCTTATTTGTCGCCGAAGACTCAGTCGGTCCGGCAAGTATTGGTTGCCAACCGGCGTTTCCCCTTCCCTCTCGCATTCACTTGCATGAAATTCTGATCGACCCGGGCCGTGAAGCTTGCTCAAAAACTGAGAATTCGCATTGAATTGCCATCCACTCTATGTTAACGTTTTCGTAATGATTCCCATGCCCGGGTTTTCACGAAACCGACTCGCAACGAGGCCCCGATGTCGATCAAGGTGGCGATCGCGCTCATTTTGACGTCAACAATTGCCGTCCCGATTATCGCGGATGATCCGCCTAAGGATCGGAAAGATCCTCAGTCGGCGATCGAGCCACGATCGGCGCCCGGGGCCGGTCAAAAGCTTCTGCAAAAGTTCGTGGGCGACTGGGATGTGACCAAGGCATTTCATCCGCGCACGGGCGGACCGGTTAAGCAGCGCGGCGAATGCAAGCAGTCGATGGTCCACGGCGGGCGCTTTTTGAAATCGGAATTCACGTTTTTCAGCGGCAACTCATTCACCACCGGCACCGGCATCATCGGGTTTGAACCGGCGACTGAACTTTTCACCAGCGTTTGGATCGATTCGCGCTCGACGCGAATGTCGCTGCGACAAAGCAAGGACAAGTTCAATGGAAACGAAATTGTCCTTTACGGCCAGGGACTCGGCGCCGGCGCGAAAGCCGTTCGCCAATCGCGCACGCTGACGCGACTCGAGGACAATGGCAATCGAATTGTGCATCGGCAATACGGCATCAACGCCGACGGTACGGAGCGTTTGGTCATGGAACTGGTGATGACGCGAAAGCTTGCGTAATCAACGCGACCTTAGGTTCAATCCCGTTTTTATTCTTCAACCTCGTAATGGGACCAAGGGCATGTTTACAAACTCCAGACAGCGTTCGGCATTCACCTTGATTGAGCTTTTGGTGGTGATTGCGATTATCGCGGTTCTCATCGGGCTGTTGCTGCCCGCCGTGCAAAAGGTTCGCGAGGCGGCGGCCCGAATCAAGTGTGAGAACAATCTAAAGCAGATGATGCTGGCGTGTCACAATTTTGAAAGCACCTACGGCAGGTTTCCACCCGACGGAATTTACCCGGTCGCGATGACATCGGCGGACTCGTATTCAATTCATGCCCGAATCCTCCCCTTTATCGAGCAATCAAACCTGTATCAGTTGGTCGATTTGGATGCATCCGCCATTAGTCAGCCGACCGTGGTCGCTCAACGAATCGCGATTTACATGTGCCCGGTCGAGCAGAATGATGTGCCGCGGAATTCGAGTCCGGTGCGCTATCCGATGACCTACGCGGCGAATGTCGGAAGCTGGTTCGTCTATGACCCGAACACGGGCCGCGGCGGCGATGGCGCCTTTCCCATGAATCGCGGCCTGAAGGCTGCGGGCGATTTCCCGGACGGCATGAGCAACACCATTGGGTTTGCCGAAGTCAAGGCGTTCGGCAACTACATGCTGGGCAACGGCGTGCCGGACGGGCCCAACGTCCCAATGCCCGCCAGCCCCGCCGACGTCCTCGCCTTGGGCGGCTCGCTCAAGAAAGCAATCACCCATACCGGTTGGACCGAAGGTCAGACGTTTCAAACGGGCGTGACCTTTGTGCTGACTCCGAATACCGAAGTGCTCGTCACCGACGCCACCGGCACATACGATGTGGATTTCGTTTCGAGCCGCGATGGCTCGTCGGCCACCCGCTTCTCGTATGCGGCCATGACGGCCCGCAGCTATCACGCCGGCGGCATCGTGAACATCGCCTTGATGGATGGCTCGGTCCGCTCGGTCGCCAAGTCGATCAGTTTGCAAACCTGGCGTGCGCTCGGCACGCGCAAGGGCGGCGAAGTCGTCGGCGATTATTGATCCTGAGCCTGTCAGGCGGATAAGGGCGCCACGGCGCCTGCGCGCGACACCAAATCTGTCATCTTACGCTTTTCCCGGCCAAAACTGCGTTTTTGGCCGTGGCGATCGGCCACACGCGGCGACGAACTCACAGACCGCCAACCGGATCGTCAGTGAAAAGTAACCGGTTTTAACCGGTTTTTTTGGTCTTCGGAAAGCAAGGCATTGGCGCAACTCCTTGCATATTGAAGTGTTACGGCGTCGGACTCGAATTCCCGGTGCTGCCGACCGGTTACTTTGCAATTTGCGGATTGATCCCTCGAGTTCGCGTGCTATTCACCGGTCGAGTCGCGGGGTAAGCTATCAGAGCCAACCCACCTACCGGCTTCGGGTTTCCGGAGAATGCGACATGAAACCGCCACATTTCTTTGCCCCGCCTTCGCCAAACTTCGGTTCCCGGCGGGAGTTCCTATGTCGTGCCGGCGGCGGCTGCGGTCTTCTCGCGCTCTCGACCCTTTTGTCGGAGGGCGCTGAAGCCGTCAATCCTCTCGCCGCGAAGCAACCGCATTTTCCGGCGAAGGCGAAATCGGTGATTTGGCTGTTCATGAATGGCGGGCCGAGCCAGGTTGACACGTGGGATTACAAACCCGAACTGGCGAAGCACGACGGCCAGGAACTGAAAGGCTTCGATCGCAACACCGGCTTCTTCGTCGACCAGGTCGGGCCGGTCATGAAATCGCCGTTCAAGTTCGGCCGCCATGGGCGAAGCGGCGCCTGGGTTTCGGACATTTTCCCGAACATGGCGAAGCATGTGGACAAAATGGCGTTCGTCCATTCCTGCTGGACCGACTCGAACAATCATTCGCCCGCTTTGTTCAAGATCAACACGGGCATGACGCGGATGGGGTTTCCCTGCGTCGGCTCGTGGGTCACATACGGACTTGGCTCGATGAGCCAAAACCTGCCCGCGTTTGTGGTCATGTACGACACGCTCGGCCGCGGAGTGCCCAAGGGACATTCGCAAAACTGGGGCGCCGGCTTCCTGCCCAGCATCTATCAGGGCACCGCGCTCAAGCCGCAAGGCGAACCGATCGACGATATGAACCGCAATCCGGAGATGACCAGCGAGAGCCAGCGGAATCAGCTCGACCTGCTCGCGAAATTGAACCGGCGACAATCGGAGCGAAACCCGTTTGACGCGGATTTGGCCGCCCGGATCGAAAGTTTTGAACTGGCGTATCGAATGCAGATGGCGGCGCCCGAGGCGCTGGACGTGACTCGCGAACATTCGACGACGCAGCGGCTCTACGGACTCGATAATCCCAAGTGCAAACATTTCGCAAAACAGTGCCTGATAGCCCGGCGACTGGTCGAACGGGGCGTGCGCTTCGTGCAGATCTATTCCGGCGGGATGGAAAACGAGCGCAGCTGGGACGGGCATGCGAATATTGCCGCCAATCATCGACAATTCGCGGGGGAAACGGACATCCCAATTTCAGGATTGTTGACCGACCTGCATTCGCGCGGGTTGCTCGACGAGACGCTGGTGATCTGGGGCGGCGAATTCGGCCGTTTGCCCCTGGTCCAGAAAGGCGGCACCGGCCGAGACCACAACCCGCACGCCTTCACCTACTGGTTCGCGGGCGGCGGCGCCAAGGGCGGTATTCACTACGGCCAAACCGACGAACTCGGGCACAAGGCCGTTATCGACCGCGTCAGCGTCAATGATCTCCACGCCACCATCCTTCATTTGCTCGGCTTCGATCACAAGCGGCTCACCTATCGCTTCAACGGCCGCGACTTTCGGCTCACCGACGTGGCAGGGGTCGTGGTGAAGGAATTGCTGGCGTGACTCTTCGCCGCGTTTCGGCCTGGCTCTGCGAGGGCCTACCAATCGCCGGGCACGGTTTGAACCGTGCGGCCGTCTCCGACCTCAAGCTGGCGGCTGGCGACGATTTCCTCGGCGTCCGTCAGTTCGCGAATTAGTTCCGTCGTTCCTCGTTGATCGCTAACCTTAACCATGATCGAAACCTTGGCGATGGTTCCGTCATCGACATGAATGTGAATCGGCGTCTGGTGCGTCACGCCATCCTTGACCAACAGGATGTATGGCTTTCCGCCGCGCGAATAACGGCGCTGCTGGGCACCACGTAGGATTTTCCAAATCGGCTCAATTGCAGGCGCATCATGCCGGTCATTCCCGGCAGTAGTCGGAACGCCGATTGTTGGTCGGCGTGAGCCGGCCCGGGCAAGCGGTCGTCGGGGCCTTTGCGAATGCTGGAGAAATAGTCGTCCGCGGCGATATTCGCGATCATGGCGCCCAAGGGCGAACCGCCTCCCAGCGGCGATAATCCCGCGGCGACCGTGCGGGCGGCCAGCAGCATGAATTCCCGCCGCGAGCCGTTGAACAAGTCCGCTTCCACCGCCATAGTGCGATCGCTGTTGCTAATGGACGGCGAAAAGCGGACGACCGAAGTCGAAATCGCCGCGTTGGCTAAGTCGTCTAGCTCGATGGTGGCTGGAGTTCCTCGCCTGATCAACATCGCCACATTGTCAGGAAACTTCGCCGAAATCGTCACCAGGTCCGTGCGTGCGACGGAGATGAGCGGCTCGCTTGAGCCGGAACTTGCATTCTGGACAAACGATCCGGGATCCACGTTTCGTCGCACGATCACGCCGTCAAATGGCGAACGAATTGCGCGCGAAGTCGGCCATCGCGGCCGAATGTTCATAGTCCAATCGGGCCACGTTCACCAGCGCTCGCTTCAACGCCACGTCGGCTTTGGCTGCCTGAACTCCGGCAATCTTCTGCTTGATGTCGGCCGCGGCTTTTTCGACCGCGGCGCGAGCCGCATCCACCTCGGAGTCCGCGGAGCGCGAATCCCGCTCCACCTCGTCCACTCGTTCGGGTTGGATGGCGTCGCGGCGCACCATTTCCCGCACGCGATTGAGTTGTTTCTTCTTGGCGTCGGCGAGCGCCAAAGACGCTCCCACTTCCGCCGTTTGCTGCTTGATCGCGGCTTTCGCGACACCGACTTCAGCGTCGGCCAGCGACACCTTCGCTTCCGCCATGTGGAGTTCCTGTTGCCGCTGTTCGATGACGCCGGCTTTTTGCCGAGTCTCCACGTCCAGGTCCGGCACGTCGATTTCGACCAGCACATCCCCGCGGCGGACTCGGTCATTTAAGTCCTTGAAAACGGCCCGGACCACGCCGGAAACTCGCGCCCGCAGGTCGGCCCGGAAAAACGGCTCCACGGTCGCAGGTCGCTCCGCGGTCACTTGGACCGAAGAATCCGGACGCGGGCGGATCGTCTTGACGATGATCGCCTCGGCGGGCGCATCGTCGTCCGGTTCGGTGTTCGGTTTACCTGCCGCAGTCGAGTGGTTCATCGCGCCGGAGAGCGAAAAGCCGCCGATGGCGACCGCCAAGCCAAGGACCAACCCGAGGCCCCAGATGATTCGATGGCGCATGGTGCGTTCAGTTGACATGTGCGTGTAGTCCCTCGTGAATCTTGTGGCGATCACGAATCAGCAGCGTATAGAGGGTCGGAATCACAATCAGGGTTAGCGCCGTGGAGGTCACAAGCCCGCCGACGACGGCGCGAGCCAACGGCGTCAACGCTTCACTGCCCCGTCCGACGCCGAGCGCCATGGGCAAGAGGTCGAGAAATGTCGCTAGAAACGTCATCAGAATCGGGCGAAATCGTATGGTCGCGGCTTCCGTGATCGCTTGGTGGACGGTTCGGCCCTTCTTGCGCAATTGGTTCGCGAAATCGATTAGCAGTACGCCCTGCGAAACGACGATGCCGACCAGGAAAATCACACCCATTTCGGATTGGACGTTGAACGTGGTTTTCGACGCGAACAGAATCGTAAACACGCCGATGAGACCGAGTGGCACCGTCGCCATGATGATCATGGGCCCAACGAACGATCGCATCAGCGGCACCATCAAGAGATATACCAAGATCGACGCCAGGACCAAGCCGATGGCCAGGCTGCCAAACGATTCGTTCATTTTCGCGTATTCGCCGCGCAGCTCGACCTTCATGCCTTTGGGCACTTGCAAGCGTTTCAACCGGCTTTGAATGTCCGACGCCAGGCCGGCAATGTCGCGCCCCTGCGTGTTGACCATGACGTTGACCACGCGTTTCAATCCGGAATGGTTGAATTCGACCGATTCGGTCGACGGCCGGATCGTCACCAAACTGCTCAAACAAATCGACGAGTGCTGGTGCGACCCCGTGGCGACGACGTTGCGAAGGTCGTCGATGTGAAAATCCGGATTGTCCGGATATTGAACGGCGACAAAGTACTGGTTGCCGCTCTTGGGATCGATCCAGAAATTGCGGGTCAGCGCGATGCTGGAGTTCATCGCGGTGACCACTTGCATCAAGACATCGCGCGCCGACAATCCGATGGCGGCGGCCTTTTGGCGGTCGACCTCGATCACCAGGTAGGGCGAGTCGTTGCGCTGGAGCACGCGGACGTCCGCCGCTCCGCGGATTCCGGTGACCGTATCTCGAATTTGGCCGGCCAAGGTCATTTTCTGATCCGGAGTGCCGCCCGTGATCTGAATGTCAATCGGCGAGGAGGCGCAAAAATTCAGCGCCGCCGACACCATGCCGCCGGTGTCAAAACTAAAGTCCAGGTCGGCAAAGCGCGGATTCTCATGACACTTTTGACGCAACAAGATTGCGTACTCTTGCGACGACTTTGTCCGCGCCGGAGTCAGCTGAATTCGCAGGATCGAATCCTGCTGACCGGCGTTGGCCGAGTAAGCTGCCGACCAGTCATTGTTCAGGCCAATCTCGGAAACCACCATCGCGCGCTCGTGGGCGGGAATGACTTCGGCGATCATCTCCTCGACCTCGGCGATGCGCCGTTCGGTGGCGTCGAGCCGCGATTGCGACGGGGCCCGAACCATGACGGAGATCTGTCCGGCATCCACCTGCGGGAAGAACTCTCGACCGATGAATCGCACCAACAAAAGCGAGGCGAGGAACAGGCCCGCCACACCCGCCAGGACTTTGAATCGATGCCGCAGGGCCGATTCCAGGATCGCCGCGTAGCGAATGTTGACGAAATGAAGCGCGCGGTCAATTCGTCGATGGATTCGCCCAAAGAAGCCGGCTTGTTCGAGCGCCTGCCCCACGCTAGAGTTCTCGCCATCGGATTGCCCGCCGGCGGACGATTCGCCTGGTGCGTGATGCGCCGTGCCCGCGAAGCATTTTCGAGCACAACGACGGCACGAAGGTCCAGGAAAGAATGAACGATGCAATCATCGCAAACGCCACGGCCAGCGTGAGCGGTTCGAACAGAAAGCCACCGATTCCGGGCGTCAGCGCCACGGGGCAAAGAACGACAATCAAAGCCAACGTCGCGACAATGACCGGCATCGCCAGTTCGGAAGTCGCATCGGTGGCCGCCACCACGGCGCTCTTGCCCATGGTCAAATGGCGGTGGGTATTTTCCAGCACCACGATGGCATTATCGACCAGCGGACCGATCGCCAAGAACAGACCGCCTAGCGTCATGACGTTGATGGTGTTGCCGGTGACCTTGAGACCAATCACCGCCCCGAGAATGGCCAGCGGCAGCGACAGCGACGCGATCACGGTCATCCGCCAATTGCCCAGGAAGATCAGGATCATCAGCGAGACCAGAATCGCGCCGACCACGCCCTCGTGCAAGAGGCTCTTGATCGCGGTGCGCACGTATTCGGATTGATCGATTACGAACTCGAGCTTGCTGCCTTCGGGGAGTTCGCTTTCCATCTCGGGGATCGCGGCCTTGACGCCATCCGCGACGGTAAGGCTGCTCGCACCGGTCTGCCGATAGATCGGGACGAAGACTTGTTGCCGGCCGTTGACGCGGACGCGGGATTTTTGCAGAACCGCGTCGTCCTCAGCGCGGCCGATGTCGCGCAGGAACACCTGCCGGCCGTTTTCGAAGGTGATGGGCATGTCGTTCAGTTCTTCAACATGCCGGACCATCATGTTGGTGTCGAGCGCGACTTGGCTATCGCCGAAATAGGCGGTGCCCGGCGAAATCATCATGTTGCCCTGGTCGAGGGCCTTGACGACATCGACGGCGGAGAGATTGCGCGCTTCGAGTTCTTTTGGATTGAGATAGATCATCACGCGGCGGTCTTTGCCGCCGACCACGACCGGGGCCACGCAACCAGCCACGGCGCCAAGTCGATTGCGAACCTCGACGCGCGCCAGGTCCTTGACCGACTGTTCGCTCATCGATCGGATTGCTGACCGTCAGGATTCCCAGCGGCAAGGTGCCGGTCGGATCAAACGGAAGAACGACCGGCGGCAGCGTGTTGGTGGGCAAATACGCCCGCGCGGCCCGATGCCAACGAGTTGGTCAGCGTCAGGGCCGCGGTCGGGTCCACGTCCTGCCGAAAATACAGTTTCACGACGCTGACGCCGGACACCGACCGCGATTCGACGTCGCCCACGCCGGGGGACTGGTTGACCCAGCGTTCGACCCGGTCGGTAATTGTGCGCTCGATCGATCGGGCCGGCATGCCGTTGAAGTAGGTAAGGACTTGCACCGCCGGAACTTTGAACGTGGGTAGGATGTCCACGGGGATTGCAGCCAAGGCGACGGCGCCCAAAACCAGAATCGCGAGCGCGAACACAATGACCCCGTAAACATTGCCGATGGCAAGCTTTGTTATCGACATTTTTTGAACCTAGGCAGCGGAGCGGGAACCGGTGTGCGTTCGAACGTCTCGGGGGGCACTGAAGAGTAGCTGATGCAGCAATCTAGGTAAACTGGCATGTCCAAGCCACCTGGGCAATCAAGGCTCGGCGACGCAAGCTAACTTGCTCAAGCCACTAAAACGTTTCATTTAGTGTAATCGAAAATATGCCGATAATCCATACTGTGCTTTGCCACACCGGGCAGAGGGCGAAAGTATGCGCTTGAGCACTCGACCTATTACTCATATACGTCGCCTGGCGGTGGCTCTGTTCATCTTTATTACTCCCATGATCTGTGCGGCCCAGCCGATGCCGACTCGGCCGACTGCCGATTCCATGCCGGTCTCAGATGATTTCGAGCCGATCGACTTGGCTACGGCGTTGCGGCTGGCGACCACGAGCAGCCTCGACGTCGCACGCGCGCAAGCGGTGGTCGAACAGGCGCGGGCCGCCCGGCAGCGAGCCCTTGTTCGTTGGCTGCCGGACGCCGCGCTGCTGGGCGACTACATCAATCACGGCGGACGCATCCAACAAGCCAACGGTAATATTCTTAATACCAGCCGCGATTCCCTTTTCGTGGGCGGCGGACCCTCGCTCAACCTTGCTCTTTCCGACGCTTTGTTCGGCCCGCTGGTCGCACGGCAATTGCTTAACGCGAGTGAGGCGGGACTACAGCGGGTGACAAACGATAACCTGTTGGCGGTCGCCGAGGCCTATTTGCAGCTATTACGGGCTCGACGGCGAATCGCTCGGACCGATTTCACGCTCGTCTTTCTCACGGATGAGAAGTCCTCGCCGCTACGTGGCAATTCCCCTGGCTTGTTGCCGCTCATGCGGGCAACGGTCGAAGCCGGCGCCAAGACCGCGTTTCGCGCGGACCTTGCCCGCACGCAGGTCGAGGTCGTGCGCCGTCAGGAGGAGCGCGCCAACGCCATTCAGGAATTGCGGGTGGCGTCGCGCGATCTCTCGCGTTTGCTGCGGCTCGATCCGACGGTCCCGCTCTGGCCCGTGGATGACATCAGCCGTCCGCTCCCGGTTCCCGGCGAGGATCTAGCCAATCGGGACATTCACGAATTGATCGCAACGGCGATGGCAAATCGTCCGGAACTCGCCGAACAACAATTTGTAACGAATGCGACGCGAGAACGCATTCGGGCCGCACGCGTTAAGCCGTTCGTGCCCAATGTAATTGCCAACCTTTCCTACGCAGGCTTCGGCGGCGGACCCGTCCGCGACCCGGCGGTGAAATTCAACGATCCGTTCAGCGGGCCAATCGACAATCCAATAACTCCACCCGACTCGATTCACCGCTTCGGCCCGCGTACCGATTTCGAACTCGGCTTGGTGTGGCGCGTCGATAACCTGGGCTTTGGGAATGCCGCTGATGTCCGCGAGAAGCGGGCCGTCTTCGAGCAGGCCCGGATTCGATTGCAACAGGTGGAAGACTTCGTTGCCGCGCAGTCGCGCAGCAGCGTGAGGCAGTCGTGCGATCGAGTGATCGAATGGCCATCGCTCGCCCAGCCTTGTTCGATGAGAAGGGACAAATGACCGGAGCCACGTTTCAATCAATTCGGCTCAACTTTGATCGGGTCCGCGGCGGCGAAGGCCGCCCTCTCGAAGTGCTCGACTCGATCCGCGGCCTCAATGACACAATGGAAGCCTATATTCAGGCCACCAGCGATTTCGAGCGCGCCCGGCTGCGCCTCCTCAACGCGGTCGGGCTGTTTCGATGATCTCTCGATCAGTCAAACTCGCGCATAGCCCGACACATTTCCGTTTGCTAACGTGAATTCATGAGCCGCATGACTGTGGGAATCTTGGGCGGCGGACAGACTCGGCCGCATGCTCGCGCTGGCGGGCATTCCTCTTGGAATTCGCTGCCGGTTTGTCGAACCGGATTCGGAAGCTCCGGCCGCCGTTGCCGCCGAACATCTTCAGGGCGATTTTGCGGATCACGCCGTGTTGGAACGTCTGGCCCAGGGAATCGACGTCGTCACCTACGAGTTCGAAAATGTGCCGGCCGAGACGGCTCACTGGCTTGCCGAGCGAGTGCCGGTTTTTCCGTCGCCGGCGGCGCTGGAAGCCTCGCAAGAACGCCTGGCGGAAAAACAACTTTTTCAGCGGCTCGGCGTGCCGACGCCAGCGTTTGCGCCAGCCGATACGCGCGAACAGTTCGGCGAAGCCCTTCGCGAAATCGGACTGCCCGCGGTCGTCAAAACGCGGTGCTTCGGCTACGACGGCAAGGGTCAGGCCATCGTCCGAGCGTCTGAGGAGGCCGACGCGGTCTGGGCGGCGTTGGGCGAGCGACCGCTCCTTATCGAATCGTTCGTTCCGTTCGATCGCGAACTTTCGATCATTTCGGTTCGAAGCCGAGATGGCGATATTCGCTCTTATCCGCTAGTGCAAAACACGCATCGCGGCGGGATCCTCCGCGAATCGATTGCGCCGGCGCCGAATCTCGGCACCGGTCTGCAAGCGCAGGCCGAGATGCGCGCTCGCCGGGTGCTTGAGGAACTCGAGTATGTCGGCGTATTGGCGATCGAACTTTTCGAAGTAAATGGGCGGTTATTCGCAAATGAAATGGCGCCGCGAGTTCACAACAGCGGACATTGGACGATCGAGGGCGCCGCCACAAGCCAATTTGAGAATCATCTTCGGGCGGTCCTCGGCCTGCCGCTGGGCGATTGCACAGCGATTGGGCACTCCGCGATGGTCAATCTCATCGGCGAATTGCCAGGCGTTGTGGAAGTTTTGCGAATTCCTGACGCGCATCTGCATCTGTATGGGAAATCGCCGCGTCCGGGCCGCAAGCTGGGCCATGTCACCGTCCGGGCGGACAACGTTGGGACGCTTCAAAATCGACTTGAGAATTTGAACAAACTGGTTCGCTAAATCTCGCCTGTCATATTCATCGCGCGATCTCTCGACTATTTTTTCGGACTATCACCGGCCGCCGATTTTTGACACGGCAACTGTTTGCGATTTGCAAATCCTTCGGGCAGTTCCGCCTCGTCGGCGATCAGGTTTGGAATGCCGTCGCGAATCCGGAATTTCACCTGGCACTGCGAGCAGGTTAAATGGGTTTCGTGATCCAGCAGCGGTGTCTCCCGCCTGGGATCGATGGGGCAACGCAGCCATTGCAGGGCTTGCGGCGAAATCATGTCGGAAATCCCGAAGACATTCTCGTTGCCGGTTATATGACGCGAGCGGACAATTGCCAGGCTGCGCGGCTAGCGTTTCAAACCCTGCGTCGCGTCGCGGAAACGTGCGACCGACGCGAAGACTTCCTCCATCGCATCGGCGGCGCTGGCCCAGCCGAGCGATTCGGTCTTCACGCCTTCCAGTTGCTTGTAGGTCGAGAAGAAATGCTCCACCTCGCGCAGGAAGTGCGGCGGCACGTCGGGCAGATCCTTCAAGTGGGCAAACAGCGGATCGGTATTCGGCACGCCGAGGATCTTGAAGTCATTTTGGCCGCGATCGCGCATGCGAAACAGGCCGACGACCCGAGTTTCAATCAGGCAACCGCTGAAGGTCGGTTCGTTCACCATCACGAGCACGTCGAGCGGGTCGTGGTCTTCCGCCAGCGTTTGCGGAATCAATCCGTAGTCGCCGGGATAATGACTGGCCGAGTACAGGTAGCGATCGAGCCGGATTAGCCCGGTTACTTTGTCGAATTCGAATTTGTTGCGCGAGCCCTTAGGAATTTCGACGATCGCATTCACGACCGACGGCAGATTGGTCCCGGGGGGCACATCCAAGTATTCGCGTCGGGATAACACGGTCAATTCTCCGGCGACGGTCGACGCAACGGCTTTGAATTAAGTCTATTGATGCAAAGCCCGCGCCTGGATATTTCCGGCGATGCTTTTCCTGGCGCGGTGGGTTCGGGTAAAATCTCTGCATGCCCCAAACCCTTAGCGGCGTCGTCGAGCGCGTCACGTTCCACAACGAGGACAGTGGCTTCGCCGTGCTGCGCGTGTCGGTCAACGGGCGGCATGATCCGATCACGGTGGTCGGCGTTCTCCCGAGCATCGTCGCGGGCGAATCGATCGACGCCGAGGGCGACTGGCAAAACAACCGCGAGCACGGCCAACAATTCAAGGCCGAGTCAATCCGCACCTCGCCGCCGGGAACCGTGGAAGGCATCGAGCGGTTTCTCGGCTCGGGTCTCGTGAAGGGAATCGGCGCGCATTACGCCAAGAAAATTGTCGCGACCTTCGGCGAGCGGACGCTGAACGTGATCGACGAAAGCCCGCAATTCCTTTCCGAAATCAAAGGCATCGGCCCCAAGCGCATCGAGCGAATTCGCAGGAGCTGGCAGGAGCAAAAAGGCGTCCGCAATATTCTGGTCTTTTTGCAATCGTATGGGATCGGCAGCAACCGAGCGGTCCGCATTTACAAGACGTATGGCGACCAGGCGGTGGAGGTCGTCAAGCAAAACCCGTATCGGCTGGCGACCGATATTTGGGGTGTCGGCTTTCAGACCGCCGACCAGTTGGCGCTGCGGATGGGCATGGATCGCAACTCGCCGCACCGGGCCCAGGCCGCCGTGCAATATGTGCTGCAGGAGTTTTCCAGCAATGGTCATGTAGGCTACCCGGAAGAAGGCGTGGTTCAAAAAGCAATCGAAGCGACGCAAATCGGCCGCGACATCATTCAGGCCGCAATCGAAAATGGCCGCGCCGCGGAGGAAATCGTTCGCGATTCGGCCGCGCTGGCCAGCGGCCAGCGAAGCGAGACACCGACGTCGAGCCCGGACGGCGAGCCCTGGCTCTTTTTGAAGCCGCTGTTTCTGGCGGAGCTGGGCGTGGCGCGGCAGGTGCGGGCGCTGCGAAGCGGACCGCATCCCTTGCCGAAAATCGAGGTCGAGAAAGCGCTAGGCTGGGTCGAAAAGCGGATGAATCTAACGCTGGCGGAAACGCAACGATCCGCCATTCGAGCCGCGACAACCGAAAAGGTGATGGTCATCACGGGCGGGCCCGGCACCGGGAAGAGCACGATTGTCCGCGGAATTCTCGACATTTTCACCGCGAAAGGAATTCGCGTGGCGGTGGCGGCGCCGACCGGGCGCGCCGCCAAGCGGCTCTGCGAAGTGACCGGCCGCGATGCTCGAACGATTCACCGCTTGCTTGAATTCGATCCGGGCCTCGGCCGATTCCGCCGCGATCGAGAAAACCCGCTCGAGATGGAACTGCTCGTCGTGGACGAGGCGTCGATGATCGACATGGCTCTCATGAACCAGTTGCTCAAGGCGGTTCCGCCCTGGGCCTGTTTGATTTTGGTTGGCGATGTGGATCAACTTCCCTCGGTTGGACCCGGTAGCGTCTTGAATGATTTGATCGATTCGGGTTCCGTGCCGGTGGTGCGGCTCACCGAGATTTTTCGCCAGGCGGAGCAAAGCTACATCGTGCGCGCCGCGCACGCCGTCAATCATGGCGAAATGCCCGAATCGGCGCCGAGTCCGGAAGGCGATTTCTTCTTCATCGAGGCCGATCAGCCCGAGACGATCATCGACCGCCTGATGGCGTTGGTTCGCGAGCGCATCCCGTCTCGTTTCGGGTTCGATCCGTTTCGCGATGTGCAGGTCCTGTCGCCGATGAACCGCACCGAACTCGGCGTCACCAATCTCAATCAGGTGATGCAGCGACTGCTCAATCCGCCTGATCCCGGAAAGAGGGAAGCGTCGCGTTACGGCGTGACCTTTCGTGTCGGCGACAAGGTCATGCAAACAAGGAACAACTACAACAAGGAAGTTTACAACGGCGACATCGGCCGAATTGTGTCCCTGGATGTGAACGAGGAGGAATTGCGAATCGACTTCGACGGCCGCGAGGTCATGTACGAATTCAGCGAGCTTGACGAAGTCCAACTCGCCTATGCCACCAGCATTCACAAATCGCAGGGAAATGAATACCCGGCGGTGATCATTCCGCTGCACACTCAGCACTTCGTCATGCTGCAGCGGAACCTGCTGTACACGGCGATCACCCGCGGCAAGAAATTGGTCGCCATCGTCGGCAGCCGCAAGGCGCTCTCGCTGGCGGTGCAGCGGCAGGATACCTCGCGGCGGTATTCGCTGTTGAGGCAGAGGCTGCAAAGCGAAGAAACCGGGTAACGGAGAACCGAGAACGGAGAATGATTGATTTCATTCTCCGTTCTCGGTTCTCCGTTACCCGGTTTCTTGCTCAATCCCGCCGGCCGCCGAGAATTCCTGAGCGGAACAGCCAATAGAGCAACGTCAGCACGGCGGTGAGCGTCGCGGCGACGTAGGTGAGCGCGGCGGCGTTGAGCACTTTGCCGACGGTTTCGTCCTCTTCCATGGTGATGATGCCGGTGTTTCGCAGCGCGATTCGCGCCCGGCGGCTGGCGTCGAATTCGACCGGCAGGTTCACCAACTGGAACACCACCGTCATCGAAAAGGCGGCGATGCCGAAGTAAACGAGCCATTTCGCGGCGAAGAAGAAATGCATCCACGCCAGGGCAATGCCGGCGAAGATAATCAGAAACGACGCCTTGCTGCCGAACGTGGCCAGCGGCACCAGGGCGTTGCGCATGACCAACAGCGGATAGCCGCGGGCATGTTGAATCGCGTGGCCGGCTTCGTGGGCCGCCACGCCGACCGCGGCCAGCGAGTCGGCGCCATAGACCTCGGGGCTCAGTCGCAGCACTTTGTCGCGGGGATCATAGTGATCCGAAAGATGGCCCTCGGACTGGCCGATGCCCACGCCATCAACTAACTCGGTGCGCAGAACCTCGTCGGCGGCTTGCGCCCCGGTGAGTCCGCTGTGGGGTCGAATTTGGCTGGCCTCGGCAAAGGCACTGGAAACCCGCCACTGCGCCCACATCGCCAGCAGCAGGCCCGGCAAAAGGAAGAGCAGGTACATCGGGTCAAAAAACAACATCGGAATCTCCTGTGGACGGCAACCGTCGGGCAGGAAACCGGTTGCCTGACTATTATATCCGTCACTTGTTCACGTGTGAGCGGGCCGGCGGTTGGCGGTCATCTCTCATCAACCATTGGGGCCTTTGAATCTCGCAAAACATGCGGTCTGCTGCTTCGAAAAGCCTAAGGTGGTCAGATCCCGCTCCCCACGGTCCCGGACATTGTCTTCTTAGAAACTTGCGGTTTTCCACTTGAAAAAAAGCTAAGGTGGTCAGATCCCACGTGGCGCCTACCCCCAAATCTGTCGCCTTAGAATTGCTGATCAACTTACTTGACATTCGCGCCGCGAACCCAACGATTGATTGCGCCCGCGTCCGTAGTGCGCGCCGCGGCCGCCGGCTCGCATTGGCACACGACTTGCAACCCCCACCGCGTTCGCGTCAGGCGACTATTATTCCTTTCCCATTGCCGCCGCGAACGACTGGTTCCAATCAAGTCCGCCCTTATTCGGCCGTTTGAAGGATCCCGGAATCACCGTGCCATGCAGTGATTGACGTCTGAAACGGACCGCGGTTATGCCAATTCTCGCGGTGGGAATTGCCCGGCCGCGGAGTTCCACCATCACAGGAGATGTTCCAATGATTCGTATTCCGAAGATCGTGGCGGCATTGTTTGCCCTGGTGGTGCTGGCGGCCTTCAGTCTGCCGGCGCTGGCGGCCGAGGCCAAGGGCAAGGTCAAGACGGTGACTCCCGACAAACATCAGTTTGTCTTCACCGATCAAAACAACAAAGACTGGACCTTTGAAATGGACAAGGACGGCAAGGTCTTTGTCGACGACAAAGAAAGCAAACTCGCCGACCTGCAGGCCGGCGATGAAGTGAATGTCACCTACGAGAAGAAGAACGACAAACTCATGGCGAGCGAGGTCCGCTGCAAGCGGAAATAGTCGCTCGAACGAATCTCTGATTGATCGGCACGGTGACTTCCTGGGAATGGCCGGCGTGACGCCGGCCGTTCCCGCGTCGTGCCCGGCCCAATTCAACTGGCGCTGCGCGGCGGATGCAGGGTTCAAAGTCTGTTCGGCGATGATTGCAAAATAATGCGCAGAATTATTCCCCCCCAGGCTGGACATTTCATACAATGCCGTGGTCCAAACAAACCGATGGTAGTTGATTGGTTTAAAATCGACGCTGAGACGCTCTCGAACGGCGTTATGCAGTTGAGCCCCATGTCCGGAAACCGATGCTGCCATCGAACGAAGCGCTGAGTCGATTTCTCGCTTCGAGTTTACCCAACCGACGCTCATGAATGGCACTGGTGCGGCTGACTTGCCGGGCGAATGCACGCCTGGATCGCCGGATCGCGTTGCCGATGCGCAGATTCGCGCAACCTGATGCGCGATCGGCTGTCACCACTTGCATGCAAACATTTGGAAAAGGACATGTGTCTATCATGAATTTGGCGTCAGGGACAAGGAGATCAATCATGGCGCGCCCTTTGCACGCCGCCCGTGAATCGCGTCATCACGCCCCGCAGACCGACGACTCCAGGGACATTGCGAATATGCCTAGGCGAGTCCTCATTGTCGAAGACAACGACATTGCCCGCCGTCAACTTCATGAACTGTTGCAGGAAGATCCGCAACTCGAAGTGGACTCCACCGGCGATGCCCGCGTCGCGCTGAACAAACTCGAAGAAACCCCGCACAGCATTGTCATCACCGACTTGCGAATGCCGGATCTCGACGGCATGGAATTGATCGGTGAAATCCAAAAGCGGAGCCTGCCGGTCACCGTGATCGTTACGACCGGCCACGGCAGCATCGACGACGCGGTCCAAGCCATTCGCCTGGGCGCATACGACTTTCTCACCAAGCCGATCGATGTCGAGAATCTGCGGCTGGTCATGCATCGGGCGCTCAGCAAGCGCGCCCTGCAAGACGAGGTGACCTATCTTCGAACGCAATTGCGCGATCGCTATTCGTTCCACAGCATTCTCAGCAAGAGCCCGCACATGCACGCCGTGTTCGAATTAATCGAGCATGTGGCTCCGTCGAACACCAACGTGCTAATCGAGGGCGAAACGGGGACCGGCAAGGAGTTGGTGGCCCGGGCCTTGCACGAGGCGTCGCCAAAACGAGAAGGACCGTTGGTGGCGGTGAACTGCGCCGCGTTGCCTGAAACGCTGCTGGAAAGCGAATTGTTTGGCCACGAGAAAGGGGCCTTTACCGGCGCCGCCGGCATGCGCCGCGGCCGGTTTGAAATTGCCCACCGCGGCACGCTGTTTCTTGATGAAGTCGGCGACGTTCCCCCGGCCATGCAGGCGAAGCTCTTGCGCGTCTTGCAGGAACGCCGGTTCGAACGCGTCGGCGGCAGCGAGTCGATCGAGGTCGATGTCCACGTCATTGCCGCCACCAACCGGTCGCTGAAACGGTTGGTCAAGCAAGGAAAGTTTCGCGAGGATCTGTACTATCGCCTCAATGTGGTGAAGATCGATTTGCCGCCGCTGCGGGAGCGGGTGGAAGACATTCCGCTGTTGGCGGCGCATTTCATAGAGAAGTAT
Organism: uncultured Gemmataceae bacterium; assembly: GCA_963815035.1. Taxonomy (GTDB): domain Bacteria; phylum Planctomycetota; class Planctomycetia; order Gemmatales; family Gemmataceae; genus JBGQCZ01. The sequence continues at coordinate 119,427 of CAWFFC010000012.1, forward strand.
GCCCGCCCGGGCGAACAGCCCAAGCGGTTCGCGCCGGCCGCGATGGAAGTGCTGTTGAATTATCGCTGGCCGGGCAATATCCGCGAACTGGAAAACTCGATCGAGCGGGCGAGCATCACGTCGACCAACGGCATGATCCAGGTCGAAAACCTGCCGCCGGAGATCGTGGCGCCGGCGCCGATGAAAACGCCATTTCCCGTGACGCTCGATCGCCCCCTGCCCGAATTGCTGCGCGAGGCCGTGGCCGCAATCGAGCAGCAATACATCCGGCTGGCGATGCGCAAAGTGCACGGCAACGTCGGGCGATGCGCTCAAGTTTGTGGATTGTCTCGCCGCAGCATCACGGCGAAGATCGCCGAATACAAACTCGACAAGGCGGCGTTCAAAACGGTCTGATTTCTATAAGATTGTGCACGATTCTTTGGCAGAATCGTGCGCGGTCTTATGGCACTGCTTGGCCGTCTTTGAGGATTCTGCACAACGGCAAATCTCCCGAAGGCGGTCAAGCAGTGGCAATGAGATTTGATCGTTGTAATTGTTTGCACTCGCATACGTGATTGCCGCGGCTTGGCCGCCTTCGAGAGCATCGCGATCAATCGCAACCGTCGCTGGCGGCCAAGCAGTGCTGCACGACCGAGATCGAGATGACCCTGCGCGATTCAGCGCAGGGGCCAACGACAAAAGCCTCGAATTGAATTCATTTATGACCGATCGCGGACCCGGCGGAGCCATGGTGCGGTATTGCCACTTCGAATTCAGGTGTTGACGCGGCACTTGATCATTGCTTGAAATGACGTGCAAATGGAACCATTGTGCCATTATCGTTGCCGCGTTCGGCATCGGGACCAACTCATCTTCGTCGTTTGGCGTTCAAACGAACATGATGATTTTCTCCGCGATGCAAACGGGCATCTTCTGACGGCGCCCGATCTGGAATCACTCGCGGCGACCATGCGTGCGTTGGGCCTTCAATGGGAGGAAGTCGAGCCAATCGAATATGATTTCGATCGAATTCGCGAATGGTGCGCCGCGCCGGATGCGGCTGGCGTTGATTGTCCGGCGTTTCTCAATGCGTGGAACTTTTTTGACGATCTGTCCAGATCGCTTGCGGGAACCGATACGCCTTATGGACGATTGAGCCGCAACGCGGAGGAACGCTACGATCGATTATTTTGGGGAAGCAACTTGCCGGCGATGACCCCGTCCGGCTGCCGCTTCGGTGCGGTCTGGAGTGCGGAGGACTTAAGCGAGATTCGTCTGGTCATGCTGGCGGGTTTGAAATTGGTCGAGACGGAACTTCGCGGTAGTCGGAATTAGAGCGTCAACAGTCGCGCGTTGAATAGCGCGATTACGCTGCTACCGCGGCCTGCGCGGCTAAACATTTCTTATGCGCCTGCCGCCGGCGGCAGGGTGACTTGAATTGCGGCGCCGCCGCCCGGGCGGTTTAGGCCCTGAATCTTGCCTTTCAGGTGCTTCACCAGCGATTTGCAGGCCGCCAGTTCCAGGCTGCTGGTTCCGTCGCGGTGCACGACTGACGGTTCAAACAAGCGCGGCAATTGCTCGGGGTGCAACGTTGGGCCGCCGTCTTCCACTTGCAGGACGATGCCATGCGCGGCGGCTTCGGTGCGAACAACGACATCGCCTCCGCGGCTGCCCGCGGTGCCGACGGCGTTTTTCAGCAGGAAGGCGCAAAGATAGCGAAGATCGGTTGTCGATCCGGAAACCAGGGCGGGCTTCGGCGAGAGGGTCAGGCGAACCGGCACGCCGTTCTTGGCCGTGATTTCCACCGCGGCGGCGGTTTCAAGCGCCAGTTTATGGTCGAGTCCGTCGAATGGGTCCATCGGCGATTCCGATTGCAGGCCTTCCACCGAACCGAGAATCACCGAGTTCAGGTCGATGTCCTGCTGCACGCGGCGATCCACGCGCCGATACTGTTGCAATTCGCGGATGGTCTCGGTGAGTTGCTCTCCCTGCCGGCGGATTTCGGACAGATTGCCGCGTGCCTCGGGAGGCGATTTCGACTGCATTACCGCCATCTGCAGCAGCGCCGCATTCAGGAAGTTGTTGACCTCGTGGGCGACCGGATCGATCAGTTCGCCGATTTTCGCCAACCCATAGACCGATTCGATGTCCGCGTTTTCCTGTTCCCATTCGGATTCACGCTGCTCGACATACAAGCTCGCGCCCAGATAAGTCGCGAAGCCGCGAAGAATCGCGTCGATTGACGAGGCGGCCCAGGATCCCGAGCAAACGTCCATGCCGATGGCGACAACTCCCATCGACTCATGGCGAAATTCGATCGGTTGGCTCTTGAGGACGATGCCCGCCTGGCGGGATAGCGAGGCACTGCAGGATTTGCGGCCGGCCCGAGCTGCGCTTCGGGTTGCCCGCCCGAGCCGCCAAGTCGAGAATCTCGGCGGTCCAGCTCGGGCTGTTGACGCCGGATCCATTGAACGCGTGACCCTGGCGGTGACCGTTTTGGGTCAGCGCGCAGGCGTAGACCGCGGCATGCGGGTAGGCCGAGCGAAGCGCCTCGGTCAAGCCGACCGTTCGCTGCTCGAGGTCTTTGGTGCGTTCGAGGATTCGATCGATCGCGTCGCGATCCTCGCTCGTCCGGGCGACGTCCGCCCTGCTCATGGATTTGATCATGCTTGATCCCTTCGAGACGATCGGCAGTTGGTGGCGGTGGAATCGCTCATTGTGGATAGCGCCGAGCGCGATCCCGAACTCAGCCATGCTGGCGGCTTCCCGCCATGGATGCTTCCTTGCCATCTTCCGCTCCTTGGACCGTTACACGGATCGTCGTCTGACCGATGCGAATTTCGTCGCCGTTCTTCAATTCCGTGCCGTGCATTTCGCCCAGGTCGATGTCGTCGAGCCCCTGGCCGATTCGCGAACCATTGACAAACGTGCCGCTGCGACTAACGAGGTCGCGGACGCGGACGCGCGGCGGGTCGATCACAAACAAGCAATGATAAAACGACACATCGTGGGCGCCGGTTTGGGAGATCTGGATGTCACAATCCAGCGCGGGCCCGACGAGGCAAACGCGGGGTTCGTGAAACACATATCGCCGGCCCTCGAATTTCTGATCCGAGACTTCCAGATAGACGCTTGACGTCCACATGGCGGGTGGTCCTTACGGGCGACGCGGCGGCAAGCATCGCGCTCGCACGCTGCTTGCGGCGTTTGGTCGTCCAGCGGGCACGACTTCGACGGCGGCTCCCCGCGCGATCGATCGACCCGCTTTCCGACATTGGAGATTCCCCGCGGTCCAGACAAGCCCGCATCCATTCTCTTGGCCCAGTTGGAATCAGCCGCGGCCACGCGATTTCCTGTTGTGGGCGAACCAAGCGCTCACGAGGTGCAATCGACGGCCGCCAGCGTGCATGGATCGGCCAGCGACGCCGCCCGGTCGATCGTTTCCACGGGTTGCGCATGATTGGGCAGTTCCGCGCGATCCACGCGAATCGACTTGGGGGCGACAATTCCCAAGCGGACGCGGCCTCGCTGGGTTTGGAGGACCTTGATGCAGACGCCGCCTTCAATCAGGATGCCTTCACCCGTGCGTCGAGTAAGAACTAACATGGCCGAACCTCCGTTTCGAAAATGAGAAGCATTCGTTGCTGCGCGATGACCGTCACATGCGGCCGATCATGGAACCAAACATTCCTTGGAGCCGAAAACCAGCTCGTTTTAGGCCGCGTGCTCTCGTGACGCACGCTGCCCCGCCGCTGGGCGCAGAAACGCGGCGTCTTGAACGGCGCTTGCCAGACCGTCATGCTTACTCGCCCGACAGGGGGCATCGAGCTGACCGAAGTTGCTCTACCAACACGAATTGTTGTTAACTTGGCTTTCGTAACCAGCGTTAATGAGCCGGGTCTGGGGTCATTAACACTTTGAATTGTCTTTGTTTTATTTTGAATGTCAAGATGAATTGAGTTTTTTTATCCGAACTTCCGCTGGTCGTCTGACTCGAGGTGCATGGGAGTGCGCAATGGACGGAACCAGTCGATCCCGGAGCGGCCGGATGAGATCGGCCACTTCGTTCAAAGGATTTTCCTGGGCAGGAGCTGTCGCGGGGCCGCGCAGCTTGTAAGTAAATTGTTGAATCTCGTGGCATGTTCATGTAATATCCGCTCACAGAATTCTGAAGCACGACTCACGGCCGGTCGTACATGAGGGTCTTGAAAGCCCGCCCGCGTCCTCTCGCAGGACGTGGTGGGCTTTTTCATTTGTTGGGCAATGATTCGCAACACGAAGGAGCAGCAATGGCCAGGAAAGCGAGTGCGGAGCGCAACGGCGACCTTACCGAACGCCCCGACTCGGCCGACGCGACGATGCGAAAAATCCTTCGCTGCCTCACCGCGGCCCAGGATGGGAACTTTTCCGTTCGCCTGCCTTCGGACTGGAGCGGCCTGGAAGGGAAAGTGGCGGACTCGCTCAACGAGATCATCGCCGCCAACGAGCGCATGGCCAAGGAACTGAAACGCATCAGCCGCATGGTCGGCAAGCAGGGCAAGATCGGCCAGCGCGTCGCCTTCCATTCGGGCGGGGGCGCCTGGCAGGGCATGGAAGAATCGATCAATTCCCTGATCAGCGATTTGGTCTGGCCGACGCTGGAAGTGACCCGCACCATCGACTGCGTGGCCAAGGGCGATCTCAACCACACCATGAGCCTGGAACGCGACGGGGAAGCGCTCCAGGGCGAATTCCTGCGTTCGGCGCGGATTGTCAACACCATGATCGATCAACTTCGGGTCTTCACCTCCGAAGTGACGCGCGTTGCGCGCGAAGTCGGCACCGAAGGCAAGCTCGGCGGCCAGGCTCAGGTCGAAGATGTCAGCGGCGTTTGGAAAGACCTGACCGAAAGCGTCAACCTGATGGCCGGCAACCTCACGGCCCAGGTGCGCAACATTTCCGAAGTCACCATCGCGGTGGCCAGCGGCGATCTGTCGAAAAAGATCACCGTGGACGTTCGCGGGGAGATCCTTCAACTCAAAGAAGCCATCAACACGATGGTGGATCAGCTTCGCGGTTTCGCCGCGGAAGTGACGCGCGTGGCGCGCGAAGTCGGCACCGACGGCAAGTTGGGCGGCCAGGCGATCGTGCCCGGCGTCGCCGGCACCTGGAAGGACCTCACCGACAACGTCAATTCGATGGCCAGCAATCTCACCGCGCAGGTGCGCAACATCGCCGAGGTCGCGACGGCGATCGCCAAGGGCGACCTGTCCAAGAAGATCACCGCCGATGTCCGCGGCGAAATTCTCGAACTCAAGGAAACCATCAACACGATGGTCGAGCAACTGCGGGCGTTCTCCTCGGAAGTGACCGCGCGTGGCCCGCGAGGTCGGCACCGACGGCAAGCTGGGCGGCCAGGCGGTGGTTCCCGGCGTCGCCGGCACCTGGAAGGACCTCACCGACAACGTCAATTCGATGGCCAGCAATCTCACCGCGCAGGTGCGCAATATCGCCGAGGTTTCCACGGCCATTGCTCGCGGCGACCTGTCGAAGAAAATCACGGTGGACGTTCGCGGCGAAATCCTGCGGTTGAAAGAGACCATCAACACCATGGTCGATCAACTCAACGGTTTCGCCTCGGAAGTGACGCGCGTGGCCCGCGAGGTCGGCACCGACGGCAAGCTCGGCGGACAAGCCGAAGTGCCCGGCGTCGCCGGCACCTGGAAGGATCTCACCGATAATGTCAACTGGATGGCCAGCAACCTCACGGCTCAGGTCCGCAACATCGCCGAGGTCGCCAGCGCGGTGGCCCGCGGCGATTTGTCGCGAAAAATCACCGTCGATGTCCGTGGCGAGATTCTCGAGTTGAAGAACACCATCAATACGATGGTGGATCAGTTGAACGGTTTCGCCTCGGAAGTGACGCGCGTGGCCCGCGAAGTCGGCACCGATGGGCGGCTCGGCGGGCAGGCGGAAGTCCCAGGAGTCGCCGGCACCTGGAAGGATTTGACGGACAATGTGAACTCGATGGCGAGCAATCTCACGGCCCAGGTGCGAAATATCGCCGAGGTTGCGACCGCCGTCGCCGGCGGCGATCTGTCCCGCAAGATCACGGTCGATGTGCGCGGCGAAATTCTGCAACTCAAGGACACGATCAACACCATGGTCGATCGCTTGAACCGCTTTGGCTCCGAGGTGACGCGCGTCGCCCGCGAGGTCGGCACCGAAGGCAAGCTCGGCGGGCAGGCTCAGGTCGAAGATGTCAGCGGCATGTGGAAAGATCTCACCGAAAGCGTGAACCTGATGGCCGGTAACCTCACCGCCCAGGTGCGCAATATCGCCGAGGTGACGATCGCGGTCGCCAAGGGCGACCTGTCCAAGAAGATCACCGTCGACGTGCGCGGCGAAATCCTGCAGTTAAAGGAGGCCATCAACACGATGGTCGATCAGCTGCGTTCGTTTGCCGCGGAGGTGACCCGCGTGGCGCGCGAAGTGGGAACCGACGGCAAACTCGGCGGCCAAGCCGAAGTGCCCGGCGTCGCCGGCACCTGGAAGGACCTCACCGACAACGTCAACTCGATGGCAAGCAACCTCACCGCCCAGGTGCGCAATATCGCCGAGGTAACCACGGCCGTCGCGAATGGCGATCTCTCGCGCAAGATCACCGTGGCTGTGAAGGGTGAGATTCTCGAATTGAAGAACACCATCAACACGATGGTGGATCAGTTGAACGCCTTCGCGGCGGAAGTCACGCGCGTGGCGCGTGAGGTGGGCACCGACGGCAAGCTGGGCGGCCAGGCGGTCGTGCCCGGCGTCGCCGGCACCTGGAAGGATTTGACGGACAATGTGAACTCGATGGCTAGCAATCTCACCGCCCAGGTGCGAAATATCGCCGACGTGACCATCGCCGTCGCCAATGGCGACCTGTCGAAAAAGATCACCGTAGACGTTCGCGGCGAGATTCTGCAATTGAAGGAAGCCATCAACACGATGGTGGAGCAGTTGCGGTCGTTTGCCTCGGAAGTGACGCGCGTGGCGCGTGAGGTGGGCACCGACGGCAAGCTGGGCGGCCAGGCGGTCGTGCCCGGCGTCGCCGGCACCTGGAAGGACCTCACCGACAGCGTCAACGCCATGTGCGGCAATTTGACGACGCAGGTGCGCAACACGGCGGAAGTCATCACCGCGGTCGCTCGCGGCGACCTGTCGCGCAAGATCATTGTCGATGTGAAAGGCGAGATTCTCGAGTTGAAGAACACCATCAACACGATGGTGGATCAGTTGAACGCCTTCGCGGCGGAAGTGACGCGCGTGGCCCGCGAGGTCGGCACCGAGGGCAAATTGGGCGGTCAGGCGCGTGTCTCCGGCGTCGCCGGCACCTGGAAGGACCTCACCGAAAATGTCAACGTCATGGCGGCCAACCTCACCGACCAGGTGCGCGGCATCGTTCGCGTAGTAACCGCCGTGGCCAACGGCTCGCTCAAAGAAAAACTGACGGTGGAAGCGAAGGGCGAGGTCGCGGCCCTGGCCGAGACCATCAACAACATGACCGACACGCTGGCGACGTTCGCCGAGCAGGTGACGACGGTGGCGCGCGAGGTCGGCGTCGAGGGGCGGCTCGGCGGCCAGGCGAACGTGCCCGGCGCCGCCGGCACCTGGAAGGACCTGGTTGGCAACGTCAACCTGCTCGCCGCGAACCTCACCACGCAAGTCCGGTCCATCGCCGAGGTCGGCACCGCGGTCACCAAGGGCGACCTGACCCGATCCATTCAAGTGGATGCGCGCGGCGAAGTCGCGGAACTCAAGGACAACATCAATGCGATGATCCGCAACCTCCGCGCGACGACCGAGCAGAACAAGGAGCAAGACTGGCTGAAGACCAACCTGGCTCGATTCACCAGCCGCATGCAGGGCCAGCGCGACCTGGTTACGGTCGGTCAAAAACTGCTTTCCGAACTCGCGCCGCTGGTCAACGCCCATTGCGGCATCATTTACCAGATGGCCCACGCCAATGGCGAATTCCGCCTGCAGATCCTGGCCGGGTATGCGGCGCAGCCGGCTGAGTTCGCCATCGATGGGTTCCGGCTCGGCGAGGGGTTGGTGGGTCAATGTGCCGTCGAGAAATGCCGGATCCTGATCAACAATGTCCCCGACCACTACATCCGGATCGCATCGGGGCTGGGCGGAGCCTCGCCGGCCAGCGTGATCGTCATGCCCGTGCTGTTCGAGGGCGAGGTGAAGGCGGTCATCGAACTCGCCACGTTCGAATCGTTCACGCCGACGCATCTGACGTTTCTGACGCAACTCACCGAAAGCATCGGCATTTTGTTCAACACGATCGAGGCCACGATGCGCACCGAGGGCCTGCTGCAGCAATCGCAAAAGCTCGCGGCCGAGCTTCAGGCGCAGCAAAAGGAATTGCAGCAAACCAACGAGCAGCTGGCGCTCAAGGCCCAGCAATTGGCCGAGCAGAATGTCGAGGTCGAACGCAAGAACAAGGAAATCGAGCAAGCGCGGCACGCCCTGGAGGAAAAAGCGGCGGAACTGGCGTTGACGTCGAAATACAAGTCCGAATTCTTGGCCAACATGTCGCACGAGCTGCGCACGCCGCTCAACAGCATCCTGATTCTCGGGCAAGAACTCGGCGACAACAGCAACAAGAACCTCACTCCCAAACAAGTGGAATTCGCCAAGACGATTCACGCCGCCGGCGCCGATCTCCTGAACCTGATCAGCGACATTCTCGACCTCTCGAAAATCGAATCGGGCACGGTCACCGTGGAACCGGAAGAGGTTCCACTTTCGACGCTGCGCGACACGGTTCAGCGGACCTTTCGGCACATGGCGGAATCCAAGAACCTTTCGTTCAAAATCGAGATCGATCCGCAGTCGCCGCGCAGCATCATCACCGATCAGAAGCGGCTGCACCAGGTCTTGAAAAACCTGCTGTCGAACGCATTCAAATTCACGGCCCAGGGCGAGGTGGAACTCAGAATTCACCCGGCGGACAAAGGCTGGCATCCCGAGCACCCGCAGCTCGACGCGGCGCCGCAGGTGATCGCTTTTTCGGTCCGCGACACCGGCATCGGCATCGCTCCGGACAAGCAGAAGATCGTATTCGAGGCGTTTCAACAGGCCGACGCCGGCACGAGCCGGCGCGATGGCGGCACCGGATTGGGGTTGGCCATCTGCCGCGAACTCGCCGCCCTGCTGGGCGGCGAAATTCGGCTCTCCAGCACGCCGAATGAGGGCAGCACCTTCACGCTCTATTTGCCCCACACCTATGTGGGACCGACGGTCGTCAAGGATCGCCCCGGCCTGGCGGTCGAACGCATGCCCATCGTTTTGCCGATGCCCAAGCAGGAGGAAGTGCCCGACGATCGCGAATCGATCAAGCACGGCGACCCGAGCGTGCTGATCATCGAGGATGATCCGCACTATGCCCGAGTGCTGCTGGGATTGGCTCGCGACAAGGGATTCAAGGGATTGGTCGCCAGCCGGGGCAGCGCCGGGCTGGCGCTTGCTCGCGAGTATCAGCCCACCACCATTACGTTGGACATCCACCTGCCCGACATGCTGGGCTGGACCGTGCTGAGCCATTTGAAGCAAGACGCCGCCACGCGGCATATTCCGGTTCAGATCATCACCGTGACCGAGGAACGCCAACATGGGCTGGAACATGGGGCGTTCGCGTTCATGGTCAAGCCGATGACCACGGGGGAACTGGACGCGGCGTTTGAACGGATGATCCGTTTTACCACCCCGCGCATCAAGCAGCTGCTGGTGGTCGAGGACAACGAAATGGAACGCAGGACCATCGAGGAACTGCTTGCTCACGAGGATATCCAGATCACCTCGGTCGGCAGCGGGACCGCGGCACTGGAATTGCTGAAGACGCAGCCATTCGATTGTGTTGTGCTCGATTTGCGTCTACCAGACCTTTCTGGTTTCGACGTGCTCGAACAGATTCGCCAGCAGCCTTCGCTTCACGATTTGCCGATTGTGGTTTTCACCGGTAAAGAACTCACCGAGCAAGAAGTTTCCCAATTACGGAGAATGGCGAAAGGAATTGTCGTCAAAGGAGTTCAGTCGCCGGAACGATTGCTGGACGCAACCGCTCTGTTCATGCACCGAGTCACCACCCAATTGCCCCAACCCAAACAAAAGATGCTGGAGCTGTTGCACCAGAGCGATACCGTCTTGTCGGGTCGCAGGGCGCTGGTGGTTGACGATGACGTTCGCAATATTTTCGCCCTGACGAGCTTGCTGGAGCGGCACGAGATGCGGGTCGAGAGCGCCGACAACGGCCGCGACGCGATCCAACTTTTGGAGCAGGAAGCCGAGATCGATATCGTGCTGATGGACATTATGATGCCGGAGATGGATGGATACGAAACCATCCATGCGATTCGCTCCAATCCGCGCCACCGCCTGCTGCCGATCATCGCTCTGACCGCGAAAGCGATGAAAGGAGACCGCGAGAAGTGCCTCGAGGCCGGGGCATCGGATTATATCGCCAAGCCCGTCAACAGCGATCAATTGCTTTCGCTGATGCGGGTTTGGCTTCATCGCTAAGGTCTTGCGCTGCAACGCCTGACCTGGCCGTCAACCGACGGCAAGTCGCTAGCGGCGAGTTCGAGCACCAGGGTCGAGGGACGAGGACTGTCCATTCGATCGGAAATTGACGTCCGATTGCAAGAAGGACCGAGCCATGGGCAAAGTCAATATTTTGTTGGTTGATGATCAACCTGGGAAATTGCTTTCCTATCAGGCGATTCTCTCCAACTTGGAGGAGAATCTTGTAACCGTCGCTTCCGGCAAAGAGGCATTGCAGTGCCTACTGCGGGACGATTTTGCCCTGATCCTGCTGGACGTCGTCATGCCAGACATGGACGGTTTCGAGACGGCGGCCCTGATTCGCGGGCATCCACGACTGGAGCGGACGCCGATCATATTCCTGACCGCGTTCAGCCCGTCGGAAATGGACCGGTTGAAAGGCTACGAGCTGGGGGCGGTAGATTTCGTATTCGCGCCGATCGTGCCCGAGATTCTGCGTGCCAAGGTGTCCGCCTTGGTCGAGCTGTATCGAAATCGCCGCGAATTATGCGCGAGCCAACCAACAATTGCTGGCGGAAATCGCCGAACGAAATGCGGCGCAGGAACTGGTGTTAAAGGGCGAGCGGCTGGCCACCATCGGGCAAATGGTGGCCGGTCTGGCTCATGAGAGCCGAAACGCGCTCCAGCAAATCCAGGCGTCAATTGAAATGCTGGCGCGGCGACTGAAATCCAGTTCGGAAAACTCGTTGATTCTCGAAATTCAAAAAGCCCACGACCGCATCGTCCGGCTCTTGGACGAGGTCCGCAGCTACGCCGGGCCGATGAACGTCTCGCGCGAAATTCACGAGGTCGCGCCAATGTGGCAGCAGGCGTGGAAGCAACTGTCCACGCGGCGGCTGGGCCGCGACGCCGCGCTGCAATCGATCACCAACGGAGCGGACCTTCGCTGCCTGGTCGATCCATTTCCCGTCGAAACGGTATTTCGAAACATTTTCGAGAATTCGCTGGCAAGTTGCCGCGATCCGGTTCGGATCGTCATTTCGTGCTCCGATTCGGAAGTCGAAGGTCAAAGCGCGTTGCGAATTCGTATTCAGGACAATGGCGTCGGGCCTTCGACCGAGCAACGAAGCCGGATGTTTGATCCCTTTTTTGTCACTCGAACCAACGGCACCGGGCTGGGCATGGCCATCGCCAAGCGCATTGTGGAAGCCCACGAAGGCACGATCAAAGTCGGCGATGAACCCGGGCCGGGAACCACGATTGAAATCCAATTCCCCCGAGGTCGATCATGAAACGGCCGTTATCCATCGCGGTGGCCGAAGACGAACCGCTGATGCAGCAGTATCTCGAAGAAACGCTGAACTTGCTTGGGCACAAAGTCATCTGCATGGTCGGCCACGGGCGCGAACTGATCGAGCGTTGCCTCGCGTTGCGTCCGGACCTGATGATGACCGACATTCGCCTGCCGGACATGGACGGCCTCGACGCGGCGGCGGAAATCTATGCCATCGATCCGATTCCGATTATCGTCATCTCGGCGTTCCACGATCCGCATTTGATCGAGCGGGCCGAGCGCAATCATGTGTCCGCTTACCTGGTCAAACCGATCAAGCAGCACGACCTGGAGCCGGCGATCGCCATCGCCATGAGCCGCTTTCAGGAGTTTCGCTCGATGCGGCAGGAAGCCGACAATCTTCGACAGGCGCTTGAGGATCGCAAGCTGATCGAGCGGGCCAAGGGGCTGCTGATGAAGCGAGTGGGTCTGGACGAGCCCGAGGCCTTTCGCCGGCTGCAAAAAATGGCTCGCGACAAGAACCAGAAACTCGTTGAAATCGCGCAAATCGTGATCACCGCGGAAGAAGTCTATCAAAAGAGCGTCTGATTCGCGGGTTCTAATTCATCGCCGCGTTTGCCAGAACGCGGGGCGGGCGAGCATCACGTCAAAGGATCTGCATTCTGGCTCGTCGAAGGATCTGCATTCTGGCGAATGCAGCTACGAGTTGCCGTTGCACGCGTCGTGGTGCGCTTCATTGTCGTTGCGTAAAACGGCCATCACCGCTACGATATTCTGCATGATCGCGTAATTCGGGCGCGAGAGGGATCGCAATGCGCGGGATGATCGTAGCGTTGGTGTGCCTTGGGGCCGGGGGGATCGCCTGGTCCGCCACTCCCGGTGGCCGACCGCCGTCCGGCGCCTCGAATTCCCTTCAGTCCAGTTCGACCGCCTACGCCCAACAGATCCTTTCGGTCGCGCAACTGATTGCGGAGCGTTATGTCAAGCCAATCCCACCGGCGAAGATCGTGGAGGCGGCGCTGGAGGGCATCTACGAAGCCGCTCGCGAGCCGATGCCGACCTGGGTCAAGGCCGATCTGTCGCAGGCCAGCAACCCGAATCAGCTGTTGCACATTTTAATGGTGGCCCGGCAACAGCTGGGCGACCGCGAGGCGCTCCGCGATCAGCGCGCCTTATCGATCAGCCTGCGCGATTCCGCGCGTGCTCGATCCCTATTGCGGGATTGCCGACCTAAACGATCGCAGGACCTACGGCGAATCGAGTCTCACCGGCGCCGGACTGGAATTTGAAACGACTCCGCTCATCGTGGCGACGGTGCGCGAGTTCGAGGCGCCGCAACGAAGCTCGCACCCGTTTACCGACCGCGGACCGGCGCGCGTTTCCGTGGTTTACCCCGGCGGGCCCGCGCAGCGAGCCGGCATCCGTCCCGGCGACGTGCTCACGCAGATTGACGGCAAAGCCATCGACACGCTCGAAGGCGCCGAACAGCTTCAGCGACTATCCAGTGGCGGCGAGAGCAATCCGGCCAAACTCAAATTAACGTTTCGCCGCGTGGGCTGCGAGCGGCCGCTGGAATTCGCCGTGCAGCCGACGACTTTTGACGTCGAATCCGTTTTTGGCGTGCGCCGCAGAACCGACAACAGTTGGGATTACATGCTCGATCGGCAAGATCGGATCGGTTATGTGCGGCTTGGCTTCATCAACAATGGCCGCTCCGGCGACGAAAGCAGCGGCTCCAGTTATGAGATGAGCGAGGCCCTTCTGGGCCTGAAGGCTCAAGGACTTCGCGGGCTGATCTTCGATCTGCGCGGCAATCCGGGAGGGTTCGTGACTCCGGCCAAAGAAATTTCGGGGATGTTCATCAAGTCCGGGACGATCGCCCATTTCAACGACCGAATGGACGGAAAACAGTCTTACACGATCGACAACGGCACGGGAATTCTCAAGGGCATTCCCACGATTGTGCTGATCGATGGGGAGACTGCGCGGCGGCGGGGAAATGATCGCTGCAGTATTGCAAGACCACCGAGTCGCGAAAATCGCTGGGCAGCGTAGCGTTGGCAAAGGCAGTGTCCAAAAAACCGAAACGCTTCCCGGCGCCGCCAATATTTCATTCAAGCTGACCACCGGAACCTTCACGTGCCCGAGCGGCAAAAACCTGCATCGCTTCCCCGACAGCAAGCCGAGCGATGACTGGGGGATTCGGCCCGATCCGGGCTACTATTTCCCCGTGCCGCCCGATGTCGCGAAGCAGGTCAAGGAATGGATGCAATTGCAAATACTGCGGCCCGGCCGCTGCCGCGATCCGCTGCCGCTCGACGACCCCGAGCATGACCCGCTGCGCCAGTTCGCCTGGCGCCAGTTGGTGAAACAAATGCGTCCGAAGTAGGACAGTCGAAAGCGTGAATCATGAATTCGTTTTGCCCGCGGCGCCGCGCGAGCGCGAAACGTAAACGATTAAAGGATCTCCCATGAGTTTCGGAGAAGGCGCTGGAACCGAATTTGAAACGGCCCGAGCCCGCGAATGGCCCAGCGTGCGCCAGTTCAATGTCTTTCTGGAAAATCGCCTCGGCGCCTTGATGGATCTTGTGCGCCGTTTCGAATCCACCGACATTCGCATCGTATCGCTAACGGTCGTTGACTCCGCGGATTGCGCGATTATCCGGCTGGTGTTGAGCGACGCGGAGCGAGCCCGGGAGGTTTTCGAAGCCGCCAGTCTGCCGATCACCGAAAGCGATCTGCTGGTGGTGAAAGTTCCTGAGGGTCGCCAGCCGTTGGCTCACATTTGCAAGGCGTTGCTCTCCGCTGAAATCGACATCCACTATGCCTACCCGCTCTTGATCGGTCCGCAAGGCTGCGCCGCGCTTGGCGTTGCACGTCGCCGACCACGAAATGGCGGTCTCGACCTTGCGCGAATGGGATTCACGATCTTTGGCGACAACGATTTGCTTGAAGACGGGGAATAACGGCGAATCGAACACGGGTGCCGCGGATGACACGGATTTTCACGGATCAGAATCAAATGATTTTTGATCCGTGAAAATCCGTGTTCTATTTTCCTATTTGAACCAATCCCGCGTCGATGTATTGTCCGCCGCCGGTTTGATGGCAATGGACGGCGATCATGTTCTTGCCGACCTTGAGCGCTTTGATCGCTTCGGTTGAAATCGATTCGATTTCGTAGCGGGTGACATATCCCTTCACGCTCGCGGCGAGCACGCCATTGAGATAAACCTCGGCGTCTTCGTCGTGATGGATCAGCAGGTGCAGGTTGCCGGTGTCGCCCTTGGGCAACTCAAACTCACGGCGAAGCCAGATGTCGGGCGTCTTCCATTCGGTTCGCACAACGGCCCCAGGCGTGCCCTTGGTGCCGAAACCGCCCTCGCCTTTATTCCAGCGGAAATCGGCGAACGCGGCTTGTTTCCAGGCCTCCGGCGGCTCATCGAAGCGATAGCGCCATTCGATTCCCTTCTCCTGCGAGGTCGGCACGACAGTTTTTACTTTTGGGACTTTGGAGAAGTCGCCGCGATTCGCGGCCGCAACGCGATCGACGTCGACTTTGATCACGGCGCGATCATAACTCATTAACCCATTGGCTTCGGTTTCGACGTCGGTGGTCTGCGTGTAGACCGCGGCGCTTAATCCGGGGTTCTTTTTCAGTTCATGGACGCGCTGCAAAAGCCGTTCATATTTGCGGGTCAGGTCGGCGGAGTCGCGGGTGCCGGCGTAGCCCCAATGTTTGTTGGTCCACATGTGGCCTTCGGTCGCCAGTCCGAGCCCGCCGAACTCGCCGAGCACCGCGGCGCGATTCGCCTCGGGTTTCGGCGATCCGGGGCCGGGATAGACATGCCAGTCGTGCACGTCGCCCACGCCGCGGTCGGCCCAGCCGCTGGCGCAATTGACCAGCCGCGTCGGATCATATTTCTTGATCCATTCGGTGATGCGCTTGGTGTCGAACTGCCCCCAGCCCTCATTGAACGGCACCCACATGACGATGCAGGGATGATTGCGGCGGCCGTCGATCATCGCCTTCAGTTCGGTCTCGTATTCTTTGGCCGATTCCGGCGAGCGCTGGATATCGGGATCGCGCGGGCGGATGAACTTGTCGCCGCTGGGCATGTCCTGCCAGACGAGGATGCCAAGCTTGTCGCACCAGTAATACCATCGATCGCGGCTCGACCTTCACATGCTTGCGGATCATGTTGAAGCCGAGCTTCTTGGTGATCTCAATGTCGTACTTGAGCGCTTCATCGGTCGGCGCGGTGTAAATCCCATCGGGCCAGAATCCCTGATCGAGCGGGCCGACCTGGAAGTAAGGTTTGCCGTTAAGGAGGATGCGAGTGACGCCGTTTTTATCTTTGCCGACTTCGATTTTGCGCATCGCACAATAGCAATTGGGCGACTCGACCACCGTGCCATTGCTATCCTGAAGATACACATTAAAACTGTAAAGATGTGGTGACTCCGGAGACCATAACCTTAGCAACTCTTTCGGCACGGTCAGATCAACAGTGAGTTCTCGCCTTTTGCCAACATCTACCCTTACACTGAGCGGCTCGCTAGGAGCCGCTGGCAATGCCAGCAACAGACTCGCCCCGAGCGACAATCGATCTGTGGTGTTGCTAAGCGGCGCAGTGATGGAGATTTTCCTGTTGGCTGGATTGCCAACGATTTTGAGTGATTCGAAGTAGACCTTCGGCACCGGTTCCAGCCAGACTGTCTGCCAAATTCCCGTGCTGGGCGTGTAAAAAATCCCGCCGGGTTTCTTCACCTGCTTGCCGCGAGGTTGTGTTCCCTTGTCCGCGGGGTTGATCGCTTTGACGACGATTTCGTTGTCGCCGGGTTTCAATTGCTCGGTGATGTCGAATGTGAAGCCGTCGTAACCGCCTTTGTGCGCGCCGACTTGCTTGCCGTTGACCCAGACCGCCGATTCCCAGTTCACCGCCCCGAAGTGCAACAGGACTCGCTTGCCCTTCCACTTTTCGGGGATCGCGAAGGTCCGGCGATACCAGACCGGGCCATCGACCATCTTGCCGACGCCGGAGAGCGACGATTCGACCGGGAACGGCACGAGGATTTTTTGCGACCACGATTCGGGCTTCGCCGCGCCGGTGCCGAAATCCCACAACCCGTTGAGGTTTTCCCATTCCTTGCGGACCATTTGCGGCCGCGGATATTCCGGATGCACTTTTGTGGGCGAGACATCCTTGGCCCAGCGCGTCATCAGCGGGCCAGGGGCGGGTTTCCAATCCTCGGCGAATGTCGGAGCGACCAGAAGCAACGACAAGAGCGCGGTGCGAATCATGGTGAATTCCCAAATGTAGCCGCTACGACAATTTGAAAGTCGCAGTAGAAGCAGTCTAGCGGGTTGAGCCCGGATCGGCGTTGGGTCGAATTCGGTTTAGAGGCTCTAAAAGAATGAGGAAGGCAGGAAGACAGGAACAATAAACCCGCTATCTTTTCCTTTGTTCCTGCCTTCCTCATTCATTCTTTTAGGCGCTTATAGTTGGCTGCCCGAGTTGAATGGGTGCGTAATTCGTGCCGCTCGCCAAGGATAAATTCAGGCCGAGCGACTCATCCCGCGTTCATGGCGCGGAAGACCGAGGTCTGACGCAGCGTCTGCATCGATTCGAGGACCTGGTCCTGAATCTCCAGAAAGGCGTCGACACAGCCGGGATCGAATTGTTTGCCGGATTGCCGCTGCACCTCGGCAAACGCCTCTTCGGCCGTCTTGCCCTTGCGGTCGGCGTGGTACGGGCGATTGGAAGTCATGGCGTCGAAGGCATCGGCCACGGCGACGATGCGCGCCAACAGCGGAATCGCTTCGCCGGCCAAGTTGTCCGGATATCCCTGCGCCGTCCCAGCGTTCGTGATGGCTGCGAACGATCGGGCGAACCGGGTGCAGATCGGGCACGGTCGAGACAATCGCATCGCCTTTCACGGTGTGCGACTGCATGACCTTGTACTCTTCCGGCGTCAGCTTGCCGGGCTTGCGCAGAATCGAATCGTCGATGCCGATCTTGCCGATGTCGTGCAATGGCGTGCCGAGGCGAAGCAGTTCCTGGTCCTTGTAGGGCAGATTCAGCCGCTGCGAGAGAAGCAACGCGAAATTGGTGACGCGTGCGGTATGGCCGCCGGTGTATTCGTCGCGAAGTTCGACGGCCTGAGCCAAGACGGTGATGGTATTGAGAAACAGATCGCGTTGTTTCTTCATCAACTGCGAGCATTCGATGCCGATCGAGGCGGTGGCGGCCAGGGCGTCGGCGAGGTGGAGGTCGTCCTCGCTGAACGGCTTTTGCCAGAAGTTTCGATCCAGGTGGAGGACGCCGAGCTTTCGCCGCGGGGTGCGAAGCAGGATGCACATGACGGAAGCCATGGCGCCGTCGGCGATGCTCTGAGCCATTTTCAGGTCGGGATCTTCATCGACGCTGCCGCAGAGGATCGATTCGCTGCCCTGGTAGCAGCGCTGGGCGAGGCGGTGGCTGAAATGGAATCGTCCGGAGGAATCGCCGGCCAGCGCACGAAGCTGAAGGGAACTTTCGCCGTCGGCGAGCACGATCGCGCCGCGCTGGGCGTCGAGGACCATCACCGCATCGTTCAAAATCGAATGCAACAGTTCGGTTTCGCTTTCGAGATGCGCGATGTGATGGCCGGCGCGAAGCAGGGCCCGCAGTTGTTCGCCTGGCCGCGGGCAGCGATTGCGATCGAAGGCCAAGCCGTCGAGGGCCTCTTCCCACGATTGGTGGGTGGCGGCCTCGACATTTATTTCGCCTTCAACGCCTTGTGCGGAGCCGGTGGTTTCGTTCAGTTCGACAATCATGGCGACCTTGCCGAATTGAACGATGTCGCGAGCGTGCAGGGGGCGATCCTCTTTGCCCATGCGCACGCCGTTGACAAAAGTGCCGTTGGTGCTGTCGAGATCGTGCAGCACCCAGCCTTGCTCGCCGACGCGAAGTTCGGCGTGCTTGCGGCTGACAGAGCTGTCGTCGAGAACAATTTCCAGCGAGTTGAGGCGGCCTGCGCAGCAGCGAATCGGCCTCCCAGACCTTGCCCTTCACCTCGCCGCTGATGCCGCGCAGGCGAATCATTTGCTTCATCATCGAGCCCCGTCAACGACTGCAGCCGCCCTGTCCGGGGGGACGAACCGGCGGCAAAAGGCAAATTTATGGCTGGACCAACGCCCCTGGTTTGTACTCATTCGCGGAAAAATCGCTATAGACAATCATTCCACAATAGCTCACAAACTCGATGTCGCAAACTCGGTTTTCCGAGACCGCCGATTCCCCGCCCTTGGTTCAATCGTTACAATCGAACATTTCACTTGGCCAGCGGCGGTCGGGAAAGGTAAAATCACCACGCCAAAACGGCAGAATCCCGCCTCGCCCGTTTCCCTTGACTCACGCCGAACGAGGATTGCATGGCTCTCTCCACCCGCACGGCACGATGGTTTGCCGCGATCTTAAGTGTCAGCTGTCTGTTAAGCGCGGCGGACGGCCAACAACCGCCATTCAAAATGCCGGCCAATCCGCAATCGCCCACCATCGGCGTGCCGCAGCCGCTGGGGGCGCACCCGGGAGGCACGACTGAAATTACGCTGACCGGGGCTAATTTGAATGACCCGGTCGGCCTATTGCTCGGTTTCCCGGCGAAGGTCACGTTTCCGACCGACGGCGACAACACCAAAAACTCGGCCAAACTGCGGGTCAAAGTCGAGGTTCCGCCGGGCACGCCGATTGGCCTGTATCCGCTGCGCCTGGTCACCAAGCAAGGCGTGTCGAATTTCAGACCGTTTTGCATCGACGATCTTCCCGCGGCGCCGGCGGGGGGCTCGAACCGCTCGGCCTCGACTGCGTTGAGCATTCCGGTCCCCAGCGTCGCGACCGGCCGAATCGATCCCGAGACAAGCGAGTTTTTCAAGATCGCGGTCAAGCCGGGGCAACGGGTGGCGATTGATGCCTTAGCGCGGAGAATTGGCAGGCGCTGGACCCGCTCATCATGATTTACGATGCGAAGACCGGGCGCGAAATTCCGAGCCTATACCGCGACGATTCGCCCGGCTGCCAAACTGATTGCCGCCTGACTCATACGTTCGCGCAGGGCGGCGAATTCCTGATCGAAATCCGGGACAGCACTCATCGCGGCGGCGCTGAATATTGGTACCGGTTGCGAGTCGGCGATTTTCCCAGCGCGATCGCGCCGTTTCCGCTGGCCGTGAAACGCGGGTCGAAAGCCAGCATCGGATTCGCCGGCCCAGACTTGGACGGCGTCTCTCCGGTGGCGATCGCGGTGCCGGCGGATTCGGCGAAACAAGCGATTGCGATTGTCCCGCGCGGCGCTCGCCCGCAATCGGGCTGGCCCGTTTCGATTCGGCTCAGCGACCTGGATGAAGTGACGGAACAAGAACCCAACAACCAGCCCGCCAAGGCCAATCGGGTGCCGTTTCCGTGCGGCGTTAGCGGCCGCTTCCTGGAAAAATCCGACAAGGATTGGTTCGTGTTCAACGCCAAGAAAGGGCAGCGTTGCCGAATCGACAGTCGAACCCATGAACTGAATTCTCCCGCCGACGTTTACATGATTTTGAACGACGCGAAGGGCACGCAGGTCGCGACCAGCAATCCGATGGCCGGAACCGGCATCGACTACACCGCCGCGGCGGACGGCGATTTGTTTCTCTCGGTCGAGCACTTGAATTACCTTCATGGGCCGAACGAGGTCTATCATCTCACGATTCAGCCGCCCCAACCCGGATTTGAAATCGTCCTGGACAGCGACAAGATCGAAGTGCCGTCCCACGGCACGGCGGTCGTGCCGATCCAGTCCGTGGTTCGGCGCGATTACTCCGGGCCCATCGAGGTCAGCGTGGTCGGCCATTCGGGTTGGACGGGCAGCACCACGATCACCACGGCCGCGCCGCCCGGCCCCAAGTTGCCGCTCGCGGTGCTGACCATCCACGATTCGGGGAAGTCCCCAATTGGCGGTTCGATCGTGCACATTCAGGCGAAAGCGACTATCAACGGCAAGGAAGTCAAATCGTTTGTCAGCGTGATGGCGAGCATCCGGCAAGAGATGCAAGGGCTGCCGTTCCCGTCTCGGGACCACGCGACGGACCTGGCGGCGAGCGTGACCGATCCGCCGTTCCGCGTGACGGCGAAATATGCAGCGGCGGAAGCGGCTCGCGGCGTGCCGGTTAACTTGATCGTGACGGCGACGCGCTCGGCCGGATTCGCCGGCGACATCAGCATCGCGCCGGCCGCGCTGCCGCCCAATGTGGCCGCGGCGCCGAAGCCGATCGCCAAGGCCGCCAACGACGTGGAATTTTCGCTGACGGCGGCCGCGAAAGCCGCACTTGGAAAATCGGATGTGATTTTCATTGCCAAGGCGAAGGTCGGCGGAAAGGACTTTGCCGTGCCCTTCTCCGCGCCGGTCACGGTCGCTTTGCCATTCGAACTGGCGGCGAGCCCCTTGCCGCCGCTTAAGTCCGGCGACAAGGCCAAATTGAAGGTGAGCGCCAAGCGAAAAGGCGGCTTCGCCGGGCCGATCGCGCTGGAAGTAAAGAATTTACCGAAGGGCGTGACCGCGTCGAAAGCGCCGATCCCGGCCGGCAAGAATGAGGTGGAGATTGAAGTGACCGCGGCCGCCAACGCGACCGCAATCGAAAAGGCCGATGTGACGGTTACCGGTGTGGCCGCGGGACACACGGCCACCAGTGCAAAATTCAAAGTCTCCGTCGTCAAGAAATGACGCGTTGTTCATTGTGCTTTGTGGTTTGTTCTTCGTTCGTTGTCAGTCTCGCATTTGAGTTGTCAGTCTCGCATTTGAATGGCCAACAAGCGACAAAGCACAAAGCACAAAGAACGAAGAACTAAAGAGACTAAGAACAAAGCTCGACCTGGGGAGCGAACTGCCATGATCCTGGAAGCACGCGCCGAAAACTGCTTTTCATCGACTCATGTGCTCAAGCTCAATGGGCAGGCGATCGGCAAGATTGAGGGGCGATTTTTCAGTGAGGGGTTGGACTTGGCCCTGACCGGCCGGCGACGGCTCAAGCTCGACCGAGCCGGTTGGCTGACCAGCCATTTTCAGTTGAAGGACGCGGACACCGACGCGGTGCTGGTGGAAGCCCGACCGGCCGGCGTGTTTACGTCTGCTTGGGGTCTGACGCTGACCTGCGGACCCGCGCAATTGCGAAAATCTGGGTTTTTTCGAAGCTCATACGAGATTTTACATGAAGGGAAAAGCCTCGCCACGGTGGACCGGCTCGGCCTCTGCGAGCGCGGCTGGCGACGTCGTCAAAACCGGCGAGCAGTTGGAAGCGCCGGATTTGATACTCATCGGATTGATCTATCATGTCATCGTCAAGCGTCAGCAACAGCACGCTGCGGCCGCCGCCCACGGCACCTAAAATTGCGACGTATGCCGTCGGCTGAAACCAGGAAATCGATTTGGCGGCGACGGATTCCTTGCATCGTTGCCAAAACCTGCTTACAATTGCCAAGTCTCGTTGTCACGAACAATCGGCGAGTCCGCTATTCTCGTGCTGTCAGCGAGAGCGCATGGATTGCCGAGTGATGTCGAAATAAGCCTGGCATAACGCCGGGCAAGTTCTTTTCCTGAGTGCCGAGGTTTTTGCCATGCCGGAAAGCACACAACATAAGCTGGATCGGGTCCGCCGGCCTCGGGTCCAGATCACCTACGATGTCGAGACCGGCGGCGCCATGAAAGCCGTTGAATTGCCGTTTGTGGTCGGCGTGGTCGCGGATATGTCCGGGCAGCCGAAGGAAGCGCTGAAGCCGATCAAAGAGCGGAAATTCACGCCCATCGATCGCGACAATTTCAACGACGTGCTCGCTCGGTCCGCGCCGCGATTGGCGTTGAAAGTCGCCAACAAGCTGACCGGCGACGCCGAAAGCAAGCTGGCCGTCGAACTCAATTTCAAGAGTCTCAGCGACTTCGATCCCGCCAATGTTGCTGCTCAGGTGCCTGCCCTCAACGAATTGCTCCAGATGCGTCATAAGCTGACGGAATTGCTGAGCAAGATGGAAGGCAACGACAAATTGGAAGCCTTGCTGGCGGACGTGTTGTCGAACACCGACAAGGCGATGGAGTTGGCCAAACAAATGGGAGTGGCGCGAGGAAGCGCCGCCAAGGCGGATGAAGGCGCCGCGAAGCCGGAGGGTAGCTCATGAGCAGTCCAACACAAGCACAAGCCCAGCAAGGTCAAGCCGCCGAAGCAACGGCTGAATCGTGGCTCGACAAGGCCCTGGATCTTGCCAGGGTCGACAAAGAGGACAAGAGTGTGCATGCGGGGCACGGACGCCTTGGGCCAGTTCATGGCCCAAATCGTCAAACCCGGCCAGGTCGTTTCGAAGGACGTCGAGACCAACATCAAGTTTTGGATCGCCGAACTCGACAAGAAGTTGACTTCGCAGCTAAACGAGGTCATGCACGATCCGGGGTTTCAACGCCTGGAAGGCACCTGCGCGGCCTGCATTACCTGATCATGAACTCGGAGACGGGTGAAAACCTGAAGATTCGGGTCATGAACATCACGAAGCGCGAACTCAAAAAGACCTCGAAAACGCGGTCGAGTTCGATCAAAGCCAGATGTTCAAGAAAGTATACGAGGAAGAATACGGCACGTTGGGCGGGTATCCATTTGGCATGCTGGTCGGCGATTACGAATTCGGCAAATCGTCGTCGGACGTGGGCATTCTCACCAAGATGTCGAATATCGCGGCGGCGGCGCATGCGCCGTTTGTCGCGGCCGCGTCGCCGAAGATGTTCAACCTCGATCGCTTCACGGAACTGCCGAATCCGCGCGACCTGGCCAAAATCTTTTCCAGCGTCGACTACGCGCCGTGGAAATCGTTTCGCGAGTCGCAGGATTCACGTTACGTGGCGTTGACCATGCCCCGAGTTCTGGCCCGGCTGCCTTACGGTGAAAACTTCAAGAAGATTGATGAATTCAACTTCGAGGAGAGCGTCGATGGCACGAACCACGACAAGTATCTGTGGATGAGCGCCGCCTGGGCCTATGCCACGCGCATCACCGATGCGTTCGAAGTACGGCTGGATGGGCGCACTCGAGGCGTCGAGGGCGGCGGCAAGGTCGAGGGCCTGCCGGTCCACACCTTCCCCACCGACGACGGCGACGTGGCCATGAAGTGCCCGACCGAAGTGTCGCTCACCGAACGCCGCGAATTCGAGCTTTCGAATCTCGGCTTCCTGCCGCTGATTCACTGCAAGAACCGCGACTATGCGGCGTTTATCGGCGACAATCGTGCCAGAAACCCGAAAAGTACGACCGCGACGACGCCAATGCCAACGCCGAGCTTTCCGCGAAGTTCAATTACATTATGTGCGTGTCCCGCTTCGCGCATTACTTGAAGGTGATGGCTCGCGATCGCATCGGCTCGTTCATGGAACGGGCCGAATGCGAAGCCTGGCTCAACCGCTGGATCAACAACTACGTCGTTGCCAATCCCGAGGATTTGAACGACGAAGGAAAGGCGAAGTCGCCATTGGCGGCCGCCCGCATTGACGTGAAGGAAGTGAAGGGCAAGCCAGGCCATTACCGGGCCGTGGCCTATCTGCGGCCGCATTTCCAATTGGAAGCGCTGGATACGTCGATGCGCCTGGTCGCGGACCTTCCGCCGCCGGCGAAATAATCAACCCGGCCGGACAAAAAAGGAGAATTTGTGTCCGGCCCCAAAATCTGATTTGCATTCCCTAGCAGAGGCGAATCGAAAACGAGCCTTGAACCTAACCCTAAAGGAGAGTCAGTCATGGCAGCGGTTGATTATTTCTTGAAACTCGACGGGATCGACGGCGAATCGACGGACGACAAGCACAAGGGTGAAATCGACGTTGAGTCGTGGAGTTGGGGCGAGACCAATTCCGGCACGCATGCGGGCGGAGGCGGCGGCGGCGCCGGCAAGGTTTCCATGCAAGACTTTCACTTCGTGATGAAAGTCAACAAAGCCTCGCCGAAGTTGGCGCTGAACTGTGCCACGGGCGAGCATATCAAGAAGGCGGTGCTGACCTGCCGCAAGGCCGGCGGCGAGCAACAGGAATACTTGTTGGTCACCATGTCCGATCTGTTGGTTTCATCGTACCAGACGGGTGGCAGCAGCGGCAGTGTGATTCCGGTCGATCAGATCAGCCTGAATTTCTCGAAGATCGAATTCGAGTACAAGCCGCAGGATGAAAAGGGCAAGGTCGGTTCGCCGGTCAAGGTCGGCTACGACCTGAAGCTCAACAAGAAAGTGTAATTGGCGTCAACGCGACAAGAAACGGGAGGCCGAAACCTCCCGTTTTTTTTCATTGTTGCCGATGCGTTTTGCCGGCGCAAATTAAAGCTCGCGTGGCAGCCGGGCCCCCAAGCCGATATGCTGTTGAAAGGCTTCGATCCCCTCCGAACCCTTGTGGAGGCCGCATGAACGCCAGCGACCTATTCAAAGCGGGCCAGTTGCAAGCCGCCTTCGACGCTCAACTTCAAGAGGTCAAGGCACAGCCGGGCGATGCCAATCGGCGGCTGTTTCTGTTTGAGCTGGCCGCATTCACGGGTGATTTGGACCGGGCCCATCGACAGATCGACATGTTGACGTTCGATACGCCGGAATTGACGGCTGCAGCGGTGCTGTACAAGAACGCGTTGGATTCAGAAAAGGCCCGCCGCGCTCTGTTCAGCCAAGGCACGCCGCCGCAGTTCTTTCATGCGCCGCCGAACATGTCGCCAGGCGCATTGAGGCCATTGGCGAAATCCGCTCGGGACGCCCGGCGGAGGCCGCCAAATGGCTTCGGGAAGTCAACGAGAATGCAACCCACTTGAAGGGCCAATTCAATGAAAAGGAATTCGAAGGGCTCCGCGACGCGGATGATCTTTTCGGCCCGGTGCTGGAAGCGTTTAGCCAAGGCCGCTATTTTTGGGTGCCGCTTGAACAGTTGGCGTCCGTGGCCATCAATCCGCCCAAGTATCCGCGGGACTTGCTTTGGCCCCGCCCGCCTGATGCTCAAGGACGGCGCGACCGGCGACGTGCTCCTCCCGGCCCTCTACCCCGGCTCGCACGAACACGCGGACGATCAAATCAAACTCGGCCGCGCGGTCGATTGGTCGACGCCTGTCGAAGGGCTGGTTCGCGGAACGGGCGTCAAGACGTTTATGATCGGCGACGATGCCCCAACGCTGTTGGAGTGGCGCGAATTGCTGATCGCCTGATTTCATTCGGATCAAGAAGCGGGAGCCAAACAGAGAACTCATGGCCGAAGTTGAACTGGGCTTGCAGCCTTCCATTCTCGATCGATTAATCGACCCCGAATCTGCCGGGACCGCCATTCTCATTGGCTACGATGAGCGCAAAATGCTCGCCGCCGTTCGCCGCGATCTTGAAGAACTGCTGAATACGCGGCAAACGCATGTCGGCTTGCCTGACGAATATGTCCAGATCCAGAAATCGATCGTGGCCTATGGATTGCCCGATCTCCTCACGTTGGAGGCGATCACCTCGAAACATCGCGAGGATATCGCCGACAAAATTCAACGAATCATTGAGCTTTTCGAACCGAGGCTGAAAGACGTTCGAGTGAACTACGTGCCGGGAGAAAACAGCGCGGAACGATCGATCAAATTCAAGGTGGACGCACGGCTGAGCGTCGATCCCTCGCCGGACGTGGCGTTTGACACCGTGTTGGAATTGTCGTCGGGCCAGTACGCGATCAAGTCTCATGAGTGACGCGCTTTTTCCCTATTACGAAGGCGAACTCTTATTCATCCGC